>JAFSKK010000009.1 GCA_017448965.1 Bacteroidaceae bacterium | reverse complement strand
GCCTGTTCCACCACGTATTTCGAGCGTCACGTTCTTGCTGTCTTCAGGGTCGGCAGGAATGAGCAACAGCTTGATTTCTTCTTCCAGTTCTGGGATGCGCTTCTCATTGGCAGCAATTTCCTCACGTGCCATCTCCTTCATTTCTGGGTCATCCTCCATCGTGAGCATCTCCTTCGCCTCTTCCAAACCCTTGACCGCATTGATGTACTCTTGGCGGGCTTTCATGATGTCCTCCAAGTTCTTGTATTCCTTCGTCAGCTGCACATATCGCTTCTGGTCGGCAATGACATTGGGGTCAGTAATGAGGGTCGAAACCTCTTCAAAGCGAGGTACCAACCCTTCCAACTTGTTGAGTATTGTGTTATTTTCCATTCTTCGCTTGTTGTTGTGGTACAAATGACTGCCTGTTGGTGTAACACTTGTAACATCTACACTGTTACAGATGTAACACCTCCACTGTTACAAGTGTAACACTGTAACTGTTACAAATGTAACATTGGGTGTGTTACAAATGTTACATTTACGTAGTGTTCATGCCGAGTGTTGGTGGCGTGTTCTCTTAATAGTTGAACTCGCCGAACTCCGACTTAATCGTGAGTGATTTCTTGCCCTCTTCAATGTGTCCAACAATCTGAGCATCAATGTTGAACGACTTGCTGATGCTGATGACCTTTTCTGCATTTTCGGGTGAGAGATAGACTTCGAGGCGATGTCCCATATTGAACACTTTGTACATCTCTGCCCAGTCGGTGCCTGACTCTTTGGCGATGGCCTTGAAGAGTGGGGGAACGGGGAACATGTTGTCCTTGATGACACGGCAGTTGTCGCCCACGAAGTGCAGCACTTTTGTCTGTGCACCGCCCGTGCAATGCACCATGCCGTGAATGTCTTGACGCATCTCGTCGAGCAACTTCTTCACCACTGGGGCATACGTGCGAGTGGGGGAGAGGACGAGTTTGCCAGCATTGATGGGTGCGCCCTCCACAGGGTCGGTCAATTTGTAAGAACCGGAATAGACGAGTTCGTCGGGCACAGCCTTGTCGAAGGATTCGGGGTATTTCTCTGCCAGATACTTGGCAAAGACATCGTGGCGGGCGGAGGTGAGTCCGTTGCTGCCCATTCCACCATTGTATTCTTTTTCGTAAGTGGCCTGACCACAGGAAGATAAGCCAACGATGACATCGCCTGGCTGGATGTTGGCATTGTTGATGACATCGCTACGCTTCATGCGGCAAGTGACGGTGCTGTCGACAATGATGGTACGCACGAGGTCGCCCACGTCGGCTGTCTCACCACCCGTTGCATAGATGCCGATGCCCATCTTGCGCATCTCGGCCAGGAGTTCATCGGTGCCATTGATGATGGCAGAAATCACCTCGCCAGGAATGAGCATCTTGTTGCGGCCAATCGTGCTGGAAACGAGAATGTTATCAACGGCACCCACGCACAGCAGGTCGTCGGTGTTCATGATAAGCGCATCCTGTGCAATGCCTTTCCAAACGGAGAGGTCGCCCGTCTCCTTCCAGTACATATATGCTAAACTGGACTTCGTTCCAGCACCGTCGGCATGCATGATGTTGCAATACTCAGGGTCGCCTCCGAGAATGTCGGGGATGATTTTACAGAAAGCTTGTGGGAAGATACCTTTGTCGATATTCTTGATGGCGTTGTGCACGTCTTCTTTGGCCGCGCTGACACCACGCATCATGTATCTTTGTCGTTTGTCAATCGTCATTTTGGTGATAATTTTTGTCTATTTGTTATTTTTATGGTGCAAAGGTAGTGAAAAATTGGAAGAAATTGCCTTTATGTCGAAAATCTTTCCTAAATTTGCAAACAGATTTTGTAATTCAAACTAACTAAATGGTTTTTACCGCACAACAAATAGCAGGTTTCACGGGTGGAACAGTGGAGGGAAATCCGGATGCAACCATCAGCACATTCGCAAAAATTGAAGAGGGTGCAGAAGGTGCGCTTTCGTTCCTCGCCAATCCACAATACGAACATTATATTTACGAGACGAAATCAAGCATCGTGCTCGTCAATCAGGATTTTCAGCCCACTCAAGAGGTGAAGGCGACACTCGTTCGTGTTGCCAACGCTTATGAGTCGGTGGCCAAGTTGCTGCAACTCTACCAGAGCATGCAGCAGAAACGTGTCGGCATCGATTCGCTGGCGTTCATTGATCCTTCTGCCAAGATAGGCAAAGATTGCTACATCGGTCCTTTCGTGGCCATCGCGGAAGGAGTGGAGATTGGAGACGGCACCGTGATTCATCCGCATGCCACCATCGGACGGAATGCCAAGGTGGGCAGCAATACGGAGATATATAGCAATGCTGTGATTTATCATGACTGCATCGTGGGCAACAACTGCATTCTGCATGCCGGCTGTGTGATTGGTGCTGATGGCTTCGGCTTTGCGCCTACAGCAAACGGATATGACAAGATTCCTCAGATTGGTATCGTGACTATCGAGGACAATGTGGAGATTGGTGCCAACACATGCATCGACCGCTCGACAATGGGTAGCACAATCATTCATAAGGGCGTGAAACTGGACAACCTCGTGCAGATTGCACACAATGTGGAAGTGGGACAGAACACGGTCATGTCGGCTCAAGTGGGTGTGGCAGGCAGTTCGAAAGTCGGTGAATGGTGCATGCTGGCTGGACAGGTCGGCATTGCCGGACATCTGAAAGTGGGTGACCGCACTATATTTGGTGCCAAGGCGGGTCTTGCTGGTGGCAATCTGGCCAAGAAAGGTGGTGCCACGCTGATGGGCTATCCTGCTGTGGATCACAAGAAGTTCGCCAAGAACATGGCAGCGCTCAACTATCTTCCCGACATGATGAAGGAAGTAGCTGCGCTGAAGAAAGAATTAGCAGAACTCAAAAACAACAAATAAATGCAACATCAACAAACCCTGAAGGAATCGTTCACCCTGAAAGGTAAGGGTCTGCACACCGGCCAGTTTATCACGGCTGTGTTCAACCCAGCTGAAGAGAACCACGGATACAAAATTCAACGGACAGATATAGAAGGTCAGCCCATCATCGATTGTAACGCTGACTTGGTAGGTGACACTCAACGTGGCACCGTTCTTGTAAAAGGCGATATCAAGATTAGCACCATTGAGCATGCAATGGCGGCACTTTATGCCAGCGGTATAGACAACTGCCTGATTCAGTTGGATGGTCCTGAGATGCCGATTCTTGATGGCAGCGCATTGCCTTTTGTGGAGGAGATTCAGAAGGTGGGATTGCAAGAGCAGAATGCCAAGAAGGACTATTATGTGGTGAAGCAAAAGATGGAAGTGAAGGACGAGAATGGAGAACATCTCATTCTCTTGCCAGACGACAACTTCTGTGTGAACGCACAGATTGCCTTTGACTCGAAGATTCTTGACAACCAGTTTGCCAACCTCGACAACATTGCTGACTTCCCCACAGAGATTGCATCGGCACGTACCTTTGTTTTTGTGCGTGAGATAGAACCTCTGCTCAACCTTGGACTTATCAAGGGTGGTGACCTCGATAACGCAATTGTTATCTATGAAAGGGAACTTCCTCAGGAACGTTACGATAAGTTGGCTGACACACTTGGTATTCCTCACATGGATGCCACACGTTTGGGTTACATCAACCACAAGCCTCTTACGTGGGACAACGAGACAGCACGTCATAAACTGCTTGACATCATTGGTGACTTGGCACTTGTGGGCAAACCCATCAAGGGACGTGTCATCGCCACGAAGCCTGGTCATACAATAAATAATAAGTTCGCGCGCGCGATAAAGAAGGACATCAAGAAGCACGAGGTGCAATGCCCTGACTATAATCCAAACAACGAGCCGTTGATGGACGTGAACAAGATTCGTCACTTGCTCCCTCACCGCTATCCGATGCAGTTGGTGGATAAAGTGATTGCAGTGGATGATGTTGAAATTGTGGCAGTTAAGAATGTGACCTGCAATGAACCTTTCTTCACTGGTCACTTCCCTCAAGAACCTGTGATGCCAGGCGTGTTGATTGTTGAAGCGATGGCACAGGCAGGCGGTTTGCTCGTCTTGAGCAATGTGGAAGAACCTGAACGCTGGTCAACTTATTTCCTGAAGATAGACAATGTGAAGTTCCGCCGCAAGGTAGTGCCTGGCGATACGCTGATTTTCAAAGTGAAGATGATAGGTTCTCTGCGTCGTGGTATTGCCACGATGGCAGGTCTCGTCTTTGTGGGCGAAACGGTAGCTGCCGAGGCAGAATTTACGGCACAAATTGTTAAGAACAAATAAGATACAAAAATATGGCGAAGATTAGTCCTTTAGCTTTCATTGACCCTGAGGCAAAGATAGGCGAGAATTGTGAGATTGGACCGTTCTGTTTTATTGACAAGAACGTGGTTGTGGGTGATAATAATGTGCTGATGAACAGTGTGACATTGCTTTCAGGTACTCGCATGGGAAATGGAAATACGTTTTTCCCTGGTGCTGTGATTGGTGCTGTTCCTCAAGATTTGAAGTTCAAGGGCGAGGAAACCACTGTAGAAATAGGTAACAATAACACGATACGCGAGAATGTGACGATTCATCGTGGTACTGCCAGCAAAGGTAAGACCATCGTGGGTAGCAACAACCTCATTATGGAGAATGCCCATATCGCTCACGACTGTGTGTTTGGTAGTGGCATCATCATGGGTAATTCCACCAAGTTGGCTGGAGAAGTCATTGTGGATGACAATGCCATCATTTCTGCTGTCGTGCTGGTGCATCAGTTCTGCCGTATTGGTGGTTATGTGATGGTGCAGGGTGGTACTCGTACCAGTAAGGACATTCCTCCTTTCGTGATTGCAGGTCGTGAACCTGTTGCATATGCAGGACTGAATATTATCGGTCTTCGTCGTCGTGGATTCAGTCGTGAGATGATTGACAACATCGCACATGCGTATCGTTTGATTTATCAGTGCAATCTTACTGTGAATGAGGCGATGGCTGCTATCAAGGCTGAAGTGCCGATGAGCAAGGAAATAGAGTATATCATAGACTTCGTTTCCAATTCACAGCGTGGTATTATCCGATAAAAAAGTGGGCGTATGATTTATCGATTCACCATTATCTCTGATGAGGCTGAAGGCTTCATGCGAGAAATCCAGATTGATGCCGATGCCAAGTTTCTGGAACTGCACAAACTGATTCTTCGGGCATGCAACTATGAGGACAACCAGCTCACTTCGTTTACGATTTGTGAGAACGGTTGGGAGAAAGGACAAGAGATCACGCTTGAGGAGATGGACACTGAGGCAGATGAGGATAACTTCATTATGGCAGAAACGGCTCTTTCCGACTTCCTCGAAGACGAGAAGCAGCATCTGCTTTACACCTTCGACCCATTGTCTGACCGTGTGTTCTTTATCGAATTGTCAGAAATCAAAACTGGTAAGAATCTGAAAGAAGGCAAGATAACACGCTCGTTGGGTGAACCTCCAGTGCAGGCACTTGACTTCGATGAAATGTTTGCCCGCAATCCGATTGTGGACAACGCTGCCATCATGGATGATGACACCATGTTTGGCGACGAGATTGATAGTGACGAAATCGACCTTGAAGGTTTCGACATCAGCGATGAGTTCTAAGACCCTCATCGTTCTTTTGGGACCTACAGCCGTTGGCAAGACGGAATTGAGCCTTCAGTTGGCTGAACGTTTGGGTTGCCCCATCATCAATGCCGACTCGCGTCAGATTTACAAAGACATAGAAATTGGTACAGCTTCACCTACCGCTGAGGAATTGGCGCGGGTGAGGCATTTTTTTGTGCATACACTCGACCTGGATGCTTACTATAGTGCGGCCGAGTATGAGAAAGATGTGCTCTTGCTGTTGGACGAACTCTTCAAAGAGCACGATACGCTCATCCTTTCAGGAGGCAGTATGATGTACATAGATGCGGTGACGAAAGGGATTGATGACATTCCGACGGTAGATGAAGAAACGCGTCAAATGCTTTGTGAACGATTTGAGAATGAAGGTCTTGAGCCTCTTCTGCAAGAGCTGAAGCTGTTAGATCCAGCATATTATGAGATTGTGGATAAGAAGAACCACAAACGTGTGGTGCATGCTTTGGAAATCTGCTACATGACAGGTAAGCCCTACACTTCTTTCCGCACGAATATCCACAAAGAACGTCCTTTCCGCATCGTCAAGTTCGGGTTGCGGAGAGAACGTGAACATCTTTTCCGACGCATCAACCAACGTGTGGATTGGATGATGGAGCATGGATTCATGGAAGAGGCGAAAAGAGTGTACCCGCTCAGGCACCTCAATGCCCTCAACACAGTGGGTTACAAGGAATTGTTCAAGGTGCTGGATGGTGAGTGGGAATTACCGATGGCCGTGGAGCGCATCAAGAAGAACACTCGTGTCTATGCAAAGAAGCAAATGACTTGGTATCAGCACGATACAGACATCCATTGGTTGGATGCCGACCGCTTGAGTGTGGAAGAAATGATGCAAACAATTGAGGAGGCCATCCACTAAAGTTCATGATCTCCTAACTTTTCCAAAGGTTTTTTAGGCATCTTGCTCCAAGTCTCCTTCTTCTTGACTTCTTCGAAAGCGTTGTCCTTGATGGTTTGACGCTTCCAAGTCAGATAGTTCTCGCTGACGGTAGTCATTTCTCCCGTGTTGCGCATCATGTAGATGCTTTCCATTCCTATCTGATAGAAATCGCCATTTTGGTAGCGGTAGGTGTATCTCGTTCTTCCAGTGCCATAACTGCCTCCGCTGGAAAAGAGGGAGGTTTCGATGTTGAGTGCGCCACGTTCGTTGATGTTGAGTTCAACGTCCACGCTGCTCCACTCATCGTTGGCAGGGAACAGTTCCTTGTATTGCTTCCAGAGTAGGAAGTCACCTTCTGGTTGACCGAAATAGATGGCAAGGATATACTTGTTGAAGTTGTACACGTAACCATCATCGCGGGTCTTCATGTTTTCCTTGAAGTTGGGTTTTGCCAAGATTACGAGGTCGTTGATGCCGTCCTTGTTTAAGTCCCCTTGTGCTTCTTCGTGTTCCCAACCATCAGGCACCATCTGCTCGATGGCGTTTCCCTGTTGATTTAATGTCTGTGCCTGCATGCTGAGGGCACACAGACACAGGAGTATGCAGGATTGAATCTTCTTCATGTTTTTTATTCCTCCGTTACGTAGTCGTCGTGATTGGGGTTTTCTTCCTCAGCCTTGATGAGTTCCACATTCAGTAGTTCGATGAACGAGAGTTTGATTTTATCGTTGGAGGCGGCTGGTTTGTACCAAGGTTCTTTGCCGAAGTATTCCTGTAAGTCTTTCGACTGGAAGCGGTAGCCGTTGCGTGCCATGATGGCGTTACGCATGAGTCGCAAGGTGGACTTCTTGTAATGGCGGAAGAACTTGCAGGTCAGGAAGTTTCTTGTGGCGTAGTCGAAACGTCCCACATTGGGATTGGATTCTGTCAGTCGGATGTCGAAGCCACTGCGGTGCCAATCACTAAAGAACTCGCCTGTCTGAATGGCGTAGACATGAATGCCATCGACGGTGGGGATGACTTCCCATACACCATCCAACTCAGTGCCTGTGTTTTTGATTTCAACATAGCCAGTTGCTCCTCCGTTGAAAGTGACGACTTCGTAAGGTATGGTCATGTCATTCACGGTGATGTTTTGGCTGCCGCAGGTCACATGGATGTTAGCGTCTTGGTACACGTAGTCGCCCACCACTTGTTGTTTCCATCTGTCCACAGTCACCTTTTCGTAGTGCATCACGAAATTTTTCGTATTCTCCATCAGCGCCACCAACAGGTTTTTGTTGTTGTAGAAGCAGATGACATCCCATCCATCTTTTATGATGTGTTTGGCTGTCATGCCATTGTACTTGTTCACATAACCATTGGTTCCATCAGTCACACGGTAGGTTTCTGTCTTGCCGGCGATGGGCACCAGCACACATTCATGTTCCTCGCCTTCTGCCATTGCGTTCATCTGGATTTTTCCTCCTGCTATCTTCTGGGCAGAGTATTCGATGGAACCGTCATACCACTCGTTTCCTGCTATCTGCGCTTGTACACCACAAAGGGCACACAGATACAAGGCGATGCTTGATAAAAGTTTCTTCATGATTGGCTTAGTTTTTAATGGTTGATATAAGATTGTTGATTTCTTGTCAGTTTCCATTGCCCCAGAACTCCCACGAGGCAATGGCTTGCAGATGCAGCATCTCAAGCCCGTTCTTCACGGTGGCTCCTTGTGCAGCACCACGTTTCATGAAGAGTGTTTCGAGAGGATTGTAAACGAGGTCGTAAAGGAGGTTGTTCTCGTTCATCATCTCATAGGGGAGAGCAGGGCACTCGTCCACATGGGGAAACATACCGACAGGGGAACAATTGACGATGACTTCGTATTCTTGTAGGGTTTCAGAGGTGATATCTTCATAAGTAATCATGCCTTCGCGAGCAGAACGGCTGACGAACAACGTTTCCAAACCTAACTTCTCCGTTAATCCGTAGCGGATGGCTTTCGATGCACCTCCCGTACCGAGAATCAACGCCTTCTTGTGGTGAGGCTTCAACAACGGTTTAATGCTGTTGACAAAACCAATTACATCGCTGTTGTAACCGGTCAAACCTTCTTTACCAACCTTCACCACATTTACTGCTCCAATCGCCTTTGCCTCTTCGCTGATGTCATCCAAATACTGCATCACCTGCTGCTTATAGGGGATGGTCACGTTCAGCCCTCTCAACTCGGGGTTGTTCTTGATGATGTTAGGAAACTCCTCGATGCTTGGAATCTCAAAGTTCAGATACTGCGCATTAATCTCCTCCTTCTCAAACTTCTCCGTGAAGAACTTGCGAGAAAAGGAATGTCCAAGGGGGTAACCGATAAGTCCGTATGTGTTCATGTTTCAGTTTGTTTTATTTGTTTTTAAATCGTCGCAACAGGTTGCTTTATTGCACAGGCTCCACCGTATATCCTGCTTTGCGCAGCAGGTTTAGAACGCCATTTTCTCCAAGCAGATGTCCCGCGCCCACGGCGAAAAGAGTTGGTTTCTCCTGCATAATGTCAGGCATCTTTGTCAGCCAGTCGGCATTGCGGTTGTCAAGCATAGCGGCACTCTCTTCTGGCGAAGCACAGATAGCCATTTTCCTATCTAATATCTCTTTCAGTTTATTGAGGTCACGTGATAAGTAGGCCTGTGCCATGTCTTCTTCTAATTTCTCCATGATTTCACCATTGTCCACCATACACATCAGCGCCTCCTTTTGCTTTTCCAATGAGACATCATAAATTAACTTCAACTGAAAGGCCATAGTTTCAAGTCCACCCACGTCCTTTCCTTGTTTACTTGCTTCCTTCCGAAAAAAATCATCAATAAACGTGCCGCTTTTCATTAGACCTGCATTTTTCTTGGCAAAGATGAGTAACGAAAGATTTAGGCTTAAGGTAGTAGGGGTCAAATGGCAGAGGGATTCCAGTTGCGGATTGTTTAGGTCTGTGCCTATTATTCTCTTGACAAAAGCGTTCAGGCGGTTCATCTCTTCGGACGAAAGCAGTTTGTCAATAGTCATGCCTTCGGGCAGCAGTTGTGCATTTTTGAGGGCAAGCCTGTCTGCGCTTGTCAAATCGGCCTTTAGTACTTCGGTATAGACCTGTTGGCAGTCGGCTAAGGCTTGACGGATGCCAACAATAGAATCCACAAACGAATCATCAACGATGTGGTATGTACCTACGATATAAGACGGAGCAGTCAAGCCGTTGCCGCTAATACGGAAGAGTAGTTGCGCGTTTGCGGCAAGAGCGATGATGGCGAACAGCACGGTGATGATGGTTTTCTTGTTCATGATTCTGTTCCATTGTTTAAAGGTACAATATATTATTGTATTTTCCACCAAGAGTCTTTCGTGCGACACAATGCCTGAAAAAATATATACTTTTCTATAATTGCGGCACCCCATACGATGTGTGTCGTTTTGTTCGGTCATATCATCTTTATTTTTCTGCTGTATAAAGAATGCACATGCCGAAAGCGAGGCGACGGAAGTTTACGTTGTGGAAACCTGCCTGTTGGATGATGTGCTGCATGCGTTCCGCTTGGGGAACGGCATCCATCGTGTCGGGCAGGTAGGTGTAGGCGGTTTTGTCTTTCGAGAGGAGTTTTCCTAATGTGGGCATAACCGCTTTTTTGTAAAGCCAGAAGAGTTGCTTCATGGGGAAGGAGACGGGAGCGCAGAGGTCGATGACGGACAGGTGTCCGTTCTCGTTCAGCACACGGTGCATCTCCTTGAGGCACTCGTCAAGATTCTGGAAGTTGCGGAGGGCGAAGGCGGAAATGACGGCATCAAAGGAGTTGTCGGGGAAGGACATCTTCGCGCAGTCCTCTTTCTGGAAGGTGATTCGGTCGGAAAGTCCGAGTTTCTCCACTTTCTCCCGACCAATCGCCATCATCCCCTCGCTGATGTCGATGCCCACTACCTTGTGGGCGTTCAGTTTTTGAACAGCACGGATAGCGAAGTCGCCAGTGCCTGTGGCAATGTCGAGTATGGCCCCCTCCCGACCTCCCCCAAGAGGGGAGGAGAAGAAAGGTTGCAGATAGTCAATGGCGTTGTTCCTCCAGATTTTGTCCACTCCAAAGCTGAGGGTATGGTTGAGGGTGTCGTAAGAGTGGGCAATGTTGTCGAACATCTGCTCCACCTGCTCACGTTTTGTGCCCTCTTCGCCGTATGGCTTTATCTGCTCCTGTTCGTACATGGCTGTTTTTATATTCTAAGGAATTCAGGAATAAAGGAAAACTGTACAAAATCTATTATCCATTCCTTTATTCCTGAATTCCTTAGACATCAATGTGAATTATTTATTAGCAAGATAAGCTAACACGTTCTTTTCGATGCGGGCAGCGATGTCCTCATTTCCTTCTGCTTTCACGAACTTCTCGCCGATGATGTGTTCGTAGAGTTCGATGTAGCGGTCGGAGACGGATTGTGCATATTCGTCTGTGATTTCGGGCATCACCTGTCCTGGCTGGTTCATGAAATTGTGGTCGATGAGCCATTGGCGCACAAACTCCTTGGAGAGTTGCTTCTGAGGCTCACCTTTGGCGAACTTCTCTTCGTAGCCATCGGCATAGAAGTAGCGGGAAGAGTCGGGGGTGTGTACCTCGTCGATGAGATACACCTTGCCGTCACGTTTGCCAAACTCATACTTCGTATCCACGAGGATGAGTCCCTTCTCGGCGGCAATTTTGGTGCCGAGTTCGAAGAGGGCGTAGGTGTACTTCTCCATCACCTCATAGTCTTCCTTGCTCACAAGGCCCTGAGCGATGATTTCCTCTTTCGAGATGTTTTCGTCGTGACCCTCGTCAGCCTTAGTGGTTGGGGTGATGATGGGCTTGGGGAACTTCTGGTTCTCCTTCATACCCTCAGGCAGCGTGATGCCGCAAAGAGTGCGGTTGCCAGCCTTGTACTCACGCCATGCGGAGCCTGTCAGATAGCCGCGGATAATCATCTCCACGCGGAAACCTTCACACTTCAAGCCCACTGTCACCATTGGGTCGGGAGTGGCGAGTTTCCAATTGGGCACGATGTTGGCCGATGCGTCGAGAAACTTTGCTGCAATCTGGTTGAGCACCTGACCCTTGAAGGGGATGCCCTTGGGCAGCACTACGTCGAAAGCAGAGATGCGGTCGGTAGCGACCATCACCATGAGGTCGTCGTTGATGTTGTACACGTCACGGACTTTGCCGTGATACACTTCCTTCTGTCCGGGGAAGTTGAAATCAGTCCTTGTTAAAGAGTTCATATTGTTGAATTTTAGTGATGTCATATTTGTGGTAAGCGTCCACGATTCGGGTCACGAGTTTGTGGCGCACGATGTCTCGTTCATCCATTTCCACGAAAGCGATGCCCTTCACATCTTTCAGCACCTCCTTTGCCTCCTTCAATCCGCTCTTCACGTTGCGTGGCAGGTCAATCTGCGTCAGGTCGCCCGTGATGATCATCTTCGTGTTCTGTCCCATGCGCGTGAGGAACATCTTGATTTGCTGAGTGGTCGTGTTCTGTGCCTCATCGAGGATAACCACCGCATCGTTCAGTGTCCTACCGCGCATAAAAGCGAGTGGGGCAATCTGAATCACGTTCTGTTCCATATACTCGGTGAGTTTCTGCGCAGGTATCATGTCCTGCAAGGCATCGTAGAGCGGTTGCAGATACGGGTCAATCTTTTCCCTCATGTCGCCAGGCAGGAAACCCAGTTTCTCGCCTGCCTCCACCGCTGGACGACACAGGATAATCTTGCGGATTTCCTTGTTCTTCAAAGCGCGAACTGCCAAAGCGATGGACACATACGTCTTGCCCGAGCCGGCAGGGCCGATGGCGAAGAGCATGTCGTTCCCGTAGTAGGCATCCACCAGCATCTTCTGGTTCTCCGAACGCGGAGCAATGGGCTTGCCGACGATGCTGTAGCAGATGGCACTTCCATCCGCCGCATGACCTTGCGGATGCTCTCCCTTCACAATCTGCAGGATGGCCTCCTCGTTCAGCGAGTTGTACTTGGCACAATGCTCCTGCATCCTGGCAATGTTCTCCTCGAAGGCACACATCTCCTCCTCGTCGCCCATCACCTTCACGATATTGCCACGAGCCACAATGCGCAACTTGGGATAGAGCGCCTTAATCATCTGCAAATGGACATTGTTCACCCCGTAGAACGTCACGAGGTCGATGTCCTCCAAAACTATATGCTTCTCAATCATGGTGCAAAGTTAGTGAAAACCGCGCACAATACAAAACAAACGTGTTTGTTTTTTCCTGCATTGTCAACTTCCCCTTGCCTCCACTGCCGCTTGTGGGTCAACGCCACTACTGGTTATGGGGCGACTTCTACCTCATTCCGTGGTTCATCATCCGATAGGCCGCCATCTCCTCATATTTTGTGCCTTTACGGCCATAGTTGGCATAGGGGTAGATGCTGATGCCTCCACGTGGCGTGAAGATGCCGGTCACCTCGATATACTTCGGATCCATCAGCTTGATGAGGTCCTTCATGATAGTGTTCACACAGTCCTCGTGGAAGTCGCCATGATTGCGGAAGGAGAACAAGTAAAGTTTCAGCGATTTGCTCTCCACCATGCGTTGGTCGGGCAGGTACGAAATACGGATTTCAGCGAAATCGGGTTGCCCAGTGATGGGGCACAGGGAGGTGAACTCAGGACAGTTGAACTGCACCCAGTAGTCGTTTTCGGGGTGCTTGTTTTGGAAAGTCTCCAGCACCTCGGGCGCATAGTCTTGACGATATTCAGTCTTCTTTCCGAGGGATTGAAGCCCCTCGTCTTCACGATGTTTTCCCATTTTATATATCTTTGATTTTGAATGCGCTATAACTTATGTTCTCATCATATACATCAGTATCCTCCATCTTCTTCACGTACTTCACGATGCGGATGGTGAGAGGCAGCACGATGATTTCGTAGAGCGTCTTAGCAACCACCTGTGTAATCATCACGCTAAGCATGATGTCGAAGGTTAGGTTGGGTGCGCCTTGGAAGATGAGTGGGAACAGATAGAAGGCCAACGGAAAGAAGATGATGCTGTCGGCACTTTCGCCCGCCACCGTAGAAAGGATGGCGCGCATGGAGAAGTGGTAGTTGAAATGACCCTTGTGGCGGTCGGCCATCTTCATCTTGCTCATCACCATCGCATTGAGGAACGAGCCGACGATGAAGGCGATGAGGCTCGCCACCACCACTTGCGGAGCGAACGTGAACACCTGCTTGAAGGCCTTGTCGGCTTCAGGGTCGATGGGGGGCAGGATGCACGCGATGCCGCCAACCGCCATCACGAAGAAGTTCATCGCGAAGCCCACCCAGATGATGAGACGAGCCTTGCGATAGCCCCACACTTCGGCAATCACGTCGTTGAGAATGTAAGATACTGGAAAAACGATGAAACCACACGTCAGGGAAATGGGTCCCCACACTTTGAACACTTTGGTTTCGAGAATGTTCGCTGCCACGAGGCAGATACAGAAAACGATTCCCATCAGCATGAAGGAAACGCTCACTTGCTTTTTGAATGTCATTGGTTGTTCTTGTTTTTTACGAGGTTTGTCAAGCACTCGCTTGTTTTTTACGTGGTGAATCTGGATACACGCCTGTTTTTACGAGGTGTTCAGGCACTCGGATTTTTGCAAATCGGGTGCAAAGGTAGGGATTTTTATCGTAAAAACGCACAAAAATGAGCCATAATCGTAAAAAACGGAGGAAATCTGATGCTTGACTCCATTCTTTTCCCTATCTTTGCAATGCTATCTAATTGCCAAATAACAGAAACTATGAATAATATCATGAGTAATGGCATGGACGCCTTTGTGGTTTATGCTAACGAGGCTGCAACGTTGGTGACGTTGAAGCAACTGACCGAGGAGCCTCTGGTGAAGAAAATCTATGTGCTGATGACGAACGATGCCCCGTGCCCATTCATGGGGTGTGAGGTGATGAGGGTGGACAACGTGTTGAGCTCGAACACCGTCAAACAGATGACGGAAGCCACGACGGCTCCATTCATGCTGGTGTGCGCGAAGCCGACACCCATCACCTTTGGCTACAAAGCCATCAGCCGCATGCAGTCGGTGGCCGACAGCGTGGATTCAGCGTTGGTGTATGCCGACCACTATGCCATGAGGAATGGCGAGATGGTGAAGTGCCCCACGATGGACTTCTACTTTGGCAGTGTGCGCGACGACTTCGATTTCGGTTCGGTGATGCTGTTTAAGACAGACACGCTGAGAAAATATGTGGAGGAGAACCCCAAGGCGGCTTACCGCTTCTCGGGTTGGTATGATGTACAGCTCTTCTCCTTGCGCCGCAAGCGTAATGCCTCGCTCTTCCACATCCGTGAATATCTCTACACGGAGGAAGAACTCGATCTGAGAGCAAGTGGCGAAAAGCAGTTTGACTATGTCGATCCGCGCAATCGTGAGGTGCAGAAAGAACGCGAACTGGTGTGCACCAAGCACTTGAAGATGATCGGTGCCTACATCGACCCCGACAGCATTGCCGATGTGTCGGTGGATCGTTATGATTTCGACCGGGAGGCTTCGGTCATCATACCAGTGAGGAATCGCGTGAAGACCATCGAGGATGCCATCAGAAGCGCACTCTCGCAGCACACCACTTTTGAGTTCAACGTGATGGTGGTGGACAATCACTCCACCGATGGCACGACTGAGGTCATCCAACGGCTGGCGTCAGAAGACTCACGTGTGGTACACATCATTCCCGCCTATCGCGACCTCGGCATCGGAGGTTGCTGGAGCCTCGCTTTCAACGATGCACGATGCGGACGCTTCGCTGTTCAACTCGACAGCGATGACCTGTACAGCGGCATCGACACCCTTCAGCGCATCGTGGACAAGTTCTACGAAGAGCATTGCGGTATGGTCATCGGTTCCTATCGGATGTGCAACTTCCAACTCGAAACATTGCCTCCAGGATTGATTGACCACCGTGAGTGGACTGCTGAAAATGGTCAGAATAATGCAATAAGAATCAATGGATTGGGTGCACCACGCGCATTCTTTACTCCATTGCTTCGGAAGATTGGAATGCCTAACACCTCCTATGGCGAAGACTATGCTGTAGGTTTGGCTTTCAGCCGAAAATATAAGATTGGACGCATCTATGACGAACTCTATCTTTGCCGTCGTTGGGAGGGAAACAGCGATGCCTCGCTGACCCCCGAACAGGTGAACCGCAACAATATCTACAAGGACAGTCTTCGCACAATGGAGATTATCAACCGCCGCCGACTGAACGAGTATTGGCAGAGTGCTGTGACCGATGATACCGTCAACCAACTCTTTGAGTCGCAGTTGCCCATCTGGGATGATGCACGGAAGTGTTATGAACAACTGAAGAATGTGTCCACCTTGGAGATGACCGTCGGAGAGTGCCGCCTCATCGCGCAGCACAATCCTGCACGCATTGTTTCTACGGGCGCCAAAGTGGATCCCGAGAGCATCAAGCGTCGCCCTTGTTTCTTGTGTGAGGTGAACCGTCCGAAGGAGCAGATCAGCAGCCCGATCCTGAAAAAGTATTATCTGCTGGTCAATCCCAACCCGATTCTTCCCAGACATTTCACCATTCCGTTGCGCCATCATCGCAAGCAGCAAATCCGTGATTACTATGAGGACATGATGGAAATTACGTCGCAGTTGGACGAGATGTTTGTGTTCTATAACGGCCCATACTGCGGAGCCAGCGCACCCGACCACATGCACTTCCAGGCAGGTAGCCGAGGCGTGGTGCCGATCGAGCGTGACTGGGCGACCATCTACAAACCTGCGCTCTCACGCATCTGGCCCATCAGCGAGGAGGAATATATGGAGGCGATGAATCTTTCCCTGGTGGCCGACAGCACGGGTGTGTTCAGTCTTCGCAACTATCTTTGCCCAGGCATCGTCATCATCACACGCACACCTCATGCCAACAAAGTGCTTTTCGACAAAGTCTATTCAGCCTTGCCAGTTCCTGAAGGGCACGAAGAGCCGATGATGAACATTCTGGCTTGGTCGGAGAAGAGCACGGCTGATGAATATGAACGCATTGTCAGCGTCATCTTGCCACGCAGGAAACACCGTCCCGACTGTTACTTCGAGAAAGGAAAGAAACAAATGATGGTCAGCCCTGGTGCCCTCGATATGGGCGGCATGCTCATCACGCCACGCAAAGAGGACTTCGATCGGATGACTCCAGAGATGGCTTCGTCCATTCTGCAGGAATGCGGAATCTCTCTTGACGACGAACTTTCGATGATCGTTCAATTCAAGGGGGGGGGGGTAATTTTTAACTGACGCTTTGTCGACAGACAAGCGTGAAAAAGCGATGGAGCGAGAACGGATTGTGAGCGTAGGCATCGTGAGGGCTGAGACACTTCGAGTGGTGTTTCATGCACCTTATCGGTGTGGTGAGGCACAGGTGGAAGGTGAACACGCTTTCACACTGGCCGATGTGGGTTGTGTCTTCACGCCACAGGATGAAGGGGCTTCCTTCACCTTGAAGGACGTGACCATCGGTATCGGTTTCCATTGGGAGCGTCGGGAGGAACAGACCTTCAGCGGAGCGTTGCGGTTGCAGGAAGAGGAGGGAATGCTGAGGGCTGTGAATGTGCTGCCTGTCGAGACCTATCTCACCAGTGTCATCAGCAGCGAGATGAGCGCCAATGCCTCGCTCGAACTCTTGAAGGCACACGCTGTCATCTCGCGCAGTTGGCTTCTGCGGATGATGGATAACCCACGTGCAGGGCACTCCGCTCACGAACAAAAGACGGAAGGACGTATCATCCGATGGTATGACAGCCAATCACATACAGGTTTTGATGTGTGTGCCGACGACCATTGCCAACGCTATCAGGGCATCACGCGGCAGACAAATCCCAATGTGGTCAAAGCGATTGAGGCCACGCGTGGAGAGGTGCTCTCCTTCGAGGGCAAGATTTGCGATGCCCGTTTCTCCAAATGTTGTGGTGGCATGACCGAGGTGTTTGAGTCTTGTTGGGAGAACATTCGCCATCCTTATCTGGTGGCAAAACCTGACCCTTATTGCAACACATCCGACCCGAAGGTGCTTCGTCAGGTGTTGAATGGCTATGACCAGGAGACGCATGACTTCTATCGCTGGACGGTGCATTATACGACAGAGGAACTGTCAGAACTCATCCATCGGAAGTCGGGCATTGACTTTGGCAAGATTCTTGACTTGAAAGCGATGCATCGCGGTCCTTCAGAACGCATCGTCATGCTGACGATTGAAGGAGAAAAACGCACCCTGACGGTAGGTAAAGAACTGGAAATACGCAAGTGGCTCAGCGAGTCACATCTGTATTCATCTGCCTTCACGGTGGAGAAGACGCCTGATGGCTTCACCCTTCATGGAAAAGGGTGGGGACATGGAGTCGGACTTTGCCAGATAGGTGCAGCCGTGATGGGCGATCAAGGCATCCCCTACACGGATATATTGGCATTCTATTATCCTCATGCCGAACTGACCAGAAGGTGGTGAACAGAATAAAATAGTGAAAAATATATTGTCAACTCGTAAACTCTATAGTCCGTGGGTTTGGATCCCAACCCTTTGTGCCGCCGGAGAGATTCCTTCGACCGTTGTGATGTTTGTGGCGCTGATCATGTTTATGCAGTTTGGTGCCACCCCTGTCGTTTCCTCCGTATGTGGTGCTTTGCTCTTTCTTCCGTGGGTGACGAAGTCCTATTTCTATAGCAAAGTGAGCAAGGCTGGGGCATTCAAGCGTTATCTTCATATCTGTGAGTCGCTCATGTTCCTTTGCCTCATGGGCATTGCTGTTTACATTGCCTATGCGAAGGTGCATGTTTGGGTGCTCTTCTCTTTCCTTTTTGTCCTTTCCTGTTTCTGTGCATGGCACGAACTCCTTGCTCGACTTTATTACCGCCGTATGCTTCATCCGCGTCAGCAACCCCTCTTCATGGGTACGAAACTGCTGTCATCGCAAGTGGCACAGGTCATTACCTATGGTGTGCTGATTATCGTGGCTGGTTTCTTCGAGGTGTTTTTCCGCAGTTACCATAAAGCGTGGGCGATGGAGAGTTCGCTGGTGGCTGGTGGCTTCCTCGTATTTCTGGTTCTGAACATCATTGTGTTGCAGAACCCGAAACAGATGGAACGTTATCGCCATGAAACGTTGGTCGATACGGTGAAGAACGAATTGCACGTTCTCTCACGTATTCAGCAGAAACCCCATGTGTTGCCCATTTTGTTGAGCCTCTTCTTCCTGTTGTTGCCACAGGCGTTAATGTTCAACACTCGCGTGTTCTTTCTTTTGGATGCTGTGGAGCAGGGCGGCCTCAGTTGTTCTGTGCAAGATGTGGGTTTTGCGCAGGGCACCATCGGTGTGTTGGCTTTCTCCATTGGTATGGCGTGGGGTAGGACGATGATGAAAAACAATGGTCTTCAATCCATGTTTTGGACTGCCGCCGTGGTGCTTTCCCTCTCCCCCTTGTCGTATGTGCTGATGGCTTATTATCCGCAACAGAATAACATGTTGCTGCTCTGTTGTATGACATTCTTTGCCCAACTCTGCTTTGGTTTCGGCTTGAATGTCTGCCGCGTCTTCGTACCCTATATTTCCGAACAACGTTACCGCACCACCACCAACTTCTTATATGTTCCAGTTGTGGTAAGTTTGATGATTCTGCCTATGGCGCTTTCTGGATGGCTTGCCTGCGAATTGGGCTATCACATCTTCTTCCTGTTGTGTATAGCGATGGCTCCTGTGGCGTGGTGTGTATTAGGCATTTGTAAAACAAAAAAAATATTGACAGAAAATGATTGAAACGTCCAAAACGAAACAGCCCAAACCCTATGCGTGGGTGCCCAGTCTCTATCTGGGTGAGGCTTTACCATTCTCGGCGGTGATGCTCATCTCCGTCATCATGTTCAAAGAGTTTGGCCTTACCGATGGCCAGATTACCGTTTACACGGGTTGGCTTGGGTTGCCGTGGGTCATCAAGCCCATCTGGAGCCCAATTATCGACAACTTGAAGACAAAACGTTGGTGGATTGTCTCCATGCAGTTCCTCATGGGTATAGCCTTGGCGCTTGTGGCATTCACGCTTCCGACAGATTTTTGGCTGCAGGGCTCTTTAGCTATTTTCATGCTGATTGCTTTTGCCAGTGCCACCCACGACATCTCTGCCGATGGTTTCTATATTATCGGTCTTCCCGACCATGATCAGGAACTCTATGTGGGCGTACGCAACACCTTCTATCGTATAGGTATGGTCATTGGGCAGGGAGGACTAGTGTTGTTGGCTGGCTATATGCAGGACGGTCTCCTTGGCGAAGCATTACAATCCATTTCAGCCTCATGGATGGCCGTCTTTATCATATTGGGTGTGCTCATGTTCCTCTTGGGATTATATCATGCTTTCATCCTGCCCAAGGTGGAGAGGGTGGTACATGACCGCTTTGATTTCGGCGAACAATTGCGTGAGTTTGGCGAGACATTAAAAGTCTTTGTCACGAAACCCCATATCATTTCCGCTCTTTGTTTCATTCTCTTGTTCCGTCTGCCCGAAGGATTGCTCACCAAGATTGTGCCACTTTTTCTCACGCGTAGTGCAGCGGAGGGGGGACTTGCCATGAGCGATGTGGATTTCGGCTTGATTTACGGAACGCTTGGTGTCATCGGATTGCTTTTGGGTGGCATCGTTGGTGGTTGGGCCGTTTCCAAGTGGGGATTGAAGAAATGTCTTTGGCCATTGGTGCTCTGTATCACCTTGCCCGATATCGTGTACGTTTATCTGAGCTATTTCCCCACCGACAATCTTTGGCTCATCGGCTCCTACGTTTGTATAGAACAGATTGGCTATGGTCTTGGTTTTGCTGCCTACACGCTGTTCCTCGTCACTTTCTCTCGTGGCGAACGTTCCACCGCCGTCTTCTCCATCTGTACCGCAGGTCAGTATCTCGGTGGCGTGATGCTTCCCGGCATGGTGTCAGGCCTCATTTCCGAAAGCATCGGCTATCAGCACTTCTTCTGGCTCATCATGGCATTCTGTCTTGTCACCTTCACAGTCACCGCTTTTGTGAAGATAGAAGACCACAAAGAATAAACCATTTTCGGCTCAGTTGCAATAGTTCCACAATTCCCCAATCCTTCCTTCCACTGCCTCAAAACCGACGTCCCCGATGTCGGTCGACCGATGTCCCCGATGTCGGCTAACCGATGTCCCCGATGTCGGTTTCGAGGCTGTGGAAGCAATTCTTGGGGAGAAGTGACAGTGAGTCCTTGGAGGATGTGCCGTTAAGGAATCAGAACCTTTTTCGATATGTCGTTTCTCTTTCAGTACGTCAAAGCTTTTTTATCCCCCTTTTTCATGTTATAGCAGCAAAAGATGAGGATAAACAATCGAAAAAGATAAAAAAGATGCCCATTTGCTAATTTTTTTTAAATTTTTCTTGTTTGTGTTAGAGAAAACATCTACATTTGCCGCATCTTCACGCCGAAGCCATCCTTCTGGGTGACGGGAAAAGCTCATCTGCTGAGGCAGACCTGTGCGGTGGGGATACCATATATGGAAAAAGCGTTTATCACGCGCTTTGTTCTTGACGTTCTGAAATCCTGAGAAAATTTCTAACGCAGTCAACGGACAATGCAACGATAGATGCTCATGGGTATGTTATATGACAGCCCTCATTGTACACATTATTTATATATAGCACAAACCTACCTCTCTTGCAGGAGAGGTGTTGCTATGCTATAAGTTGTGGCGGTGCATGAGGTGTACTATATAATATATCGGCGTGAGGTCTTGGAGTTGCTCGTTCTGACTGCATGGGCAATTCTCAGGAGCCTCGGAACGTGGGACGGGTGGCGAATACAGGTCTCACGTTTTTTGTATACTATGGATAAAAGAATTAACCAACAATCTTTAGGCCGAATCAGGAGACTTATAGGCTCAAAAAATCTTTACAATTATCATGAAAAAGTATTTTTGGAGTAATATGTCCATCTTGGTGATGTTCATATTGGGTGTTAATCTTGTATCATGTAGTTCAGATGGGGGAGGTGATGATGCAGAAACAACATTGAATGTGTCTTCTTTGTCGTTTAATCTGTCTAGTTCGGGGGATGACACGAAATCTCTTACCATCACAAGTAATTCACAATGGACTATTAGTTCCGCAGATTCTTGGATTCACTGTTCGCAGTATAGCGGTAAAGGCGATGCTACCATTGAAATCTATGCCGATGCTAACACTTCAACACAGCAACGGACTGCTTCTCTCAACATCACTGCTGGCGACAAATCTCGCACGGTACGTGTAATACAAGCAGCAAGTGGCTCACCTGGGCCAGGACAAACATGTCGCACAATACCCACAGAAGTGCTTAGGTTCTCTGATTCCTTCGTGTCGAATTATCAATGTGACGCCGATGTAAAGTTCTTCTTAGCTGGTGTATATCTGAAAACATCACTTGCTACCTTAACAGAGTCAGAAATCAAAAAAGACTTGCAAGATAATGGTGTGAGAAGATCTGTAGAACAGGCCCAATATCCCGTTTACACTACTGGCCTTCTTTCCAACACTGCCTATACGCTTGTGACCCTTAGTTTCGATAAGAACGATAAGCTTTGCGACATGGTGAAATATGATATTACTACCAAATCGAATTATGGTCAGCCGGAAGTAGACCTCGACGATCTTTCCTTGAGTAGCGACGGCAATTATATATATTGGCAGATTAAAGCAAAGAAGGGTGGCAATGGCGTTTGTTCCAAATTCTACACGTGGTTTGCATCTGGTACATCTATGAGTAGCCAGTTGTTCCCTCCACAAACCATCTGCTGGTATCTTGCCAAAGAAATCAAGGCTAATCCGTCCGCACATAAGACAAATATCCACGCATCTTTGGATGAATACATTAAATATGTGACGGGATATTCCATCACTTCGGATGTAATGGAATATCTCGATGGCCCTAAGATGCAGGAAAGTGCAGTGACAAGCGTTCGTGGTCTACTTAACCCAGAAGGTGCTTACCTTATCATGTGGGGCATGGATGCTACTGATGAACTGTCGGGCATCGTATCGAGTACATCGTATGTTGACTTTACTGAGGAAGATGCTCGCAAACGCCTCACCTCTATAGGGAATCTATACATATGGGGGAAAAAGAGTTATAAATCAGACAAATACTCCCTCGTACCGTTCATAAAATAATAAGAAATAGATAATGGTGTATACTCTGCCATAGATGGTGGGGTATACACTATCTGTTTTATACAGGAAAAATGTACAATCCATTAGATTATGCGAAAAACTATCTTGCTATTTCTCTTATTCTCTTTCTTTCTGCAACATGCGTATGCCCAACAGCGCACGTTGGAGCAGTCAAAGGCTATAGCTTCTAATTATTTGAAGAACAAAGGTGTAGGCATGAGTCCTGATAGATTGATGCCCGTTGTATCTTCTCGCAAAATGATGGCTACAACGGATGGGGAGACACCCTTCTACATCCTGTATGATAAGGTCACTTCGGTAATTGTCATCGTGTCGGCCGACGAACGAATGAAAGATGTGTTGGGATATAGTAACAGTGGTACAGAAACTACTGACAATATGCCTGAAGCACTTTTAGAGTTGCTGGACACCTATCGTCTGCAGTACGATTTCCTTCAGACTGCTGAAGGACAGAAAGTCATGTCCGCCCCACCGATACAAATCCCTGACGTGAAGCCCCTACTGAACACTACATGGAAACAGAGCACACCTTATAACGACCAATGTCCCGGTGGTTGCCCCAGTGGTTGTGTGGCCACTGCCATGTCGCAAGTGATGAATTACCACCACTATCCCACAAAAGGGAACGACACCTTTTCCTACACATCCGCGACGCGCAAATATAAATGCTCCTAC
The DNA here is from genome assembly GCA_017448965.1 of Bacteroidaceae bacterium. GTDB lineage: Bacteria > Bacteroidota > Bacteroidia > Bacteroidales > Bacteroidaceae > Minthosoma. Next base: position 159,000 of record JAFSKK010000009.1, on the reverse strand, counting down.
GATTTTGCCTCAGCAACATTCAATTGGGATGTGTTGCAAAAAAGCTATCCTTCTAGAGCTGCCAGTTCCTCTCTGGTTGGAAGGGAAGAAATCGCAAAAATCACATACGCATGTGGAGTGTCGGTCGGGATGGACTACGACAAGAATGGTTCTGGTGCATATATGAGTGATGTCCCATACGCACTCATCCATTTTTTTGGTTACAATCAGAATGTTACTTATTGCTATCGACCATATTACAAGGCTGAGGAATGGTATAAAGTGCTGTGCCATGAATTGGAGGAGGGACGGCCTGTATTATATGGTGGAGTGGATAGCAGAAATGGGGGGCATGCTTTTGTGGTTGATGGATGCGATTCAAAGACTGGGAAATTTCATGTGAACTGGGGATGGGGTGGAGATTATGATGGCGACTACGAACTGGATGCCATGAATCCCACAGGTTACAAATTCTCTACCTACCAGAGCATGGTCATCAATGTGTCACCGCAGGAAGTGGGCACATTTAGAGACGTTTTTTATGCAGACAAGTTCGCTGCGTCGGACTTCATTGAATTGGACAAAACAATTGCCTTCACCCTTACCGAGATTTATTGTTTTTCCAATCTCTCATCATATGTTGTCACTAATGCCAAATTCAATGGCATATTAGGTGTTGGAATCTTTGATTCTGAGTTTAATTTCGTCACTTCCATTGATTCTGAATCGGTAGATGGACTTAACAATTTCTACGGGTATGACAAAATTACCTTCAAGAAGAAGATAACTCGCTCGATGTTCCCAGAGAATGGAATATATTATATAGCCCCCTATGTACAAAGTAGCGTTGCGGACGTACCGTCCATGATAAGGACAAAGGATGGTAAGACCGACTATATAAAGGTTACCATCAGTGACGATGGAGTTGACGAGGAAAAAGAGGTGGAGGAACATGAGATGGTAGCGGAATGGTCGGAGGGATTTGAATCGCTTGTCATTCCAAAGTCGTGGACACAGGAGAGAGAAAGAGGACTGGGAGAATGGAAGGCACGTTCTTTGTTAATTCCATCAGAAGAAAACCCGATGGCCGCAAGTGGACGCGGTTACGCATACCTTGACTATACACCAGACATTTCCGACATCTTCAATGCCCGTACGGCAATAAGGCTTGTTACCAGCACCATACCTCTTTCCTCATTGAATGCGGGGTATAACCTGTCATTTCAGTATCGCAAATACACAACCAACCCCGAACCGACCGATGTTTTATCAGTGTATTACGAACAAAATGGTGAGTGGATTTCCCTTGCTGATGTGATTGTGACCAACCATACAGAGTGGGAGAAAACAGTGTTGGATATGCCTGTGAACGGTGACGTGAGGCTGGCATTTTGTGGAAGCCTGTCCAAAAGTGCTTCACTCTTTCTGGATGACATTAAAATCTACAAGAAAGAAGATGTTTCCACCAGTGTAGAAGACCCACCAACAAGCGTTTATTGCAAAGATTTGCCTTCGGTGAGCACCTATACCCTCACAGGTGTCAAAGTATCTCAAGAAACCATGCACTCCCATCCTGGAATTTATATTCAAAATGGGAAAAAAGTCTTTGTCCGATGAATAAGAAAATATATATATCCTATTGTGGGCTGTTGGTCATACTCCTATGGTTGCTATGCTTCCCCCTTTTCTCATCTTGTGATAGTGTTAGCAATGCTTTATCCTACTGGGAACCTGATCAATACAAGGAAATGAAAAAGGAAAATAAAAGACTTGAGATGGAACGTCGTATGATGGAAAAAAACAATTGGTGATGAAGAAGTTTTTATTCATTTTTCCCGGCATCCTCGTGTGGAGCCTATTTGTAGCTTGTAATGCAGTTTCAAATTCGGAATTAAATCCTTTTGAATTGCCATTAGGACTAATGCAGAGTGACTTCAAGCATGGCTGGGGAAAGGATTGTGTGCAGATGTCTCCACAAGGCGAACCGACAAATGTGAATAAAGACTTAATTAAATGGAAAAGACAATAAACTCAAAAAATAATGACAATGAAAACAAACGTTCAGAGAAAACAAGAGAGATTTCGTGCATTATGTATCTTACTTATGTGCCTGATTAACCTTTCAACTTTCGCGCAAGTGCAAGTGGATGAGTCAGATTTACAGGGAAATTGGTGTGTCGAAGAAGAAATGCCCTCTAGTAATGAGCAGGGAATGGTATCAGGTGGAAAAGCTAAAGGTGTTTTCACCTATCAGTCCAATGGTGTCGTAACTTGCAAAATAGATCTCAGCATGTATCTGAACGTTGATACACCTGAATACAAAAATAAACTGGATATAGATTTCAGTATTACTTTCCATGGCGATTGGTCTATCAAAAAGGGGAATGTGCTGGTCCAGAAGATGAAAGAGAAAGAGACAGCAATTACTCCTATGCAGATTGTTGCAGAACATGATGACTCTAATCAAGATAAAATTTATATTCTCATGATGAAATCTATGTTGGAGGAGTCTTTCCTGAAAGAAGCTAAAAGGATGACAAAGGCTGGCAAAGAAAAGATTTTGTCATTTACAGAAACGGAGATGGTGACAAGTGAAACCGTGTATAAGCGGATGGAATAAATGTGCCATCTTTACCATGGAGATTGGGTATGTAATTTTGCAAAAGAATGATGAACAGGTGGAGTGGAACGATGTACAATTGCCGAAATGGATGATGGGAAAACCTTCTTCTAAGAGCGGAATCATGAATTTAGATATAATATAGAAAGAATGGAAAGGAACATTCAAACAAAACAATTTGGAGTCTGTAGATTATGTTTGACGGTAACGTCTCTTTTGGGTTGTATTCTCTCTGTCATCATTACAATGTCTTGTAGTGATAACACCTCGGAGCGAGATGCGATGCAGGTTCAGATTGATTCATTGAGGGAAGTGAATTCCGCCCAAGCGAGTCAATTGAAGGAGATTTCTGATTTTATGAGTGTCGTTTCGGAAGGCTTGGACAGTATTGCTGCACAAGAAGAGCAATTGACCGGGAATGGAAAGGGAGTGGAAGGTCGTAAGATGACGAAAGAGGAACTGAGAACGAGACTGGATGCTTTTGCTGCACTGTTGGAACGTCAGCGTAACCGCATTGCACAGTTGGAGGACACGTTATCGAAAAGAGGACAGAGCATGACGAACCTTCGTAATATCATCAACCATCTAAATCATGAGTTGGATGAGAAGAACAGGACTATCGCAGCCTTGCAGATGAGTCTGAATGTAAAAATGTGGACATTCAGCGGCTGAACAGGCAGGTGAAAACTCTGACGGCTTCAAACGAAAGATTGACAGAGGAGGTGAATAAACAAGGGGAAGCTTTAGTGAGACAAACGGAAGTCATCAATGAGGGTTACGTGAAGATCGGAACAAAGAAAGAGCTGCAACAGGCTGGTGTGTTGTCTGGAGGAGGTTTTCTGTCGAAGAAGAAGTTGGATGTGGCGAATTTCCAACATGCAGGCTTTATGAAAGTGGATATAAGCCATTATGTGGAGGTGGAAATCCCGTCGAAGAAAATACAGATTCTTACGGCCATGCCGCCATCTTCCTACATCATTACAAATGAAGGCAACGCCACCAAACTGCGGATAACCAATCCTAACGCCTTTTGGAGTGTGTCGAACTATTTAGTCATTCAAAAAAAATAGAAACCGATGAAATGCTACTATTATGAAAAAACTACTGTGTTTATTACTATTGATACAACTGTCTCTTGTGGGGAAAGCACAAGAGGTTGAGATGCGTGTGCATGAAGTGCAGCGTGGCGAGAGTCTTGAATATATTGCAGCCAGATATGACGTGTCTATAGATGAGCTTCAAAAGTATAATATGTTTCTTGACAAATATTTCTATGTAGGGCAGAAGTTGAATGTGCCTATCAAGGTGAAGCCCAAAGTTGAAAGTTCGTATTTGGAGAACTATTCGTATAATGAAAAACCTAAAAAGAAAAAGAGATGGACATGGGGAGGATGGGGACGGACATCTTTCAATACTTATACTCCCGTCATGCCAATGTATGGAGGTTTCGTCCCTCCATCGCTCAATCCTGGGTATGCTATGATGCAGGCGCAGCAACAGATGTCGTTAGCTCAACAGCAGTTGCAGGAAAGATGGAGAATTGAACAGCAATCGCAGCAATTTTTCCAAAACCAAAACAATGCATGGCAGACTATGCCTGCAGGTGGTGCTTGGAACACCACTCCAGTGATGGTGGAAACACCAGCCTTTGTCCCCTCCACTACTACGGGAGGAGGCTCTGCGACATCAAGCACTGGACACCAATGTCGTGTTTGTGGAGGAACAGGACAAGTAGTGGATAATACGTATTTGGGAAATGCATCTCTAACAAAATGGTGTGATATCTGTCATGCGGAGAAGTATGTGGCTCATCGTCATAAGAAGTGTCAAACCTGCGGAGGTAATGGATGGATTTCTGGTTATTGAAAAGACGTAATAAGAATAGGAACAAAATAAATATGAAAATAATATTAACTATGAGAACAAACAAAACAATACTGTTCATCCTTCTGTTGATGGGAATGAACATTGGCCTTCATGCCCAGGAAGGCATGAAAGAGAATCCGCGTGGTGTGTATAAATTCATGAACTTTGTGGGGCGCGGTGGGAAGACCTATGAAGCTTCAGAAGACCAATACAAGATATGTACGGATAGTATGACATTAACACTCAATGTGACTGAGAACTATTTTGAATTTAGAAAACGTGATGGAGATAAGATATTCAATTATACAGGAGAGGAACCAGATGTGAACGACCCACATGCATCTCGTATTTATAATAGCGGTGACAAGCAATTTGACTTCAAGTGGTGGAGTGTGGGATATGCCGATAAGCCGATGTTCCCCAAAAATGATTGGTGCATAGAGCATTATGAATCTGGCATGTATTCTAAAGTAGGGAAAGAGGTTGTTGAAGCATGCATGTTGTCGAACTATAGGGACGAATCGAATCCATTTATTGGTGTGTGGCAGTTCGTCGCAACTTTGAAAAATTCGCCAAGCAAGGAAGATGTTGATCAATTCTTGGAGAAAGAAGGTAAAAACGATTCTGGCCGGAAACAATATAGAATTGTGACGCCATCACATATATTCTTCGTAGATGGGATGAAGGGAACGGCTGTGCGCATCAAGATGAATGATAAGAACTCCTTTGAAGAATTCTTTCAAATGGGTTCTGAAATGCATACAATCCAGTGGCTCTCTCCAGACACTATTTCGGTTGGTGCTGACCATGAGTATTTAATATGGGTGCGCACGGCGAAGGAAAAGCCTTTGTTGGCAGAAATGCTTGCCTCTGGCAAGACTCGAGTGTCAACATATAAGAACCAGCCAGATGATTACGAGGTAGTTTGTAAAAAATATCTGATCAATGTGCCAGTAGCGTTGGAGTTGTTGGAAGAGTATCCGTTCACGCTAAAGAAAAAGTATGAAAAAATGGCTAAATCAATAAAGGTGCATGGAATGATGATACCCTCTTCTATTGCAAGTAATTTGTCATTACGTTATGTGGTGGCACAGCGTCAACAAGATCTGCAGAATGTTTATGTGGGGTATGCCCGAAAAAGGATATCCCTAAAGAGCCTTCAACAATTAAACAACATGTATGAAACGCCTCAAGCACAACAGGCAAGCCAGCATTTGACGCAGATGAAGAAAAAGATTCGGAATGAGGTACTTCCACAGATAATCAAAGATTTTGTGGCATCGAATGGGGTGGGGGCTGCACCTGTTGCCGTGAGTTGCTCTGAGAGTTATCTCGCTACGTTTAATGAGTTTTGCCGTGTGACAAGCATTGAGAAAGTCATGATGCATAGATTTGATGACTTGCTAGGAAGCACGGATAAGAAGGAACTGAAGAAATGCAAGAAGGCCTTGCCTTTGCTTTCAACCTTTATGGAGGCAAACATGCCGGTGGTGTTGCTCAATGCATCCTATGACACCATGACGGAGGAGGATTTGAGAGAGTTGATTGCTATTGCAACCTCTCCCGAGGGAAAAGAAGTCTCGAAGTTGAACTCCGACTTTGTTTCAGAAATGGAGAAGTTATTTGTTAAGGGGGAGGAGAATGATGTGGTGAAAAAGATGAGGGAGAGATTCCGTCAGTATGTACAAATGAACACCACGGTTGAAATTAAAACGGTGACTCGGTATGTTCCTGTTCGTAGGTATTAAGGGAATTTATATTGGTTGGAGAAAAGGGATACAAAAAGTACGAAGAACTAAAAAAAGTTGTGGCAAATGATTGTGAATTTTGATTACAAGGTTTTGGGGGTTCGATTGTGTGTTGATTTCGGAGGGGGACTTAAAATACCGCAAGTATGCCTTTATTCTCATTATGGTGGTGGCTGCCATCATCACGCCACCAGACATCATGACGTTGGTGCTGGTCACAGTTCCACTTTATCTGTTGTATGAGGTAAGTATCAGAGTGGTGAAGTGGGCGGAGTAGGTGTTTTTTTGTGACACATTTGAAAGAAGAAAGTACATTTTTTTGATATCTTTGGCTAAATCTGAAAAAATATCTTTACATTTGCACAAAGATAGATATAACAGACAATGGAAGCAAACCAAGATGTGGCATATTTTTTGGCATTCTGTATAGAACAATATAAGAATGCGAAAGGAATGACTGGAGAACAGACCGGGCTTTGGATTGTCTAACTTTTATTGAAGCAAAAGAAATAAAGTTATGATGATAGGAGAAATAAATCAGCAAAATCTGTACTTGTTGCTACCTTCTAAAGTGAGTCGGTTGGCAGTTTTGATACAGAAGCACAATCATGTAAATCTGGTTGATGCAATTAAAAGCATCTATGCTTCCGATACTTATCAGCGACTGGAACAAGAAGAGTCAAAAATGTGGCATCTGGGTCCAGTTGCCCTATATCAAGTTTTTTCAAGTGAGGAAGGGTGATGTCCCTCAATTTCTTTTCGTTTATCTGTAGCTGGCAAGATAGATTTCTCCACACGATTCCCCACGAAGAAGGGCGGCGGTGATACCGTCGCCCTTCCTTTGTTTGTGTTCTGATGATGCGTCTGGGTTCAAAGTCCCAACTTCCCCTTGATGTCGGAAGCTGCCTTGTCAATAGCCTTGCCTGCTTCAGCCTTTCCAGTCTCTACGGCTTGGTTGGCTGCATCGTTGGCTGCATCCTTTACTGCACTCTTGGCATCCTTGGCGGCAGTCTTAGCGTCTTCTGCCACATCGGCAGCTGCGGCTGCGGCATCGGTTGGAATGGCTTTCACAGCTGCCACAACGCTTGCGAAAGTCTCGTTGCTGGCAGAGTACTCGGTAACCTTCTCTTCGTTGTCAGCGATGAACTTCTGAAGCTTGGCCAAGTAGGCGCTCTCTTCTTCCAGATTGCCTTCTGCCTGAAGTTTGGTGATATAGGCTTGTGCCTGCTGAAGGAGCGTCTGAAACTTCTCGGGATCGTTGTCCTGAATGGCAGTAGTGAGTGCTTCGATCGTTTGATCAACATCTGCTCCAGCTTCTGCAACAACGAGGCTGTCCTCTGTTGGGATGGAATCGTTCTCCAAACCTCCTTTGGCTGTACCGTCGCATGCGGTGAATGTGATGGCTGCAATAGCCACGATTGCAAATAAAATCTTTTTCATTTTGCTTTTGATTTTAGTTGTTAAACATGTAATAATGAGTGATAAACGTGATAATGTTTTCTAAACCGTTGCAAAGATAGCGAGTTTTTTCCTATCTTTGCAAATTGAAACGAGATTTTGAAAAGATGAAAAGACTTTTGATACATATTCTGGCTGTTTCCGTCTGTCTGATGTTCTTTGCGTGTGGCGAAGACCGCACGTATGAGTACAAGGAGAAGACGCAGCACAATAAGTGGATACATGATATGATGTTGGAGCACTATCTGTGGGCTGATTCGCTCGTGGATTATGAACCATCATGGAAGAGTTATTTCTCAAAGCCTGCTGATTTCCTGGCGTTGTTGACGAAGAGGAGCAATCAGAATGACCAATGGTCTTATGTCGAGATTGACACGCTGGGGGAAGATGTTCACGAACGTGGTTATTTCAATCACATCGAGTCCTATGGCATTGATTTCATGTTGATGACTGACCCCACAGGGAAGACCACCAAGCAGATGCTCCGAGTGGTGACGGTTTATCAGGATAGTCCTGCCAGTAGGGCTGGTTTGAAGAGGGGTGATTTCATTTGCTCGTTCAATGGTGCCAAGTTTACCAAGAACAACATCTCCAAGTTACAGAAAGGTGTGGCGAGGGAGTTGGAGGTGTGCCACATCGCAGAGAATCAGGAAGACTACAGCCTCTATTGGGTTGACACGGTGAAAGTCTCCTTGGCCGCTTCCCAATATGTGGAAGATGTGGCCTTTCCTGTCAGTCGAGTCATCACGCAGGACGATGTCCGCATAGGCTATCTCGTGTGTACCCGTCTCACGGAAGGTCCGGTCGAGCAGCAGGTGACTCCACACGTCCTTTATCGGCAATCGCTTGATGCCATCATGGCGCAGATGAAGAGTGCTGGTGTTGCAGAAATGGTACTGGACCTTCGACTCTGCAATTTCGGCACAATCGACATGGCACAACGACTCGCCAGTTATGTGGTGTGTCCCGAAGCCTTGGGCACCACTTTCGTCCAGACCTTTTGGAATGAGAAGCACACCAGTCAAAATAGGATTTATCCTTACGATACTTCTGTGGGCAACCTCGGACTATCCCGTCTCTATATCCTTACGAGCCAATATACGCAGGGGGCAGCCGAGTGGCTCATTCATGCCCTGCAACACTCGATGGGGGAGGAAAACGTGATATTGGTAGGTACGGAAACGGCTGGCCAAAATGTGATGACCGGCGAGGTGTGGCACGACTTCTACGTGGGTCTTAATCCGGTTGTGGCCTATGTGGCTGATGGAGCAGGCAACTACGAATATGCCTCGATCTCACCCACCATTGAAGTGGACGAGTTCTCCTATCTGGATTTATATGAGTATGGTGATCCCAATGAGACTCTTTTCAACACCGCCATCCTCCACATATTGGGGCTTATCAGCCAAAATGACAGCGAATCCGAGGAAGATTCGGACAATTTGTCAGAGTGAAACACCATGGAATAAGAGTTGCTGAGTCACTTGGTTAGAATGTAAAACTTAAAACCAAGTGCGATTATGAACAACAACTATCAGAACAATCAGAGCCAGCAGCCGACTGGCAAGGAGGTTCTTGAACTATATGCGACGAACCTCGTGGAGCGTGCTAAGAACGGCAAACTAGACCCTGTGATTGGTCGTGACGAGGAAATCCGAAGGATTCTCCAGATTCTTAGCCGCCGTACAAAAAATAACCCGATTCTTATTGGCGAGCCAGGTACGGGTAAGACTGCCATTGTGGAAGGTCTTGCTGGACGTATCGTGCGTGGCGATGTGCCTGAGAACCTGAAGGACAAGCAACTCTATTCCCTCGACATGGGTGCCCTCATCGCAGGAGCCAAGTATCAGGGTGAGTTTGAGGAGCGTCTGAAGGCGGTCGTCAAGGCTGTGGTGGAGAGTCAAGGGCAAATCATCCTTTTCATCGACGAGATTCACACCCTTGTGGGTGCGGGTCAGACGAGTGGTGCGATGGATGCAGCCAACATCCTCAAGCCTGCCTTGGCACGTGGCGAACTACGTTCCATTGGTGCTACCACCCTCGATGAGTACCAGAAATATTTCGAGAAGGATAAGGCGCTCGAACGTCGTTTCCAGACGGTGATGGTTGATGAGCCGGATGTACAATCTTCCATCTCCATCCTGCGCGGTTTGAAGGAACGTTATGAGAACCACCACAAGGTACGTATCAAGGACGAAGCCATCATTGCTGCTGTTGAACTCAGCAACCGTTACATCACCGACCGCTTCCTGCCCGACAAGGCTATTGACCTCATGGACGAGGCTGCCGCCAAACTCCGTATGGAGCGTGACTCCGTGCCTGAAGAATTGGATGAACTCAGCCGTCGCTTGAAGCAGATGGAGATTGAACGTGAAGCCATCAAGCGTGAGGGTGACAAAGAGAAATTGGCTGAACTCAACAAAATCATCGACACCCTCCGTGCTGACGAGCAGAAACAGAAAGCCAAGTGGGAAGGGGAGAAAGCACTCCTCAATCAGATCCAGAGCGACAAGCAGCAGATTGAACAACTCAAGTTTGAGGCCGACAAGGCAGAACGCGAGGGCAATTACGGTCGTGTGGCTGAAATCCGCTATGGCAAACTCCAGCATCTGGAAGAGGACATCAAGGCCGTGCAGGCCAAGTTGGTGGAGGCACAGGGAGGCACAGCACTCGTGAAGGAAGAAGTGGAAAGCGACGACATCGCCGATGTGGTGAGTCGCTGGACAGGCATTCCCGTGAGCAAGATGCAGACCTCCGAGCGTACTAAACTCATCCATCTCGAAGAGGAGCTGCACAAACGTGTGATTGGTCAGGACGAAGCCATTCGAGCCGTCAGCGATGCGGTGCGTCGTAGTCGTGCTGGGTTGCAAGACCCGAAGCGCCCCATCGGTTCTTTCATCTTCCTCGGCACCACAGGTGTGGGTAAGACTGAATTGGCCAAAGCACTTGCCGACTACCTCTTCGACGACGAGACCATGATGACTCGTATCGATATGAGCGAATATCAGGAGAAGTTCAGCGTCACCCGACTCATCGGTGCGCCTCCGGGTTACATCGGTTATGAAGAGGGTGGTCAACTCACCGAGGCTGTGCGTCGTAAACCATACTCTGTTGTGCTCTTCGAGGAGATTGAGAAAGCGCATCCTGATGTGTTCAACACACTTTTGCAAGTGCTCGACGATGGCCGTCTGACCGACAACAAGGGACGAGTGGTGAACTTCAAGAACACCATCATCATCATGACCAGCAATGCTCAACGTGAACAACTGCGTAGCATTTTCCGTCCTGAGTTCCTCAACCGTATCGATGACATTATCACCTTCTCGCCCCTCAATGAGGCAGAAATCCAGCAGATTGTTCGTCTGCAAGTTGATAAAGTCATCAAGTTGGTCGCTCAGAATGGCATCACGCTCAACGTCACCGACGGAGCCATTGCCCTCATCGCTAAGGCAGGCTACGACCCGCAATTTGGTGCACGTCCTGTCAAGCGAGCCATCCAGGAGAAACTCCTCAACGAACTCAGCAAACGCATCATCAGTGGCGAAATCGACCATGATAAACCAGTTGATGTGGTGGTGAAGGGCGACGAACTCGCTTTCGAACAGTAATGATTCAATTTGAAACAATAGCGAAAAAAAAGACCGGCAGTACGAACTTCATCGTGCTGCCGGTCTTTTTGTTGTTTACATACCCAGTTTTTGGGCAATCGTGTACAAAAGAATCTTCTTTTCGTGGAAAGAATCTCCTTTTTTGCAGAAAGTGTAGAAGATGTCGGAAAAAGGTAATATATTTGCAAATACAATTCAAAAAACGAAATAGATATGGGAAAAACAGTTTTTTTCATACTGATGTTGATGCTTGGGAATGTTGCTTTTGCCCAAAGCAAACGTGAAGCACTTCGTGGGCGAGTGGATAGCATGTTGCAAGCGAACTATACGAAGGGTACTTATGATACGCTCTATATCAAGCGTCCGGAGAGCAAACTGATGTTGAAATTGAAGGGCAACCTGTCAGGCAATTCTATTCATGCCAAGAATACGGTGGATGAAAATAATGTTCTTACAAAACTTAACACCGACACACGTGCCACGCTTAGTGCAGGAGTAAACTATCTGGGATTGTCGGCAGGGCTGGCTATTAACCCCGGTCGTCTGAGCGGCAAGAACAAGGATTTTGAGATCAATCTCAATGGCTATGCCAACCGTTTTGGCGTTGAGGCGAGTTACCAACTTTCCAAGACCCTTTCGGGTGATGTCGATTATAACGCCGATAAGTATCATCTCGACAAAGGATTCCTTCGTTTGGCATCAGTTTCTGTGACGGGTTATTATGCGTTCAATTATCGCCGCTTTTCCTATCCAGCCGCATTCACGCAGTCTTACATTCAGAAGCGTTCGGCTGGCTCATGGTTGTTGGGCTTCTCCTATCAGGGCGCAAGCATCAAGACAACAGATGATGCCCCTTCGGAAATGGGTGATATCCGAATTTATGTGGGTAATTTCGCCATTGGTGGCGGTTATGGCTACAACTTCGTTGCTAAGAAGTGGCTTTTCCACCTCTCTACACAGCCTAATGTCATCATCTTTAACAGCAACAGTTTCAAGATGAATGGCGAGAAGAGGTCGGAGGCACTCCACTTCCCGGAAATGATTGTCAACAGTCGTGCGGCGGTTGTTTATAATATCAACCCCAAATATTTTGCCGGCTCCACCTTCTTGGTTAACTCTACGTTGTTTGGCAATCTCAACCACTACACGAGACAAGTGAAGTGGTATGGCCGCCTTTTTGTTGGCTATCGCTTGTGATAGCGTGGTAAAGAACAAAGAAAGAGGGTTACACTTGTGGTGAAGTGCAACCCTCTTTCTTTGTATATATAGGTATGTGCGCCTATTTCTCTGTTGTTTCTTCAGTTTTTTCTTCCGTAGCTTCTTCTTCCTTGATGGCAAATTCTGTGTAGCCATCTGCTACAAGGATATTGTACCATGCAAGGACTTTGCGCATGTCGCTGACACGCACACGGTCGGTGTCGTAGTTGGGAAGCACTTTCTCGAAGAAGGCGATGATTTCGTCCTGACTGGCCTTCTTGGGAGAAAGGTCAACAGGCTTTTCTCCGTAATTCTGTTTGATGGACTCGAAGACAGAGGCAAGGCTGACTTCGCTGTCGTCGTTGGTGTAGATGGAGATGTCGCCGAGCGACACGACACGGTCTGCTCCGAAGGCAGGCATGCGCTTCTTCTGCGCGTCGACGGTTTCTACGATGAGGCTCTTGTTGCCTCGTGAAATGAGCTTATAAAGCCCGGGTTTGCCTGAGATGGCAAGAATTTTCTTAATCATAATTGTATTTTAGTTGTTCTGAGTAATCGGAATAATTGGAGTGTTTTCTTCTTCGAGGGTGTGGAGAAGTTGGTCGATTTGTGCATGAAGGTCGGTGGTGCCGTCGTTGATGATGCAGTAGTCGGCGCGTTGGCGTTTCTCTTCTTCATCCATCTGTTGTGCCATACGTGCTTCGATTTCCTCGACTGTGGCGTGGTCGCGTAGGATGGCGCGCTGAAGGCGGATGGAGTGGGGGGCATAGACTTCGATGGTCTTATCGACCGTGTCTTGGAAGCCCGTCTCGAAAAGGAGTGCGCATTCTTGTGCCACAATGGGAGCGTCTTGTCGGGCAGCCCAGTCGAGGAAGTCTTGCTTGACCACAGGATGAACAATGCCGTTGACCTTGGCTGCGTTGCTGCTGTTGGCAAAAAGGTATTGTGCTATGACGGGTTTGTTCAACACATTATTTATATATATGTTGTCACCAATCAGTTGCGACAGCTTTTTGCGGATGACGGGACTTTCCACCATGAGCCGTTTGGCTTCGTCGTCGCAATGATAGACGGGGATGCCACGTCGTTGGAGCAGCTGGCACAGATAGGACTTGCCGCTTCCGATGCCTCCTGTGATGCCGATGCGTGTCATTCAATCGCTTGTTCGATGATGTATTCCACGGATTCGGGCGATACGCGCAGGTTGCGAATGTTCTCGGGCTGTTGACGGATGTGCAACTTGCAACGTTTGTTGGCACCTTGGGCCTCTTTGTAGTCGACCACGAGCAGGAAATCATCTTCCGAAATGTCATCGTAGAGTGTGGCGCTAACCAAGAAAGTGACGTTGCTTTTCAGAGGGAATGTGCGCATCACTTTATTGCTGGGCACATTCTCGCTGTAGATGGGCACTTGCAAGGTCTTGTCGGTGAAGATGTCCACACAGATTTGTGCACCAATGGAGTCGGGAATGACTTTTACGCCACGTGGCACCAACAACGCTAACTTTGTTGTCAATGTGTCTTCGAGGTCGGTGTAGGTGACGTTTTCTGTCTTGATGGACGTGATACTTTCGTACAGATGAGTGGGTGCATAGACATCGACAGAGTCGGGATAGAGGTTGGTGCCACAGAGATAACGGCCTGAGGTGGTGTGGATGTGTCCGTTGAAGATGACGGGCACACGCTTATGCTGTCCGTTCGAGTAGAATGCTTCCACCTTGGCAGGAGAAGTGGACTTGAAGGCCATTCCTTGTGGTTTCCGCTTCATGACGGCGCGTTTCAGCATGTTGGCATCGATGACGATTCTGCCCGACTTTGTGTTGATGTCTTTGAAGTTGACCACAAGGTCATGGCTTTCGTTTCTCATGAACTTGAAGTAGAAGGCATTCCACCCCTTTCCTGTGTAAGTGACTGTCACCTCCGAAGGCAGGTCGCCTGTGAAGATGACATTCTCGGGCTGTCCTTCAATCACCAGATTGTAGGTGATGTTCATCTCGGTGGTTTCCTTGATGGACTGCATGAACCAGAAGATGATGGATATCAACAGGAACGTAAGGAATACAAGAAAATTGCGGTTGATTTTTATCAATCGCAATCTTCTGTGTAGAACCTTGATGAAGTCTGTGTTCATGCTTCTCTGGTGTTATGCGATGCCTGTGACTCTGCCTTTCCCTTATTGTTGCTGGGGCTGCTGGCTACCTTCTGCGTAAACGTAGTTGCGGTCAATCTGAACGGTCACGCCCTTGGCAATCTCGATGGTGAGGTAGGGCTGTCCTTCGTTGAGTGACTTGACGGTGCCGTACACGCCGCTGGCTGTAACCACCTTGCTGCCGATGGCGAGGCTCTTGCGGAAGTTCTCTATTTCCTTCTGACGTTTGCGCTGTGGCTTGATCATGAAGAAATAGACGATGGCGAACATGGCCACAATCATGATGATCATGCTCCAATCAAATCCACCTTTGGTGGCTGCTGCTGCTTGAATTAAGTTGTACATGTTGTTTCTGCTTTTTTATCGTTTAATGTTTAGTTCTTTGTCAAGATGTTTTCCTTCTTCAGCATCTTTGCCAGCGCGTCGAGGGTGCCGTTGACATAGCCGGCGCTCTTGGGTGTGCTGTACCACTTGGCAATTTCCACATACTCGTTGATGGTGACGGAGATGGGAATCTGGGGGAAGCTCAGGAACTCGGCCACGGCGATTTGCATGATGATGACATCCATGTAGGCCAAGCGGTTGAACTCCCAGTTCTTGATGCATTTGCCGATGAGGGAACGGTAGTATTCGTCGTTGATGATGACACGACGGAACAAGCGGGTGGCGAAGTCCTGATCTTCAATGTCTTTGTATTCGGGCACGAGTTCCTGATTTGCGCCGTTGGCAGGGTCGAAGCGCTTGATGGTTTTGAGCACAAAGGTGTCAACCACTTCGCGGTCATCGTTCCAGTAGAGGCTTTGGTCTTCGAGAATATCATCGATGCGTTCGTCCTTCATGATGATGTTCTTGTAGAGCTTGCGCCAAAGTTCGCGGTCGTCAGCATAGGTGACCTTTTCCATTGCCATGTATTCTTTGTAATACTCGCTTTGCTCGATGTCGGCATACAACTTCTTGATGTAGTCGAAGTCGCTGTCCCAAGTCTTCTTCTTGGTCTCAACGAAGTCCTTCAACTGCTTGTTGATTTCAAGTTGTGCCGTGAAGCGATTGTCGGCAAAGCGGTGGCTGACTTTCTCGTCGATGTGTGCCACCCTGTTGAGTTGCTCTTTATGCTCCACTTGCTGCACGGCGTAACGCGAGACGCTCACCATAAGCAGGAGCAGATAGTTATAGAGGTCGTATGCTTTTGATAAGCTGAAAAGAAGTTCCTTTTCTGCTGTTTCGATGTTTTTACTGTTGTTCTGATAATATGCGTACATGAGTTGTACGATTTTCAGACGGATGAGAGTACGGTTAATCATGTCAAAAAACTCCTTTTTTGTATTTTGTGTAATTTTGTTCCAAGCAGTTGCACATCGGCTGCTTGCCGTTTTCTTATAGTGTTGTTCGCTTGTTTTCGGGTGCAAATTTAGTGATTTAATCTGAAAAAACAGCCTTTTTTTATGTGAATGATTGTTGCAAACTGAAAAAAACGGCTTAAAATCTTGTGTAAAACAAAAAAAAGCGACAATTTTGTGGCAAAATTACGTAAAACTAACAGTAATAACATTTATAAAAAGGTAAACATAAACATAAAAACAGAGATTATGGGTGAAATAGAAAAAGACCTGGTTTACTCAGAAGGTGTTAAGGCGGGCAAGCGCATCTACTACTTTGATGTGAAGCAGAGCAGAAACGGTGACAAGTACATTGCGATTACGGAGAGCAAGAAGATCAATGAGGGAACTCCTGAGAATCCTCGCTTTTCTTTTCAAAAGCACAAACTGTTTCTTTACAAGGAGGATTATGAAAAGTTTATGGTCGCTTTGAGCCGAACGCTCGAAGTGGCAAAGGGAAATCTGTCGGTTGAGGCTGCCATAAAGGAAAATGGTTCTGCTGATTCTGTGCAAGAAAGCAACGAGCCTTTGGCTGCAGGAGAAACGGCTGCAGACGATGAAGCTGAGAAGCCAGAAAAGAAGAGCTTCCTGGATAAAGTTAAGGACATCTTTTGATGAATGAAGGGGGCAAAAACGGGCGATGTTCGCTCGTGAAGTCCTCTTAATGACATGTAAAACAGAAAAAAGAAGGGAAAACTTTTGTCATCTTTGGCAAAAGTTGTACCTTTGTGCCGCTTTTTTGGGCAACACATTAGCATCATCCCCGTGAATGCATTCGTGTGATGGCGAATTAAGCGCCAGCAATCTGTTGAAGGATTGCTGAAATAAACTTAATTTATAGTAACACAAAAATTAAAGAAAATGAAAGAAATTACTTTGAACGCCCAGACTCGTACAGAGTATGGCAAGAAAGCCAGCCGTGACCTCCGTCGCGAAGGCATGATTCCAGCCGTTTTCTACGGCGTAGAGAAAGACGAGAAGGGTCTTCCTGTAGCAAAAACCATCAAGATTTCGGAGAAGGAACTGGCCAAGTTGCTTTACACTCCTAACGTATACATCGTCAACCTCATCGTGGACGGCACTCCTGTCAAGGCTATCCTGAAGGATCTCCAGTGCGACTTCGTGACCGACCGTCCTGTACACGTTGACTTCTATCAGATTACCGAGGACAAGCCAGTTGTGTTCGAGATTCCTGTGAAGCTCAACGGTCTTGCAGAAGGTGTACGTGCCGGTGGTAAGCTCACGCTCAACGTTCGCAAGTTGGCTGTGAAGGCACTTTACACTCAGTTCCCCGACACACTCGACATCGACGTGACCAACCTTGCACTTGGCAAGTCTATGAAGGTGGCAGAACTCTCCTACGACAACCTCGAGATCATCACTTCGAAAGAAGTGGTCGTTTGTGCTGTTCGTATGACTCGTGCCGCTCGTGCCGCTGCTGCAGAGGCTGAGTCAGCTGAGTAAGCGAGAGTGCTACAACAGAAGTGAAGTTCTGAGAGTGTATCGCGCTGCCCCTCTGGTGTGCGGTACACTCTCTTTTTATATATGATAATATGTGGTTGTTGGATTTGTTTCGGCGCAAGCCCGCTGAAACGGAAGATAACAGTATGAAGTATTTGGTAGTGGGTCTTGGCAACATTGGCCGTGAATATGAAGGAACCCGTCACAACATCGGTTTCCGAGTGATTGATGCCTTTGCGGAGAAGCAGGGTGCAGAATGGCAAGACAAGCGGTATGGCTTTGTCGCCAGGACGCGTGTGAAGAATGCAGAACTCGTTTTGCTCAAGCCTTCCACCTACATGAACCTCTCAGGTCAGGCTGTGCGCTATTGGTCGCAGCAGGAGAAGATTCCTGTGGAGCGCATCCTCGTCCTCGTTGATGACCTCAGCCTTCCTGTCGGCAAGATCCGCATGCGTGGAAGCGGTAGCGATGGTGGACATAACGGATTGAAAAACATAGCGTCGTGCATGATGACTCAGGACTATGCCCGCATCAAGTTCGGCATTGGCAACGAGTTCCCTCGTGGCACACAGGTGGACTTTGTGCTCGGCCAGTTCAGCGATGAGGACAACAAAATCATCGATGAGAAAGTGGAGTATGTCGGCGAGATGATCAAGAGTTTCTGCCTACAGGGGCTTGACCGCACGATGAACCAATATAACAAGAAATAGGATGGAAGCACGATTGGACAAATGGTTGTGGGCAGCACGTATATTCAAGACACGCTCCATCGCTGCCGATGCCTGCAAGAATGGACGCATCACGATAGGAGGAGTGAAGCAGAAGGCCTCCAAGATGATTAAAGAGGGCGACATCATCGAAGTGCGCAAACCACCCATCACATACTCTTTCAAGGTGCTCAAGGCCATCCAGAACCGTGTGGGCGCCAAGCTGGTGCCCGAAGTGTTGGAGAACGTGACGGCCAAGGAGCAATTGGAACTTCTCGAGATGAACCGCATCAGCGGCTTCGTCGGCAGAGCACGTGGAACAGGTCGTCCCACCAAGAAGGAACGTCGCGAACTCGACGACTTCATCCAACCCGCCTTCTTTGGCGACTTCGACTTCGATTTCGACGATGAGGATGACGAGATGGACGATGAGGAATGATTCTTTGATGAACGAAAAGAAGGGGAAGCACCGTTTAAGAGGCAATGCCGTTGAGTCTATTGCCCGAGTGTCTTTTCCGTGATAGAACAGATGTTCACGATGGTCATCATGGCTTTCTCGAGGCTCTGTACGGGACAGAACTCATGAGGGCCGTGGAAGTTGAGTCCGCCTGCGAAGATGTTGGGGCAGGGGAGTCCTTTGAAGGAGAGTTGGGCTCCGTCGGTACCGCCTCGGATGGCACGTATTTTGGGGGTCATGCCAGCGGCTGAGATGGCTTCTTTGGCGATGTCGATGATGTACATCTTGTCCTCCACTTTCTCGCGCATGTTGTAGTATTGGTCTTTCAGTTCGAGGGTGGCGATGTTGCCGTATTTCTCGTTGATAGTGTCCACAATATCAGTCATTTCTGACTTTCTGCTCTCGAAATACTCTCGGTCGTGGTCGCGGATGATGAAGGAGAGTTGCGCCTTCTCGCAGGTGCCGCTGATGTGGGTGAGATGGAAGAAACCTTCGTAGCCTTCGGTCGTCTCAGGGGTCTCGTCGGCAGGCAGCATGCTGACCAGTTCGGTGGCGATGCGGGCGGCATTGAGCATCTTGTCCTTCGCATAGCCAGGATGGACGGAACAGCCGTTGATGGTGATTTTGGCGGAGGCGGCATTGAAGTTCTCGAACTCTATCTCGCCCACTTCGCTGCCATCCATCGTGTAGGCGAAGTCGCAACCGAATTTCTCCACATCAAAATGGTGGGCACCCAAGCCAATCTCTTCGTCGGGATTGAAGCCCACACGAATCGTGCCGTGCTTGATTTCGGGATGTTGCTGCAGATAGACCATCGCCTGCACAATTTCGGCGATGCCAGCCTTGTCGTCGGCTCCGAGCAGGGTGGTTCCGTCGGTCACGATGAGGTCTTCGCCTTTGTGGTTGAGCAGTTCGGGGAATTTCTCCACAGAGGTGACGATGCCATCAGACAGCACGATGTCGCTGCCGTCATAATTCTCAACAATTCGTGGCTTCACGTTTGTGCCAGAAGCATCAGGACTGGTGTCCATGTGGGCGATGAAACCGATGGTGGGAACCTCTTTGTCGGTGTTAGAGTAAAGGGTCGCATAAAGGTAGCCAAGTTCGTCAAGTTCAACCTCTTGCAATCCTTCTTTTTTTAGTTCTTCTTTCAGGTAATTGGCGAAGACTCGCTGTTTTTCTGTCGATGGCGTTGTGCCCGTTTCCTCCGACGATTGTGTGTCGAAGGAGACATATTTCAAGAAACGTTCTACTATTTCCATGGTTACTCTTCTGAACAGAACATTGGATCCCAGCAAGGCAGGAGGGTAGGCTTCTGCTGGCTGGCTTTGATGATTTTCTCGGATGCGTATTTCTTGTTGATGACCAAGCGGAACATGTAATTGTCAAACCACTCGTCGGTCATGATGATGTGGCCTTGGTGTCCGCTGCCAGCTCCCCAAGAGTTCTCCACCTCCCATTTGATGGGCTTGCCTGCTTCGTCGAGGTCAACGGCTTTCAGGGTCATGGCGTGTGTGGAGCCTGAATCGAACGACTTGATGCGTTGCGCCTTGTCCATGCCGAAGTGAACGCCAAAAATCTCATCGAAGTTGTAGTTGGCGAGGTCGGCAATGCCACGCGAACGGTCGAGGAACTTGTTCACGTCGCATGAGAAGTACATCATGGTGCTGTCCTTGATGGAAGCGATGGCAGCCTCCTTGATGTCCTGCATCGGCACGTTCAGGTAGAGCCAGTTGTGGCCGTCGTAGGTGTGGCGGTCATACTGAATCTCGTAGGTCTTCCAGTAGTCGCGTGTCGGGTCGTTCATCAGCATGATGTAGTCGTTCTGAAGGTCGAGATTGATGAACTCTTTGTAGAACGACTGGGGTGTGTAGCGTTTGGGCGGATAGACGGCTCTTCCGTCATAGTCCTTGGGTGCCCATGTGAACTCTGTGACGGGTGTGCCAAATCCGAGGGTGAGCATGTGGTAGATCTCGGAGAGGAACTGCTCCTTCTTGGCCATCAGCTCCTTGTTGGAAGCCTTGGGGTTCTCGCGCAAAGCCAAGGCGTCTTCACGCAGTTTGCGCTTGAGGAACGTGGTGAACTGGCTGGTGTTGTTGGAGGTGTAAGTTTCGGGCATCACTCCCTTGGGCACCAATCCGTATTTCGCCACAAGGTCGGCCACTCCTGTGAATGTGCCTCCGTCGGAGAGGGGATTTTGGAAGAGCCACATGACCGTTTGGTCGTCCATCGGCTTTTGGCGTGTGTCGATGACGGCTTGCAGGAAGAGGTTCGACTTCTCCAGTTGGTCGTAGAAGAACAGGTAATTCTGCGAGAACTCCATGGTTGTGGGCAGGCTCTGCTCTTTCATCATCTTCGCTCTCAGCACATTAAGCCCCGTGAAGAGCCAACAGCGTCCCGATGACTTTTGGTCGGTGATGCCTTTTGAAGGCACGGAGTTGGAGAAGTAGGTGTTTTGTTCCACCAGGTTCTCTTGATTAGTGGCCAATGAAGAAACGGGGCCTACTGCCAGAGCGTTTTTGATGGCACGTTCGCTACCTGTAATTTGATTGGCTTTTGCAAATCTGGTGAGCATCTCCTGTGAGATGTTTTGTGCTGAAGCCACAGCGACGCAGCCCAGCAATGCTAAAGAAAGTGTGACTTTTTTCATGTGAAAAAGGGTTCTGTTTATGTTTTGGTTGCGAAATTAGTGAAAAAACATGAGTTGTTAGTGGTTTATCCATAAATTGTTGCTAACTTTGCCCGGTTTTTGTGATTTTTTAATATAATAAATGTAAAAGGCATTCGTTATATAAATATATCATGATAGCTATCATTCAAAGCTAATTACTACAGTTTAATATCTAAATCTCACATAATAGCAACATGAAGATTTCTTTCTTCAAAAGAATTGTTTTGGTTATCGGGCTTGCCATTGCTGCCCCCTCTGCTTTCGCTCAGTCCATGTCGGATACTCAGGTGATGAGTTTCATCCGTTCGGAGATGGAGCGTGGAACTACTCAACAACAGATTGTGACGAAATTGCTGAAAAAGGGTGTTACACCTGAGCAACTGAGGCGTGTGCGTAAGATGGCAGAGGCCGAACAGAGTGCGTTGGGTGCAACGGATTTGACAGGGCAGAATGAGGGAAAATCGCAATCGCGCTTGCGCACAGAACAGCAGCAACGTGGTGAGCAGTCGCAGATGCAGAACCAGTATATGGTTCAGTCGCAGCAACGCATGCAGAACCGCAACTACGGCACCTTGGAGGAGCGTACGCAGGCGTTGAATGATGGAGTTGCCTTTCTTGACATCGACTCTTTGGCTTATTTCCAGAACAAGTTCAGCGATGAGAATCAGGTGTTTGGCCGCAACATCTTCAACAATCAGATGCTGACTTTTCAGCCTAACATGAACATGGCCACCCCAACCAACTACCGTTTGGGTGCTGGCGACGAGGTGATTATTGATGTGTGGGGAGCTTCGCAGGAGACTTTCACGGAGACCATCTCTCCAGATGGAACCGTAGTCATCACAGGCATTGGTCCCTGCAAGATTGGCGGCATGAGTGTGGGCGAGGCAACCTCTTATCTCCGTTCTCGGTTAGGACAATACTATTCAGGTTCAAGCATCTCGCTGGCTGTCGGCGGCACAAGAAGCATTCAGGTGCAGGTGATGGGCGAGGTGAATGTGCCAGGAACCTATACCTTGAGTTCTCTTTCTTCCGCTTTTAATGCGCTATATGCAGCAGGTGGCATCAACGACATCGGTACGTTGCGTAACATCAAGGTGTATCGTCAGGGAAGGGTCATCTCGACCGTTGACGTGTATGACTACATTCTGAACGGAAATGCCCGAGGCGATGTGCGGTTGAGCGACAACGACATTATTGTTGTGGGGCCATACGATGCCTTGGTGGAGATTCACGGAAAAGTGAAGCGCCCCATGTTCTATGAGATGAAGAAGACAGAGAGTTTGGCCACCATCCTTGATTATTCGGGTGGTTTTGCAGGAGATGCTTACAAGAAAAGCATTCGTGTCACCCGTAAAAATGGAGCAGAATACTCGATGCATACGGTGGGCGAGTTTGACTGGAGCACCTTCACGCTGGCCGATGGCGATTCCATTTATGTGGATAGCGTTGTGGCTCGTTATGCCAACATGGTGGAAGTGCGTGGAGCCGTCTTCCATAGCGGTATGTATGAACTTGGCAGTCATATCTGTAGCGTGAGAGACCTGATCAATGCCGCAGAAGGACTCCGTGAAGATGCTTTCACCAACAGAGCCGTCATGCATCGTCAGAAAGAAGACCTGACGCTGGAGGTGTTGCCTGTTGACATCAAGGGCATCATGCAAGGTGAAGTGCCTGACATTCCATTGCGCAAGAATGACGTGCTGTTCATCCCAAGCAAGAGGGATATGGAAGGTGAACGTACATTTGTCATCACGGGCGAAGTTCGCTACCCTGGTACATACGTGTATGCAGAGAACACCACGATTGAAGACCTCGTGTTGCAGGCAGGTGGATTGACCGAAGCCGCTTCAACCGCCAAGGTCAATGTCTATCGTCGTATCAATAATGCCCGGTCTTTGAGCAGCGAGGAGTCCATGACGCAGACTTTCACGTTTGCGTTGAAAGATGGCTTTGTGATAGACGGCGAGCAGGGATTCACGCTCGAACCCTACGATCAGGTGGTGATCAGAAGAAGTCCTACGTATATGGAACAAAAGAATGTCAGCGTTGCAGGTTCTGTGAACTTCCCAGGCTTTTATGCGATGACCGACAAGAACTATCGGTTGAGCGACTTGGTGAAGGATGCAGGTGGCGTTGACAACTTCGGTTATGCGAAAGGTGCCCGTTTGGAGCGTCGCATGACAGAAGAGGAACGTCAGCAGCAGGAGGCATCGCTCAGAGCTGCGCAGATAGCCTTGTATGAAGAGGCCATGCAAAGTGATAATGGAAAGTTCGACTTGGAACGTGCCGATTCGCTCTTGCTGATGAAGTTGGACATTGGCAACACCTTCCCCGTTGCTATCGACCTGGAAGAGGCGATGAAGCATCCTGGAGGGGTGGACGACATCGTGTTGCGTGAGAATGACCGACTGATTGTGCCGCAGTATTCTTCCACCGTGAAAGTAAGTGGCGATGTGATGTACCCCATCTCGATGAACTACAGGAAGGGCGAATTCCTCAAGTATTACATAGAACACGCTGGTGGTTATGGTGACAATGCGCGTAAACGTCGTGTTTATGCTATTTATGCGAATGGTTCTGTAGAACTGCTCAGTCACCATAGCAAGAAGGCTGTGCAGCCAGGGTGCACGATTGTGGTGCCATCGAAGAAGCAGAAGAACAAGATGACCACAGCCGAATATGCAGCAATGGGAACATCGGCAGCCTCTATTGCAACCATGATGGTGACCATTGCAAATATATTGAAGTAAGTCTTTGATGATGAAAGAAAAAAAAGTCAGCTGTATGGAAGAAACCAATCATAAAGAATTCATTGACTTGAGAGATGTGGCCAAGAAGATGTGGAGCAGAAAGAAGTTGTTCCTGATTGTGTGGCTCATCACGCTTGCAATTTCATGTTTCATCATCTTGCCAGTTCCTCGCACTTATCAGGCATCTGTGGTGATGGCTCCCGAATCGGCCAACACAGAGGGAGGTTCCTTGTCTTCCATCGCCAATACATTTGGATTCAACCTTGGGAATATGGCAACGAACGATGCTTTCTATCCAGACATCTATCCTGAGGTGGTTGCATCGAACAATTTCATCACCGATTTGCTGGCCGTGAAGGTGAAGTCGCTCGATGGCACGATTGATACAGATTACAAGACCTATCTGGAACAGTATCAGCAGAGCGTATTCTATATGGTTCCTATTCGTTGGGTAAAAAGACAAATCAAGCAACTGACGGAAGGGGCATCTCCTGTGACAAAGTTTGGCAATGTCCCACAAGGTAAATCGGGCGCGTTTATGTTGACAGAACAGCAATTGGCCATCTATGAGAGTGTCCGCACTTCCATAACCTGCTCTGTCGACAAGAAAACAGGTATCATTACAATCAATGTGGTTGACCAGGATCCGCTTATCTGCGCCACGATGGCTGATTCCACACGTGTGCGCCTTCAGGACTTCATCACCCAATATCGTACAGGTAAGGCTCGTGTGGATTATGAGTATTATCTGAAGTTGACTGATGATGCGCGGCGTGAATACGAAGAGGCGTTGCGGGTTTACGGTGTCTATTGTGATTCTCACTTGAACACCATCTTGCAGTCGGAACTCTCGAAGCGCGATGAGTTGGAGAATGATCTCAGTATGAAACTCAATGCCTATAACACGATGAACACCCAGTTGCTCACAGCAAAAGCAAAGATACAGGAGAACACTCCTGCCTTCTCGTTGCTGGAGAGTCCGACGGTGCCTCTGAAACCATCAGGCCCTAAGCGCATGATGTTTGTGGCAGGTATGATGTTCTTGGCCTTCATTGGTACGACAATCTATATCTTCAAGGACAATATCATGGCCCAACTGTTGGGAAAGAGCAGTAAAGAGGAGAACGAGTGAAAGGAACAACATCAAACGTGAAGTGCGACACTTGAGTGATATATTCATAATAGATACAAGGAAGTTTCAGAGGCTTTTTCTTGTGCCGAAGTTTGACCTCTCGCGATGGGTAGTTATTTCATTGCGTGATGTCTCCCTTTGGATTTATTATGTAGGCATCCTCATTGTTTTTTATGGTATCTTGGCTCCTTGGTTTTTATGGCCCATTTATTCCTACGAACAATTCATCGCATTTGTACCAATTGTTGTGTCTTTTCTATTGTCTCGCACGTTGAGCCATCCCATCTTTACACGCAAGGATTACATGTGGCCTTTTGTGGCCTATTGTGCCTATATGCTGGTGATGTGTACGTTGAGTGGTAAAAACATGAATGGTTATATCGGAGAGTCTTTCCGAGCCGTTGTGTTTCTATTCCTTTTTATGCTTGCTAAGGAAGAACTTCCCAAAATGGGGGATATGTTGGCCAAGAGCATGGCCGTCATCTTGATTCCTTCTTTGGCTGGATTTTTCCTTTGGTTGCTCGGTTTCCCTTTGCCGCATTATCATGTCGTTCCGTCTTTTGCCGATTTCTATTCTTACGAGAACTATTTTCTGTTTATGATGGACGACCAGTCAATGCTGCAGTTGTTTCCTCGTTTTCATTCAGTTTTTCTGGAGCCTTCCCACATGGCGATGGCCTGTGTGGCTTTGCTGATGACGCAAGTGGGGAAGTGGAAAAAGTGGTATAATGTGACCATGTTCATAGCGTTGATATGTTCCTTCTCTCTTGCTGGTTATGTTTTCTTGGTCATCATGTCTTTTTCCGCTTCGTGGATGAAGCGGAAGGCCATTATGAAGAAACTCCTTCTTCTGATAGGTTTCATTACCACGGCTGTGATAGTTACGCTCTTCTATAACGAGGGAGAAAATCTGATGAACGATTTGATTGTTCAGCGAATGATGGTGAATGATGAGGGTGACTTGGAGGGAGATAACCGTGTGTCGAAAGATTTCGACACCGTGTTTGAGGAGTTTGTGCAGTCTGATGAATTGTTGACAGGTGCAGGACTTGAGAAGATGGAGCAGTTTGGCTCGGGAAATTCTGGATATAAGGTGTATCTGTATCGTAATGGATTGATCTCCTTCTTGCTTCTTATTGTCTTCTTTGTTGTGATGTCATCCACTTGCTCCTATAAGCGTGGTATGGTGGTCATGTGGATTATTCAAGGCATTTCTTTCATTCCTCATGGTTCGCCATTGAGATTCTTCACGTTCATTCCTCTATACATTATGGCCTTTAGGGAAATAGAGTCGCCTCAGCCTCCTAAAGAAGTTTCCTCTGTTGGAGGAGATGAGGAAAAAGGCATCGATGTGGTTTCATGAGAAAAACATGGACTTACTGGATGCGTTTCTTGAATCGTTTGTTGATTGCTTTTTTGATGGCCATTCTTTCTTCCTTCTTCAAGATGATGTGATAACCTAAGACGGCATAAATTGCTGCGTAGCAAAGAAGAATGCAAAGTTTCTCATAGGGGAAGGGAATGGAGAAAGTGGCACGATACAGAGTATACAGAACTGGGAGAATGATGAGCAGTAACGTTCCCACAGGAAGTATCACCTGTTGAAGATATGCTTTGACAGAAAATGCAACCAGCTGATGTGCAAAAAACAAGACGATGCCGCATCCTAAACCAAACCAACAGATGATCTCTAAGATGTACATGTAGTAGGGAGGGAAACCTTGCAGGAAGAGCACTACGGCCAAAGCCAAAGGGAGAAGATTGGCGATGCTCTTGTAGATGGCATAGTTTCGGATGTGCCCTTCCGCATAAATGGTGGTTGCGATGCTGTTGATGAGTTGCATGGAACAGAAAAGGGCGAGTTGCAATCGACAGAAAATGATAGCCCACTCAGGTACGTTTTCCAGCCATAACCGCAAAATCAACGGCATCTCAATGATGATGGGGATGGAGAAGAACGCGAAGATGGTGAACGATACACGACACCCCAGCATGGTCGTGTAGATAAGACGTTGCCGGTCGCCAGCACCCTCACTTTTCACGATGACCGGATTGAGGGCTTTCATGGCACTTTCGGAGAAATGGGAAACGGCTCCTCCCACTTGGGTGGCGATTCCCTGAGCCGCATTGACGAGCACACCCCAGAAGTGATTGGCTACCAGTCCCATGCCATACATGGCGCCTCCCATGGACATGGCCGTCAGGAGATTCCATGAGGCAAAGGAGAGTTCATCCTTCATCATGGAAGTGCTCCAATATTTCTTGGGATGGAACAGGCATTCAGCATAATGCTTGTGACAGTAAATCCTCATGATAGACAGGCTGCAAATGGGAATGATGGCCATGAGTATGCCGTAGATGATCAGTTTGTCGTGGCTTGTGTGGCTGGCACAGAGGGCTGCACCCAGTCGCAGGAACGATTCAATGATGCCGACCACAGCATAATACTTCATGTTCTCGTGGGCATTCAGCATGGCATCGTATGGTACTGACATGATGGTGAACATGGTGGAGAGAATCAGGCTGGCATAGACAATCAGTGCAGCTGTGGTTCTGCCTTCAGGAATGTTCAGACCGCCGTTGAAGAAGAAGAATCCCAGGCAGAAGAGAACAACACCGACCAGCAAAGCCAAACCAAAATGAATGATGAGCCCGACATTGAAGACGGTCTTTTGTTTTTCAGCGTTTCCTTCTCCTTCGGAAATGTTCATGAAGCGTTGGGTGGTAGATGCCATGGATACATTCAGGAATCCCAGCAATGCAATGGCGCCACCAACCACATTGAACAGACCAAAGTCCGACTTGCCCAGGGCGTTGAGCACAATGCGCGTCGTCAGGAAGGCCACGAACATGGTGATAGCCATCTTCGTGTATAAAAAGAAAGTGTTCTTGATCAGTCTCTCCGCTGTACCCATCGTTCTCTATAATTTGCAGTATTGGGCAATTCTTTCGCAACTGTTTGCATCGCGATGCAGTATCATCCGTTGTGCTGTGGCATGCCTCATCTGTGCTTCATTGTCACGTTCTTCTGCCACATCTTTCACAAATTCTTTCAAGTCCGCCTCTGAGTAGATGTGTCTGCCTGCCATCACGGAAAGTGGGTCAGACACCACAAATTCGCCTCGGCTCTTTCTGTATTCTTCCATGTCACTCAAGATGAATCCGATGGGCTTGTCGAGTATGTAGTAGTCGAAGAACACGGATGAGTAATCTGTCAGCAGCGCGTCTGAGTGTCCCAGCATCTCATACACTTGCAAGCCTTTCTGCTCCAACTGGTCGTTGGTGAGGAACAGCAGGTTGGAGAACTGTTGCTTGAAAACCTCTTTCTGAGATTGAAGCGGGTGAATCTTGATGATGCAGAAGACATGGGTTTGTATCAGGAAATCGTTGAAAAAGCTGATGGATTCCAACGTGTTCAATAGCGGAAGTCCTGTGTCTGTGTCGCATGTGGTCTCAGAGATTACCTGAAGCACAGAAGCACGAAATGTGGGCATCCAAATGATGACCTTCCCTTGAAAATCTTTTGGCGCGAATGGATTGCTCTTTCCACACGCATTATTGTTCAGCAGAAGGTCGTTCCGAGGATAGCCCAAGGGCAGGATGAGCCGTTCGTCGCACTTGATGAAGCGTGCCTGATTCTGCCGATTCTCTTCGCTGAGGCACAGCACGGCATTGAACTCATGTTTCGGTGGCTTGTTTACTCCCTTAGGCGCCTTGAGGGCAATGCCATGCCATAGATTGACCATGTTTTGCCCTTTTCTGCGTTTGAACAGTCGGGTGATGCCATGTGTGTAGAAGATGTTGCCAGCTCTGGCAAGAGCCATGCAGTCAGCCAAAGAATGAAAACCGAAGTGGTGATATATGAATCGGGTCCTTTCCTCTGCGATGTGCTTTTGCCGTGTCTCTGTCGAATGGCATAACCAGACGAATCGGTAGGCAGGGTTGCGCTTCTGGAGGAATTTGTACATTGCCCAACTATTGTCAGAACAATCCTGTACACTTTCAAACAGAATCAAATTTTTCTGTATCGGAAGCATACGAAACAAGAGGTAGCAGATATAGATGAAAAGGGTCTTGAAGTGATGTAGGAAACGCTTGAACATATTTGTATAACACACTTTTGTCGCACTCGCACGAGCATCTGCCCGAAACGGAGTACAAAGGTAGACATTAAAATGCTTTTATCAGGAAGAAAAACGCTATTTTCACATAATTTAGTGAGAGTTGGTGCTGTTTTTTCCTGTTTTGTCTCACATCGGTTTGCTTGTCTTGGCTGAGCGGCAACGACAGTGCCTCCGTGAGCTTACTTCCACAAAGCTCACGAGGGTAGTGGAGGAAAGCTCGTGAGCCTTGTGGAAGCATGCATGTAGTGGTTGACGAAGCGACCTTTTTTGCGACATTCCATGGTGCCAACCGAGCACTTGATTGTGACATCGTGTGCGTGAAATACACGTGTGTGAGTCTGCTGCCAATAAAAAAAGAACAAATCGTTTTGTGGTCTTTCGGAAAAACTCTATCTTTGTGCATTCATAACGGATTCCTCGAACGAAAGTCATCATGAATATTGCTTATATTCTTCATTCAACCGCTTCAAACGCAGGGGCAAACAAGGCCTTGATGAACATGCTGGGTGGACTGTTGCCTTATGGCATCCATCCTTTTGCGGTTGTGCCAGATGGTGAGGGTATCACTCAAGAATTGAAAAAGCGAGACATACCCACGCTCATCATCAACTATCGTTCTTCTGCCTATCCGCACAGCCACACGATGAAGGAAAAACTGTTGTTTTTGCCAAGACTAGGAGCAAGGATTTTTGTGAATCAGAGGGCGACTCGTGCGGTGAAAGGCTTCTTGAAAGAAAATAGGATAGATATTGTGCACTCTAATAGCGGTGTAGTGCGCATCGGTTTTGATGCGGCACAAAAAGTGGGCGTTCCACATATTTATCATATCAGGGAATATGGCGATCTTGATTTTGGTGTGCGCTATTTCCCCAACAGGGAGGCTTTCCTTCGGCAACTGAAGATGCCCAATAATTATACCATTTGTATCACGAAAGATGTGCAGCGCCACCAGCAGTTGAGCGGAGTGGCCACGTCGCGTGTCATCTACGACGGGGTTTTTCCCGCTCTATCTAAGATGTCTGTTGGAACGGAGAAGGATTACTTTCTTTACGCAGGCCGCATCGAGCCAGCAAAGGGGCTTGACCAGTTGCTTCTGGCATACAAGCGCTATGTGGAGCAGACAGACAGCCCGATTCCGCTGAAAGTGGCTGGTGCTTGTGGTCAGTTACCATATTATCGACAGCAAGTGGAGTATGTCAACGAACAGGGGCTTGCTCACTTGGTGGAGTTTGTAGGCGAATACAACGATATAGCCTTCTTGATGTGGCAAGCGCGTGCGCTGGTGATTCCTTCCCGAAACGAGGGCTTTGGTTTCTGTATGCCAGAGGCCATGCAGCAAGGATGCCTGTGCATTGCGAGGAACACGGGTGGTACGAAGGAACAGCTTGACAATGCCTTGCAGATGATGGGAGAGGAAATAGCGCTTCGCTACGATACAGTCGAGCAACTGACCGAATGCCTGCATCAGGTGGGAAACCACGCGCCAGACGACTATGCTTCTTGCACGGAAAGGGCATTCAAAGTGGTGAACAGGCTCTACACTAAAGATGTACACGCCAAGAATGTATACGAATTTTATCAAGAGATAATCGGAAAATGAAACCAAGAGTTATAGGACTATACCTGCCTCAATTTCACCCCATCCCGGAGAATAACGAGTGGTGGGGTCCAGGGTTTACAGAGTGGACGAATGTGGCCCAAGCAAAGCCTTTGTTTCGGGGACATTATCAGCCGCGCATTCCAGCAGATTTAGGCTTTTACGACTTGCGTTTGCCTGAGGTGCGTGAACAGCAGGCCGAACTGGCTCGCGAGGCAGGGCTGGAAGGCTTCTGCTATTATCATTATTGGTTTGGCAATGGCAAGCAGTTGTTGGAACGCCCTTTCAAGGAGGTGCTGGAGAGCGGCAAGCCAGATTTCCCGTTTTGCCTCTGCTGGGCTAATCATGACTGGACCAACAAGACGTGGGTGAAAGGAAAAAGTCTGAAAAAAGACTCCATGATTATGCAGATGCATTATTCAAGGGAAGACCATATTGTACACTTCAATTCATTATTGTCTGCCTTCAAAGACCCGCGCTATATAAAGGTGGACGGGAAACCGCTGTTTGCTGTCTGGGAGCCCCGGATAATTCCAGAGTGTAGACAATTTATTGATTTGTGGCAGAAACTGGCAATGGAAAATGGATTGCCTGGCATCCATTTTGTGGGTTATACACAAAATTCATCTGGGCGTTCCACTAAGGACGGGCATGTGAGTTTATGGGATGCCAATCAATCAGCAGAGCGATATCAAGAAGTTCTGGATTTGGGTTTTGATGCTGTTATGTCAACAGGGTTAGGACGAGCGCAGACTATTGTGAAGGGAAAAATGAACAAGGTGCTGTATTATGCGGCTTATCATACATTTCTTCCTGTATCATTGAGGGCTGACTATGCCAAAGTGATGCGTCATTACTATGTAAAAGAAGACGCTTGGGAGAATGTTTATCCAACTTTGATGCCTCAATGGGATAGAACTCCGCGTGCTGGCATAAAAACAGACCCACTTGTTAATAGTACTCCAGAAAAGTTCCAAGCAACAGTGGAGGAGGCCATTAGATTGATACAGAATAAACAGCCAGAGCATCAGATTCTATTCCTGAAGGCATGGAATGAATGGGGAGAAGGTAACTATGTGGAGCCTGATATGAAGTTTGGGCATGGTTATATTCAGGCTATTAGGAATGCCATAGATAAATGTAATGGATTATGAAACGTGTAGCAGTATTGGGCCATTTTGATATTGGCAAGAACATGGTTTGTGGGCAGACCATAAAGACCAAAATATTAGGGAGTGAACTCAAGAAGATGCTTGGCGATGACAATGTGGTGTTCTATGATACAGCAGGTGGATGGAAGTTTATTCTCTCTTTGCCGTTTTTGCTTGTCAAGATGCTTTGGGGATGTGAAAATGTGATTTTGCTACCGGCTTATAAAGCCGTGTACATTCTTGTACCAGCCATCACGATGCTTAACCTTTTTTTTCATCGCAGGATTCATTATGCTGTCATTGGAGGCAGATTACCTTCTCTCGTACAAAGATTTCCTTGGTTGAAGTTTTTTTTGAGGGAATTATATCAGATTTATCCAGAAACTCAAATGATACTGGATGGTTTGAAACGTGAGCGAATAGAAAATGCAGTTGTTATGCCCAATTTCAAACCTCTTGACATTATTGCAGAGGATGACCTCCAGAATTTTGAAGAACCCCCTTTCCCGCTTTGTACATTCTCACGGGTGGAATCGACAAAAGGTATAGAAGATGCTATCAACGCTGTTCGGGCATGTAATCAAAAAGTTGGTCGTGTGGTTTTCACTTTGGATATTTATGGGCGGATACAAGATGAGACATGGTTCAATACGTTGATGCAAGGACAACCAGATGAGATAAGATATGGCGGGGTGGTACCTTTTGATCAGAGCACAGAGATATTGAGCCGATATTTTGTGCTGCTTTTTCCAACTTATTATGTTGGTGAGGGATTTGCTGGTACGTTGATTGATGCGTTTGCCGCGGGTGTCCCAGCCATTGCTAGTGACTGGAATTCTAATCCGGAAATTGTGGAACAGGGTAAATCCGGATTCTTGTATACTGCTCGCTCTGTGGAAGAACTAACAGAATTGTTGGTGTCCATCTCAATAAAACCTGATGTAGTCAACTCTATGCGGCAATACTGCATCCAAAAGGCTCTTCAATACCAGCCTTCGATAGCGATGGCTCCGCTTATAGAACGTTTGGCATGATGTGTGTCTTCATCATCTCTTGGAATGAGTTTTTTAGAATGGGAATATACTAATAATAAATCATGAGGATAGTTAACATATTTGGAGGTTTGGGAAATCAAATGTTTCAGTATGCCTTGATAAAGGTTCTGGAAAATCAGTTAAATGAGACCGTGTTGGCTGATACCCATTGTTTCAAAGGTTATACTAGACATAATGGGTTGGAAATAGAGAAGATATTTTCTGTTGAACTTCAATTAGCATCGAAGGAGGATGTGAAAAAGTTGGCGTTTTATGCTTCAAGTTATCGAGTACATAAAGTCCTGAAATGGTTACGTATAAAGAAGACATCCACCATTCAGGAAATTTTATCCAAACCATATCATCAAGATGTATTCAGAACTCAAGATACTTATTATGATGGATATTGGCAAGATTCAAGATACTATGAATCCATACGCCCTCAATTGATAGAGATATTTAAGTTCCGAATACCTCTTGATGAACGAAACCAAAAACTTTGTCAGATAATCAGTAACAGTGATTCTGTAGGTATCCACATCAGACGTGGTGACTATCTGAAGAAGAAACGATACAGGGGAATATGTGACCTTGTATATTATGAGCGGGCCATTAGAGAGGCAAGGAATAAGTTCGAACATCCTCATTTCTATTTTTTCTCTAATGACATTGCGTGGTGTCAGGAGAATCTACAACATTTGATGCGGGATGGCGAATACACGTTTGTTGACTGGAATGTGGGATTCCGCAGTTATGTAGATATGCAACTAATGTCTAATTGTCGGATGTTGATAATAGCTAATAGTTCATTCTCATGGTGGGCAGCATATCTGAATACTAAGGCTAAATGTGTCATCGCTCCTAAAAAATGGTTTAATGTGTCTCCGCCTCTTCAAATCCAGTTGAAAGAGTGGCAACTCATTTGATGGAGAATTAATTGGTCACTTTCTTTTTTTTCTGATAGACACGAACCCAGTCAAACTGAGTTTCGTAGATACCATTTGTGTTGGGTATCATGCATTCATAGTTCCCATTGCCAACGCTTTGGTTCAGCCGAATGTAGAATGGACAGTCGAAGGTCCATTGTCCTTCAGCAATGTCTTGACTATTATTGGATTTCTTAAATTCCCCCGTGACTTTACCGTCTATCAGAAAAATCAGTTTTTCGGGCGTCCATTCCACAGTATATACGTGCCATTTGTTCAATGGTATTCTTTTATTGACATTGAATGCACGTCCTTTTTTTAAGATGGTGGTCTTGTGATTGTGGATGGTCTGTTGAGCAAGTCCTTGGTTTCCAAACATCTCTACAATGTCAATTTCACCGTATCTGTTTGGATCGTTTTTCTCAGATTTCATCCATGCTGCGGGGAAATTTCCACGCTTATTGTTGGTCTTCATTCGGACTTCCACCTTCCCGTATTGAAAGGAAAACTTGCCATAGGTTTCTATCGCCCCAGTCAACATGGTAGCGGTGTCTGTGCGTAAATCAGGATTGGGTATTGCGCGACATACGAGATGTCCGTTTTTAATGAATGCCACATCGGGGGAGGGACTAATCCAGCGGTTCCATCCAGTTCCGACATACCTGATACAGCACCTCCATTTTTTTGAATCGGGTTGACTCCCATTGGGTTGGTCAAATTCATCGCTGAATACCAACACATAATTTGTGTTGTCTTGATGTACATCTTCTTTTGCAAAATAGGATGAGTCGGCTGAAACAAACAAAAAAAGCAATGATATAATCAACAGATTCTTGTTCATGATTAATCGCAGTTCTATCGGATAAAATGATTGAGGAAATCATGCGCTTTTCATTTCTTTCTCCTGTTATTCACCCATGTCTGAACTTTCTTGGTGAAATAGGTAGGGAAGAAAAAGATGGCCAGATAGGTGTAGGCTTGGAGGTTGGAATAGCCAAAGACCTCTTTGTACACCTTGGCGTTGTACTTGATGAGGTTGAGTTTGTTGGATGAGATGCTGCCTGGCACATCCCGATAGATGGCGAGTGGCTCTTGGAGGGCATAAGCCTTGTGGCATTGTTTGAGGATGTTGAGGAATAAAGCCCAGTCTTGTCGCTTGCGGATGGTAGGCATGTAGAACTTGCCATATTTTGAAGTGTCATAGATGGCTGTCAGGCAACCTATCTTGTTGTCCTTCTTTTCTTGCGATAAGGTTAAAGTCTTCGGCACAATGACTTTTCCATTTATTGTGCCATCGTAATCGCATGTGTAATAAGAGGTGAAACTCAAGCAACAGTCTTTTTCTTTCATGAAAGCTAGTTGCTTCTCCAGTTTTTCGGGCATCCATCTGTCATCGCTGTCACAAAAGGCGATGTAACGTCCTGTGGCCTGTTGGATGGAGTTGTTGCGCGCCACGCCTGCACCTCCGTTCTTTTCTAAGAAGAACACCTTGACACGAGGGTCTTTTTGAGCGTATGCTTTGAGTATGTCAATGGTTTCAGCATCAGACGAATGATCGTCTGATATCAGCAATTCGATATGTGTATAGGTCTGTGAGAGTATACTGTCTATGCTCTCACAAATCATCTTGCCTGTGTTGTAGGAAGGCATGATAACGGATACCTTTTCTTCAATCATGGGCGGCTGAGTTTATTCTGAAACAAAAATGACATCATCAGTTGGAGGGTCAATAAATTCGTATTTGAGTGTTCTGGACAGACCCTCGGATAGGGTGTATGGGGCTTTGAATCCGCTGTTCAACATCTTGTTGGAGTTGAACTCGGTGGTGGCACAGAATTTCTTTACGCGCACAGAACTGATGGTTAGTTTCTTGCGTGTGATGAAAGCCAGGGCGTCGAACACATAGCCGCCTGCCATTCCCAACCAATAGGGAAAATGGGTGCTGGGAATGTGCTTGCCTAACACTTTCTCCACCAGCAGCACCAGTTCGTTGGTCGTGAAGTCTGGTTTGTCTATGTAGTTATAGACATTGTAGCCGGTGGTTTTGTTGTCAATAAGAAATTTGACAAAGGAAACTACGTTGCCCACGTATGCCATCGACTTTTTGTTGTTGCCGTCACCCACCATCAGGAACTTACCGCTGGCAATCTGTTTCAGCAGGTTATAGACATTGCCACGATTGCGTTCTCCGAAGATGACGGTTGGGCGGATGATGTTGATGTTCCAGTCGCTATGGGTTTTGTACCATTCCTGAAGCACCTGCTCTGCTTGCCATTTTGATTTCCCGTAGTGGTTGAACGGGTCTTTTTCGTGGTCTTCGTCGGGGTTGTGTTTGTTCAGTCCATAGACGGCGACGGATGAGAAGAAGACAATCCTTTTCACCCCGTTCTTCTCCATCGCGTGGAGGGTCTTTTCCATGCCGCCCACGTTGGTGTCGTAATAGAGTGAAACGGGAGATACGTCATCACGATGTTGGGCTGCCAAAAGCACAACAAGGTCTGCACCTGCCAGTTCCTTGTCCATCTGTGCCTGGTCGCGAACATCGCCGATGGTTGTATGTTGATTGAAGAAATGGCTTGGAAGCAGGTCAATATTTTTCAGTTTGTAATCCTTTTCATCCCCCTCCAAG
This sequence comes from Bacteroidaceae bacterium, assembly GCA_017448965.1. GTDB lineage: Bacteria > Bacteroidota > Bacteroidia > Bacteroidales > Bacteroidaceae > Minthosoma. The sequence continues at coordinate 122,358 of JAFSKK010000009.1, read as the reverse complement.
AGATTCATCAACCTTGTGCCAACGAATCCGCTGGCACCTATTAGAGTTATCTTCATGCTTCTTTCGTAAATTTGCGAATACAAAATTACGAACTTTTAGTTACATAATGGTGCTGAGTTTGTGAAAAAATGCTTTTTAGTGTAATTATCTGTATCGATGGCCCTAAAAAGCAGTTATTTTTTGAGAAATCTTACACAGCTGATAAAGAGTCCATAGATGACAACATCTATGAGAGAGATGTAAAGAAGAGGCGTATCCGCGGTGTATAATGCCCAGTTAATGACGCATATGCAGCAAAAGAGACACAAGATGACTCCGAGCGTGGTGTACATGCCGATTCCTATGTCCATAATCAGATGGTGTATGTGGGTCTTGTCTGGTTCAAACATGCCTTTATGGTTCAGTTTGCGCTGAAGGGCAACCCTGATTACGTCGATGCATGGAAGGAATACCAGCGTGAAGGAGGCGAGGATGGCTTCTTCGTGATGGCAGAAAACCTTTGTTGCGTAAACCATGGGGTATTTGATGGCAAGGTAGGCAATTACATATCCGAGGAAAAGACTTCCGGAGTCGCCCATAAAGGTTTTCAGTCGTCCCACCTTGCCATAGACATTGAAGAAGAAAAAGGCGAGAGCGGCTCCCGTGAGACTGATGCTGATGAGACTGAACAGATAGGCCTCCACGTTGTAGTAGAAGTAAGCAAAAGCCCCAAGAATGAGGCATGCAAGGCCTGATGCAAGACCGTCGATGCCGTCGATAAGGTTCATGGCGTTGACTATCAGCAGGATGAAGAAGACGGTAAGTGGGTAGCCTACATAGATGGGAATCTCGTAGATTCCGAAAATCCCGTGCATATTGTAAATCATAAGGTTGCACAGGGGGAAGAGTAGGGCTGCAATGGTTTGGATAATGAACTTGTGGGTCGCTTTCATGCCCTTCAAGTCATCGAAAATTCCAATGATATAGATGAGGATGGCACCTGTAATCATGATGAAGTTAGACAGACCAACCACAATTTGGAGGGTGCCGCTAAGATACATGATGATGAGCGTGATGAGGACACCTATACAAAGGGAGGGCATGAAAAGAGTGCCGCCCAAACGGGGAATGGCGCGTTTGTGTACTTTCCGTGCGTTGGGTTGGTCAAGCAGTCCACGTGTGTTGCAAAGACGCACGATGAAAGGTGTGCCTATCAGGGAGAACACAAGGCTGATGGCAAACGCAATAATGATATAGGTGTAGTTTATCGTCATCTGGTATAATCCTGTTAACAATAAAACGTACAATGTTGTTATTTATTGTGAAGAGAGGCAATATTTTTGCACAAAATATTGAAGATTTCTAAAAATGGGGTTAGTATCTTCTGAAATGCAGTCTATAAAATTGGTTCTTGAGTGTGAGGGCCTTCCCGTTCAGTTCCTCAAATTGGAAAGTGTCTTGCAATCCTACGATGCCAAAGGGACGTAGTGTTTCTTCGTCTTCAATGGCCTCGAGTTGGTCTTTGGTCACCACTTTATAGGGGCTTTGAATGGTCAATTGGCTGCCAGCCTTCTCAAATTGGAAGAAGATGGTGAGATTGCTGTCGTCAATGTCGCGTACTTGCAACAGGTGATTTTCCACAGCCCAATAGATGTAACTGTGTGACATGTCGGTGGTGCCGCCTGTGGACAAGGTGTCTATTTGCCGCAATTGCCAGTTCCCATCAAGTTTCCCGTTGTTTGAGGTCTCCAGTTCGCATGCGGCCAGTGTGATGCAGGCCACTATGATGTAGATGCTTCGTTTCATGAAGGCTTTGGTGATCATGGGTCGTCGTTCTTTTTGTCGTGAATGTTTTTATCTTTCCAACCTGAATGTGATGGCTGCACCAGTGTTGTTGCCGAGTAACTCGCCTCTGTCTATGCCGAAGGCGGCACCGATGCGGAGACCTTGGTAGAGTTTGTCGCAGTTGTAGGTGGCTTCCGCAGCAATGCTGACGTTACGCTTGGGATTGAAATAGGGCATATCGTAGGTTCCAAGCCCTTCCTGCCAGGAGGCACGCAGACGATATCGTAGTTGATCTGTGGGTTGTCCGGCTAGACCGATATGCCATGCTGTAAAGCGATTGCACTGGAAATCGAGTTGTTTGTTCTCGTTGTAGATGGGGGAACGATAGAGTGGATTACCGAGTGTTTGTCCCCAATGTTGCCAACCGGGTTCGATGGCATTATTGTAATAATTGTCCTTGCCGCCGATATGGTCGGGAATCTGCATGGTGCGTTCGCTGTATATCGGGCCGCTCTGGTATTTTGTGTAGATGTATTCTACGACTGCATCGCTGATCCAGGGGAAGTGTTTCAGATGCACATCTGCGCCCAACATAATATCCTTGAGTGGGTAAACCAAATAACGGCGTTTTTTCTTTTTCATTTGCCCGTCTTCATAGGCATAGCCATCATAGTCAAGGTGGAACATGGCTGAGTGGTCTTCGAAGAAATGGTCGGCATATAGTCCATATTTTACAGCCTTTGTGTCGTAGTTCAGGCGTAAGACCCAACTGCCCAGAATGTTGCCCTCGTTGTTGCGAGTGGCACCATCGTTGGCGCTGTCTGTTCCTCCTCCAGCAAAAGCATGCCAGAAGGACTTGAGGTTACGGTCATTTTTGATTTTGGTGTATTCGTTGTTGTACCATTTGTAATGGGTGCTGCCAAATTGTGATGCTATCTCAAGACCTATCTCTGCATTGAAGGGCTTTTCTTTCTTTCCGATTCGGAAATATCCGGCCTTGGTGTGCATGAGTACATGTTGGTCATAGTCTCCATGTCCCTTCGCGAAGTCTTCCTGAAAGTTCCCGTCAGTAAATATGCCCCATGCGATGTGTCCTTTGAAGGAGAGAAATCCACGAGTGTAAGGAATTTCCCAGTAGTCGGGTAGGGCTAGGCGCATCTCCGGGTAGGGGCGAGCGTTGATTCCGTAGGTTTGCGAACCGCTGCTGAGTTCGTTGTTCTTCAACTGCATGGGTTGCTGTTTCTGTCCAACGGTGAGTGTTCCTTTCAACCAACGTACATCGGCGTAGAGTTGCTGTACAAAGAATTTGCTGGTGTAGTTGGCGGGTACAACGAGATCTGCACCATAGCCGATATCCCAATGGCGCGTGGAATCATTCAAGGCACTTCGAAAGACGCCTCCTCGCAGATATCCAGAGTTTCTCTCTATGGATGACAAACCGTATTTGTTGGCGGTTAACCACAATGGGGCATGGGCACCATCAGAAAAGGTGCCAGATGTTTCTGCAAAAAAAGAAACACCTTTGCCCAAATCTGGTGACTGGGCAAAGGTGTTGAGTGTGAATGCTGAAAGTAATACAACAAGAACCTTTTTCATGGTCGACTTGCAAAAGATATTACTTGTTTTTGTTTACTGTTTACTTAGCGAAGGCCACAGCGCGGGTTTCACGGATGACGGTGATTTTCACCTGACCTGGGTAGGTCATCTCATCCTGAATCTTCTTGGCGATGTCTGCGCTGAGTGCATCGATTTCCTTGTCTGAAATCTTGTCGGCACCAACGATTACTCGCAATTCGCGACCTGCCTGGATGGCGTAAGTCTTGGTTACGCCTGGATAACTTGCTGCCAAGTTCTCGAGGTCGTTCAGACGTTTGAGGTATGCCTCAACGATTTCACGACGTGCACCTGGACGTGCGCCACTGATGGCATCGCACACTTGCACGATGGGGGCCAGCAGAGTGGTCATCTCCATTTCATCGTGGTGAGCACCGATGGCATTGCAGATGTCCGGCTTTTCTTTATATTTCTCGGCAATCTGTGCGCCGTAAAGTGCGTGTGGGATTTCCAACTGCTCATCAGGCACCTTGCCGATGTCGTGCAACAGACCTGCGCGTCGTGCTTTCTTGGGGTTGAGGCCCAGTTCGGCAGCCATGACTGCACAGAGATTGGCTGTTTCGCGAGCGTGTTGCAGGAGGTTCTGGCCGTATGATGAACGATATTTCATCTTGCCGACGATACGCACAAGTTCTGGGTGCAATCCATGTACGCCCAAGTCGATGCAAGTGCGTTTACCCGTTTCGACGATTTCGTCTTCCACCTGTTTCTTTACTTTGGCAACCACTTCTTCAATGCGAGCAGGGTGAATACGTCCATCTGCCACCAATTGGTGCAGAGCCAGTCGGCAAATTTCGCGACGAACAGGATCGAAGGCGCTGATAACGATGGCCTCAGGGGTGTCGTCCACCACAATTTCGGTTCCAGTTGCTGCTTCGAGGGCACGGATGTTGCGGCCTTCACGGCCGATGACACGACCTTTCACTTCGTCGGAGTCGATATGGAATACGCTGACGGAGTTTTCAACCGCTGTTTCGCTGGCTACGCGTTGAATGGACTGGATGATGATTTTCTTGGCCTCTTTGTTGGCTGTCATCTTGGCCTCGTCCATGATTTCGTTGATGTATTGCTGAGCCTGGGTCTTGGCCTCGTCTTTCAGCGATTCGATGAGCGATTCGCGAGCCTCTTCTGTGGTTAAGCCAGAGATGGCTTCGAGTTTTGAGCGTTGGTCGGCGATGAGTACATCCAGTTTTTCTTGTTGCTTGGTGAGGCTGTTGCGTTGTGCGTCCACCTCATTCTGCTTCTTTTGCACTTCATCGTGTTGCTGGTTCAGGGAGAGTTCGCGCTGTTTCAGTTTATTCTCATAAGTCTGCAATTTCTGATTGCGCTGATTTGCTTCCTTGTCGAGTTCTGATTTTCTGTTCAGATACTTCTCCTTGAGTTCCAACTGCTTCTTCTCCTTGAGGGCTTCAGCCTCAATTTCAGCCTCTTTGATGATTTGGTTGTACTTCTGTTTGATGATGTAGCGGAACAGGACGAATCCTATGACGCCACCTAATATCAGACAGCCAACCGCGATGCTTATTGCTACTATTATATCCATCTTTTTTGTTTATTTAGGTTATATATTTATTGAAAAAGCACAATTTTAGTCCTTCACATACGGCTGATATGTGAACAACTGAAATTGTGCCTTAAATTCTCGCTATGTTGACGGTTGCTGGTATGTGGAGCCAGCGACCGTTCTGCTTCATTTGATTCCGAGCGATTCTATCTCTTTCTCAATGTCATGCATCATGTCTATGTATGGCCCAACGTTTGCCATTTCCGAGGCCTTCGCGGCTTCGAAAGCAGTGGTGAGCATGGCCATAACATAGTAGTATTTGTCATGAGGAACCTGTGGATAAACATCGCGTAATTTCTGGATGCGGCGCTGGATGTTGGCTGCAGCGTCGCGGTACATCTTCTCTTCTTCAGGTGTGGCAACCTGTAAGTCGAGTGGGATGTCCTCTACGATTACCTTGATGTTTAATTTGTTTGCCATGACAAATTTACGGGTTATTTATAAGCGGCTTGTCTTGATCTGCCAAGTGCGCTTATTGGTTTGTATCGCTTCCGTCACCTTCTGTGCCGGTGGATAAGATGCTGATGCATTTGTTGACTTCACGAATCAGTCGGGAGATTTTCATCTTCGATTCCTTGATGTCGGTATCGCTGATTTCAATCATCTTGGCCAATTTCAGATTGTTGTAATCACGCTGACTCTGAGCCAATTCGGCCTTGAGCTGCTTGATTTCTTCGTCTTTGCCTTCCAGTTCAGCATACAGGTCGGCATTTTCCTGTTTCAGCACACGAAATTGAGCGATGACGTGACGTACTTTCGCTTCAAATTTTTTCATTGACTGTCTTTCTTCTGCTGTCATGTGATGTGTGTGTTAAAACACGGAGGTTACAACAATTTTATGCAAATTTATAACTTTGTATAGTTTCTAGCAATCTTTTAGGCGTTTTTTGCAGCAATGCTCATGAAAAAGATGAGAAAAAGTGACTTTTTTCTCTATATTTTAGCTTTTTAGGTCTTACTTTTTCATTTTTGCTTCGGCTTTTGCCACTTCTTCGCTCGATGGATTAGGCTCCTTCTTTGCCAATACGATGAGGTTGTAGGTGTATTCCTGTATCCAAGCCTCACTAAATCCAAGCATTTGTTGGTAGCGGCGTACAGAGAAGACTGATTTTCTGATGCCATCGTCATCCCATGTGTCCTTGGTTAGGATGTCGTGAACTGTGCTGTCGGTCAGGTTCTTCACCATTTTCTTCATGAAGCCAGGGATGCGGAACTTCCACTTGAGCAGGTTTCCCATCAGCATCATAGTCTCTTGGGTGAAGCCTTGGAACAAGTAAAGGTAGCGGCTCACGTCGTTCTGTGTGCGGCATCCTTTCTTGACACTTTGGTCAATCTCTTTGAAGAAGTTGTCGCTGATGCCATAGAGGTCGTGGAGCATCTTGGCGCATGCTTTCTTCTCGCCAATGCCCAGTTTGTTGTTGACTGTGGCGACACGGAGTGTTCGTTTAAAAGTAAGGAGGTCGGGCAGGGCTGCGAGGTTAGATATGCCGAGATTGGCTGCTAACACGCTTTGGAAGTAAACACGAATCAGTGTCATGAAGTCTTCCATTCCTCCCACGTTTTCCTTCTTCTTTTTCTTGAAAATATCTAAAAAAGCCATTGGATGTTACATTTATATATATATATAATAATGTAGTGTCGTTGTGTTATCGATGTGATTTCCTGATCATGCATCAGTAAGCGTTGCCCTTCTCTTTTCCAAACATGTTTGTGATGGTCTTCAAGATAATCTTGAGGTCAAGAGGGAAAGTCCAGTTCTCGATATATTCGATATCTTTTTTCACGCGGCCTTCCATCTGGTCGATGTAGCGTGTCTCACCGCGGAATCCTGTCACTTGGGCCAATCCTGTGATGCCTGGTTTTGCGAAATGGCGAATCATGAATCGGTTGATGAGGCGGGAGTATTCATTGGTGTGCTTCAGCATGTGCGGGCGTGGACCGACCACCGACATATCGCCGATGAACACATTGATGAACTGTGGCAGTTCGTCGATGTTGGTCTTGCGCATGAAGTCGCCAAAGGGGAATTTGCGCGGGTCGTCCTTGGTGGCCTGCAACGTGTCGGCATCATCGTTCACTTTCATGGAACGGAACTTGATGCATTTGAATATTTTTCCGTCCAATCCGGTTCGTTCTTGTATGAAGAAAATAGGGCCGGGGGACTGAATCTTGATCATGATGGCTACCCATAACCACACCCAAGGGAAGATAAGGAGGAGTACAAGCCCTGAGAAGATGATGTCGAACGTGCGCTTGACGAATTTGTTCGTGCTGTTGCGGAGTGGCTCTTCTCTTCGTGCAATCACGGGGATGCCGTCCATCGAGATGAAGGTCATGTTGCCCTTGAAGATGTTAATGGCGGGTATGTAGAAAAAGCGTATCAGATGATTGTCGCAGAATTTGCTAATCATGTTGACGGTGTCGTGCTGTTCCTTGGGGAAGTACCCATAGATTTCGTTCACGTTAGGGTTCTTGGCTAACCATCCGTAAATGTCGGCTGTGCCTCCAAGACGCTTTGACTTAATCTGTTCGAAGGTGCATTCACCGTCGTAGAATGTGCCGATAATGTTGTAGCCGTAGAAAGGTGTGCTTAAGATTTCGTACAATTTCTCCACGGTCTTCTCGTTGCCAATCAGAACCACATTCTTTTGGTTGCGCTTGTTCGAACGGATATACATCAGATAGGCTCTGATACAGAAACGTTCAATCAGCAAGAATGCCGTATAGGCGATGATGGAAAGGATGAGGAACTTTCGTGGGAAACGGGAGAATGGTTGCGAAAGTTGTGTGATCAAAGTGATGAACAGCATCATCGTGAAGCAGGTTGTGAGGATGCGTGTCACAATTTTTTCTTTCTTGATAATACGCATCTGTGTCACAGAAGGGAACAGGAATGTGCTGATACAGAAACTGACGAGGTAAGTACAAAGAAACCACGGAACATTGTCAATGCCATTGCTGAATTGGGGCGCAATGAGGACAATGAGTTTGTAAAATCCTATCATGAAAAGGGTTAACAGGATGATGTCAACCGTGAATATACCTATCTGAAGATTTTTGTCGGTTCCCATGAATCAACTGGTATTTTTCTGAAATCGAGTGCAAAGGTACATAAAATAATGTTAAGGGAGAAACCTTTGAACCTTTTATTTTGTCAAAATGTGTTTTTTACTCTCAAGTTGTGCTTGAAAACGACCGGAAAACGCATTGTATGTCCTCTTTTTGGGGTGTTTGAGTGGGTGAAAGGTGTTAGAACCTGAGAATTTTTTCTAAATCTTTTTCCGAAAAAAAAAATATCTGTACCTTTGCACAAAATATCAAAAAGAAAAAAGTATCTGGAAAAATGGAAAATGGATATTATGCCAGCGAGGCGGAGTACAGCGAGTCGTCAAAATTTGATGTGAAAGTCCTTTGGGCGATTATGCAGAGGTACAAGTATTGGTTCGTTGCCTCTGTGTTATTTTGTCTCCTGATTGCAGTAGCGTATTTGTGGTATGCTACGCCGAAATATAGCGTTTCGACGAAAGTGCTTATCAAAGATCAGGAAAACTCTTTCTACTCATCAAGATCGATGAACATGTCACTCTCCGAAATGGGTATGACCAATAGTAGTAATGGTTTTGAAAACGAGTTGGAAATCATTGCCACCAAGACGATGAACAAGAAGGTGGTTCGGGATCTGAAACTCTATTCCATGTATTACACAAAGGAGAAGATGAAGAACCATGAGATTTATGGAAAATATTCTCCGTATCTGGTAGATCTTCAGGAGAATATGCTCGATTCTCTTCTCTATCCCATTCAATTGAAGTTGACCCAGGAGGGCAAGAGCCTTGCCGTCACTCTTGAGACCGTGAATTTCGCGGACGAAAAGGTGGTTACTTCTTTCCCTGCTCATATTCCCACTCCCTATGGAGAGGTCATCATCTCGAGAAATCCTCAGGGTGTGCTCGACTATATGGAGAATGACCTGAAGGTTGTCATTTATCCGCTTGAGTCGGTGGCATTGGCATACGCAGCTGCATTGTCGGTTGAGGCAACATCGCGTACAACCACCATTGCGGCAATCACGCTGACCGACAATGTGCCTGAACGTTGTAAGGACTATCTGAACAAATTGGTGGATGTTTACAACGATGATGCCAACCTCGACAACAACATCGAGGCAACTCGCACCCGTGACTTCATCGAAGAACGTCTGGCTGAAATCAGCAAAGACCTTAATTTGACAGAAGATCAATTGCAGCAATACAAGCAGCAGAGCAGAATCGTCGATTATCAGGCTGATGCCTCTGTGGATGTGAGCCAAAACATTCTCTACGAGCAGAAGTTGGTGGAAGTGGGCACACAGATTGACCTGATCAATTATCTGATAGAGTATTGCAACGACAAGCATAATGAATATCAGGTGGTTCCGTCCAACATTGGCCTTGTTGATGCCAATCTCAACACGGTGATAGCCAAGTACAACGAAACCATTCTTGAACGCAACAGACTGCTCCGTTCTTTGTCAGAGACAACCCCCTCTGTTTTGGAAAAAACGCATGAAGCGGAAGGTTACTACTCCACATTGCGCACATCCTTGCAGAGTGCCAAGCGCCAGGCTGTTATGCGGCGAGGTGACTTGCAGAATCAGCACAGCAAATACAGCAGCCGCATTTCGATGGCTCCTGAGCGTGAGCGTATGCTGGTCGACATCAATCGTCAGCAGGGAGTGAAGTCGGAACTCTACCTGATGATGCTGAAGAAGCGTGAGGAGAACCTCATCAAACTTTCTTCTGCTGCCTACAAAGCCAAGCAGGTTGAAGAGCCGACGATTTATGGCCCAGTCTCTCCAAAAAGGAATATTATTCTTTTGGGAGCCTTTGTGCTGGGTCTTGTCCTGCCATACGTCTATTATTATCTGCGCAACATCTTCCGCTATCGTCTGGAAGGTGAGGAAGAACTGGCTCAATTGGCCAAGGCGCCTTTGTTGGGCACTATTCCTTATGTGAAAGTGTTGGCAAAGAGCAATCGTACCATTGTGTTGAAGGAAAATCGCAACAGTATCATGATGGAAGTCTATCGTGCTTTGCGTTCCAACCTGCCGTTCGTGCTGAAACCAGGGCAGCAAGTGATACTTTTCACCTCCACCCAGTCAGGTGAGGGTAAAACTTGTATCGCTTCCAACTTGGCAACCAGTATGGCGTTTGCGGGCAAGAAGGTTCTCATCATGGGTCTTGATATCCGCAAACCGCGATTGGCTGGAATCTTCAATCTCTCCGACACGGAAAAGGGTATCTCGAATTTCCTCTCGCGCGAACCTGATGACTACAAGTATCTGGAAAGCCTGATTCAAAAGACGGACATCAGCGCCAACCTTGACATCATTCCAGCCGGAACCATTCCACCTAACCCTGCCGAGTTGCTCGAACGTGAGAATCTGGCGAGTGCAGTGGAATATCTGAAGCAGAAATATGACTATATCCTGATGGATACGGCTCCTGTGGGTTTGGTGAGCGACACGATGACCATTGCCAAGTTGGCTGATTTGGTGCTCTACATTGTTCGTTCCAACTACACGCTAAAGGCCGACATCGAGTTCATCAACACGCTGCATGAGAACAATCGCCTTCCGAACATCAACTTGATTCTCAATGCCGTGAAGCAGAAAGACACTTCGCGTTCATACTATAGTTCATACGGACGTTACGGCAAGGGATACCGTAGCTACGGATATGGTTACGGTTACGGCTACGGCTATGGTTATGGCGACAGCGCTAAGTTGGAAGAGGTGTAAGCGTCGTTGGCAAACTGAAAGCAGAAAGAGGTTGAATCGATAAAATGGAATCATCATGCTGATAGCGGTAGACTTTGACGGAACGATTGTGGAGCACGAGTATCCACAGATTGGCGAAGAACGTCCTTTTGCCACCGAGGTGCTCAAGATGCTGATTGCCGAGAGGCATAAGGTGGTGCTGTGGACCATGCGCGAAGGGCAACTGCTGGACGATGCGGTGAAGTGGTGTGCTGAGCGTGGGGTGGAGTTCTATGCTGTCAACAGCGAGTATCCTGCCCAGTTCATGGAGGCCAAGCCCGACCATCTTTCCTGCAAACTGAATGCCGACGTGTTCATCGACGACCGCAATGTGGGCGGTCTGCCCGACTGGCCCACCATCTACAAAATCATCACCCGTGGGAAGAATTGGAAGCAGATGATACGGGCGGAAGTGATGAGTGAGTATGAAGAAGAGGAACCTCCATATCCCAAGTGGATGTTTTGGAAGACCAAGAAGAAATAATCACCTTAAAACAGCAATACGATGAAAGTTGTCAACTTTGCAAAGCAAAACACTGTAATCAATCAGTACATTGCAGAATTGCGCGATGTGAACATTCAGAAAGACCGTGCAAGATTCCGTTATAACCTGGCGCGCATTGGCCAGATGATGGCTTACGAAATCAGCAAGACGTTGCAGTATTCGACCAAGACCATCCAGACGCCATTGGCTACTGCGCAAGGCTCCACACCTGACGACCAGATTGTGCTTGGCACCATCTTCCGTGCAGGGTTGCCATTCCATCAGGGCTTTCTGGATGTGTTTGACAATGCGGGCAATGCCTTCGTGTCTGCCTATCGTTACTACAGGGATAAGGAGTGTAAGAATGTAGGCATCAAGATAGAGTATATCGCCACGCCCGACTTGACCAACAAGACACTTATCATCGCAGACCCGATGCTTGCAACGGGCGGTAGCCTCGAACTGGGCTATCATGCTTTTTCCACCAAGGGTGTGCCGGCTACGGTGCATCTCTGTAGCGTCATTGCAGCACAAAAAGGTGTCGATTACATCAAGAAGGCTTTTGCTGATTTTGACAATGTGACCCTTTGGTGTGCGGCCATCGACCCTGAACTGAACGAGCATTGCTATATCGTTCCAGGTCTCGGCGATGCGGGCGACCTCGCTTATGGCGACAAACTTTAGTGTTAACCAATTCAATGTAGAATGGACTCAGACAGTTATCCGGCGGAAAACAGTAGCCGCCTAATAAATTCTATTGTAAATCACAAGTTGAACAGCAACAGGAAAGGAGGGGAGGCATGGACTCGCAAATAACCCTTCTTATCATATATATGTTGTTGTCGTTAGTTATCTCAGCACTGTGTTCTGTGCTGGAGGCAACCATCCTCTCAACCCCCATGTCATACATCACCACCCTGGAGACACAAGGTGCCAAGGGGTGGGAACGGCTCAAGCAGTATAAGACCAACATCGACCGTCCCATTTCGGCCATTCTGATTGTCAACACCATTGCCAACACGGTGGGTGCTTCGTTGGTCGGTTCGACTGCGGCAGGATATGCGGCGTCTCATTATGCGACTTCTGATGTGTCAAGCCTTTTTGTCGGTATCATATCTGGTGTATTCACTTTCCTCATTTTGGTGTTTTCAGAGATTGTGCCTAAGACGATAGGCTCCACCTATTGGCGCAAGTTGGCGATTCCTGCCAGCAGCATTATACATATATATATTATACTCACCTACGTGCTGGTCATCTTGCTCGAAAAGGTGACACATAGCTTAGGTAATGCAGCCAACCAGGAGTCTGTCACCCGCGATGAGGTGGCGGCGATGGTTACGGTGGGCACCGAGGAGGGTGTGCTGGAAAAGAAAGAGAACCGCATGATTCAGAACCTGCTGAAGCTGGACAGTGTTGCCGCCCATGAGATTATGACGCCCAGCGTGGTGGTGGCGATGGCTGAAGAGGAGATGACGTTGCGTGAGTTCTACAATGACGAAGAATATAGGAACTTCTCCCGTATTCCGGTCTATAAGGGCGAGGAGAGCGACTATATCACAGGCTATGTGCTGCGTCAGGAGATTCTCGAGCGTCTTGCCGAGGATAAGTTTGACACCACACTTGGTGAGTTGGCGCGTCCCATTCTCTCTTTCTCCGAAGATGAGGATGTGTCCACCATTTGGGAGAAACTGCTGGAGAAGAAGGAGCACATCTCCATCATCATCGACGAGTACGGCACGTTGCGAGGCATTGTCACGCTGGAGGATGTCATCGAGACGATGCTTGGCTTCGAGATTGTCGACGAGAAAGACGAAGTGGTTGACATGCAGGAGTTGGCCAAGGAGCAGTGGAAACAGATGCAGAAGGAACAGCACAAGTGACAAGGCGGCCTGAGGACGGCATGGTATTGTTCATAAGTTATGGACAATTATTCATAAGTTACGGATAATTATTCATAAGTTATGAACAAATATTCATAAGTTATGAACGACTTCGACACTGAGTAAAGCGACCCTTATGGGCCGCTTTTTTGTTTTTTTAGCGTTTTAGTTTTGGTGGAAAACGATTTTGGACGTACTTTTGTGGCCGAAATAGAATCTTTTGAAGTGTAACTAAAACTTTTTGGGATATGAAACTCAAGCAGTATCGTTGGTGTCGGGTTATTCTGACATGCGTGTTATCTATGGGAGTGTTGAATCTCTTTGGGCAGAACGGCGGATTTGCCTCTAAGTTGAAATCGGCCATAGAGGCTGTGGAGAAGGACGCGAACAAAGACCCCGACACGTTCAAGAAAAATATTGCACAGTTGGAGAAGGACTGGGGCACTCGTCAGGACCCCGTGGAGCAGAGCGTGGTGCATGCGCTGCTGGGTTCGGCCTATCGCGAGATGAGGTGGACCAGCATTTCCGACTATGACGAGGAGACACGTGGCGACTATGTGCGTAAACTCGACAACCATTTCGACCATGTGCTGGACAACATGGACGCATTGGCTGCCGCGAAAAGTAGCAATTATTCCGTGCTCCTGACCAAGGGAAAGGACAGCGATCTCTACGAGAACGATATGCTCTCGGTGCTGATTTCGTTTGTCATGAGCGAGACGAACTGGGATGCATGGAAAAATGCCGAGGTGTACAGGCGTGCCTTCGAGGTGTACAAGCGTCGTGGCAATCTGAACGGCTATGGACAGATGAAGTCGAAGTGGCTGAATTTGATGCGTGAGGTGCCACGGAAGTATGGTGCCATCACGGAGAAGCAGAAGCAGGACAGCCTCTATCAACTCTTGCAGGAAGTGAAGGATGTGGAAATCGGTGCCGATATCGCTTTGGCCTATTCCAACCACATCTACGGCTCGGACGAGAGAATCAACTTCCTCCGCTGGGCTTTGGAGAATTTGGGCAAGTCCAAACGCAAGGGCGACCTGCAGAATTCCTTGGAAATGGTTCTGCACCCCGAAATCTATATGAGCAGTGTGGAAGACTTCTTGGCAAACCGTGCCAACGAGGTGAGCGTGAGATTCTGGAATGGTGAACGGGCCATGGCAACGGTGCGGAAATACGCTGGTCGGGAGAAGACCAAGAACGGTTGGGGCGCATTGCTGACGACGGGTGCCGTGGTGGAGCAGCACGAGGTGGTGCTTGCCATCGATTCGGCCAATGCGGCACGGAAGGCGCAGAATTTGCCTGTCCGCGGATGGGCTAAAACATCGTTTACGTTGCCGGCAGGACACTATGTGCTGGTGACCGAAGGCGTGGGCGATAAGGAAGTGAGCGAGTTCCGTGTTTCCTCGCTGCATCTGATGACAACCGATGTGGACAAGGAGAAAATCAGACTCTATGTGGTTGACAATGAGACAGGACGGCCTGTGGCTGGCGCAAAAGTGCAGTGCAGGGAACGCATCCCTTCTGATAAGGACAAGACGGAGGGATGGGAGAACCGCGACTTGAAATATGAGTACACCACCGATGCTGACGGCACTGTGGATATCGAATCGAAATTGTGGTATCGCGTCGTGAAGAGCCAGGACGACTACACTAACTACACCAATGCGCATGCCTATTGGAGCATCCCGCGGGAGAAAGTGGAAAATGTGAACCTCAAGCTGATGACCGACCGCAGCATCTACCGTCCGGGACAGAAAGTGATGGGTTCTGTGGTGGCTTTCTGGCAGAAGGGTGACGAGGTGAAAGTGGTTGCCGGCGATTCGGTGAGAATGAGAGTGGTTGACTCCCAGAGGAAAGAACTCACCACGCTCTCTCTGCTGACAAATGAATACGGAACGGCCTCTTTCGAGTTTATGCTGCCCGACGGTTGTGCGGTGGGTTCCTGGAATCTGAATGTGAGCAGCGATGCTGGCGGACGTCTTTATGAGACCCTGCGAGTGGAGGAGTATAAGCGACCCACCTACGATGTGACCATCGAGGGACCACGCGGTGCTAAGTTCGGAGAGAAGATAGAAGCAGTCGGCACGGCCATGATGCTGGCAGGTGTGCCTGTGCAAGGCGCGAACGTGCATTACAAAGTGGAATGCCAATCGCGGAAGTTCCGTTGGTGGTATGAGCGCAACAACGACTGGCAGGAGATGGAGGAAGGCGACATCACGACAGACGAAGAGGGTCAGTTCCGTGTGGCCATTCCTTTGACAGACGAATACGTGTCGGGTGACTATCCTGTGGTTCGTTTCCGCGTGAAGGCACGAGTGACCGACGTGGCAGGTGAAAGCCATGATGCGGAGTGGGGCATCAACGTGAGCAACATCGACCGCTCCGTCGATGTGACTGTGGACAGGATGACAGACATGGCAAAGAAGCCTTTCTTCCAGGTGGATGTCTTCAATGCCAACCACGAAAAGGTGGAGACGGAAGGCAAATACCGCATTCTCTATGGAGACAAGGCGGTGGCAGAAGGCAGTTTTGCTGCTGGCGACACGCTGCAGTTGCCTCAGAACCTGCAATTGGGTGTGAACTACAGCATCGAGGCCACGATTATCGACAACAATGGTCAGGAAATGAAGGAACGTGCCTATTTCACTCCATACAATTCCACTCAGCCCGTGACGGACTTCCGTGCGATGGGAATGGATGCCAAATATCGTGCTGAAGGTCAGCCAAAAGAAAGCGACCTCTTCTATGCACCCAAGACGGAATTTGAGGAGAATGGACACGTGGATATCTATTTCTCAACAGCAGAAACAGATGCCTATATTATATATAATGTGTATAACGCCAACGGATTGCTGGAGACCCAACGTGCTGTGACTGATGGCACCATGAAGCATCTGTGCCTGAAGTACAGAAAAGAGTGGGGCGAAGGCATCAATGTGAGGGTGATGTATGTGCGCAATGGACATTACCGCCTGATGAACCAGAACTTCACGTTGGCACGTCCGGAGAAGAAACTGAAACTGGAGTGGGCCACCTTCCGCGACAAATTGCAGCCAGGACAGGAGGAACAGTGGACACTGACCGTGACGAACAAGGACGGTCGCCGAGTGAACGGGGCAGAGTTGATGGCTGTGCTCTACGATGCATCGCTCGACCGCATCTACCATCATGATTGGGACTTCGGACTTTACTTCAGCCGATTCACACCAAGTGTAAGCAGTTCTCATGCGTTGCGCTCGTCATTCCCGTCGAGTTCGCTGTCGGGCGATATCGCTCACCATTCTGCATACTCTCGTTCGTTCGACCAGTTGAATGGCTTTGAACACGACCGCTATCTCCGCAGGTCGAAGAGTGCCGGCATGGTGCTGGAGAGCAGAGCCGCTGTGGAAGACGACGGTGTGGTGTATATGCATGCACGTATGGCGGTTGACGAAGCACCTGCTGCCAATGAGGCAGGCACCGCGATAGCGGATGAGGAAACGGAGGATGAGCCAGTGGATTACGAGAATGCCACCATTCGCGAGAACTTTGCCGAAACGGCCTTCTTCTTGCCGCATCTGGTGTCGGACAAACAGGGTAATGTGAACATCCAATTCACGCTGCCAGAGTCGTTGACCGAATGGCGCTTCATCGGCTTTGCCCACACGAAGGATGTCGATTACGGCAAGCTTTATGCTACAGCAACGGCACGCAAGTCCTTCATGCTCAGACCCAACATGCCACGTTTCTTGCGCTGGGGCGACAAGGCGGTGATTGCAGCGTCGGTGGTCAACCAGAGCGAAGAAGCGCTGAAGGGTGGTGTGCGTATGCGACTGCTCAACCCAGCCACGGGCGATGTGGTGCTGACGATGGAAAAGCCTTTCTCTGTGGAGGCTGGCAAGACCGTGGGTCTTGACTTCGGCTTCGATGTGAAGGAGGAGTGGACAGACCTCGACTGTGAGATTATAGCCGTGTCGGGCAATGTGAGCGACGGTGAGAAGAATCCGTTGCCGGTGCTGTCCACGAAGAAGGAGATGGTGGAGGCTGTGCCTTATTACATCATGGGCAATTCCGATGGTTCTGAGGTGACCAAGACGATGGACTTGAGTCAACTCTACAACCAGAACTCTGCCACAGCCACCAACCGTACACTCAAGGTGGAATATACGGACAATCCTGTGTGGATGTGCATCGAAGCCCTGCGTAGCGTGAAGAATCCTGTGGATGATGATGCCATTGACTTTGCAGCGTCACTTTATGCCAACACGCGTTTGGTGGAACTCATGCAGACCTTCCCCGTGATGGAGAAGCATGAAAGTTCGGAAGACTTGAAGCAGCGTGTGGCTACAGCCGAACAGAAACTGGCTGGCTTGCAACTGGAAGATGGCGGCTGGAGCTGGTTCAAGGGCATGCAGAGCAGTTACTACACCACTTTGGCGGTGTGTGAACATCTGGCAAAGATACCAAAGCCCAACGAGAAGGTGAAGCGTATGTTGGCTGATGGCATGAAATATCTTGACGATCATGAACTAAAGGCCTATAAATATGCTAAACTGAAGAAGTACAAGATTTGGCCTTCGAACTCCGAACTGCGTTATCTCTACGTGTCGGCACTGATGCCTGACAGGGCTGTGAGCAAGGAGGTGAGCCAGATGCGTGAGGATTATCTGTCGAGAGTGGAAAAGACGCCCGAAGACCTGACCATCTATGGCGTGGCTAATGCGGCTTACACGCTGAGGGCATTCGGTCATGTGAAGTTGGCTGACAAGTTTGTGAACTTCTTGAAAGACTATACCGTGGAGAAACCCGGACAGGGACGCTTCTTTGCCACCGATGCAGCCTACTACTCATGGATGGATTATCGCATCCCGACGCAGGTGGCTGCCATGAAGGCCATCTATCAGAAGGACAGGAAAGATGCCATCCTGAACGAGATGCAGTTGTGGCTCATCTCGCAGAAGCAGGTGCAGAAGTGGGACAACCCGATGAACACGATCGACGTGGCTGACTTCCTCCTGCAGGTGTCGCCGATGGAGAACTTCCACGAGACCAAGTATCCAGTGCTGGTGGTGGACGGCAGCGAGCTGAAGGATTTGGATTACGGCACCATCAACACCGAGCGTGACGAGTTGGAAGGCCGCAAGGCAAACCTCATTCTGGAAGGCAACGTGCTGGCCGATGCGCCCGAAGAACTCCTGAACGACGGAGCGCAGCAACTGGAGGTGAAGAAGCAGACTCCGGGCATCTCGTGGGGTGCCGCTTATGCAACCTTCCTCGAAGATGTGGGCAACTTGAAACTCTATGCCACCAACGAACTGAAGATACAGCGAAAGATCTACGTGCAGCACGCAGGAAGTGACGACTGGGCCGACTACCAAGAAGGAGACGTGCTGAAAGTGGGGGATAAGGTGAAGATTCGTCACATCATCACCGCTGACCGCGACATGGATTTCGTGCGTGTATCGGCACAGCATCCAGCCTGTCTGGAACCATTGCGCCACCTCTCAGGCTATCAATGGATGGGCGGACGTGGTTGCTACCTCTCCATCCACGATGCACGTTTCGACATGTTCTTCGACTGGTTCACACGTGGCACCTCTACGGTCGACATGGAATATTCGGTCGTTCGTGCCGGCTCCTACCAGGTGGGTGTCTCTACGGTGGAATGTGTGTACGCGAAGCAGTTTGGCGGACATACAGAAGGAATGATGATGCACGTGAAAAGTGATAAATAAAGTGCATTCTGACAGACTTACGCGAGGAGAGGCTTTTTGAAGTATCATTGATTCTCAGCAACTTAAAAAGCTGAAAGAAAAAAGTCGGAAAAAAAGTGCTGAAACATTTGGTGGATTGCCAAAAAGTCTCTACCTTTGCACTCGCTTTCGGGAAGGAACGGAAGACACAAACCAACAAAGTCTAGTGTGACAGCGTTGTTCTGAAGGACTTTCCCCAACGATGCAGGGGCGCTTAGCTCAGCTGGTTCAGAGCGTCTGCCTTACAAGCAGAGGGTCGGCGGTTCGAATCCGTCAGCGCCCACGTAGTGGTGAAGATGACGGTTCGTTGAAAACACTCCGTCAGCGCCCACGCCTACAAAAAGAATCATTTGGCTCGCTAGCTCAACTGAATAGAGCATTTGACTACGGATCAAAAGGTTACAGGTTTGAATCCTGTGCGAGTCACTCCTTTTTGAGGAATCATCGTTCTGGAAGAAAGTTTCGGGTAGGTAGGTAAGTGGTTAAAACGGGCAGACTGTAAATCTGTTGCCTTACGGCTTCGGCGGTTCGAATCCGTCCCTGCCCACACGGATGAAAATCCACACGGGTGAAAGCCCACATAGAGGTCGCGGAAGTAGCTCAGTTGATAGAGCACTAGCCTTCCAAGCTGGGGGTCGCGGGTTTGAGCCCCGTCTTCCGCTCAAAAGTTGGAACTTCCAATGTCTGAAAACAAATAAATCCTTCAATGGAGAGGTGGCGGAATGGTAGACGCGCTACTTTGAGGGGGTAGTGGGCTCAGCCCGTGGGAGTTCGAGTCTCCTCCTCTTCACACAAGGAACGCCAGAAATAAAGATAATGCTTCAGTAGCTCAGTTGGTTAGAGCACATGACTGTTAATCATGGGGTCGTTGGTTCAAGCCCATCCTGAAGCGCAAAACATAAAGATGCGTCCTTAGCTCAGTTGGTAGAGCAATTGACTCTTAATCAATGGGTCCAGGGTTCGAGCCCCTGAGGGCGTACAAGGAAAGGGATTGAGACAACATCAAAATCCCTTTCATATTAGGAGGGATGGTAGAGTGGTCGATTACAACGGTCTTGAAAACCGTCGTGCTGAGAGGCACCGGGGGTTCGAATCCCTCTCCCTCCGCAAAGAAAGAGTCACATGAGTGGCTCTTTCTTGCGTTTATATCCTGTGATTTTGGCTGCAAAGTGACTCATAACCATAAACCAGCGGAAACTTGCATTTTCTTCCCGATTCCGCTGGTTTATGGTTGCTCAGAAGGATTCCTGACTCAAAAAAAGGATTTTTTTATTTTGTATTATGCATTTTTTGCCCTACCTTTGTGGGCGAAACCTATATGACGATGGAAAAACTGCACCAGAAACAAAGCAAGAGATATGAGATTCGGGGTCAGCTGGTGATGTTCGAGATGGTAGATATATCGTGCAGAAGACGAAGGACTGGTCGCTGTTGTGCTATTGTAGGGACATAAGAATCCGTACTTCAATAGCAATATCCCAAAGTCTATGGCCAGAGGGTAAGTCAAGCTCCAGTTCGAGCTCCCTAATGGTGAGGTGCTGAGATTGAAGTTGTATGGGCATTTGAAAGCATAACAAAAAATAATATGGCAGCGTGGATTAAAGAAAACCAGCCAAGAGAAAACGGAGAAGTGGTGCCAATGCAAGTACCGATAATAGTTTCTGCAAGCCGAAGTACAGATGTTCCGTCCTTTTATGCTGATTGGTTTTTCCATCGGCTAAAGGTGGGTTATTCAGCTTGGACTAATCCGTTTAACGGGGTCAAAGGATATGTGTCTTATAATAAAACTCGATTCATCGTCTTTTGGTCAAAGAATCCTCGTCCATTGTTGCCTCATCTTGACTATCTGAAAGAACGGAATATTGGTTGCTATATCCAATATACTCTTAATGATTATGAAACCGAGGGTTTGGAACGAGGTGTTCCAAAACTCTCAGAGCGTATAGACACGTTCAAGCAACTAGTAGATAAGCTAGGAAAGGGAAGAGTTATTTGGCGTTTTGATCCGTTGATATTGACTGATGATATTTCTATTGATACACTGCTGTCCAAGATAGAGTGTATTGGTGATCAGTTACGAGGCTACACAGAAAAACTCGTGTTTAGTTTTGCTGATATTGTTAGTTACAATAAGGTAAAAAGCAATCTTCAAAAGAATAATATTCCCTATCAAGATTGGACTGAGTCACAAATGATGGAGTTTGCCGAGCGTTTGTCTATGCTCAACAAAAAATGGGGTTATACACTTGCAACTTGCGGAGAAAAAATCGATCTTCAACAGTTTGGTGTAGAGCATAATCATTGTATTGATTACGATCTGATTGTGAGATTTGCCCATGATGATAAGCAGTTGATGGATTTCATAGGTGCTGCCATCAAACAAAGGAAATATAATCTCTTCGGTGAGCCAGAACCATTGCCAGCAAGTGCCATTCTATTGCCAGACGACCGCTATGCCATTAAGGATGGTGGACAACGTGATTTCTGTGGATGTATGCAGAGTAAAGATATTGGTGAATACAATACTTGTATTCATTTCTGTGAGTATTGCTATGCCAATACGAGTAAAGAGAAGGCTGCTGAGAATTATAAACGACATGAAATGAATCCTAAGAGCGAGAGTATTCTATGATTGATCCTATCTCTATAGTAGAACAGTGCTACCAAAGGCTACCATCTCATCTTAAAGATAGACCATGGGAAGTAACTGATCATGGGACAAAAGTTCCTCAAACGGAAGACGAACTTAATGCGTATCTTGCAGCATATGGAGAGATTCATATTATAAAATGTCGTGCCGCACTGCAGAATTTGCCAACACAAGATTTCGAAATGTACGGCTACGAGATCTTTGATTGGGGCTGCGGGCAAGGGATGGCATCGCTAGTGGCCATAGAATTTCTATCAGAGAGAAATTTGTTAGGTAGGCTTCAACGCATAACGCTGATAGAGCCTTCAGAGTTAGCTTTGTCTCGTGCACATTTTTGGATAAAGCACGCTATAGGTCCCGGTGTTGATATAAGATGTGCCAACAAGTATATACCAAATAATGACTATGAATTATGGGATGAACTTGATTGCAAGTCTAGAATAAGTATAAATTTATTTTCAAATATACTCGATATCAGAAATATCAGCCTTCATTGGCTAGCGCACAAAACAGGTTCATTGGCAAATGTCAATTATATGATTTGTGTCGGACCAAAGTTCTCATACAATACACGTATAAAAGACTTCTGCGGTTATTTTTCTCCAACTCAATATTTCTCGAACATCGAGCAATTTCCCTATGCTTATACAACTAAGACGAAGCATCCTTATGGTTGTGAGACGAAATGTTTTGTCCATAAAAGAAGCGAAACAATTAATGAAAACTACATTGAGAAAGCTGAGAGCATCTGCAATAGCGATGACTACGATTATGCCGCTGAATGTTTAAGAGGGGTAGTGAGTGATGACGTGATTGATTGTTATAATAAGATAAGGGCATGCTGTGGAAAAACGTATGATGTCTTTTTTAGGCCAAACATCTGCACAGATGTTCCAGATGTAGTATTGGCTCATTTGAGTCACGGTATCATCCTCCTTAACGTATGCGAGGACATTGAGAAATTAGAAATATATTATCGTCGTATTGAAAACATAAAAAGTTTCTTGTTTAGTACGCATCTTAAAAGTATAAAGATAGATTCAGTTATAAACAAGACCGTGTATAATAGTGTTAAAACAGCTCTATATTTCCCGAAGAGTTCTAAATCTGAAGTAGAAGAACAGATTGCCAAAGTTAATGAGAAAATCAACTCTAATCGAAGAATGGCAATTGCAAAAGAACGAAAATATAATGAAGCTGACGATAGAATTGAGAAAAAGGACTTTTTTGAGTATGTTCTTCAATTATACCCATCTGATGATTTGAAAGAAATACTCAACTCCCAACGTGCGAATGGTTTTAAGTCTGACTATTATAATGAACTGTTATCCCTCATAGTAGGTCATTGGCATTCGTTCAAGGATGGTGACCAGAATTTTAGGCTCAGTGATGAACAAAAAAAGTTTGTTCGTAGTGAAAATAAGCGTCTGCGTGTAAAAGGAGTCGCTGGCTGTGGAAAGACTCAGGTAGTAGCAAATAGAGCGGTAGAGCAACATCTGCGTACTGGTGATACGGTTCTGATACTGACTTTTAATATATCCCTGATTCAATATGTTAGAATGCGGATTAATCAGGTTCCTGCTGATTTTTCAACAACCATGTTTGAAATCACAAATTATCATCGTTTCTTTAAATCTATGGCAAATCGCTACGCTGATGGAGCATCACTTGTCGATTATGATAATGTCAAATTCTTTGCCCCATATACAAAAGATATTGCTAAATACAAAACAATCATTATTGACGAAGCTCAGGACTTTAAAACAGCATGGTTTGACAGCATCATAAACTATTTTCTAGATCCTGATGGCAGTATTTCCATTTTTGGAGATGGTGAGCAGAACATATATGGCCGAGAATTAGAAGCCGATTCAAAAATGCCGATAATTCACACTTTCACAGGCCGCTGGAACGAATTAAGTGAAAGGGTGTCTATGCGTATTCTCAATCCCCGAATCGCCCACTTGTCGTCACTCTTCGCTATTACTTTTATGGATAGTTCTTCTCAACTATTCTCTATTCAGGATACGTATGAAAAGTTTTACATTAAGTATTGGAATTTGGGTACAGAGAAGAAAGGGCTGGAAATATGCAAGAATATAAATTGGATTATGCAGACCTACAACTTAAGCTCAACAGATGTGGTGGTAATGGCAGAATCTATCAATGTGTTGCGGGACATAGAGAATTGTTACACCCATTTGTCTCACCTGCAGAGCATGATTAACTTCGAGACCCTTGAACAATATAATGAGCTAAAGAGAAAAACAAAAAACGTCGTTTGCTTCGACCGTGATTTGGAAGATATACGTCGAGCCGCAAAAACCCATTTTACAACAGATTGTGACGCGATTAAATTCTCTACAATTCATAGCTTCAAGGGCTGGGAGTCAAAAAATGTCATATTACTTTTGCAACCAGAAATGAAAGATGATGAAAAATATGAAGGATATTACATAAAAGCAAGAGAAAACGCACCTGCTTTGATATACACGGCTATTACAAGGGCAAGGAATAACTTGTTCATTATCAATATGGGGAACAGAAAGTACGATTCATTTTTCAAAAACAATATCAGATAATTATGCAAGAATTCACAATATTAGAAAAAAGGATAATATTCCAGACGCTAGTACTCATTATGAGGGCTGATAGTATCTTGAATCCTGCGGAGACTGAATATCTAAACAAAATCTTTCACGATTTTGAATTAGATATCAGTGAGTTTGATCATTTGGAAATGATAGATTTTGACTATCTCTCTAATGAGTTCGCCAAATTTTCAGCAGAAAAGAAAACGTATGCAATGAATTTGTTTGTTGAAATGTCTGAATGCGACGGCTGTGTTGATCCTCGGGAGGTGGTGATGATCAAATCGATTACAGAAAAGAAGGTGTTGTCAAACTCTACCCAGGGTGTAGCCATACTCTAAGTTGCTTTTATGCCTACTCATGTGTGAGCCAGTAGTATGGCAAGAGTGGGGCTGATTGAAGAAAGAGTCACATGAGTGGCTCTTTCTTGCGTTTAGGTCTCATTCGTCGTAGCCGACGGGGCGCATCTGTTTTTGTGCTTCGCTGTAGGTGTAGCCGTGTTGCAGAAGGTAGGCCTTGAGTTCTTCCACTTCTTTGTCGAAGTTGGCGCACAAATCTTCCAGGGAGTCGAATTCGTGGTCTCTTAGGAGCATGTTGATGGCTGACACCAACATGAAGGGATCTTTGGGTAGATGTTCCATTCTGTGAGATATATTGAGTTTTATGTTGTCGTTCTAATGTTTCGGAAGTTTTTGGGAAACACGGATGTAGCTGTCCTGTTTGTTTCTCGGCTGCAAAATTACGGCTTTTTTTACACATGTTTGTGAATATTTCTGTGCTTTCTGAGTTTTCTGTGTGAAATATAACACGATGAGGCTGTGTGGGGAAGCATATAGGTTCTGTGTGAAACACGAGTGTCGAAAGGCTCACGAGGGTAGCGACGTAAAGCTCGTGAGGGTAGTGGCGTAAAGCTCGTGGGGGCAACGGGTGTGTGGTATGAGATGAAAAGAATTAGTGGAGGAATTTGGTGTTGTGGCTGAAACTCAGTACCTTTGCAAAAGATTTGAGTTGCGCAGTACGTGAGAAAGGTTTTTCAGTACGGAAGCAAGGATTTAAGATGGATAAGAATCAGATAGGATTAGCAGTAAGAAAGTATTTGGAGGAGAAGGGAATCGAGCGGATGGAACTGAAGGCCGCCATGTTCGACATGGATGGTGTGCTGTTCGATTCGATGAAAAATCATGCCAAATGCTGGCACGAGACGATGGCACATTTCGGGTTGGATTTGCCCGAATGGGAGGCCTATATGCACGAGGGACGCACTGGGGCTGGCACCATCAATATGGTGTCCATCCGTCAGCGTGGATATGAGGCTACGGAGGATGAGATTGAGCGTATCTACAGGCACAAGAGTGAACTGTTCAATCAGTGTCCCAAGGCGGAACGGATGCCCGGAGCGTATGAACTCTTGGTGAAGGTGAAGGCGAGTGGGGTGGTGCCGATGGTGGTGACTGGTAGCGGTCAAGTGACTTTGTTGGACCGATTGAACAGAAACTTCCCGGACATCTTTCGGGAGGAACTGATGGTGACGGCCTTCGATGTGAAGTACGGCAAACCCAATCCGGAGCCTTATCTGATGGGCATGGAGAAGTATGGAAAGTGGTGTGAGCGGTGTGACGGGAAAAGCGCGGTGTTGTCGCCTGCCAATTTCATCGTGGTGGAGAATGCCCCGCTGGGAGTTCAGGCAGGTGTGGCAGCAGGAGTATTCACCATTGCTGTGAACACAGGACCGCTGCCCGACGATGCGTTGCTGAGTCAGGGGGCAAATCTGCTCTTCCATTCGATGCAGGAGTTTTGCGACGAATGGGAAAAGGTGGTAGGAGGATTGAAGTTTAATTCTTTCTCATGATTCCGTTGATGATTCTGCCGTTGAAGTGTCGGCGGGCAGAGAAGAAGCGGTCGTAGTTCTGAAAGGTGTCGATGCCTGAAACGTGGATGTTTTGGGGATTGACACCTTTGTCGATGAGTTGCAGCCGGTTGCATTCCCAGAGGTCGATGTGCCACTTTGACCCCAGCTCTTCCCCTCTATGGGAAGGGAGACCATTCGGGGTGTTGGGTTTCATGGGAGGATACTTCTTTGCGAGTTTTTCCATCGGAAAGCCTGCGTTGGCAAAGAGTTCATACACCTCGTCGCCCACTTCAAAACTCTCGGGGCCGATGCCTGGGCCAATGATGGCGTGGAGATGCTTGGCCTCTGTGCCATACGTCTGTTTGAGCACTTCCAGATTGGCTTCGACGATGCGTTTCTGTGTGCCTTTCCATCCTGCATGGACAGCAGAGACCACCTGCTGCTCGTCGTCCCAAAGCAGGACAGGAATGCAGTCGGCTGTCCTCACGCAGATGCAGACGTTGGGCAGCTGAGTGCTGAGGGCATCCACACCATCGAGGGCAAGGGCTTGCTCCAACGGATTCTTGCTGAGGAAAGCCTCGTCGATGATGACGGTGGTGGTTTCATGCGTCTGATGCAGCGGCATGAGCAAGCGGGGAATGTCAATAGCAACACCGCCATCTCGCGTGGTGGAGAAGGCGGTGATGTTTTGTGGCGTGTCGTATATCAACATAAATGGATAATCATGTAATTTAAGTTTCGCTTATCGCGTAGCGCTTTGCTCACAAAGAACCTCCACTTTCTTGGAGTTAAAGAAGTTAAAGGAGTTAGAGGAGTTAAAGCCGAATGTAATGCTGGCGTAAAAACTCCTCTCCACAGTTGACAGAGTATAGGCTTTAACTCCTGAGCGAAGCGGTAACTTCCGAAAGTTGAATCATGTAATTTAAGTTTCGTATTCAAAATCTTCCAGGTCTTCAATCTCGTCCTCGTCCAGAAACTCGATGTCTTCCTCTTCGGGAATGTCTGCGTCGCCCCAACCCTCATCGTCGTCGGCGATGTCGTCCATGTAGGCGAAGGTCTTGGCAGAGTGGATGATGGACTCCTGCGTGTTGATGGCAGCAATTTTGTTGCTCTCGCTGTTCATCTCTTGCCAGAGGATGTCCTTCAGCTCTTGCAATCCCTGCTGAGCCACAGCGCTGATGAAAACAACGGGAATGTCGTCGGGCAGTCCCTCTTTCAGCATCTCCTTCAGTTCTTCGTCTTGACCGAGGAGGTCGCACTTGGTGATGGCGAGCACACGGCCCTTGTCGAGCAGATCGGGATTGAATTGCGCCAATTCGTTGAGCAGCACATCATATTCGTGACGGATGTCCTCCGTGTCGGCTGGCACCATGAAGAGCAGCAAGGAGTTGCGCTCGATGTGGCGAAGGAAGCGGAGACCAAGACCACGCCCCTCGCTGGCACCCTCGATGATGCCTGGGATGTCGGCGATGACGAACGAACGTCCGTCGCGATAGGACACGATGCCTAACGAGGGTTCGAGGGTGGTGAAAGGGTAGTTGTCAATCTTCGGTTTGGCCGACGAGATGGCATTGACGAGGGTGGACTTGCCCGCATTGGGGAAGCCGACCAAGCCCACATCTGCCAAGAGTTTCAGCTCGAGAATGAACGTGCGCTCCTGCATAGGCTCACCAGGCTGTGCGTAGCGTGGTGCCTGATTGGTGGGAGTGGCAAAGTTGAAGTTGCCCAGTCCTCCGCGACCGCCCTTCAGGAGAACAACCTCCTGCTCGTGTGCAGTCACATCGCAGATGTATTCACCTGTTTCGGCATCATACACTGCTGTGCCGCAGGGCACCTCGATGTAGGCATTTGCCCCTTGCTTGCCTGTCGATTTGTTTTTCGACCCATTGCCGCCATGTTCAGCCTTGATGTGGCGGTCATAGCGCAGGTGGAGCAATGTCCAATAGTTGCGGTTGCCACGCAGAATCACGTGTCCGCCACGACCGCCATTGCCACCGTCGGGACCTCCTTTGGGCAGATACTTAGCACGATGCATGTGGGTGGAACCACGTCCACCACGTCCAGAGCGGCAATAAATCTTTACGTAGTCAATGAAATTGGATTCCATGTAATAGAATTGAAAAATTAAAGAATTGAAGAATTGAAGTTTGGCTTCACGCAATGTATGCCATCCGCAGGGAACTTCAATTTTTCAATTCTTCAATTCTTTCGTTTTACTTTTGTGTGTCGAGGAAAGCGAAAATCTCACCCAGCATCACATCCTTGGAACCCTTCCAAGTGAACGTGTTGCGGATGCCTTCCTGCTCGAACCACTTGGAGAGTGGCTCCGTCTGCTTGTGATACACTTCGAAACGCTTCTTGATGGTTTCCTCGTTGTCGTCGGCACGGCCTTGCTCCTTGGCACGGTTGAGCAGACGGGCGAGGAGTGTCTCCTCATCGACGATGAGTTCGATCATGAGGCCCATGTCGTGCTTGCGCTCAGCCAGCATCTTCTTGAGAGCCTCAGCCTGTGCGATGGTGCGAGGGAATCCGTCGAAGATGACGCCCTTGCCTGCTGGCAGTTCGTCGTATGTCTTGGCGAGGATGTCGATCATCAGCTCGTCGGGGATGAGTTGGCCATTGTCGATGTAGCCTTTGGCAATCTTGCCGAGTTCTGTACCGTTCTTGATTTCACTGCGGAGCACATCGCCTGTGGAGATGTGTCCCATGCCGTAGCGTGCAACGATTTCGTCGCTGTAGGTGCCTTTGCCAGAGCCTGGTGCACCAAAAATGATGATATTCTTCATTTCGTTTAAATGTTTTATTGTTTTGTTGTGAGGTTTCAGGATAGTAGGGGAGAGGGTGGGTTAGTTCTCCTTCACCACATAGATGCTCTTGTAGTTGCGTCCGACGCCATCGTAGTCGAGGCCATATCCCACGATGAACTCGTTGGGGATTTCCATCGCGCAATACTTCACATGGAGCGGCATTCTCAGTTTGCCGGGCTTCATCAGCAGGGAGGCGATTTCGATGGATTTGGCTCCTTTCTCCTTCAGTCTTGGCAACAGATGGTACATGGTGGTGCCGGTGTCGATGATGTCTTCCACGATGATGATGTCGCGGTCTTTGATGTCGATGGAAAGCCCAATCAGTTCTTTCACGGTGCCTGTGGTGTCCATGCCGTCATACGACGAGAATTTCGCAAATTGAATCTCGTGGTCGAAATTGAGTTGGCGCACCAGGTCGGCCACAAACATGAAGGCTCCATTCAGAATGGTGATGAGGATGGGGTTGC
This sequence comes from Bacteroidaceae bacterium, assembly GCA_017448965.1. Taxonomy (GTDB): domain Bacteria; phylum Bacteroidota; class Bacteroidia; order Bacteroidales; family Bacteroidaceae; genus Minthosoma. Next base: position 93,156 of record JAFSKK010000009.1, on the reverse strand, counting down.
GTCCGGTGTAGTCAGCATTCAACCTTTGGGCTAATGCTGCGACCCTCTCCGCAATTTGTTCATGATGAATGAACGGTTCAAATTGTTTGTCTTTTATGGTTATCATTGAATGATTTGTACACTTTATTTTTATGCAAAGCTACAAAAAAATCCCTATTCAAGGACGAAATAAGGAAGAATAACGTAAAAAAACATCTTCAAAAGTGCTATTTTATCATTTTTTCATGGTTTTTTTAGTATCTATTCACTATTTTTGCACAAACAAATAGAAATCTCCATTTATCAATTCTCTGAGTTATGAAGATTTTATCAGCAGCTCAACTAAAGACTGTAGATGCGTATACAATAGAACACGAGCCTGTGTCTTCCACGAATTTGATGGAACGTGCCTCTCGTGCAGTGGCTGACAGAATCAAGCAACGTTGGCCAGTGAGCACTCCCGTTAAGATTTTTGCCGGTCCAGGCAACAACGGAGGCGATGCGTTGGCTATCGCCCGCATGTTGGGCGAGGAGAACTACAAGGTGTATGCCTATCTTTTCAACACATCAGACAATCTTTCGCCCGACTGCCTCATCAACAAGCAGCGTCTGGTGGATTTCCAAGCTGTCAAGCACACCACCATGGGAGTGCATAACGTTGAGTTCGTCGAGATTACCTCGCAATTCACACCTCCTCCACTCGAAGAGGGTGACTTGGTGATTGACGGCCTGTTCGGCACGGGACTCTCTCGACCGCTGAACGGAGGATTCGCCTCTGTGGTGAAGTACATCAACGCTTCGCCTGCAACGGTTGTCTCTATCGATGTGCCATCGGGATTGATGTGTGAGGATAACACCTACAATGTGATGAACCACATCATCAGGGCCTCCTTCACATATACCATCCAATATCCCAAACTCGCGTTCTTCTTTGCTGAAAATGAGCAATATGTGGGCGAGTGGGAAGTGCTGGACATCGGCATCATCGATCCGGAGAATGAAGAGACACATACCCCATATTTCTTGACCAATGCGAAGGAAGTACGCGCTATGCTGAAGGGACGTTCCAAGTTTGCGCATAAAGGCACGATGGGTCATGCGTTGCTCGTTGCTGGAAAGAAAGGCATGGCTGGTGCTGCCATCCTGAGTGCCCGAGCATGTATGCGGGGTGGTGCAGGAAAGTTGACTATTCACACTCCAGAGAGTAATGTGCGCGTGTTGCAGGCAACTGTTCCTGAGGCGGTGCTCGACATCGATGTCGACAGCAATTGCTTCAGTCAGTCTTTCGACACCAACGCCTATGATGCAATGGCTATCGGTCCGGGCATCGGCACCTCGTCTTACACGGTGCAGGCTTTCATCGAGCAGGTCAGCATGTCGAAATGCCCGATGATTATCGATGCAGATGCGCTCAACATTCTTGGCTCTCATCGCGGATGGATTGCACAGTTGCCTCGTCGCTGCATTCTCACGCCTCACAAGAAGGAACTTTTTGGCTTGATCAGCACGACACGCAACTCTTACGAAGAACTGGAGCGCACACGTGAGTTGGCGGTTCGTCAGCAAATCTACATCCTCATCAAGGGTGCCTATTCTGCTGTGGTCACTCCTGAGGGCAACGTGTTCTTCAACACGACCGGCAACCCCGGCATGGCGACTGCGGGTGCTGGCGATGTGTTGACGGGCATCATTCTGGCTTTGCTTGCGCAGTCGTATGTGCCAGAAGTGGCGCTGCGTCTGGGTGTTTATCTGCACGGATTGACGGGCGACCTTGCGGCTGCCGACCTGTGCTATGAAGGTGTCATCGCCAGCGATTTGATCACTTATCTGCCTCGTGCTTTCAAGCAGTTGTATGAAGAAAGAAAACGGGATTGAGATATTTTATCGGATGATTTTATAGACTTGATGATGAAAAGAAATATTGTAATAGCATTGGCCTTGTTGCTGTCGGTGTGCATGAGCGCTCAGACGGTGGTGACGGAATTCAGTCCTGGTGTGGCGGCCAATGGTGTGAATTATGTGCTGCCTCAGACACAACTGAAGGTGGAGGCAGCAGCCATGAAAATTGTGTACACGCCTGGTGAGTTTGCGAAATATGCCGACCGCTATCTGCATATTGGAGGCGTGAGTGCCGAGGCATCCATATTGTGGGAAATGACCAAATTGGAGGTGTTTCAAGAGGGTGTACCTGACACTTCTAAGGTGTTCACAGTCAAGATGAAAGAAAAAACTGTTGCACCAATGGTTCAACTGACTCCGAGTGGCATCCTGCTGGCTGTCAACACCACCGTTCCATACGAAGAGCGTGTGTTGCCATCTGCACGTTCCACCCATCATCGACTCGATGCGCGGCAATATCTCACCGAGGATATTCTTTCGGCAACCTCTACAGCGAAGATGGCTGAGTTGGCTGCACAGGAGATTCTGGACATCCGTGAAAGCAAGAACGCTATCAAGCGCGGTCAAGTGGAATCGATGCCCAAAGACGGTGCTTCGCTCAAGATTGTGCTCGACGAATTGAACACGCAGGAAGAGGCGTTGACGCAACTTTTTGTAGGGTATCGCGACACAACTTTTTTGGCTCAGTCGTTCAGCATTCTCCCAACTGAAGATGTGGAGCGTAAGGTGCTTTTCCGTTTCTCGCAGAAACTTGGCTTTGTCGATGCCGACGATATGGCGGGACAGCCTTACTACATCACGGTGAAGGATCAGCACACGGTGGTGCTCCCTACGGAGAAAGACCTGCAGAAAAGGAAGATCGAAGGACTCGTCTATAATATGCCCAGCATGGCCAGCGTCAACATCAGCAACATGCAGGGCACCATTTATGAACGGGAACTGCCTTTCGCGCAGTTTGGCACCATCGACATGTTGAGTCCCACGTTGTTCAACAAGGGGGCAACAACCAAACTGACGCTCTATCCGGCAACGGGAGGCATCCTGCATCTGGAACAATGAACTTTCTAACAACTTTCTAAGCAAAGTGAGATAAATACCTTATTTACAAACCCTAAAACATTAAAAACAAGATGAAAAAGTATTTAGCAGAGATGGTGGGAACGATGGTTCTCGTACTCATGGGTTGCGGTGTGGCTGTTAGCCTCAACTGCTCATCCAACTGTAGTGAAGTGGCCAATGCAGGCACGGTGATTGGTACCTCTTTGGCTTTTGGTCTTTCGGTGGTCGCTATGGCCTACACGATTGGTGGTGTGTCGGGATGTCACATCAATCCTGCCATCACGCTTGGCTGTCTCCTCACTAAGCGCATCAGCGTGAAGGATGGTCTCATGTACATGCTCTTCCAGGTGATTGGTGCTTTCATCGGTTCGGCACTTCTGTTTGTGCTCACAGAGAACTCTTCGCTCGAAGGCACAGGTGCAAATGCTTGCCAGGAAGGTGTGTCCATCATGGGCGGTCTGATTGCCGAAATCATCTTCACTTGCGTGTTTGTGCTGGTGGTGTTGGGTACAACTGATTCCAAGAAGGGTGCAGGCAACTTCGCAGGTTTGGCCATCGGTCTTTCACTCGTGCTCGTGCATCTGGTATGCATCCGCTACACAGGCACTTCTGTGAATCCAGCACGTTCTATTGCACCTGCCATCTTCCAGCAAGGTGATGCACTCAATCAGCTTTGGATTTTCATCGTAGGTCCTTTCGTGGGTGCTGCTATTGCTGCTGGCATCTGGAAGATTATTGGTGAAGAGAAGGCTTAAAAGTTCAACGGCGTTATCGTTTCATCGATAACGCCGTTTCCGATTTAACGACAGCGCCGTTTCCGAAATTTCGGAAACGGCGCTGTCATTTTTGTTATTTCTCATTTTTCCTCTCGGCTATTCTTCCCAACGGAAAACGCTGCCGTTCCTTTTGGCAGGATCAGGACCTGCGAAGTCCATCGAATAGGGGCTGCCCGTGGTCGGACTCTTGCCGATGTAGCGGTGGTTCTTCAGCGAATAGAGCATGAATTCATGGTCGAGGTAGTCTTGCCAAAGGAAGGTCTCAGCCTCCTGGGGATCTGTCGTGAAACGCACATCGCCTGCCAATCCTTCACCATACACCTTGATGTATCGTCCATCGACACATTTCAACGCAACACAGCCAGGGCCTCGCTCCACAATCTGGAACTGGGTGCGTTGGCTCTTGTCGTCAGGACGGGTGTCGTAGAGGATGCCGTGAGGGTCACAGATGGCTGGACGTCCAGTGGCCAGATTGATGATGCGGAAGGTCTTGCCGTAGGGGATGTTTCCGCTGCGGTCGGCACAAGGTTCTTCCACCGTGAAGTTGTCGAACTCAGCAAGACCGCCATTGGTGCCTTTCTTGTTGAAGGCAAAGAGTGCGTGGCGAGAACCCTGGAAGGTGATGAGTTGGTAGGAGAGCGGCATCATGCGACCCATTGTCTGGAACGTCTTGCCGTCCAGCGAATAAGCATACTGTGCCTGGTCGTTGTCGTAGTTGCCATTCATGCGGAGCCAGATTTTTCCTTGTGGCAGGGTGACAGGCGTGTCGATGGTGTCGTTGGTTAACTGTTCGAAGCAGCGGAGGGTCAGTTGCTTGCCATCCTTCACGATGCCAATCCACGAGCAGGGCACATTGATGTTGCCAAGACCTGCCACATCGCCATCCTTCAGGCCTTTCACGTGGAGTTCCACCGTTGTGATGCTCTTCGGGCCAATCACACGTTGGGTCAGCGTGTTGCGTGCCCACATCAACTGGTCGGCAGGCATAGCGTTCAGGTGCAGTTTGCCGCCTTTCAAACTCCACATCTTGTCGTCGGGATTGTGGTTCCATTGCCAGATGCGTCCTAAAGTCTTGCCGTCGAAGTTGTCGCTGCGGTGATAGGGAGCAGAGGGTTTCTGCGCCTCTTCGCCAACGCCATAGCATCCCAATGCGGTGCCAGGCATGAACCAAGTGCGAGGAGCGCGGCCATAGTTCCCCTTGAAACCGACCATTGGCCAACCATCCTCCCAAGTTATCGGCATCAGGCAAACGGTGCGGCCGATGGAGTGGAAGTCCTGCATGAAGAGCGCCCACCACGAGCCATCTTTGAACTGCACGATGCCACCTTGGTGTGCGTTGGTGCATGCAGTTGCATCCTTGTCCACAGGGCCAAGAGCGAACTTCGTGCCGTCTTTGCCGATGCGAGGATTCTCGCCACGAGGCACTTGAGTGAGTGAGGCTGCATGATAGCCGTAGGTCTCATCTGCCGAAATGACGCGAGTTTCGTAGGGACCCCAGATTGACTTTGAACGTGAGCACAAAGTGCGGCCGTTCGGCTTGTAGTCGGTGGAGATGAGGTAGTACATACCATCAATTTTATACATGTGGTGTCCTTCGCCCACACCATTTCCTTCGGGGATGATGACACGTTCTGTACCTTCCTTAGGACCGCTCATGTCGGGTTTCAATTCGGTGCATTTTACGGTGCCGTAGCCATGAATGGCATATACCTTCCCGTCATCGTCGAAAAGCACGCCAAGGTCGTAGATGTTGCCCTGCATGTTGTGGTGTTCCCAAGGACCGCGAATGTCCTTGGCGGTGTAGCATTGCAATCCCTTGCCGTTCACGTTCGAGAACACATAAAACTGGCCGTTGGCATAGCGGATGCAAGGTGCCCAGATGCCCTGTCCGTACACCTCCTTCTGGTTCTTCAGCGAGAAAGCGTCGTCGTTGAAATCGAAGCGGTCGAAGCAGTAGGAGATGTTTTCCCAGTTCACGAGGTCTTTCGAGTGCAGGATGACCAATCCAGGCACAGCATGCATGGTGGTTCCAGCCAGATAGTAGTCGTCGCCCACACGCAGGATGTCGGGGTCGCTGAACTCATCATAGAAGAGTGGGTTAGTGAAAGTGCCGTTGCCGTTGTCGGCTGTCCACGACTTCGTTTGTGCACCCGCACAGAGGCAGGTTGCAAAAGTTAGTAAAAAGCAAATTAGTTTCATGTTGTTTAGGTGTATATCTTATTATAATAATATGTGTTCTCTCGCTGGCGGAGTGATGTCCCTCTGGCTACAGATATTTACGACAGGTATTCGGTGGGGTCGGGGATACCAGCCTCTGCGAGGGCTTCTTTGCGCTCGATGCAGGTGCCGCAACGACCGCAATGTTTGTCACCACCCTTATAGCAGGACCAAGTCTCAGCATAGTCAATGCCCAGGTCGCGACCTCGGGCGGCAATCTGTCCTTTCGTCAGGTGGCAGTAGGGTGAAATCAGGTGGACACCGTTGTAGGTGCCGGCATGGGCAGCAGCATCGAAGGCTTCGACAAACTCAGGGCGGCAGTCGGGATAGATAGCGTGGTCGCCTCCGTGATTGGCCATCATCACGTAAGGCAAATGGTTGTTCTCAGCCATTCCCGTGGCGATGGCAAGCATGATGCCGTTGCGGAAGGGGACAACCGTCGATTTCATGTTCTCGCTGGCATAATGTCCTTCGGGAATGTCGTCGGCACCAGAGAGCAGCGAACTTCGGAAATGGTGAGCCATGAAGTCGAGAGGAATCACGAGGTGAGGAATGCCCAGCCGCTCGCAATGCATGTGGGCAAAAGGAATCTCGCGGGCATTGTGGTTGGAGCCATAGTCGAACGAGATGGCTAGAGCGATGCGCTCCTGATAGTCGTAGAGCAGGGTTACGGAATCCATGCCACCGCTCAGAATCAATATGCTGTCTTTCATCTTCTTTGCTTTTGGGCAACAAAGGTACGAAAAATAAATCAGGTTTTCCGACTTTTCAGCATAATAAAAGCCATGTGGGAGAGAATGAACACGAAAAAGTGGGTTGAATTTTCGTTTTTTTCCGACCGTATCACTCACATTTCTGATTTTATCACTACCTTTGAGGCCTAAAACCAGAAAATCATGAATACGAAACTTTACAAAGAAGGGATTCAACACCAAGTTCACCCTCTAAAGAGGATGATGATGTTGGCAGTCCTCCTGTGTTGCGTCCTCTCTCTGACGGCTCAGGAGGATCAGTGGGAAAGGAATCGTGTGTATAACATCATGTTGGGTACCATACGCTACACCCACCACGATGAACGTATGACGCCAGGCAATGCGGCAGGCCAAATTTTCAAGGGTGTGATGACGGGAAAGACGACCGTGCAGGCCGTCCATCACGAAGAAGCGGCAAGGAACGCCATCGTGCGCGGACTCTCTAACGCCTACCGTTACCGCTTCACAGAACGGCTCGCTATGTATGATGATGCCGAAGAAGGCAACCTTGTGGCCGATGCTCTCATCACCAACATACAAATCATGTCGGAATCTCGTACCTACAAGGACAAGAACGGCAAGGAGCATGTCACTACCAACTACAAGGGAGTGGTGGAGGCAACCCTCACGCTGACCGATGCCAAGACAGGTGAAGTGGTGGCTACACCCACCTTCTCAGAACAAGGCACAGCCACTTCCACCTCCTCGTCCAATCATGAGAAAGCTCTCTCCGATGCTATGAACGGATTGGCTCGCCGCATCACCGCTTGGCTTAATACGACACAACCCCTGCAGGCCAACATCATCGAGGGCGATGCCGTCAAGAAAGAAAAACAGAAGAAAGTGTACATCGACCTCGGCAGCCGAGAAGGAGGTTTCTCAGGCCTTCACATGGGCGTTTATATCGTCAAGATTGTGGCAGGTCGGGAAGCACGTCAGCAAATCGGCAAACTGAGGATTGAAACCGTTCAAGGCGAAGACATCAGCCTCTGCAAAGTGATTAGTGGTGGCAAAGAAATCAAGACCGCCATCGAAGCAGGCGAACAACTTCAGGTTGTTTCCTATTGAGAAATCTTATTGCAGTTCCTCACTTGTGTATCCTTCAGGCAATCTGCGGCAGTTGTAGCCAGAGGCCATGATTTCGCCGTAGGCACCTGCGGAGAGGAGGGCGAGGAGGTCGCCACGCTTTGTCTTGGTCAGTGGGATGTCCTTGTCGAAGACGTCGGAGGACTCGCAGATGGGGCCTACCACATCGTAGGTGTCCGTCTCGGTGGCGGTGCTGGTGAGGTTGACAATCTTGTGGTGCGCATCATAGAGGGCAGGGCGGATGAGGTCGGTGAAACCTGCATCGACGATGGCGAACTTCTTGATGGCATTCTCCTTCACATAGAGAACTTTGGTGATGAGGGCACCGCATTGACCGACGACGGCGCGGCCGAGTTCGAAGTGAACGGTCTGGCCGGGGCGCAGTTTGAGGTACTTGTCATACACGGCAAAGTAGTCCTTGAAGTTGGGGATGGGGTTGGCTTCGGGCTTGACATAATCGATGCCAAGTCCTCCGCCCACATTCACAATCTCAATCTTGATGCCTGCTGCCTCGAGTTGGTCTTGTAGGTCGTTGATGCGGTTGGCGAGGGCGATGAAGTCGTCCATCTCGAGAATCTGTGAACCGATGTGGAAGTGGAGTCCCTTGAACTGCACGTTCTTCATTGGTTGTGCCAGGCGAATTACCGTCTCCATGTCCTGCATGTCGATGCCGAATTTGTTCTCAGCCAAACCTGTGGTGATGTTGGCGTGTGTGTGGGCACCTACGTTAGGGTTGATGCGGAAGCACACGGTGGCCACCTTTCCCTTGCGGGCGGCAATCTCGTTGATGACTTCCAGTTCGGGGATGCTCTCCACGTTGAAGCAGAAGATGTCCTTGTCGATGCCAAGTTCAATTTCCCAGTCGCTTTTGCCTACACCGGCAAAGACGATTTTGTTGGCGGGGAAGCCAGCCTTGAGCACCTGTTCGATTTCGCCTCCCGACACGCAGTCGATGCCGAGACCTGCCTCGTTGATGACCTGAAGCACCTTGAGGTTGGCATTGGCTTTGACGGCGTAGTGAACGAAATAGTTGTCGTGTTTCTTGATTTCTGCGTTGATGGCATCGAGTGTCTGACGCAGGATGTTTGTGTTGTAGTAGTAGAAAGGTGTGCGGATGTCCGCAAACCTTTCCACATGAGATGCTATAGCCATAATTTTTTATTCATTAAACAAGTGGTCGCTCAGCGATTGCAGAGCCTTCTTTTTGTCCTCGGCAGAGATGAGGAACGAGATGTTGTGGTTGGAACCGCCGTAAGAAATCATGCGCACGGGGATGTCCTTGAGGGCTTCGGTGGCCTTGCTCTCGAATCCCACGTTCTCGGCCTCGAGGTCGCCCACCACGCAGATGATGCACATGTCCTTGTCCACGTGTACATGACCGAATTTCTTCAGTTCGTTCACGATGGCATCGAGATGGGTGATGTTGTCGATGGACACGCTCACGCCCACTTCGGAGGTGGCAATCATGTCGATGGAAGTCTTGTACGACTCGAAAATCTCGAACACCTTGCGCAGGAACCCGTAAGCCAGTAGCATGCGCGATGAGGTGATCTTGATGGCGGTGATGTTGTCCTTGGCAGCCACAGCCTTGATCTTGCCACGTTCGGTCTCGTTGCTGATGACCGTGCCAGGAGCCGTCGGATCCATCGTGTTGAGCAGTTTCACGGGGATGCCTGCATACTTGGCTGGCTGCACACACGTTGGGTGCAAAATCTTCGCTCCGAAGTAAGCCAGTTCAGCAGCCTCCTCGAAGTGCAGATGGTTCACCGGCGATGTCTTCTCCACGAAACGTGGGTCGTTGTTGTGCATGCCGTCGATGTCTGTCCAGATCTGAATCTCCGATGCACCTACAGCCGCACCGATGAGCGATGCCGTGTAGTCGCTTCCGCCACGCTGCAGGTTGTCCACCTCGCCGTATGCGTTGCGGCAGATGAAGCCCTGTGTGATGTAGATTTCCTTGCCAGGGTTCTCGTCGAGCTGAATCTTGATTTTCTCACGGATGTACTCTAGGTCAGGCTCCGAATTCTTGTCGGTGCGCATGAACTCCAGCGCGGGGATGAGGGTGGCGTTGTAGCCCTGCTCGATGAGGTAGTTCGTCACCATGTTGGTGGAGATGATTTCACCCTGAGCCACGATGATTTTCTCCTCGAACATCGTGAAGATGCCCTTGGTGAAGGAACGCAGATAGTCAAACTCCTCCTTCATGAAGTTGAGGGTTTGCTGCTTCATCGCATCGGTGGTGTAGAGTTCATCCACGTGCTTCTTATATTTCTTCTCCAGCGCGTTGATGGTTTCGTTTGCGCCTTCTGGATTCTTCTTGTAGAGGTAGTCAGAGATTTCCACCAGTGAGTTGGTGGTGCCCGACATGGCCGAGAGCACAACAATCTTCTGCTCGCCGTCGGTGATGAGTTTCACGACATCCTTCATTCGCTGAGGGGTGCCGACGGATGTTCCGCCAAACTTGAGTACTTTCATAAATATAATATATGTATTGTTTTAATCAATTTCTTCGGTTGTTTCTTCTTCACGCTCCTGCAGGGTCACGTCGGTCAGTTGATGATTCTCGCAGAGCAATTGACGTCCAGGGAACTCTTCAATCAAGTTCAGGTTGTGGGTAATCATCACGACGGTGCTTCCTGCTCCGCAGATCTGTCGCAGAAGAGCCAGAATCTGTCGGCTGGTTTCGGCATCGAGGTTACCTGTCGGCTCATCGGCCAGGATGAGTCGGGGACGGTTCAGGATGGCACGTGCGATGACGACACGCTGCTGTTCGCCACCCGAGAGTTCCGACGGCATCTTGTAGCCCTTCGTGGACATGCCCACCAGTTCCAGCACGTCGCTGATGCGCTGGTTGATTTCCAATTTGTTTGTCCATCCCGTGGCCTTCAGCACGAAGCGCAGGTTGGCATCCACAGTGCGGTCGGTCAGCAGTTGGAAGTCCTGGAAGATGACACCCAGTTTTCTGCGGAGTTCTGGCAGATGACGGCGTTTCAGCGAGGTCATGTCGTAATCCATCACTCTCGCTTCGCCTTCCTTCACGGGAATTTCGCCATAGATGGTCTTCAGCAAGGAGCTTTTGCCTGCACCCACCTTGCCGGTGAGATAGACAAATTCACCTTCGCCAATCTGCAAGTTGACATTCTGCAACACCAACTGCGACTCCTGATAGACATTCACGTCCTTGTAATCAATCAGATTCACTGTATTTACTATTTGACGATTTACTATTTTGACAATTTACTATTTGACATTAGTGTTTATGCCAGTTGGGGTCATGGCGTTCAGCCAGTTCTGCTGCCAAGTCCTCAATGGTCAAGCCCTTCGAGGTGAGCAGCACGATGAGGTGGTAGAGCATGTCGGAAGCCTCATAGACCAGTCGCTCGTTGTTGTTGGCAACGGCTTCGATGACTGCTTCCAATGCCTCTTCGCCCACTTTCTGTGCCATGCGGTGACAGCCGTCCTTGAAGAGGGAAGTGGTGTAGCTGCCTTCTGGCATCTCCTCGTGACGCTTCTCGATGAAACGCTGCAACTCCACCAGGAACATGATGGGGTTGTCGTTCTTCTCGTTCCAGCAGGTGTCGGCACCCGTGTGGCACACCGGCCCTACAGGATTTGCCTTGATGAGTAGGGTGTCCTTGTCGCAGTCGTTCAGAATCTCCACCACGTTGAGGAAGTTGCCGCTCGTTTCGCCCTTGGTCCAGAGTGTCTGGCGAGTGCGGCTATAGAAAGTCACTTTTCCTGTTTCCACCGTCTTGTTGTATGCCTCCTCGTTCATGAAGCCGAGCATCAGCACCTTCAGTGTCTTGGCATCCTGCACAATGGCGGGCACCAAACCATCCATTTTCTTGAAATCAATTTCCATTATATTTTCTTTTTCTGTTTTTTTCTTAGGCTTTCTTAGGCTCTTCTATGCTTTCCTATAATCTCACATTCACTCCCTCGCTCCTCAGATACTGTTTCAGTTCTGGGATAGGGATCTCTCCGAAGTGGAACACGCTGGCTGCCAGAGCGGCATCGCTGTGTCCATTGAGGAACGTGTCGCGGAAGTGCTCCCTGCATCCCGCACCGCCTGAGGCAATCACAGGGATGGTCAGCGTGTCGGCCAGTTTCCTTAATGCTGCATCGGCAAAGCCGTTTTTCACACCGTCGTGATTCATCGATGTGAACAGAATCTCGCCGGCACCTCTCTCGTTCACTTCCTTGGCCCAGTCGAAGAGTTTGTATTCGGTCGGCACACGTCCGCCGTTCACATAGCATCGCCAGTCGCCGTCAATGCGTGGGTCTCCGTTCTCATGCACCGTGTCATCCTCACATTTCGCGTCGATCGCCACCACACACACCTGACTGCCGAAGTGCTTGGCAATCTCGTCAATCAACTCTGGTCGTCTCAGCGCTGCCGAGTTGATGCTCACCTTGTCGGCACCAGCATTCAGGAGCCTGTCCACATCGCTCAGTTCGTTGATGCCGCCACCCACCGTGAAGGGGATGTTGATTTCCAGCGCAATGCGTTTCACCAACTCTGTGAAGGTCTTGCGTCCCTCGTGCGAAGCCGTGATGTCGAGATACACCAGTTCGTCCGCACCCTGCTCGCTGTACAGTTTGCCCAACTCAATCGGGTCGCCAGCCTGACGCAGGTTCACGAAGTTCGTGCCCTTCACCGTCTGCCCGTCCTTGATATCCAAACAAGGTATGATTCTTTTTGCTAACACAATCTTATTTACTATTGGACAATTTACTATTTGCGATTTATCTTTCTATTTTGCGATTTGATCATTTACAAATTGTAGTTCTCGCCGCATGGGAAATCGTAAATCGTCAAATCGTAGATGCTCATAGGTACTTCTCCAACTCTTCCATCTTGATTTTTCCCTCATAAATCGCTTTGCCGAACACCACTGCAGGGATGCCCGCCGAGTTCAACCGGTCGATGTCCTCGATGCAACTCACACCTCCGCTGGCAATCAGATAGAGGTTGGGAAACTCCTTCCTGATGTCCTCATACAGTCGGACAGCAGGGCCTTCTAGCATGCCGTCCTTGCTGATGTCGGTGCAGAGCACATTGTCCACACCCTTTGCCACATAGCGCTGCAGGAAGGGCAGCAGTTCGTCCTCGCCTTCCTCCTTCCAGCCGTTGATGCTGATGCGTCCGTTCTTCACGTCGGCACCGAGGATGATTTTGTTGTCGTTATACTTCTCGAGCCAGGTCTCAAACAGTTCGGGTTTCTTCACCGCCACGCTACCGATGGTCACCATTGTGGCGCCGCTGGCAAAGGCGATGTCGATGTCCTCGTCGCTCTTGATGCCGCCACCGAAGTCAATCACCAGCGAGGTGTGGTCGGCAATGCGCTCGATGGTCTTGTAGTTGACGATGTGTTGCGAACGTGCACCGTCCAGATCGACCGTGTGCAGACGACGGACACCGTGTGCCTCAAACATCTTGGCCACCTCCAGCGGGTCTTCGTTATAGACCTTCTTCGTGTCGTAGTCGCCCTGGGTGAGCCGCACGCATTTACCGTCAATAATGTCTATTGCAGGAATTATCTCAATCATTGTTTCCTAACTTTCAATTTTCAACTTTCAACTCAATAAAGTTCTTCAAAATCCTTTCGCCCACCTTTCCGCTTTTCTCCGGATGGAACTGCGTGGCATAGAAATTGTCCTTGTGCAGGGCAGAAGAGTAGGGCTGAATGTAGTTGGTCGTGGCAATGGTCCAGTCGCAGGTCGGCACGTAGAAGCTGTGGATGAAATACACGAACTCCGACCTTTCAAACCCTGCAAACAACTCCGTCTTCGTGTCCTCCACCGTGTTCCAACCCATCTGCGGCACCTTGTCCTCGTGCACCTGGGGGATGAACCGTTTCACGTCCACGTCGAACACGCCCAGACAGTCCGTGTCCTGCTCCTCGCTGTGGCGGCACAGCAGCTGCATGCCGATGCAGATGCCCAGCACAGGCTGCTTCAAGTTCACAATCACCTCGTCCAGGCGGTGTGCCTTCAGATAGGCCATCGTGCTGTGCGCCTCGCCCTGTCCGGGAAAAATCACACGGTCAGCCGATTGAATCAGTTCGGGGTTGTCGGTCACCATCGGTTCCAGTCCCAAACGCTTCACGGCATTCTCTACCGACCCGATGTTGCCCGCATTGTATTTTACGATTACTACGTTCATTTTGCTTCACTAAACCACATAAATCGCTACAAAGATACGACTTTTCAGTGAGATACACATCAAATGCGCCAAGAAAACAACACAAAAAGGCATAAAAAAAGCTGTCCGGCACACATACAGCTGTGTGTCGGACAGCAACAAGTGTCTCAATCACCGTTTCAAACGTGGCGCTCAGACGTGGGTTCAAACGCTGAGGTCAGATGCCGTCATCGTCGTCGCCGTCGCTACTTTCAGGCTTCAGGCTCACGGCCTCAGCCTCGCTCATGTTGAGGTCGCTGAGCATGTCCTTGAATGCCTTGCCGGGGTAGAAGGAGACTTTCTTCACCTTCACGGTGTCGATGGTGGTCTCTTCCAGCGTGTGCGCTGTCTTCGAGTTGAACACGGGCTTGAACGAACCGAAGTCGCCCATCTTCACGCTGTGGCCAATCTCCATGTAGTGCACCAGACGGTTCACCAGCGCGTCAATCACCGATTTGGTCTGCGCGGGGTTCACGCCACACGAATTAGAACACTCGTTTACCAACTGCGCGAACGTCACCTGAGGGAAGGTGGGCTGGTGGAGCTTGTACACCTCAGGCTTGCCCTCACGGTACGTGAGACGCACTTTAGCCTTGCGATACTGAATTCTCATAATAGTCTCCTTTCTTTTTTAAAGGGGGTTCATAATAAATTTAACTAACACTCTCGGATTGCTCCGATTTTTCTTCTGCCGAAAACAGCACCTTGTTTTTCACCACCAACGAAATCTTTTCGCCTGTGGCATACGTCTGATAGACCAGTGCCGTCAACTTGTCAAATGTTTCTTTCGAGTGCACGATGTCGCGGTATTCGTCCAGATCATAGCCGTTCGATTCGCCCACCAGCACCGTGTTCGCCTTCACCTGCGCCACATAGTCCCATCCGATGCGACAGCATCTGTGACCCGGACTCGAAAAATTCCCGAAACACGCAAGCATTTCGGGAATTTTTTTTTGCTAAAAAATGATTTTTTTCGGGTCGCTTTACCACTTTCTGTCAGCCACCCTGTCGAAGTCCAGTTCCGTGCCTTCGACATCGATGATCAGTTTGTTTGTAGTCACCGCCTTTACCTCGAAGGTCTTGAAGAGATCCCAGAAAGGACTCAGATCTTGCAGGAGGTTTTCTTCTTTTACCTTCTCCTCGAGGGCGGCGTAGATTAGCTTTCTACCCGCCTCGGTGCCCAACAGAACGTTCGCATCCTCATCGGTCGTCGTCAGCGAGATAACTTTCAGCTGGGCTTTCGATGGATCCACAAAGGTGTTCACCTTATCCCCCTTGCGCAGGCAGGTGCCTTGCGCCCATACCTCCATGTCTATGCTCATTTCCTCATCGCCATGCGTGATCCGGAAGCAGGGGACGAACTGGCTCCCTTTGAACGTCATGTTCACCCCTAAGTTCGGCATCTCGGAGTCTTCATCCATGGCTTTCTTGACTAAATTCTGGAAAGTGGTTCCGGCCACCCATGTGCCGTCCAGCTTTTGGGCATACGTGCCTGTCACGTTCAGCAGCAGCAACAGCGCTGCCAACACAAATTTCTTGGTCATGTGGTTAGTTTTCATACGCTATTAACTTAAGTTTCGGAGTTTTACTCCCTTGAAGTTAGAGAAGTTATCGCTTCGCTCGAAGTTAGAGACAAATGTCATGCTGGTGGCAAAGTATCGTCTTTAACTTCTATAATTTCTTTAACTTCTGAGCGAAGCGATAACTTCCGGAAGTCTAATTATTAATTGTTTTGATTGTCTTGTTTTTCGTCCTTGTTGGGCTTCTCGTCATACATCTTTTTCCAGTAGGCGGCCTTTTTCTTGTCCTTGCCTATCTTCTTGCCGTCGGTGTACCATTCCACCAGCGTCTTCTGGGCATCGGGGTAGCCCTGTGTGGCAGCCTTCTCCATCAGTTCCAGTGCCTTCTCGCTGTTCTGCTCCACGCCGTCGCCCGACATGTAGAGGGCGGCGAGGAAAGCCTGTGCCTCTGGCATGTCCTGAGCCACCGCCATCTCCCACCATTGTGCAGCCTTGGCGGCATCGCGCTGCACACCTTGTCCGTTGTAGTAGAAGGCGCCCAGCATGAACTGCGCCTGCACATTGCCTTGGTTGGCGGCCATCTCCCACCAGTGCGCCGTCTTCGTCGTGTCCTGAGCCACACCGTCGCCCGTATAGTAGAGGTAGCCCAACATGAACTGCGCGTCGGCATTTCCCTTGTTGGCCGACTGCTCCAGATAGTTCACCGCCTGGTCATAATCCTGCTGGTAGTAGAAGGACTGGCCCTTCTGGTAAAGTTCATCGGCACTCTGTGCCCATACGCCCGCGGCCACGCCCAAGGCAGCCACAAACATTATGATTCTGTTCTTCATCATTGTTCTTGATTTTAAGTGTAAAAGTTAGTTTTCTGGGCAAAGGTCGTGCAAATAGCAGACACAAGCAAACAAATTTTCAGGAAAAATCAAACTTTTTCTGTGCCGCTATTTAATCTTCTGCGCATTGATGGTGGAGATTTCAGTGGTGGCATCTGCCGCGTTCTGGCCCTGCTCAATCTGGATGTACTCATATTTCCAGTTGCCCACCACCTTGTTGTTCTGGTTGGGGTCGATGGCTTGGTAAGTGAGGGCATAGGTGCCTTCAGGAAGGGAAGTCCTGGCCACCTCGTTCATGTTGTATGAACTTGGTATCTTGGCAAAGACGGGGGCATTCAATCCCCTTTCATCAAAGTCCGATTGTCTGTAGATCTTGATGTTGCCCACTGTGTAGGACGATGCGGCATTCTTCAGAGCCACGACACCCCATGGCGTACGGTCGGGAGCGGGCAGTGTCTCTGTGTGGGTGAACCAACCGTCCAATGCTGCATTGAGGACGTTATTGCCAGGATTGTAGCCGTTGTAGGTCTTCTTGTTGCCGTCGTATTCAACCGCTCCGCGCCAGTGATACCACGAAGCATAGACGGGCTTCACTCTCACGCACAGTTTGAAGTGGGTTGATGTGTTGTCGTCCACACCAAGGCTGCTGTTGCGGGGCACACGCCAAATCCATGCAGTGCTGGTGGAGAACTCCGTATGTGTGACGGCAGGGAAATTGGCGTTGGTCTTTTCCTCGTTCTCATAGTCATCATCTGTCAGCTTCACATTATTAGTCCAGTAGCGGAACGTTGGATAAGTGGAGGATGTGTTGCGCTCATACTGGATGGTCTTGAGCGAGTAGCTGACATCGCTCGACCACTCCAGGCTGAACCCGACACTGGCTTGAGCCTTGGGTCCCTCCTTGCCGATTTCGCCACTGACGGCTCCATTGAGTCCCCAACTGAATCCGTTGCTGTAGGAGTATTCCGTGTTCTCGTTGTCGGGGATGGGGTGTTTGTAATACTGGATGTTGTTGGCGATGGATTGGTTGTTGGCATCCAGCAGCTTGAACTCCACATTCATGCTGTCGAACCAGTAGGCATAGATGCGGCAACGTCCCCAGTTGAACATGCCACCCGCTTTCGCCGCCACCTCCCAAAGGGGCTTGATGTGAGGTGTGATCTCGCTTTTCACCATGTAGTAGTCACCCGCCTTGTTCTGGCCGTTGCAGGAAAGCATATAGGCAGAGCTGACCCAATACTTGATGGTCACCGTACTGCTCTTGTTCCAGGCATAGTCCTTCTCTATCTTGTGATTCAGCGAGATGGGCATATCTTTCACGAAGAAGTACCCGTCCTCCACACTCAGTTTCATCTCATCATCATCACCGCTACGTGTGGACATGTGCCGTGTACTCTGGCTGATTTCCTCGATAAAGTCGATGAACGGGTCGAGACGGGCCTGATAATAGTTGTAGTTCTGGTCGTAGTCGTTGTCGTAGAGCGTCTCCGTCTCATTCAGTTCCGAATCTTCGGGGAACTGTTCGTTGTAAGCCCGGATGGACTCCCATTCCTCTGCCGACATCTCGTTGATTTCGTCGGTGTATTGACCATTGAATGCATGCTCCTCATACATGGTGTAATGCTCCTCAAACTTGTTGTAGGCAAAGAACACCTCTTCCATTTCCTCATTGTCCATGAAATCCTCGTCATCCTCCCGGTAACCTTCCTCGTTCTCCTCTTCATCACTCAGATACTCATCGCCTAAGGACTCGAAGCCCGTTTCCGAGGGGCGCATCATGACGATGAGGCCGCCTTGGTCATAGAAATCGCCCAGTGCGTCGATATTAGCCAATGCTGTGGCGAGGTCGATGAAAGCCACCTCCGCATTGGCGAGGCTCTTGGTCTGGTTGGGAAACCGTTCGCGGATGACAGCCTGCAAATCGGGGTTTTCGTTCTCGATGCCGGCAATGTAGGTGAGTTTTGTGCAGGTTTCCCACTCCTCCAGCTTCTGCCGGTCGAGGTCGGTGAGAGGTTGGCTGGACGGAGTGCTGTCGTCGTCATGACAGGACGTGAACGTTGTCATTGTGCCGCAGAGTGTCAGGATGGCGGCAAACAAAAGGATTCTTTTTTTCATCATTGTCCTTGATTTTTAAGTGCAATAGTTAGTTTTCAGGGCAAAGGTAACACAAATCGCAGACACAAGCAAGGAAATTGTTCTTTTTCTTCAACAAAGATGTAAAAGATGAACAAATCTTCCTAATCTTCCAAATCTACCGCAAAGCGGTGTAGTTCTACTCTAAGGAATTTAGGAATAAAGGAATTCAACTTTCAAAAGCTATTTGTTCAATTCGTTTAATTTGCCCGCAGGGCGATGTTTCAAAAAAATCTTTTGTATCTTTTCCGTCTTTGTTGTCATCTCCGCGTTTCTTTCCATTGTGTCACCACATAGTCGGCGATGTCGAATTTCGTGTCGCCTTCCATCGCGAAGGTCTCGCTGAAGTCTGACACGGAGAAGGTGGCGATGTCGCGCATGCTGTGGAGGGCGGCTTTCCATTCGCTGATGGCGTCGCGGTCGGGGAAGACCATGACCTGACGGCCTTGCAGCACTTCGAGCACGGAGCGTTTCAGCATCCCCTTGTTGCCGGTGGCGACCCACACGTAGCGAGGTTGCACGGCGGCTCCCACTAGTGCATTCTTGGGCGACTCCACCAGCGCCACAACACTGTGGGGGTTGCGGCGGAGGAGGTGTTCGCCGAAGAGGCAGTTGTTGTTGAAGGTCGGAGTGGTAGCCGGTGGAGGCAGCGGCTGAGGGAGTTCTCCACGGAGACGTGGGCCTCCACCCATTGACGGGGGATGTAGGCGGTGGGAGGGGCTGGCGCTGGTTTCTCTGGAATTTCCGGTTTCTCCGGGTTTTCCGGGGTTTTCCGATAGAATCCCTTTCCTCCGAAGGCATTTTCCAGTCCTTCGCAGGCTGCTTTGAAGTCGATGCCTTCCTTGGCCATGACGAAGTCGATGGTGCTGCCGCCTTTGCCGCAGGCGAAGCAGTGGCAGTGGTTCTCGCCGCCTGTTTCATGGAGGGTGAGGGAGGGGTGTTTGTCGTCGTGCCAGGGGCAGCGGGTCACTAGGTGACTGCCCACTTTCTTCAGTTGGCAGCCCCCATCGTTCTGCCACTTTGGAGATGGGGATGGAGCGGAGTCGCTTGATGTCGAAATGCCTGTTATTATCCATCTTTGTCATTCGTTTTGCTAATGGTTTTTCTGGGAACAAAGTTAACGAAAAAAATGGGACGTGGGCAAGAAAAATGACAAAAAATCTTTTGTGTCTTTTACATCTTTGTTGAAGAAAATAAACGAAATTCTTTGTTCGTGTCTGCCATTTGTGTTACCTTTGCCGCGAAACAATTTTTACTTACCTTTTCGAAAACTGAAAAATGATAGCGTATGAAAACTGAAAGCATGACTAAGAAATTGGCGTTGGCGGCGCTGTTGCTGATGCTGAACGTGGTGGGCATCTATGCTCAGAAACTGGATGGCACATGGAAGGCTGGAAAGGCTTTCCAGGAGGCTGTGTCAAATGACCCCGACGCGCCAAACGTGGATTTGACCCTGACGTTCAAGGGAAACAAGTTTGTTCCCTGTCTCAGGATGTCACAAGGCGACGATGAGATGAGCCTCGACCTGGAGGTGTGGGTGGAAGGCACTTTTTTGCGCAAGAAGGATGGTGTGGTGAACACCTTTATTGACGGTTCGAAACTCCAGATTAAGATTCTTTCGCTCACGACGACTGATGCTGAAGCGAACGAGTTGCTGAGTTCCGAGGAAGGCAGAAAGACGATCTACACCCTGATTGAGGAGGGAACGAAAGAGAAGGTCGTCTCTGACCTGGATGGGGTGTGGCAGCTCCTCAGAACCTTCAAGGTGGAGTCGCTGACCTCGGATAAGCTGGTCATTTCTGTGGATGACTCGGAAATGGACTTCGACAGGGTGGCTGAAAGAAAGTGGTGAGGAGAGAGATGGATGAAAAAATCATGGACAATTTCTGACCGGAAATTGTCCATGATTTTTTTTTCGGTGTTTCGGGATGTCGGCTCAGAATTTGATGACTTCGTACACGCCCTGCATGTTGTAGAATGTGGCGGTGGCGTCTGTCACGTAGTACATCAGCATGCCTTCCTCGCCGAGGCTGGCGCTCAGGGCGGGTAGCTTCTTGATGAGGGCTTGTTTCACTTCTGCACGGTCGTCGAGGACGAGTTTGCCACTCATGCGGAGTACGTTGTGCTTGAACGTGCAGATCTCGAACTTGGGATTCTGTGCCAGTTGGTTGGGGGCATTGGAGCCTTTGATGGCCATGAAGTAGATTTTGCCCTCGAAGAGAAGGCTGGCGCCATACACTCTCACGCGGGGTTGGTCACCCTCGATTGTGGCCAGATAGAAATTCTGCGCCTTGTCGATGAAGTCATAGACTTTCTGAATATCTTCCATCTTGAAATAGGTTTTTAAGTGTTGTGTGATTAATGATTGTTGCGTTCTAGTTGCAAAATTATGATTTCTCTTTCAATCAACAAAATTTATAGGGTATAAAAATAGAATATGACGAAAAAAAGTGAGGCGTGCTTTTCTGTGGAACGTGTCGCCAAGATGATGCGTTTCTTTTTTGTGGAAAGCAAAAAACATCGGGCAAATCACAAATTTATGTGGGGTTGAGAGGCCGTTGTGCATGGTTTTTGAAGAAAAAGTGCGAAAAATTTTGGTGCTTTGACAAGAACACCGTACCTTTGGAGTTCGAAAATTGTTTAAGTCTAACAAATCTAACGTAATTCTATTTAATAAACTTTTTTTGAAGTGATGAAAAACGTACCTGAAATGAAAATCGGAATCGTTGCGGTGAGCCGCGACTGTTTCCCTGAGTCACTTGCGGTGAATCGTCGCAAGGCTGTAGTGGCTAAGTATGTAGAGAAGTTCGGCGCTGCCGACATCTACGAGTGTCCTATCTGTATCGTGGAGAGCGAAATCCATGCTCAGCAGGCGCTGGAGGATGTGAAGAAGGCTGGCTGCAATGCGCTGGTTGTTTATCTGGGCAACTTCGGTCCTGAGATTTCTGAGACGATGATTGCTGACTGGTTCCAGGGCCCAACAATGTTCTGCGCTGCTGCCGAGGAGACTCAGAACGACCTGATCGACGGTCGTGGCGATGCTTACTGCGGTATGTTGAATGCCAGCCATGCTTTGGCGCTCCGCAAGACTCGTGCTTACATCCCTGAGAATCCTGTAGGCGACGCTGCTCACTGCGCTGAACTGATTCATGAGTTCCAGCCCATCGCACGTGCCATCGTGGGTCTGCAGAACCTGAAGATCATCTCTTTCGGTCCTCGTCCAAACAACTTCCTCGCTTGCAACGCTCCTATCCGTGCGCTCTATGACCTCGACGTGGAGATTGAGGAGAACTCTGAGCTTGACCTGCTCGAGGCTTTCCAGAAGCATGCTGGCGACCCACGCATCGACGATGTGGTGAAGGACATGGCTGCCGAGCTGGGTACCGGCAACAAGATTCCTCAGGTGCTGCCTAAGCTGGCTCAGTATGAACTGACGCTGCTCGACTGGATTGAGGCTCACAAGGGCTCTCGCAAGTATGTGGCTATGGCCAACAAGTGCTGGCCTGCATTCCAGACCATGTTCGGTTTCGTGCCTTGCTATGTGAACAGCCGCTTGACCGCCCGTGGCATCCCAGTGGCTTGCGAGGTTGACATTTATGGTGCACTGTCTGAGTACATCGGCACCTGCATCACTCAGGATGCTGTCACACTGCTCGACATCAACAACACCGTACCTACTGATATGTACGAGGAGAGCATCAAGGGCAAGAAGTTTGCTTGCGACACCTACACCGACAAGGAAATCTTCATGGGCTTCCACTGCGGCAACACCGCTTCCAGCAAGGTTTGCAGCTGCCAGATGTGCTTCCAGCGCATTATGGCCCGCGCTCTGCCTGTTGAGGTGACCAACGGTACCCTCGAGGGTGACATCCAGCCAGGTCTGGCTACAGTTTATCGTCTGCAGAGCACCGCTGATACCAAGCTCCGCGCTTACATCGCTCAGGGCGAGGTTCTTCCTGTGGCCACGCGTTCATTCGGTTCTATCGGTATCTTCGGTATCAAGAACATGAGCCGCTTCTATCGTCACGTCCTCATCGAGAAGCACTATCCTCACCACTGCGCCGTGATGTTCGGCCATCAGGGTAAGTATCTCTGGGAAGTGCTCAAGTATATGGGCATCCCAGTGGAGGAAATCGACTACAACTTCCCGAAGGGCAACTTCTATCCAACGGAGAATCCATTCGAGAATTAACACCTCCGTTCCGACGGAACATGAAAAACGGCCTTGCTGTCCCAGATGGATGGCAAGGCCGTTTTATGTTTTACTAATTTTTCGTTATTTCAGCACGGCTTTCACGTCGGTGATCATGTTCTTGTGTGCCTCGTCGGGTTTGGTCAGCTCAGAGGTGAGTGTGATGGCGCCTGGTTTGCCCTGTGTGGAGAACGTGCCTGTGTAGATGATGTCGCTTTCGAAATACAGGGTGGCTTCCACCTTTACTTTGTAAGTGCCCTTTGGAACAGCCTTTCCCTGCTCGTCCTTGAAGTTCCAGGTGAAGGTCTGTTTGCCGTCACTCTGAGGTGTGGCGCCTGTGACTGCGTCCAACTGCAGGTCGCTCTTCGATGCGGCCTTCGAGGTTTGCACCCAGGCAGGAACACAAGTGGGACGTATGACATAGCCACGTTGAGCAGGCGCATTGCCACGTGCACGTCCCTTGGTGGTGAAGGAGGTGACGAAGAGCGTCTTCACACACTCTTCCTTGTCGTTTTCTATCCAGACTGCATACTGGTTGGAGCCAGCACCTGCCTGCTTCTGATAGTTGAATGACACTTCAAGGCTCTTGCCTTTGTTACTTTGCCCCATGACAGGAACCGCCAGCAGCATGGCTGCAAGAGTGGCGAAGAAAAACTTTTTTTGTACCATAATTTCTGCTTTTTTGTCGTGTTTGACCATGAATTTTGATAAAAGCGGCGGCAAATGTAAGGAATATTCCAATTATTTCCATACATTTGCAATCATTTTTTTCAAAAATCAGTTTTTTTGTACAGAAAACGGCAATGGAAAATGAGATTGGTATGAATATGATGAAAAAGATCTTATTGGTTGTGGTGGCCTTGCTGGGGCTTGTGTCGCTGCAGGTGAATGCCCAGGAGGGCGTGACACGCACGTTGTATATGGACAAGGCGGTGAAGGGAACGCTTCCTCTCACCGCAAAGCATGGAGGTGACATTGAGTTCTTCATCCGCTTGGAACTGCCCGATGTGGAGAAGGTGCCCAGTGCTTATAAAGTGGCATTGACGGCTGTGCGCGACACGATTTTGAGCAAGTCGATGCGGATGAAGTATGTGTCTGGAGATGCTGACTATAAGAAACTCACGGCGCAGTTTGAGACACGTCAGTTCAAGAATCTGGAGGGATTCATCGGGAGCATGGATGCTGCCGACCGCGACCGACGGAAGGCGCTGTTCCGCTGGTATTTCGAGTATTCAGGACAGTTGGATGAGGATTCGCTGATGAATCCGATGTTGAGCGATGCGCCCTTCTTTCAGTTCTATCTGCAGAAGGTGGAGCAGATTGGCAACACCTTCTTCTCTGCCGAGAATCTCGTGTTCGACAGCCGCACAGGGCAGTTGCTGACCCTTGCCGACTTGCTGAACATGACGCCTCCCAACGATGTCTTTGTGGAGAACCTGATGATGGATGAGTTTCGCAAGCATCATCCCGAAGAGACCGATTACGATTTCAATGTCGACACCTCAGCCAGTTTCGAAATCACGAAGACGGGTCTCAATTTCTACATCCCCACAGGAAATGTGCAAGAGGACAGGCTGGATTACATCTTTATGGACAAGTCTGCCCTGAAGCCCTTCATGAAGAAAGGTGGGCTGCTGGAGCAGTTCTGGAAGTAGGGAAACCTCCCCAGCTCAATACACGTAGGCCTCCTTCTCGATGTTGATGAAGAGTTCCCTCATCTGCCGTGCTTTCGCCTGATATTGCTTGAACACATCGGCATAGATGGGTTTGATGGCTTTGTCGTTCAGCACCTCTTTGTATGCCGCATCATCCGCGCCCTTGCTCTTGATGATGGCCTTCAGCAACTTGCCTTTGTTGAAGTAGAATCGGAATTCAAATTGCTTGTCGTGCAGGCTGCCATCAAATTCCGTCATGGGGTCGTAGGCGTAGATGAATGCCACGTTGCCGTCCTTGTCATACAGATACTCCTCATAAAATTCGCGAGCAGCATAGTTGAACTTTGTGGTGACGAACTTCACATAGTGAGGCTTGTAAATCACATCATCATCACTTTCCGCCTCGTCATAATACAGGTAGGTGTTCTCGATGTGACCGCCCGTGGCAGGCAGCCACTGACGACTTTCGAGATGGTAGAACTCGCCAAAATCAGCCCCGTCATATTGGTTGGTGCCCTGATGGCTGGCCACATACTCCTTCATCGCCTGATAGCGTTCGCGGATGCTCTCCACGGTGTTCTGCGCCACAGCAGCCTGCCAACAAGCCGCAAGGAGCAGGAATGCAAAAAGATTCTTTTTCATATTTCGTTTTTTTATTGTTACAATTTAAGTTTCGGGAGTTACCGCTTCTTTGCGAGCAAAGCGCTACACGATGGTGCTTGGAATTCTGTACACCCACAAAGCTCACGAGGTTAGTGGAGGTAAGCACGTGAGCCTTGTGGGTGTATGCTCAGAGAGGCACTGTCGGTGTTATTTCTTCATTTTCTTGATGCGGACGATGGAGACCGAGTAGGCTGGCACGTTGAGTGTGAACTCGCTGCCGATGCTGAGGGTGCGCTTCTCGTTCACATCCCATTCGCGCTGGCGGTCAGGCTCGTTCTCTTTCGCGAGGATGCTGAGTTCGGCACTGGTGCTGTAGCCCTTCAGCGCCTCGTCGCCAAGGTTGATTTGCAGGGTTGAGGCTTTGGGCAGCAGGCTGATGACCTTGACGATGAGGTCGCCTGTCTGGCTGTCCTTCACCACCGAATGGTCAAGACGCTCCCTGATGTTGCTGCCGCCATTCACCTGCAGGTCGGAGTAGATGTACTCGTCTCCGCTGTTCTGGCCGAATGCACGCTGCACGAAATAGTTGGCCGTGGGCTTCACTTCCTGATTGTTGAAGTAGATGAGGTCGGGGTTCCAACTGGTGTGCCCTTCCTTCGCCAGCAGCGGTGCGTATGACGACATGACCACCACATCGGCATTGCGCTCCACGTTGGCAAGGTAGGCTGCCTCGATGAGTGCATTGGCCACGTTGTTGCCACGCGATGCCCATTCGCCGAGATAGACTTTCGTGCCGTTGCGGTCGTAGTTGTCGTAGAAGTCGCGATGATGGAAATACCAGCCGATGCCGTTGTAGTAATGTTCATCC
The DNA here is from genome assembly GCA_017448965.1 of Bacteroidaceae bacterium. Taxonomy (GTDB): domain Bacteria; phylum Bacteroidota; class Bacteroidia; order Bacteroidales; family Bacteroidaceae; genus Minthosoma. The sequence continues at coordinate 67,403 of JAFSKK010000009.1, read as the reverse complement.
ACAATGGGGATGTTCTTCTCCTTCGCCTCGCGCCAGCCGTATTCGTAGTCGCTGCCTTCCCAGAAAGGACCAACCGTGCCGACGATGGTGATTTCGGGATGTGCCTTCTGGATGCCTTCGATGAGGAAACGGTAACGCTTCAGGAACACATCGCCGATGAGGTCTTCATTGCCGATGCCGAGATACTTCAGGTTGAAAGGCTTCGGATGTCCTGCCTTCGCACGAATTTTGGCCAGTTCGGATGTCTTGGCATCGCCGTTAGCCCATTCGATGAGGTCGAGCAGTTCCTGCAGATAACTCTCCATCGTGAGCGGCTTGCCCATGTAGGTGTAGGGCGATGGTTTGCCGTTCAGATCCTTCTCGAAAGGAATGCCGCCTTGCTGACCTGCACCGCCTTTCCACGAGTTCTGACAAGGCACACCTGCTGCCAACACTGGAAGCGGTTCTGCACCGATGTCTTCGCAGAACTGGAAATACTCATAGAAGCCCAATCCGCGTGTCTGGTGATAGCTCCAGATGTTCATGGCAGGCTCACGTTCCCAAAGGTCGCCCACGGTGGCTTGCCAATGGTAAATGTTGTCGATGCCCTGACCATGTGTGGCGCATCCTCCGGGGAATCGGACGAAGCGTGGTTTCAGGTCGGCAATTACCTCTGCTAAGTCTTTTCGGAGACCGTTGGCATGACCCTTGAATGTCTCCTGCGGAAAGAGGGAAATGAAGTCGATGCTGACGTTTCCTGCTTCAAGCGGTTCTATAACAAGCGTTGCTTTTTCTGCTGATGCAGAAGGAGTTAAGACTGTCTTCTGTTGCTGCCATTCCTTGGTGGCCTTGAAGGTTTTGGAAGCGATGGGGGAACCCTCGCTCACGAGACTGACGCGGAGAGAACCGGCACCCTTGGTGAAGAGGCTGAGGTTGTATTTCTTGCCCTTCTGGAGGGTGATGCCGTCCCATCCTTCGTTGATGAGTCGGGCACCAGGTGTGGTGGTTTTGAGGGTGGAGTAGTGGGCATTGTTCTTGTGGATGGGAGCTTGGGTTTCGATGCTCCAAGTGGTGCCATCGCCCACCAATTTCCATGCTGTCTGTGCATCCCATCCCCGATGGTCGTCGGCCGTGTATTCGAAGTCGCGGTTCTGGATGAGTTCGGCATACAGACCTCCATCGGCTGCATAACTGATGTCCTCGAAGAAGATGCCCATGAGGTTGGGCGATATGGCCTTGCGGTCATCCCAATTGATGGTGAGTGTGGCGCTGATGGGGTCGGCGTTGTTGGCGATGGATGCCCCCGATGCCACAAAGTTGTCACGTTCCCATGCACCGTTTCGGTCAGCTCGTATCTTCTTGGACATGAGGTTCTGGATGGCAGCGTAGGGCACACGGATCACGTTCTTCTTCGACACTCGCTCTTGTGTCTCCACGATGCTCTGGAACTCACTTTCGGCCACATAGGGATAATCCTGAGGCTTCCAGAGGGCAAAATCCTCCGACTCCGTGATAGCTATCTGCCCGTTCTTGAGGCTGGGGATGAAGACGGCACGATACTTCTTTCCATCGTAAGACAGCACGGGATAGTACATTTTCTTCTCGCTGCCCCAGGTGCCGTAGTCGCTCTCGAAGAGGTTGATGGGCATGTGTGTCCAGTGTTTTCCGTCGATGGAGTAGGCTATCTGTAAGTCGCGTGTGCCGTTCTGCATGTCAGGACGTACATACACAGAATCAGGATGGTTGGCAAAACCCGTCAATGTGCTGGATGCCAACAAAATGGATACAATAGTTTTCTTCATAGGTTAGTGGGTCGTTGGGTTACTCTTCTCCAGTTACAGTAAAGGTGGCCGAGGCCGAACCGATGTCGCTCATGCTGCCCATATAGTAGAGGCTTCCCACGTAGGTGTCCACCTTGGTGCAGACGATTTTGATGGTGTAGGTGCCCGACTCGCTGGGTGCGTTGAATTTGAAATTGTAGGAACCGACAGGCGTGAGGTTGAATGACCCTGTTTCTCCGCCTGGTGTGATGGTGTATTGATAATGTCCCTGAATGTTTTCGCCCTTCCGGTCGAACTTGACGGTTGCCGTGCATTCTCCGCCTGGTTCGCTGGTGGCAGGAGAGACAGAAATGCTTTCCAGATGAGGAATGACAGCCTTGGCATCGTCGTCCTTGCAACTGGTGAATGCAGAGAGTGAGGCTATGGCGATGATCGCCATGAAAATAAAGTTCTTTTTCATTGTTTAAGTAGTGTTTTGGTGATTAGGAATCACGATTTTCGTGGCAAAGGTAAAAAAAAGTTGGGAGTTAAGAGACAGGAGTTGGGAGTTTTTCGTACCTTTGTACACATATTTTATAAATATTAAGATTATGTTCAGTGGAATTGTAGAAGAGTTTGCAACAGTCGTTGCTATCGAGAAAGAATTGGAGAATGTGCACTTCACCCTCACCTGCTCATTCGTGGACGAGTTGAAAATTGACCAAAGTGTGGCGCACAACGGCGTGTGCCTGACCGTGGTGAAAATCTTTGATGGCAAGTATGTGGTCACCGCCATGAAGGAGACGCTCGACAGGAGTAACCTGGGCTTGCTCAAGGTGGGCGACAAGGTGAATGTGGAGCGCTCCATGATGATGAACGGTCGCCTCGACGGTCACATCGTGCAGGGACACGTTGACCAGACCGCCGTGTGTGTGGCGAAAATCGACCGGCAGGGCAGCTACACCTTCCGTTTCCAATACGCATTCGACCGCAAAATGGCGACGAAGGGCTACATGACGGTGGATAAAGGAAGTGTGACCGTCAACGGCGTCAGCCTCACCGTGTGCAACTCGCAAGACGACTCGTTCGAGGTGAACATCATCCCCTACACCTACGACAACACCAACTTCCACACCATTGAAGTGGGCACGAAGGTAAATCTCGAATTTGACATCATCGGAAAGTACATCGCGCGTCTCCAGGCATACCAACTGTAATTCCCCTGACTTTGGCATTGCAACAACCTCTAAACCGACATCGGGGACATCGGTTAACCGACATCGGGGACATCGGTCGACCGACATCGGGGACGTCGGTTCGGAGGTTGTGGAAGAACCTCAAATGGAGTTGTGAAAGGAGTTCGGGTGAGGAAGTGCCAGTGCTTCTGTACCATCCTTCCTTTGGGCAGTTCATTTGAGTCATTTTCATGTCTAATAATTGGAGTGCTGTCATCGTTTGGTTCTTTTTTTATGACAGCCATAGTGTAATGGTGTAGAGCGTACCATTCTTTAATAGATACCAGAAAAACAGCAAAGACTGCATCGCATCAAATAAAAAATAAAGCATGCAGTCATCGGACTTGTTATCATATCATTATTAACGACAGACAACCAATAATGATTGAAAACAACCGAATAAAATGCAGGAACGTCATCATAACAGGAGGCTCTACTTTGATGAGTTGGCAGAGACTTGTTCGAATTACTTTATCCCATACATCAAACGATGGCATGAAGTGAAAGCGGGAATGAAAGTTTTGGAGATAGGATGCGGTGAGGGCGGTAATTTGTTGCCGTTCTCAAAACTCGGCTGCGAAGTGACGGGAGTAGATGTTGCGTCATGCAGAATAGAGGAAGCCAGAAGATTCTTCTTTGGGGAGTCGGTAAAAGGCACATTTATTGCTGAGGACATATTCAATCTTAAAGACTTGGAGCATAAGTATGATATCATCATCTGCCATGATGTCTTGGAGCACTTGGACAATAAGGCCTTGTTCTTGTTGCGGATTGCTGACTATTTGAGGGAGGATGGAATCATCTTCATGTCGTTTCCTGCATGGCAGATGCCTTTTGGCGGTCATCAACAAATCTGTAGGAATAAGGTGCTTTCACATCTGCCTTATGTTCATCTTCTCCCCAAAGTCTTGTATGAGGCTCTTGTCAGATGGTTTGGAGAAAGCGATACGTGCTTGAGAGAGTTGATGTCTATAAGACGGACTCGAATCACTGTTGAGGTGTTTGAAAAGCTTGTGAATCAGACCGATTTGATGATAGAGGACAGAACTTTGTATTTCATCAATCCACATTATAAAGTCAAGTTCGGCCTCACTCCATGTAAATTGTCACGCCCGTTTTCGTCGATGCCATATTGGAGAAACTACCTTAGCTCCAGCTGCTTCTATATTTTGAGAAGAGGAGAAAAATGATGTAGTAACTACCATGTGATTCTCAAGCCGAATGGACATGTAAACATGAACGGGTGTTCTGTCCAGATGGTATGTGTATCGCTGCCCGATGGAATAAACCAGTTAAATGTCGGCTCTACAAAAATGCTGGTGTTTGGAACAAACTTGTATTGCAATCCAAAGCCGACTCCCGTTTGCCATTGTACGGAAGGAGTGAAATGCTTACTCTGTGTGTGTACACTATGCCAGTCAACAAGATAGTTGCTCTTTGTCTTTCCATATACAGGTACATGCATTGTGAAACTAAATGAACTGTATGCAGACAAGTGTTTGTGGTTTATCCAATGATACGACACACGGAGCGGTATGCCAAGGTAGTGGGCTTTTTGCTTGTCCACAATGGAGTAGCCATTCTCGCCCATAGAGAATTGAGAATTTAACATTGAATATTGTAAGCCAGTTTCAAGACTCCACCTCTTGCCGAGAGACTTTGTTAATGAGACGCCAAACGTGATAGGCCTGTCGTGGTGTTCTTTTTGTTCTATCTCACCTGTGTTATGATCAACTATATCAATAAGCGCAAGCGTATCGGCAGAAGCATCTGGAGAAGAAACGAACTTCAGGTATTTGCCATAATCCTCCCACGTGCTTATATTGTCTGGCACTACATAGTCAGGCTCTGGAGTATCAGAACCGATTACTGGACGGTCAGAGGTTTTTGTTGCTATCATGTTGTATGCACCTTGAGCTAATGCTGGGCCAAGAGAACCTGCTGCAAGGAATTGCCACTTCTTTTTTCCTTTGTCATGTTCTTCAGCAATATTTATTTCTGGTTGGATAACAGGGCTGATGATGGAATCCTTTGGCGTAGAATGCAACGAATCTTCCGCTGTTTCCATGATGAGACGATCATTAGTGATGTTTGAATGAGGCTTGACTGCAATGGAATCTGAATCGGGTGTTAAGACTATTTGTTCTGCCTGATTCATCAACACGATCTCCTTTCTTGTCGGTACGGAAATGTTGATTGTTGGACGAAATTCAGCGCTATCTTGCTGTACTGTAAGACTCTTGTCCAAATCAGGCCTTGTTTGTTTGCCATGCTTTGTATCTGTTATTCCGACGTCATTTTGTTGTTCTTTTTGATGTCGGAATATCAAATACCATGCAATAGGTAAAAGTAATACAGCAATCACAATGATAGCCCTATTGTCTATCATGCGTCTCAGCAGCCGTTTGGCACGGGACAATTGCGATGATGAACTGTGGGGCTCAATGCCAAGCATTTCTGATATCTCTTTATGAGAGAAACCTTCGATAACAGAAAGTCTTAAAATTTTACTATATCCTTCGGGTAGTTGGTTGATAAGTTCAAGCAGTTCCTTGTAGCTGCATTCTGAATCAGGTGATGGCGACGAATCCATGAACATTGTATCTTCTTCATTAAACGAAGAAATAGACTGAAAGTGAATCCTGTCTTTTTGTTTAAGGTGTTTCAATGATACATTTCTGACTATAGATGTTATCCATTCATTGAACTTTGAGTTGTCCTTAAGACTTCCAATCGACACAAATGCTAAGATGAACGCATCATGGACAAGGTCATCTACTGTAGCCCTGTCCTCTCTTGTTATATTCATACATATCCGAACCATTTTGGGATAGTACGTTCTATATATTATGGCGAAAGCATTAGGATCCTTTTCCTTGGCTCTCTGAATGGATGTGCTTAAATCCATATTGTATAATGGCAATGATGAATGGCTCCATACACAAAGATACAATTTTGCCACCAAAGACTGCATGGCGAAGATAAATTTCTCTCATGAAGTACCAGAAAAGACTCCTTTTGACAAGAATACGGATTGAGGCTATTTGAGTGAGGACGGAATGTGTCCTGTTCTTAAATAAACCTGTGGAAATAGTTGGCGGAAGAGATAGAAAGTCGTACCTTTGCACACGAAAAGTTTTTGAACAAGCAGATTGGAATTTATGAAGCGGATTCTGTTTTTATTTTTGTTGGCTGGGATGATGCTGATGCCAGGGTTGGTGCAGGCACAGAAAGTGCTGAATGTGATAGGCGATAGTTATGTGGCGAACCATCGTCGCCCTGCTGAGGAGGCTTGGCATTATAAGATGGCGGTTGAACTGGGCATGACTTACAATAACTATGGCCGTAATGGTTCTTGTGTGGCTTTCGACCGCTCGCATGATGGCAAGTGGAACTTTGGCCCTGCACTTTGGGTGCGCTACACGGCCATGTCGCCCGATGCTGATTATGTGCTGATTATTGCTGGTCACAACGATGCTGACAAGGTGAAGCAAAATGCCGATTCGTTGCAGATGTTTGCCGATTCGCTGGAGGTGCTGCTGAGTGGCATCGAACGATTGTGTCCGAAGGCACGGATTGGCTATGTCACACCTTGGTATGTGGACAGGCCCGGGTTTGCCCCTGTGTGCAAAGCCATCAAGCAGGTGTGCAAACGGCATCATGTGCCTGTGCTGATGAACTATGACAAGAAGAGCGTGATCAAGGTGCGCGATGCTGCGTTTCGCAAGCAATATTTCCAAGGTGCCGACGACACGGCTCATCTGAATGCGGCAGGACATGATCTCTTCTTGCCTGTGGGTAAGGCTTGGTTCCTGAAGAAGGTGGCAAAGCCTTGATGCATGAAAATGAAGAAAATAAAATTCGACAATAATCACTAACTAACGGTACATATTAATGAAAAAACTTTTACTGACAATCTCCATCATGATGATGGGGGTCATGGCTTTTGGCCAAAGTGTCACTGCCAAGTGGGAACTGAGCGACAAGGATCATTTGTCGGCTGTCACTTTGAGCGGTGAGGAGGAATACACCAGTCTTCTTTCGACAAAATTTGCATTGGGAGCTAACATAGGAACGACGGCTACGATGACGGGTTCGAATGCTGATGCCGGTTATACGAGCGTGACTTACGATCCCTTTTTCACGACATTCATACCGAAAACGCGAGTGACAAGCAAGACCTCCGGACATTGCATCACGTTGAGCGTCATCAGCAGTGTCGGCAACACGTTCAAGCCCACCAGCATCTCGTTCGATGCAGCGAAAGTGGGTACTGATGGCGGCAAATTCGATGTGTACTATCAGATAGGCATTGACAGCGAGAAGAAAATCGCCTCGGGAGTTTCGCCCCTGCGCAACAAGATTGGCCAGAATAATTCGACGGGATATACCCATTATGAATATACTTTGGGCGATGTGATTGCCAAGGGGAAAGCCTTCCACATATATTTATATATATACGACTTGAACGGTGTGGACAACGAGAATCCTAAGGCTTTGGCATTCCGTAATGTGGAGGTGAAAGGTGCCGTGAATGAACCCATCTTCACCACGGGATATTTTGTGAACTCGTTCACGTGTGTCGGTACGGAATCGCGTGAGAATGCTGATGCCACTCTCGACATGACCTCGCTGGTGAAAGATCTGAAGAATGGCGGTTTGGCCACCTATCCCAAGAAGTTGTATGGCGACCCTCATGGTTTTGAACTGAATCTTGTCGATGGATACACTTACACAGTGGATTATAGTGGGCACATGGCGAAGGTGAAAATCTTCAGGGATGAGCAGCAAGTGTTCTATTTTGAAGTGCTTTTCACCGTCTCGAACCTGCAACCGAAACCCGCCGCTAAGCCGTTGAACCGAGGACTGATGTCGTTGAGCCTCAGTGGTGCTGGCATGGGGTCTGGAAATTTGGTGTCTTGGCGTCATCGTGAGGCCGACGACCAGGGAGTGAAGTACAAACTGTATCGTGGCAGTAACGCTACTACGCAGACAACGAAACTGAACAGCGGCAAATATATCATCAACAAGACAAACTTCAGCGATACGGGAGGTTCGTCATCCTCATATTACAAACTGGAGGTGTATGATAAGTACGGCCATTTGCTTGAAACGGAAGTGAGCAAGAAGACATGGTCTAACCAGACATTGACCGTCAAGACCTCCACTCCTATTGATGCCGTGAATGGTGCGACTTACACGCCCAATGATGCCTCCTATTGCGACATGGATGGCGATGGCGAGTATGAGATTATCTTGAAGTGGGCACCATCGAACGAGAAAGATGCCGCCAGCAATGGCACGACTTCTCAGGCGGTGTATGACTGCTACAAATTGGACGGCACTCAGTTGTGGCGCATTCAGACAGGCTACAATATGTTCAACAGCGCACATACCACACCGTTCATTGCGTGGGATTTTGACGGCGACGGCTATGGCGAGTTCATGGTGAAGACGGCTCCCGGCGCGATTGATGGCGAGGGCAACTATGTGCTGTTGGGCAATGACGACCCAGCGGAGAATCTGTTGAGCGGACGTGGCAAGCAAGACCATGGTTCAGAATACATTACCGTGTTTGATGGTATGACAGGTGCAGAACTCGCCACGATTCCTTACCACACGGATTATGCGGCGGGACAAAGTTACTGGGGCGACAACAATCAGAACCGTTCCGAACGTTATCTGGCTGCCATCGCATGGCTGGATGGTGCTGATGCAAATCCGTGCCCCATCTTCGCCCGTGGCTATTACAGCGGTGCTTTTGTGGCTGCTTACGATTGGGATGGTGTGACACTGAAGGAACGTTGGGTGAGTCGAAATATACAGTCGGGCAAAGGACTCTGGGGTGAAGGCGCACACTGGATTTCGGTGGGCGACTGTGACGATGACGGTAAGCAGGAAATCGTCTATGGCTCTGCCGCTCTCGACCATGATGGTTCTCTTCTCTATCGCACAGGATTGGGTCATGGCGATGCACTCCATTTGGGCGATTTCTTGCCCGAACGTGAAGGCATGGAGGTCTTTATGGTGCATGAAGAGAAAATCTCTGAAACAAACAAATATGGGTACGATTTGCGCGATGCTGCAACAGGTGAACTCTTGTTGCGCCAGAGTGCAGGCGGTGATACGGGGCGTGGACTTGCCGCTCATTTTGATTCTTCGTCTCAGCATTCGCAGTTCATTTATAGTGCGGCATCTGGTATGTTTGATTGTGAGACAGGCTCAGAGATTGCCTCCTCATGGGCTATCGGCAGTAGTGGTGCTGGCATCAATTGCCGTGTCTATTGGGATGGCGACCTCTACGATGAGTTCTTCGACAAGAGCATCATTGCCCATTGGAATCCGTCAGGCAAGTATTTCGACCGCATCAAGTTCAACAACGGCTACTATCTGTGGGGCAAACTGAACAATGATTCTAAACATAATCCTTGTGTGTTGGGCGATTTGTTGGGCGACTGGCGTGAGGAAATCGTGACATGGAACGATGCCGACAACTCACTCTATATCTGTGCCACCAGTTACGAATCCACTTACCGCATCCCGCACTTGATGGATGACTTGAACTATCGCGCTCAGGTCATCAACCAGAACTGTGCCTACAATCAGCCGCCTCATCTTTCTTACGATCCTGCTATCAAGTATAAGGGGAATCCGAATGTGTCACAACAGGCTGACGAAGAGGATCCCGCTACGCTCACCGAATACGTGGAGGAAGGCACAGATGTGAAACAAAAGGGAGACATCTACACCCTTCAGGGTGTGAAGGTGAAGCAGGTGACAGCTCCTGGCATCTACCTCAGAAATGGTAAAAAGATTTATGCGAAGTGAGTGATTTATAACACGAAGTGAGTGTTCTCAAATCATTTTCATTTGTGCACAAAAGTTGACAAAAAGAGTGGAATCCCAGTCAAATATGGGGCTTCACTCTTTTTTTATCGAAAAAGATGCGCCAAATGTCGGCGAAAAGTTGTAATTTTGCAACGTTTTCACCCCTTTTCCATGCCGTGGGAGAGGCGTTTTGTCGTAAACAGGAATGGATGAGACTTCCTTCCGTAAGCGTAAAAAGATTAAAAAAAGACTCTAACATAATGAAACATCAGTTACGTAGTGCTGTCTGCACTGAAGGTCGCCGCATGGCTGGAGCACGTGCTCTTTGGGTTGCCAACGGCATGAAGCGTGAACAGTTTGGCAAGCCAATCATTGCCATTGTCAATTCATTTACCCAGTTTGTTCCAGGACATACCCATCTGCATGAGGCAGGACAGATTGTAAAAGAGGAAATTGAGAAGATGGGTTGCTATGCAGCCGAGTTTAACACCATTGCCATCGACGACGGTATCGCGATGGGACACGATGGCATGCTTTACTCGTTGCCTTCACGCGACATCATTGCTGACTCTGTAGAATATATGTGCAATGCACACAAGGCAGATGCGATGATTTGTATCTCCAACTGCGACAAAATCACACCGGGTATGCTGATGGCTGCGATGCGTCTGAACATTCCTGCTGTGTTTGTCAGCGGTGGTCCAATGGAAGCAGGTAAGTACAAGGGTGAGAACCTCGACCTGATTGCTGCGATGGTGAAGGGTGCAGACCCTACAGTGAATGATGAGGAACTGGCTGAGGTGGAGAACCGTGCCTGCCCAGGTTGCGGATGCTGCTCTGGCATGTTCACGGCCAACTCGATGAACAACTTGACTGAGGCCATCGGTCTTTCTCTCCCTGGCAACGGCACCATCCTTGCCACTCACGTGAACCGCAAGGAACTGATGAAGGCGGCTGCCCGTCAGATTGTGAAGAACGCATTTGCTTATTATGAGGATGGCGATGAGAGCGTGCTTCCACGTTCGATTGCCACTCGCAAGGCGTTCCTCAATGCAATGACACTGGACATCGCGATGGGTGCATCGACCAACACGGTGCTGCACCTCTTGGCTGTAGCTCAGGAGGCAGGTGTTGACTTCACGATGGCTGACATCGACAAGCTTTCTCGCAAGACTCCTTTCCTCTGCAAATTGGCGCCAAACTCTCAGAAGTACAGTGTGCAGGAGTGTGGTCGTGCCGGCGGTATGTTGAACTTGTTGGGAGAACTGGCAAAGGGTGGTCTGATTGACACCAATGTGAAGCGTGTGAATGGTGCCACTTTGGCAGAAGACATTGAGAAGTATTCGATTCTGAAAGACAATATTGACCCAGAGGCAAAGCGCATCTACTCAAGTGCACCTGCTGGCGTGTTCTGCAATCAACTTGGTGTACAGAACACTAATTATGAGACCTTGGACACTGACCGCGAGAACGGTTGTATCCGCGACATCGAACACGCCTATACGAAGGATGGCGGTATGGCAATCCTCTTCGGCAACATCGCACAGGATGGTTGCGTGGTGAAGACTGCTGGTGTGGATGAGAGCATCTGGAAGTTCTCTGGTCCTGCTGTTGTGTTTGACTCACAGGAAGACGCTTGCGAGGGCATCCTCGGTGGCAAGGTGAAGAAGGGCGACGTGGTGGTCATCACGCACGAAGGTCCTAAGGGTGGTCCTGGTATGCAGGAGATGCTTTATCCAACTTCCTATATCAAGAGTATGCACATGGGCAAGGAATGTGCCCTCATTACAGACGGTCGCTTCTCTGGCGGTACATCAGGCCTTTCCATCGGTCACATCTCTCCAGAGGCTGCATCGGGCGGCAACATCGGCAAGATTGTGGATGGCGACATCATCGACATCGATATTCCGAACCGCAGCATTAACGTGCGTCTCAGCGATGAGGAACTGGCAGCACGTCCACAGCAGCCACTCAAACGTAATCGAGTTGTATCAAAGGCCCTCCGTGCATACGCTCAGAGTGTAGCGTCGGCAGATAAGGGAGGCGTGAGAATTATTGATTAACTAGATAGGCTAGTACAAATAGTGGGACTAGTAAAACTAGAAAGATAAGAAGAAAATGACAGAAAAGATAACAGGTGCAGAGGCTTTGATGCGTGCTCTTGAGCATGAAGGGGTGGATGTCCTCTTCGGCTATCCGGGTGGTTCCATCATGCCAACCTACGATGCACTTTATGATCATAAGAAAACACTGAATCACATCCTTGTTCGCCATGAGCAGGGTGCTGTTCATGCGGCGCAAGGTTATGCCCGTGTGAGCGGAAAAGTGGGATGCGCCATTGTGACTTCGGGTCCTGGTGCCACCAACACGGTGACAGGTATCGCTGATGCCATGATTGACTCCACACCGATGGTGGTCATCTGTGGTCAGGTGGGTGTTGCCATGTTGGGAACAGATGCTTTCCAGGAGGTCGATGTGGTGGGTATCACGTCGCCTATCAGCAAGTGGAGTTACCAGATTCGCCGTGCGGAAGATGTGGCTTGGGCTGTTGCCCGTGCATTCTACATCGCCAAGAGCGGTCGTCCGGGTCCTGTGGTGCTTGACTTTGCCAAGAATGCGCAGACGGGTATGGTGGAGTTTGAACCTGCCAAGGTGGATTTCATCCGCAGTTATGACCCTGAACCCGATGTGAACATGACGGACATCGAACGTGCTGCCAAGATGATCAACAACAGCGTGAAACCCTTTGTCCTGGTCGGTCAGGGTGTGGAATTGGGCAATGCACGTGAAGAACTGCGCCTGCTTTTGGAGAAGGCAGACCTTCCATGTGGCACCACATTCTTGGGTCTTTCGGCCATTCCTTCCGACCATCGCCTGAACATGGGCATCCTCGGAATGCACGGCAATCTTGGTCCTAACGTGATGACGAATCAGTGTGATTTGCTCATTGCTGTCGGCATGCGTTTCGACGACCGTGTGACGGGTAATCTCGCCACCTATGCCAAGCAGGCCAAGATCATTCATTTCGACATAGACCGAGCCGAGTTCAACAAGAATGTTCCTGTTGACTTGACGGTTTGGGGCAACTGCAAGGACACGCTTGCCGCTGTGACCAAACTGGTTGGTGAGGCCAAGCATACATCATGGATTGAAGGTTTCAAGCCATACGCGGAGAAAGAATATGAGAAGGTGATTGACAAGGCACTTCATCCGAAGGAAGGCCCGCTCTTGATGGGTGAGGTGATTCGCCAAGTCAGCGAAGCCGCCAACAACGAGGGCATCATGGTGACCGATGTGGGTCAGAACCAGTTGATGGCTTGTCGCTATTTCAAGTTCACGAAAGAACGTTCGGTGGTGACTTCTGGTGGTCTTGGCACGATGGGCTTCGGTCTTCCGGCTGCCATCGGTGCAACTTTCGGAGCGCCTGACCGCACGGTTTGCCTTTTTGTGGGCGACGGTGGTTTGCAGATGACCATTCAGGAACTCGGCACCATCATGGAGCAGGGTGCGCCTGTTAAGATTATCCTCTTGAACAATAACTTCTTGGGCAATGTGCGCCAGTGGCAGGAGATGTTCTTTGCTCATCGCTACTCGTTCACCCCGATGCTCAATCCTAACTACGAACTCATCGCAAAGGGTTATGGCATTCCAGCCAAGACGGTGATTGAGCGTCAAGATCTTGATGCTGCCATTGCCGAGATGCTGGCAACACCTGGTCCATACCTCTTGCAGTGTGCTATCAAAGAGGAAGACAATGTGCTTCCGATGACTCCTCCTGGAGCAAACATAGACGAGATGCTGCTTGAAATATAATGCAAACGACAAAGAAAACTTTTGGCGGTCAGTGTGGTGAGTGTTCTTCATGTGGCAAATGCGAACGTTTGCTCGAACAACATCAACCGCAAAAGAAGGAAATAAAAGTACAACCTCCAACAATGGAACAAGATACATCAAAACTCTATACCTTCCTGATTTACTCAGAGAACGTGCCTGGTCTGCTTTCACAGATTACGGCAGTATTCACTCGTCGTCAGGTTAACATCGAGTCGCTCAACGTGTGCGCATCCAGCACACCTGGGGCACATAAGTACACAGTCACAGCAAATTGTGACGAGCGTATGGCACGCATCCTCACCTCGCAGATAGAGAAGCGCATCGAGGTGCTTCAGGCACACTTCTACACCGACGACGAACTCTTCATCAATGAGACGGCGCTGTTCAAACTCAGTACACCCGTCATGCTGAAGAATCCTGATGTCGGACGCATGGTCCGTTTCCATAATGCCCGCATCATCGAGGTGAACAACACTTATACGGTAGTGGAGATAACAGGCATTACCAACGATATTCTCTCACTCTTCGACACTTTGAAGATGATGGACTGCGTGTTGCAGTTCGTGCGTTCTGGCCGCATCTGTATCACCAAGAGTCGTGTGGAGCATTTGGATGAATATTTGGCTGTTCGCGAGGCAAAGCGAATTGCTCAACAAGAAAAATAAACACTTCATTTTATAAACCAGCAAGGATCATCCTTGCACAATTAAAACAAAAGCAAAATGGCAAAAATGAATTTTGGTGGCGTTATCGAAGAGGTAATGACACGTGAAGAATTCCCACTCGAGAAGGCTCGTGAGATTCTCAAGGACGAGACCATCGCAGTGATTGGTTATGGTGTACAGGGTCCTGGTCAGGCTTGCAACCTGCGCGACAACGGTTTCAACGTGATCGTGGGTCAGCGTCAGGGCAAGACTTTCGAGAAGGCAATCAAGGACGGTTGGGTTCCTGGCGAGACTCTTTTCTCTATCGAAGAGGCTGCCGAGAAGGGTACCATCGTGATGTGTCTGCTTTCAGACGCAGCTGTGATGTCTGTATGGCCTACTTTGAAGAAGTACCTCACTCCTGGTAAGGCTCTCTACTTCTCTCATGGTTTCGCTATCACTTGGAACGACCGCACAGGTTGTGTTCCAGCCAAGGACATCGACGTCATCATGGTGGCTCCAAAGGGTTCTGGTACATCACTCCGTACCATGTTCCTCGAGGGTCGTGGTCTGAACTCTTCTTACGCAGTATATCAGGACGCTACAGGCAAGGCTCTTGACCGCACACTCGCTCTCGGTATCGGTATCGGTTCCGGTTACCTGTTCGAGACCACTTTCCAGCGCGAGGCTACTTCTGACCTCACTGGTGAGCGTGGTTCACTCATGGGTGCTATCCAGGGTCTTCTCCTCGCTCAGTACGAGGTGCTCCGTGAGAACGGTCACACCCCATCTGAGGCATTCAACGAGACTGTTGAGGAGCTCACTCAGTCACTCATGCCTCTCTTCGCACAGAAGGGTATGGACTGGATGTACGCTAACTGCTCAACTACTGCACAGCGTGGTGCCCTCGACTGGATGGGTCCTTTCCACGATGCTATCAAGCCAGTTGTTGAGAAGCTCTACGCGTCTGTGAAGTGTGGTCACGAGGCTCAGATTTCTATCGATGCCAACTCTAAGCCTGACTACCGCGTTGGTTTGGAGAAGGAACTCGCTGCTCTCCACGACTCAGAGATGTGGCGCACTGCCGAGGTGGTTCGTCAGCTCCGTCCCGAGAACAACTAAAGATATTTCGATTATAAAAAAAGGAACGCTCCAAAATTTTGGGGCGTTCCTTTTTTGTTTTTTTTAGGTTTTCTAGGAGATTCTAGGCTCTCCTAGGCTTTCTTAGGCAGTCCTAGGAGAGCCTGGAATTTCTCAATAGAGATAAATCTTGTAGTTCTTCACGCTGCCGGGGGCACCTTGTTCTGCACGTGGCAGGTATTCGAGGGCAGAGATGGTCTGCTCGCTGCCGAGGTCGATGACGAGCAAGTGGGGCAGGGTGGCACTCTTTTCAGTTTGCCAGTAGGTGGACTCTTGTAGGTCATAGACCTTGTCGCTGGTGTGGTTGCCGTTCTCCTCTTCTGAGTTGGCGTACTTGGTGGTCCAAGGTTCGCGAGAGATGCGCTTGCCGTCGGTGCCTTGCAGATAGAGTTCGGCGATGGCTACGCGGTCATTCTCTTTCTGAGTGCTGAGACATTCAATGGCGAGGTGGCGACCCTTCTGTGGGGCAGCAAACTTGACGGTCTGCCAGCCATTGCCTCCGTTGAAGGCACCTGTGGCAGCAGGCGTGGCGCTGTTGAGGTCGGGCTTGTCACCGATGTTGTTGTGCTTGTTGCTCTTCTCCAGTTGGAGTTTGTTCAGTTCAGGCTTGTCTTGTCCCCATACGACGGCCTCTTTCGGACCTACAACATCGAGGACGATGATTTCGTTCTTTCCCTTCTTCAGCCAGCAACCAGGCACGTAGAGTGTCTGCTGAGGACCAATGCTCCAGATGCGGCCCAAAGCGTGGCCGTTCACATACACTTGTCCCTTGCCCCAAGTCTCGAAATTCAGGAAGGTGTCACCCACTTTGGTGAGGTTGAAGTAGCCACGATAGTAGCCGCGCTTGCTCACCAGGTCGAGGCCGTCTTTGTTCCACATGAGCGGCAGGCCGAGGCGCACGCCGGTGTCGGGCTGGGTCAGGTCCTTGTTATGCAGGAAGGCGTTCACCGCCTTGCGGTAGTCGTCACTCATGGCATATTGGGTCCAACCCTGCGGTTTCCAGGTCACCTCTATCTGGTCGATGGCCGAAGAGATGGTCACGTCGCCGACGATGCCCTTGAAGTCCTTGATGGCACGTCCGAAGTTGATGCGGCCCATGGCCTCGACGAGGATTTCCAGTTCGTCGCCCTTCTTCACGGGCGGCAGGGTGAGGCTCTTCTCGTTCTTCACGCGGTCAATCTTGCCGATGTACTTGCCATTGATGAACACCTGGGCGAAGTCGTGGAAGTCGCCCGTGAGCACGCTTGGCTCCGTGATGTCGGGCAGACGGGTGCCGTAGAGCATGGAGCCCCATCCCAGGTCCATCTCCTCGAAGGTCTTCAGCGCTCCCTTCTGTATGGGAAGTTTCAGGTCGGGGTCTTCGCCGTTGAGCATCGACGAGAACTCCGTCAACTCGAACTTAGGCACGGTGATGATGGGCATCGGAGCCTTGGGTACGGCTGGCAGCGCCTTGCCGTCGTTGTACTTCTCCATCATCTTGCGCAGTTCCCAGAACTTGGGCGTGGCAAGACCCCACTCGTTGATAGGAGCATCGTAGTCATACGAAGTGACATCGGGTGCGAAACCAGGAGAGTTGGCACCTGCCCAGTGGCCGAAGGAGGTTCCTCCGTGGGTCATGTAGAGCGAGAAGGAGATGCCCTTCGAGAGCATTTCGTCCATACCCTCCACCATGTCCTTGGCAGGACGCGTCTCATGACGAGCACCCCACTTGTCGAACCAGCCGCTCCAGAACTCAGAGCACATCTTGGGGGCATTGGGACGGAGTTCGCCGAGACGACGGAACTGGTCGTTGATGTTGGCGCCTGTGCCGAAGTTCATCGTCCACGTGAGGTCGTCGAGGCCGTTCTTCTCGAAGTTGGAAGACCAGTCGCACTGGAAGAGCGCCAATTCCTTGCCGTAGATGCCACGCAGACAGTCGCGAATCTCAGACACGTATGGCTTGTCCTCGCCGTAAGAGCCGTATTCGTTCTCCACCTGCACCATGATGATGGGGCCTCCTTTCTGAATGGTCAAGCCAGCCAGTTGCTCACCCACCTTCTGCTCGAATATCTTCACACGTTCCATAAAGTAAGGATCGCGCTCGCGCAGGCGAATATCCTTCTTCTTCAGCAACCACCAAGGAAGACCTCCCATTTCCCATTCAGCACAAACGTATGGGCCTGGACGCACGATGACGTACATGCCGTTCTTCTGTGCCAGACGGCAGAATTCTGCCACATCGTTGTTGCCCGTGAAGTCGAATTGTCCCTCACGCTGCTCATGGATGTTCCAGAAGATGTAGATGCATACAGTGTTCATACCCAACGCTTTGCACATTTTAATTCGATGATCCCAATAAGCCTTTGGAATACGTGGGTAGTGAATCTCAGCAGCCTTCACGATGAAAGGCTTTCCGTTGAGCAGGAACGAACCTTCGCCTGCCTCGAATGTTCCCTTGGCCTTCTGAGCGAAAGCGGGTGTTGCCATCATCAAGGCAACCACTAGGGAGAGAAAACATAGGATTTTCTTCATTGTATAAATAGGTTTATGATTAGATTCTTTCTACAAAGGTATAGTATCTTTCTTTCTTCTGCAAACTTTTTGATTGAAATCTTGTGATACAATAAAAATTGTCATACCTTTGTCAGAGAAACGTTAATTATTTCTATCTTTTCCTATCATGTCTATTTGGATTATCTTTAAACTTCTGGGTTCGCTGGCGCTGCTCATGTTCGGTATGAAAGCCATGAGTGAAGCCCTCCAGAAGATGGCAGGTCCGCAACTGCGCCATGTGTTGGGCGCTATGACCACCAACCGTTTCACGGGTATGCTGACGGGTACGGTGGTTACAGCATCAGTACAATCTTCCACAGCCACAACGGTGATGACGGTTTCCTTTGTCAATGCAGGTTTGCTCACGTTGGCACAAGCCATTTCTGTCATTATGGGTGCCAACATTGGTACGACGCTGACTGCGTGGATTATGGCGATAGGCACATCGGGCAGCGATGCTTCTCCGTTCGACATCAGCATCGTGTCCTATATTGGTTTCTTCATCGGAATTGTGCTCATCTACATGAAGAAGCATCGGTATATTGGTGATTTCCTCTTTGGCATCGGCCTGTTGTTGTTGGGTTTGACCACCTTGAAGGCCACGGGCATGTCGATGGACTTGGCCAACAATGAAGCCGTCACTTCATTCTTTAAGTCGTTTGATCCCGACTCCTTCCTGACGACGCTTGTTTTTCTGCTTCTTGGTGGTGTCATGACCTTCTGTGTGCAGTCGTCGGCAGCAGTGATGGCCATCACGATGTTGCTGTGTTCCACAGGTGCCATGCCTATCTATCAGGGTATCGCCTTGGTACTGGGTGAGAATATCGGAACAACCATCACGTCAAACCTTGCCGCCCTGTCGGCTAACACGCAAGCCCGTCGTGCCGCACTTGCCCACATGTTCTTCAATGTGTTTGGTGTACTGTGGATTCTGTTTGTCTTCCGTTATTTTATTGATATGGTGTGCGGATGGGTTGGCTATGATGTGGAAATGACGAAGGAGAGTGCCAGCAGTGCTGCATTTCTTGGCAACGCCGCAAAGCTAAACTTTGTATTGGCGGCGTTCCATACCACGTTTAATGTGGTCAATACGATGATACTCATTTGGTTCATTCCTCAGATTGAGAAGTTTGTTTGTTGGGTCATCAAGCCAAAGAAGGTGGACGAGGAAGAAGATTTCCGTTTGCATTTCATCACGGCTGGCTTCATGAAGACACCCGAACTCTCGGTGTTCGAGGCACAAAAGGAAATCCAGGCCTTTTCTGACCGTATGCAACGTATGTTCGGGATGGTTCGTGAACTGCTCGTGCTCTCAAGCTCTACCACTACAACCAAGAGGGGTGGGTCACAAAACAAGGATTTCAGTACACTCTTCTCACGTATTGAGAAGTACGAGGACATCTCGGACAACATGGAATTGGAAATTGCCAAATATCTTGACCAAGTCAGTGACGCTCACCTGTCTGACGAGACGAAGGCGAAGATTCGTGCCATGTTGCGTGAAATCTCCGAACTGGAGAGCATTGGTGATTCCTGCTACAATCTCGCCCGCACGATTAACCGCAAGTACAACGGCAAGCAGGATCACTTCGACGAACAGCAATATGACAACATCTACCAGATGATGGATCTCATCGATACGGCTCTAACCCAGATGAATGCGCTAATGTCGGGTCGCAAGGAGGCGTTCGATGTGAACCGCACGTTCAACACAGAGAACGAAATCAACAATTTCCGCAACCAGCTCAAGTCGCAGAACATCTTTGATGTGAACAACCACAAGTACACTTATGCGGTTGGCACCATCTATATGGACATCATCAACGAGTGCGAGAAGCTGGGCGACTATGTAGTCAATGTAGTCGAGGCACGTATGGGCACACGTTTGAAGGGGGCTTGACATGACTGACAAAAAGAGAGCGGGTTGCATCCGATGGGGTGCAACCCGCTCTCTCTGTTAGGGGTGTTCCGTAGCCTCTTTGGCGGTGTGACTCACACCGATATGGTCGGTCTGAGTCACACCGAGGGTGTCGGTCTGAGTCACACCGTTTTTGGGGTAGTGGAAGAAGGGTTTTGGAGGTAAGCCTATTGCTATTCCAGCAGATCTGGGCGTAACGCTTTGGTGCGTGCTAAAGCCTGCTCATATTCCCATTCTCTGATCTTTGCCTCATGCCCTGAGAGCAGAATCTCTGGCACACTCCATGTTTCGTCGGGATTAGAGACGGGGTGATACTCTGCCGGGCGTGTATAGACAGGAGGTTCGAGCAGGTTGTCTTGGAACGAGTCGGAGAGGGCACTTTCCACATCGCCAATGACACCAGGAATGACGCGCACAATGGAGTCGGTCATCACGGCTGCTGCCAGTTCGCCACCTGTCAGCACATAGTCGCCGATGCTGACTTCGCGGGTGATGAGGTGTTCGCGGATGCGGTAGTCGATACCCTTGTAGTGGCCACAGATGATGATGATGTTCTCCTTCAGCGACAGTTCGTTCGCCATCGGCTGGTCGAACTTCTCTCCGTCGGGAGCCGTGAAGATGATTTCATCGTAGTTGCGCTCTGCCTTCAGTGCCGCGATGCAGGCATCCAGCGGTTGGCATTGAATCAGCATGCCGGCTGCTCCACCAAAGGGGTAGTCGTCCACACGGCGATGCTTGTCTGTCGTGTAGTCACGTAAGTTGTGAACGTGAATCTCTGCCAGCCCTTTCTTTTGTGCTCGGCCGAGGATGCTTTCTTGGGTGAACGGTTCTATCAGTTCGGGCAGAACCGTGATGATATCGATACGCATGATTTGAATGAGAATTTTTGAATGAGAAATGAGGAATGAAGTGAGTTGTTAGAATGTCATTCGCACTTTGAAGCGGATGCCCCACTTGTTGGTGTTGGGGTTGTTGAGATAGGTGATGCGGCGCACATAGTCAATCTCGATGAGTTTGAAGATGTTGTGGATGCCCACTCGCCACTCCACGTATGGCTTGCGTTCGTCCATGCGGACGGTGTTCTGTTCGTAGGAGCCATCAGCATGGAAATGTCCGGGGAAGTAGAAGAGGTCGGGGTCGGAGTAGTTGAGGGTGGCAGGGTTGTTCTTGTCGGTCAATTGTCCCCACAGCACATTGACACCGACACACTCGCGCCACTTGAGCTTCTTGAGCAGAGGAATGCGGTTCAGGAGCCAACCGTTGAGGTCCCATTCGGAGAGGAGAGAGGCATAGCGGTCATTAAGGAACTCCAAGTTGGAGATGAGATAGAAGGTGTTGTCCTCGATAATGTAGGAGGTGTTGGCTGCTGGATGGATGAGGAGTGGGAAGGGCACTTTGTTCCATTGTGCACCTGCTTTCACAGTGGCATCAAACTTTCCGAACTGTCCCAACCAGAAACGTTTATACACTCCCAACTCGGTCACATTGTAATTGTATTGTCCACCAAACAAACCGTTGATTCCTCGTGTGTAATTGAGCGAGAGGATGGGGGCATCGTGATTCACTTTCACGCGGCGCTGTTTGGTGTTGATGTAGGTGACGTTCGGCTCATACGAAATGCCCGCCTTGAACTCGGAGGTGGTGATGCCTGCCACCCATTTGGTGGGGTCGTTGACCGGTGTGCCCACACCATCCAATCGTTGGTAGAAGAGCGCATCGACCGGATGATTGCGCGTGCTGGTGTATTGGGCATTGATCTTGATGCCAGTTTCAAACTCGCGCGTGTAGTCGATGTGCAGTTCGCGTGTGTGATGGTATTGGTCAACCTTCGATGCGTGGAAAGCGACGAACATGTTGTCCTTGTCGGTCGGCACAAACTTGTCAAATGGCGAGATGATGTCGTCCCACCAATAGACGGACAGGTTGTGTTGCGGAAACTCGCGTGGCAGATAGGCCTTCTTGTTGAAGGCATAGGTGAGTTGCCCTTTCCAATAGACGCTGCGGGTCTTCGTTCCGTATGCCACATAGCCATTGGCAAAGAGGTGAGGGGAGAGGTTGGCGGTGGTGAGTGCCGATGCGCGGAATCGGAGCCCATCATAGTGGTTGGCTGTGACGATGGTGTTCACAGGGCCGATGTCCACATAGTTGGGATGGAGCGAGTCGCCTGTCTCCACGAAATTCTCCACCAATGCCTTGAATCCGAAGAGCACATATTTGAAGCCCTTGATGTGTGTGAGGCGGTCGAGGAAACTGTCCATCTTCCCTTCCGATTTGGTGAGTTCCACTTGCCGGTACTCGCGCCAGAAGGATTCATCCTGCATGGAGGCATCGGGTTCTCTCAGGGTGTTGCCTTTGATGTTTTTGAAGAGCGAACGTGGAATCGGCTCAAAACTCACATTGTTCAGGCGGGTCACCCGTTGCACCTGGAACTTTCCGAGCCACTTCGTCAGTTGCAGTTCCACCAACATGTCGTTGGTGGCAGCGATGCGGTCGCCCGTCTCCAGTTGGACGAAGTCTTGGGCAATCACCATGTTCTCCACAAAGTTCACGTCGCTGCGACGCGGAATGGTCAGTTCGACTCGTCGCACCTGATAGGTGGAGTCGGGGTCGAGCAGGATGAACAGATGACCTGAGAAGCCGAAGTCCTGCTGATTGTTGGGCAGGAAACCGACATCCACCACTTTGTCCTTGTCGAAGTAGAGGGTGTCTTGCAGGTAGTAGCGGTAGAACGAGATGGCACCGTCGGCAATGGGCGACTTGAAGGGATACTGCAACAGGCGGCACTCGTTCTCGTAGATGTCCACATCGGTGAAGACGTCCTTCAGTGTGGTGGTCAAAATCTCGCCCGTGTTCACCAATTCCGTCACGCCCTTGTTGCTTTCGCCTTTGATGACTTGCTTCTCCGACTTCGGGTCTTTGCGGTAGTAGATTTCGGAGAGGGTTTCGTCCACCGTGAGCGGCAGAATCAGTTTGCCCGTTTGGGGCGATGTCTCCACGTGATCCTTCAAGAAGGCGAAACGCTTGTACTCGCCTTCTTCAAACACTTTGTCGCTTACTTCATTGAGTGAGAAGGTCATCTTCTCATATTTCGTGTAGGTGAAGAAATCTTTGGAGTGGAGGTCGCTTTGCTTCTTGTTGGCAATCACCTTTCTCATCAGTTCCACCGCCGGATTGTTCTTGCGACTGTAGCGTTTCCTTTTGGCAGACACCGTCACGCCCGTCAGCGTTTGGGCATCGGGCACCAGTTTGATGACGAGGTTCTTATTCTGGCCAAAGTCTTTCAGTTTCACCTTCTGTGTCTGATAACCCATAGATGAGATGGTCAGTTCCTTCCAAAGGCTGTCCTCCTTAATGACGAATTGCCCATTCTCGTCGGTTTGGTCGCCCACGTTCTTCCCCTCATAATAGACATTCACATAGTCGAGCACCTCGCGGGTTTTGCTGTCGATGACTTTTCCAGTCACCTGCGCTTTTACACCAATCGTTGTGAGGATGCTGAGGAGGAATATGAGTATCTGTTGTTTCGTCATTGTCTTCTTTTCTGTTGAATCATGATTGGGCTGCCCGATGTCTCTCAGAGCACCGCAGGCAAGTCCGCAATGTTATGGATGATGTGTGTCGGAACCGACTCGTCCACTTCCTCGTCACCCCATCCGACGCCTTTCACCCACACCGTCTGACAACCAATCTTGGTGGCTGGCACAATGTCTTTGGAAAAACTGTCGCCTACAACGAGAATGTCGTTGGCTGGCAGTTCCTCAGCCGTCTTTCCCGTGCATGCTCTCAGCGCATCAACTCCCAACTGGAAAATCTGTGGGTCGGGCTTGCGAACTCCTACCACGGCACTCTCCACAATATGCTTGAAGAACTCCAGACGGAAATCCTTCAAGATGGTCTCGATGTTGCCGTAGAAGTTGCTGACCAGCACCAGCGGATACTTCTCCGCCAGTGCCGAGATGACGGGTCGGCTCACTTCCAGCACTTTCAGCACATACTCGTAGCAGTAAGTCGCTACCGCGTCACTCTTCTCCTTCCTTTCGGCTTCGCATACTTGCCAGATGCCTCTCTCCACCAAGTCTTTTGTCTCGATGTCACACTTGATGGTGAGCAGGTTCAGAAAGTTGTGCTCCGGACGGATGTAGGGATGCTTGGCCAGTGCCCGCTCGGCGGCCACATAACTTTGGCGGAACTCCTCCTTGCTTACAGGAATGCCTGTGTGCTGATAGCCCTCCCAAAGCACCTCGCTCCAGTGTGTGGAGTTCGTGTCGATGGTGCCTCCGTAGTCGAATATGATACCTTGAATCACGATGGTGTTTGCTGGTGAAATGGTTTATAATTGGTTGGATAACTCTCGGCAGAACTTCTCATGCGTGTGGCGCATATAGAGGTAGAGCCAGGTCAATAGCGTCAACTCCACCACCAGATAGAGCCACGGAAGGTCGAGCAGACACGACACATAGAAGGTGATGGCGCGGGTGTTGAACGTCAGGATGTTGGCCCACTTCATCATCGGCAAACTCCGTCTCCTGAACTCATCCCGAAACGTCTGCGGAATGTTTTCCGTCGTGCCATACTTGTCCTTGAGTTTCTGCTTGAGCCGCTGGAATTGGGGCGTCTGCTTCTCCTGTCCCTTCGTGTAGTTGATGTAGGTGAGCAGGAAAAGTTTGTAGATGACGTTTCCCTTCCAGGGGGTCTCCTTGTAGATTTGTTTTTGTTGCACGGAAGAGTCCAGTTCGCTGCCAGCCTTGCCCTTCAGGAAGAAGAGGTGAATCTGGCGGTAATAATCGGAAAGTCCGCACTGACGGGCGTGGAAGCCTATGCCCGACACCCAGATGGCCACATAGAAGATGCTGTCGGCGATGAGCGTGTTGCGTTCGTTGTTCTCGATGCCCAACCATGCAAACTCCGCATCGTGGTACTGGTAGAAGCGGAAGAACAGCGAGTGGTAGAGGAAAGAGAACCACACATCTCCTGCCGCACCGTCGAGGATGCGTCCCAACTGCGTCTTCTTCCCCGTCATGCGCGCCAGTTGTCCATCGGCACTGTCGTAGAAGTTCGCCCATGCCAGCAGCAGCACACCCACGATGTTCATGATGAGTCCTTCCGTTCCGGCCATGCGGTAACTGCCAAAAGTGAAGAAATAGGCTGCTGCCACTCCGATGAAGATGGAGAGCACCGTCACCGTGTTGGGATGCACATCAAAATAATTGAACAGGCGTGCCCACTGGTAGCCGATGGGACGTGTCCACACCACATCCAGCCACTCTTCCGTGTCGCCCGATTTGAAAGTCTGTTGTAATTGTTCCTTATTCATTGTATGTGATTCTTCAATAGACTATGCCAAAGTGGAGTTTTTTCTATTTCTCTATTCTTTTTGCGATTGCTTTTGCCGCTTCTTCTCGACAACTGGAGAAACTGGGAAAGTCGTTGAAGTCGATGAACCAGAAGCCGCCCTTCTCGTCGATGATGACATCGCCACCGTAGATGGGCACATGGAGCCGCTTCGCTACCAGGTCGGCATACCGCTTGATGCGTCGGGCATCGAATGGAAAGCCCTTTTCCTTGCCATTCACTGATTCAAGCCCGAACTTGGAATGTCCTTTGCTGGCATAGTTCCATTGGAAAAAGTCTGTACCTTCCACACCATAGAACTTCACGAGATCACCCTCTTGATGCTCCTGCACCATCCAAAGTGACACATCCCGTTCTTCCAGATGTCTGAAAGCCGCGTCGAACGATTCCTTTGTTGGACAGAACACTGTATCTTCCGCCACCGTTGCGCTGCCTTCACAGTTTTTCAGCCACAGCGGTGTGACAATCTCATCTTTGCTCCCTGCCGAACAGAACAGCACGTTGCGGTGTTCGCCCACCAGAAACTCAGGTTGGGGCACTCCCTCTTCCAGCATCAGTGTCGCCACCTTCGCCTTGTTCGTGCAGGTCAGGATGCCGTTGATGCTGTTGATGAACTTCTGCTGTGTTGCTGTGTCCGTCTCCTTTTCCAGCATAACCAGCGAGAACACATCCCTTGCCATTGTCACCACACGCTCGTAGCGTGTATAGTCAAACCCCACCATCTCGTTTTCGCCGATGCACGAAACGACATGCCCCATGCCTCGCAGTTCGTCTGCCACCGCCGTGAAGATGGCAGCATCATTTCCTGCCAAGTTGGGCGAATATTCTGTACCTCTGCTGATGCCTAGAATTCTCATGTTGACGTTGATTGATGGGGTTGATTTGCTGATGTTTCAAGAACGGGAACATGATTGCCCACTTTCATGAGGAGCAGCCCAATGGCTGTCCAGACGAGTTCGCGGACACGGCAGATGATGCTGACGAACATGCCGATATCGGCAGTCATGCCCATCTGTGCGACGGACATGGCGAAACCTCCTTCGCGGCCTCCCAACTGGAGGGGCATGAAGAAAAGGAGATTGGCGAAGAGGCTGGTGAAGGACAATATCAGGAAGGCATACACAAAACTGAGCCCTCCACCTGTGCCTGCCTCGAAGAGAATGAGCATGAAGAAGATTTCAAAGCTCTGGAGGATGCGCCCGATGTATTCAAGTGCGAAACTGGCATAAAAACTTTTCTTGTTCTGCGATTGGAGTTCGGAGATTTGTCGGTCAATCTTCAGCAAGTCTTCGTGATGATTTTCCGCAAAGTTTTTTGACCACTTTTTCAGTCCTGGAATATGGCTCAGGAAACGGATGAGTTTCACCACCATGCCATTCTTGTAGCCTCGGATGAAAAGGTAGATGCCTGCGCCACAAAAGGCTGCCATGAAGAGAAGAATGATACCCATGCCTGTGTCGAGGGGAAGGAATCCGAACCACACGAGCACCAGATAGACAGCGATGCTGCTTGTCCAAAACCAGAAGTGGGAGAAGATGTGCATCATGGCAAAGAGCAACACGCTGGAGGTGGCTCGTTGGGTGCCGATGTAAGGCTTCAACTCCATGATCTTATAAGGTTCTCCACCCATCAGCCCTGCAGGAGTGGCATAGTTGAGGGCAAAGCCTGTGATGGTGAGTTTGAGTATCTTCCAGAAGGGAATGGGGCAGGGGCCTGAACCGCGTATGATGATGCGCCACGTCCATGCGTTCATGAGGTAGAGGAATATCCAAAGCCCGAGGATGGCGATGAGCCAATAGCCAGCGTGGCAGATGTCTGCCCAAAGTTGGGCAAACGACACCTTGAACGTGAACAGCATCACGATGACCGCGATGAGTCCGAAGGTGAAGAAGATGTTTCGAGTCTTGTTCTTCAATCCTCGTCGGTCACTTGGTCGAGTTTCAGTTTGTCGGAGTCGTCACGCTTTTCGAAGTATTGTTTCTTGAGCGGATTCTTGTGCTCATTGTCGAAACGGGCACGGTTGCGAACGGCATCGATGGCGGTGTAGATGGCTTGACGGAAAGGCTGCTCATCTTCAAGCATGCTTTTGCCTGCAATGCTGTAGTTGACATTGATGGCTGGTGCTGTGCGCAGAACGGGCAGGCCTGCTGTGTAGTTGACGCCTTCGTAGAGGGAGAGGGCCTTAAAGGCTGAAACACCTTGGTCATAATACATGGCGAGGATGCCGTCGAAGTGCGTGTGGTTGCCTGTGCCAAAGAACTCCTCGGCAGCGTATGGACCCATGCAACGCACACCACGTTTGAAGAGTTCGTCGATAACAGGGCTGATGATTTCGGCTTCTTCCTTTCCGTTGGCTTGCGGATTGAGCGCCAGCACGGCAATGCGTGGATTGTCGATGAAGAAGTCGCGTTTCAGCGTGTTGTGGAGAATGACGAGCCGTTCGGCAATGGCCTCCTTTGTGATGTTGGCAGGAATGTCTGCCACGGGCATCTTGTCAGTGACCAATGCGATGCGGAGATTTCCAGAGATGAAGATTTTGAGGGCTTTGGAACCGTCGCCAATAACTTGCTCAATATAACGTGTCTGTCCTGTGAAGGGTTCTCCATTCTCCATACGGATGGTGTTGTTGTTGAGCGGTGAAGTGACGAGTGCGGCAATCTTGCCTTCCTTCAGGTCGGCGAGTGCTCTATCCAGCGCGGTGAGTGCTGCTTGTCCGGCACTCTCTGTGGCTTGTCCGAACTCTATCTTGTGCTCTTCTTCGCCAAAGCAGTTAATCATGCTGACCATTCCTTCCTTGGCCTGTTCAGGGGTGTCGATGACCACAAAGCTGGTTTGGTTGCCCAAAGCTTTGCGGTGGTAGGTGGCCACTTTGGGGGATCCGTAGATGATAGGCGTACAGATGGTGGCCATTTCTTCTGTTTCGAAAGTGTTGAGTATCAGTTCGTAGCCGATACCGTTAATATCTCCTTGTGTGATACCTATTTTAATCTTTTCCATTTTCTTCTTCAACTTTAGGTGTTTCTAAT
Source organism: Bacteroidaceae bacterium (assembly GCA_017448965.1). Taxonomy (GTDB): domain Bacteria; phylum Bacteroidota; class Bacteroidia; order Bacteroidales; family Bacteroidaceae; genus Minthosoma. Next base: position 39,155 of record JAFSKK010000009.1, on the reverse strand, counting down.
GTATAGAGTGCTGCTTCGAGTCGTCGGAGCATGGTGCGTTTCATCTTGTCGGGAGCATAGACGAATCCTTCTACCACGATGACACGGCCGTTCTTCTCGTCGATTCGTGAGTGGCTGATAAAGGGACCGCCCATCGCGTCGTTGCGCATTTCCCAAAGACCGCGTGCTTCCATCGCAAACTGGCCGTTCACGCTGATGTTCTTTGTCCAAACAAACTCAGGGTTTGTCTGCATCCACATGCCAGGATGGCCTCCAGGGATGTTGCGTTTCATGATGGTGTCGCGCAGGGCGATGTAGGGTTTCTTGGTGAACATCTTTTCGCTGACGTATGGCAGGGAATAGATGCAGATGTTCTGGATGGAGGAAAGTCCGTCGTCGCTTGCCCAAATGAAGTCTTCGCCCACTTTCATCTTTTTGATGTCCACAGGAATGTAGAACTCGCAGTCGAACATCTCCTTCACTTGCTTGGCAAACTTGATGTTGTGCTCGAAGTAGAGGTCGTTGGCCTCGCGGTTGATTTCTTCGCTGGTGATGAGGCTCTCGATGCCCTTTGTGTGTTCGGTGATGTAGACAGACGCTTCGAACTGGTTGGGTGCATGCAGGGTCATCACCATCTGCGGAGTGGAGTGCACGTCCTTCTCCACAATCATCTTCGCCTTGGTGTATTCCTTGCCAATCTCGATGCGGAAGATGTTGCGGAACAGGTTCGTGACGTGGTCATAGTGCTTTTCCGTGATGTGGCTCTTGTGGAACTGAGGCTCATCCTGAGGAAGTCCTCGCAGGGGCTTGTCAAGAATGGCTTGGATGGCTTTGCCTGCATAACCATTCCACACGCTGTCGTCGGCCACCACCATCACCTCGTATGGATTACCCGAGGAAACAGGGGTGAGCAAACTGGCACTTCTGCGTCGGCGTCCGTTCTTTGTCGGCTCATCGCAGGCAGAGAAGACGCAGGCAGCGAGTAAAAGTATGGCGATAATTCTAAACTTCATGTGTTGTACGATTTGATGATAAAAGTCCGCATGCTGCCCAGATGTCTTGTCCTCTTGAGGCGCGGATGGTGGTGATGATGCCGTGATTGTTCAGATAGTCGCGGAAATGTTCCATCGTCTCCATCTTCACTTCGTTGAGTGGCACATCGGGCACCCGATGCCAACGGATGAGGTTCACGCGGCAGAAGAGTTCACGCAGGAGTTTGGTCAGTTCCTTGGCATGCAGCGGTGAGTCGTTGGTGCCGCCAAACATCGTGTATTCAAACGTGATGCGTCGCTGATGACTCCAGTCGTATTCCCGTAGCATCTCGATGAGGTCGGCAATGGGGAACTGCTTTTCGGCAGGCATCAGTTGCAGGCGTTGTTCGTGGATGGGCGAGTGGAGCGACACAGCGATGTGGCACTCGGTTTCGTCGAGCAATCGGCGCATGTTCTTCTTCAGTCCTACCGTCGAGATGGTGATGCGTCGAGGGCTCCATGCCCAACCATATTCAGCTGTCAGAATCTCCGTTGCCTTCAGCACATTGTCGAAGTTGTCGAGCGGTTCTCCTTGTCCCATAAAGACAATGTTGCTCAGCGGTGTTCCGCCTTCTTCGGCCATGAGTTGGTCAACGGTGTAGATTTGGTTGAGGATGTCGGCCGTCGTCAAGTCGCCTTGCCATCCTTGTTTGCCTGTCTGACAAAACAGGCAGTTCATCTTGCATCCCACTTGGCAACTCACACACAGGGTGGCACGGTCGCCTTCAGGGATGTACACGGTCTCCACAAACTTCCCGCTTTCAGTTGGGAAAAGGTATTTCACCGTGCCGTCCTTGCTCTTGCAGGTTTCGACAGGCGCCATGCACCCCACACAAAACGAAGCGTCCAACTTCTCGCGGTTGGCCTTTGAGAGGTTGGTCATCTCGTCAATGCTGTGTACGTGCTTGCCATAAATCCACTGTGCTATTTGCTTAGCGGTGAATTTAGGCATAGAGAGTTGCAGGCACACGTCCTGCAACGCTTTTAGCGTCATACCTATGAGGGGAGACTTGTTCATGTACAATTAGACAATTTACAATGTACAATTTGGGGCTACCGCCTTGCATGCCGAATGGCGAAAATCGCCCAGCGCGTGGGCTGGTTACCATGCAAAGAGTGGGTATGCCTTCATGGTCTCGTTCACCTCGCTGCGTACCTTTGCGATGACTGCTTCATCCTCTGGAGCGTTGAGCACTTCCTCAATCCATGCAGCAATCTGCACCATGAGGTCTTCCTTCGCCCCACGAGTGGTGATGGCAGGTGTGCCGAGACGGAAACCTGATGTCTGGAAAGCAGAACGAGTGTCGAATGGCACCATGTTCTTGTTGATGGTGATGTCGGCAGCCACGAGTGCATTCTCTGCCACCTTACCTGTGAGGTCGGGATATTTCGTGCGGAGGTCAACCAGCATTGAGTGGTTGTCGGTGCCGCCGCTTACGATGGAGAAGCCACGCTTAGTCAACTCGTCGGCCAATACGGCAGCATTCTTCTTCACCTGCTTCTGATACTCCTTGAACTCTGGCTTCAGCGCCTCGCCGAATGCCACAGCCTTGGCGGCAATCACGTGTTCCAGAGGACCGCCCTGCTGACCTGGGAATACGGCAGAGTTGATGAGTTGAGACATCTTCTTCACCACACCCTTAGGAGTCTTGTAACCCCAAGGATTGTCGAAGTCCTTGCCGAGGAGGATGAGACCGCCACGAGGACCACGGAGGGTCTTGTGCGTGGTAGTGGTCACGATGTGAGCATACTTCACAGGGTTCTCCAGCAGACCTGCGGCGATGAGACCTGCAGGGTGAGCCATATCAATCATCAGGAGGGCACCCACCTCGTCAGCAATCTTGCGCATACGGGCATAATCCCACTCGCGGCTGTAGGCAGAACCACCACCGATGATGAGTTTGGGTTTGTGCTCCTTGGCCAGTGCCTCCATCTCATCGTAATCCACACGACCTGTCTCCTTGTTGAGGTTGTAGCCAACAGGCTTATAGAGAATACCAGAAGTGTTCACCAAAGAACCGTGAGAGAGGTGGCCGCCGTGGTCGAGGTTCAAGCCCATGAACACATCGCCTGGCTTCAGCACAGCTAACAGCACGGCAGCGTTTGCCTGAGCACCAGAGTGAGGCTGCACATTGGCAAATTCAGCACCGAAGAGTTGGCAAGCACGGTCGATGGCGAGTTGCTCAATCTCGTCCACCACTTGGCATCCGCCATAGTAGCGGTGACCGGGATAACCCTCGGCATACTTGTTCGTGCAGTAACTTCCCATTGCTTCCATCACCTGGTCGCTCACGAAGTTCTCCGATGCAATCAATTCAATCCCTTTCAGCTGACGCTGATGCTCCTTCTCGATAAGAGAGAAAATAACGTTGTCTCTTTCCATTTTTTGTAATATGTGTTGATGATTTTTGTTTTTACCTTAAAAAGCATGCAAAAGTACGAAGAAATCCTGATATGGGCAAATGATTAAGAAATATTCAGATAATTCTGCAGCAGAATAGATGAGTTTGGGGAATAAAAGAATGAAAAAGTTCGAGGAAGGATTGTTTTTGATGGAATTTTTGTACTTTTGTGGCAAAATAGCGATGGGTAAATCAAAATGTTTTTCATTGTATAGCAGATGAAAGTAATAGTATCCAACGAGATAGAACAGATTTGTCCCGAATTTGTCGGGGCATGTTTGGAGGCGGAGGTCGTCAACACTCCGTACAATGAAGCCTTATGGGCAGAAATAGAGGCACTTGCAGAGAAGTATCGTGGCACATTGACCACAGAATCACTCAAGGAACTGACCAGCATTTCGGCGACGAGAAAGGTGTATCGTGCCTGCGGTAAAGACCCCTCAAGATACCGCCCCGCTTCAGAGGCGCTGATACGTCGGATGTTGCAGGGAAAGGAACTGTATCAGCGCGACACGCTGGTTGATTTGGTGAATTTGGCATCGATAGCGTATGGCTACAGCATCGGAGGCTTTGATGCCGACAAGTTTGTGGGCGATACGCTCACCCTGGGCATCGGTTGTGAAGGCGAACCCTACGAAGGCATCGGTCGCGGCATGATTAACATCCAAGGCCTACCCGTATATCGTGATGCCAAGGGGGGAGTGGGAACCCCAACCAGCGATAATGAACGCACCAAGATGTCCTTGGAAACCCGCCATCTGTTGGTGCTCATCAATGGCTACGACGGCAACGAACCGCGTGTCCGAGAGAATGCCGAATACATCCAAACCCTGCTCAAGAAATATGCACAAAGTGATGGCGGCACATACTTTATTTACAAATAATCAGGATCTGCGAGAAATCTTGAACATGAATTGTCGCCAAGAATTGTTGCCAAGATGAGGCCTAAATGCTGATTTTTTCTTCAAAATCTTTTTTCTTCTGAATATAAGTCGTACTTTTGCAACAGAGATAGATAAACAACAAAATATTTTCCATGAATACGATACCCCGTCCATCAAAGGAAACATATATCTGGGATGAAGGTTATGCTTATCCAACAGAACAGGAACGTGTGATGACTTTTGTTAGTTCCTGTATAGAATCCGTTGCGTTGGCTCTGAAGGAGTCTCCTTCTGCCATATTCCAACGCATGAATAAGGTGGGATTGATTCATGATTATTTGATTGCTTGTTATGACACGCTGCATACAGAGAGCCGTGAGAATGTAACAGCTGATGTAATAGAGACGTTAAAGTATTGGGAAGAAAAGAAAGGAGGAGCGCGATGAAAGTGTATCATGGTTCCGTCATCGAAGTATCTAATCCTTTGGTGTCATTGGGAAGACAAAACCTTGATTTTGGCGAAGGCTTTTATGTTACTGATATGAAAGAGCAGGCCGTGCGATGGGCAGAACGGATGGGGAGAAGAAAACTGGCTGCACCTGTTGTGAGCATTTACGATTTTGATGTGGAAAAGGCAAAGAAGATTTGTCGATATTTGAAGTTTGAAGCATACGATAAGACTTGGCTTGATTTTATTGTAGCCAATCGTAAAGGTCGGAAGTTGTGGCAATCGTATGATGTGGTGGAAGGTGGCGTCGCCAATGATAATGTGATTGATACGGTCGAAGACTATATGAACGGTAGGATGTCGGCAGAAGCAGCATTGGTGGAATTGTCAAAACATCAGCCCAACAATCAAATCTGTATCCTGAGTCAATCCATTGTTGATACTTGTCTCCAATTTGTTGAATCCCAAAATGTTTAGATTATGTTACGTCCAGATCAAATGTGGTATAAGATAGGAGGGGTGGTGATGGCGCTTGCAGAGCAACTTGACATCACTCCTGAACGTGCCTTAGAACTGTTCTACACCTCCAAAACGTGTGAAGAACTGCACGATCCCTCCACCATGCTTTACACTTTCGGGAATCGATATATAGCGGATGAAGTGATTGCTGAGTATAGGGGAATGTGAAGGAGAAATACTAACAAATAGTTTACCTATGCAGGGATGTCTGTGTTTTTTGAGTTTTGACATCCCATCAGGTAAAAGGCCATATATAAAGGACGCGTAAACAATCTTTTAGTATACGCGTCCTTTATTTTGTGATTGAACGTCAACCGCAGTATGTTCTTTCGGCTCTTATCTTTTGAGGATGCTGTTGTGTTACACTTGTAACAGTGCCAGTGTTACACTTGTAACAGTGGGTATGTTACAGATGTAACACTGCGTGTGTTACAAATGTTACAAAACAGGGGTTTCAAACGAGGGTGTTTGTGTGGGGAAAAAGAAGATGCTCGTGTGAAGAAATGGTGAAATGCTTGGTGGATTGAAAAGAAATTTGTACCTTTGCCGTTGAATGTAAATAATGAGTGATATGGAAAAACCAACAATGAATATCGAGAAACTTCAGAAGAAGGTGGTGCAATGTATGCGTGCTGACTGCCCGTCGGCTGAAGTGTGTCTGCGCCAGATTGTGCGCAGGAAGTGCAGCAAGAGTTTGGAAACCGTGCAGATGGTGAATCCTGATGCCATCGTGATGGAAGGCGACAAGTGCCAGTTCTTCAAGGATTCGTTCGGCACCATTTATGGGGTTGGCTTCGAGAAGTATTTCGACCTTCTTTCCTACAAGGAGGCGAAGGCTGCTTATGCTGTGTTGCAGGCGTATTTCAACAGCCGCACCCAGTACGGGCGCTACCGCTCAGGGGTGTTGCGCATCTCGCCCGAACGGAAGGCGGAGATTGATGCGCTGCTGCAGGAGAACGGCGTGTCTGTGCCCCTCGAATGCGATGCTTACGAGGTTGACCTCTAAAATGTTGATACCCCCGTGAATAAAACGTATAACCAATAGACATAGATGCGGATGACCATTTTCGTAATCCCACAAGAATGGTTGCTTTTACAGAGGAAAACAGAAGAAGCCAAGAAAAGATTCCTTCTTTTATTTTGTATTGTGGCGAGTTATTCGTACCTTTGCGATTGAAATCTAAAACCTAAGAATAAGTTGGCAGACAAAGAACCTGGATACGTTTATATACTGACCAATCCAAGCTTCCGTGAGGATTGGGTTAAGATAGGCAAAAGTTCGCGTCCTGTGGATGTGAGAAGCAAGGTTTTCTATAAATAGGATTTAATATGTCAGCAATAAATGATTTGATAGCTCAAATAAAGGATGATGATTTGCGCAGCAGAATTGATGCGGAATTAAAACGTCTTTTGAAGCAGAAGAAATTCGGCTTGGTGTTCGAGGATCATATGCCTGAGGGACTCAACGAGGGTCCTATATATCCTACTCTCAGAATAATGGACCAAGTTTTGCATGCTCCTGATAAAGACTTATGGCATGCATTAATAGAGGCAGATAATTATTATGCCCTGCAACTATTGGCTTATCTTTATCCGGGAATGGTGGATTGCATCTATATTGACCCACCATACAATACTGGTGCAAAAGATTGGAAGTATAACAATGATTATGTTGACTCTTCTGACCTGTATCGTCACTCAAAATGGCTTTCGATGATGAAGCGTCGTTTGCTGTTGGCAAAGAAATTGCTGAATCCGAAAGATTCTGTGCTGATAGTCACTATCGATGAAAAAGAATACCTACATCTGGGATGTCTGCTGGAGGAATTGTTTCCAGAGGCAAGAATTCAGATGGTGAGCAGTGTGATAAATCCAACAGGAGTGGCACGTATTGGAGGATTTGCAAGAACAGATGAATATATTTTCTTTGTGCAATTTGGCGACTGTACACCTTTAGCCCTACCATTAGGAAAGGAATGGCTTATAAATGAATCAGAAAAGTCTGATACAAGCAATACGCCCTTTTGGAGGATGCTTCGCAGAAGTGGTTCGCATGATACAAGAGTTGAACGCCCCAATCTTTTCTATCCAATTTATGTTAGTTCGTATGATGGAAAAATTCTTAGATGTGGCGAATCTCTAAATATTAGTGACGATAGAAATGCCATTTTATGTGCCGACAATGAGGAAATAATATGGCCAATAAAAAAGAATGGTGAAGAAGGCTGCTGGCAATTGAGTCAAGAAAAAGTATATGAGCGGCTTGATGGTGGGTATATTCGCTCAATATCAAGGAATGAGAATGGTTGGGTTATTACATATCTAGCAGAAGGGGAAATAGAAAAGATAAATGATGGAACCTACAAAATAATGAGCAGAGGGGGTAGTAATAACGAACTGCAATTAAAGGGGACAGAAACGAAACGTTCTTTTATTCCAGGGACTCAATGGAGGATTCCGATACATAGTGCAAGGCATTATGGTAGTGCTATTCTTAATGCCATTATTGGTCAGGGACGTTTCTCTTTCCCAAAATCCCTTTATGCTGTCCACGACACTATCAGATTCTTCGTTGCCAACAAGCCCAATGCATTGATTGTGGATTTCTTTGCAGGCTCAGGCACAACTCTTCATGCTGTTAACCTGCTGAATGCAGAAGATGGTGGCAATCGTCGCTGTATTATGGTGACCAACAACGAGGTGAGCGAACAGGAGGCTAAGACGCTGACAAAGCAGGGCTTAAAGCCTGGCGATGAAGAATGGGAACGATTAGGCATAGCCCGATATGTGAACTGGCCTCGCACAGTATGTTCTATAGAAGGACACGATGTAAACGGACAACCGCTGAAAGGTGAATACTTAGGCACAGACCACAGGCAGATGAAAGAAGGATTTGAATCTAACTGTGTATTCTTCAAACTTGACTTCCTCGACAAGACGCAAGTTGCATTAGGACGCCAGTTCCGCGAACTTCTACCAATGCTGTGGATGAAAGCTGGCGCTTTTGGTCAATGTCCACAATTGGAGAAAGACGGTGTTCCAGAAATGCTTGTATTGCCAGAAAACCACTTTGCTGTGCTGACAGACGAGAAATCTTTCGGGCAGTTTGTTGATGAAGTAGATAAGCATGAAGACATTACAATGATATATCTTGTAGTAGATAGTGACATGATGTATAAAGAAATGGCGAAACATTTTCCAAAGAGGCAGACATGCCAGTTATATCGTGACTACTTAGATAACTTTAGAATTAACGTGACAAGATGACCGAAAAAGAACTTATAGAACTATGTAGTCTTGGTGAATCCACGACAGTGCAATACAAATTGGAGTTCACCACCCAGAAGCAGATAGCTGAGGAGTTGGTTGCCTTCGCTAATACCCGTGGTGGCATCATCGTGTTTGGCGCTGAAGACAAAACAGGTAGAATGGTGGGACTGACTTACGAACAGGTGCAGTACACCTCGCGTGAGTTGGGAAATACAGCCAACGAACAGGTGCGTCCCGTTATTTATATCGAGACGGAGACAGTAAAACATGATGGTAAGGCTTATGTGATTGCATACGTGAAGAATGGTGCCTATAAACCTTATAAGGACTTGGCTGGAAATATTTGGGTAAAGCAGAGTTCTGATAAGCGTAGGGTGACAGAAAATGTAGAGATTCGTCGTTTACTGCAAAACTCACACCAATATCAGGCTGATGCTGATGGTGTGGAAGGTTCTACGGAAAATGATATTGACACAAAGGCATTGGATAGTTATTTTACCCACGTGTATAATAAAGGGGTTGACGACTTTAAGATGCCTCGCAGAAACGTGCTTCGTAATGCTCATATCATTGACGATATGGGACGGCTGACTATTGCAGGGTTAATGTTCTTTGCAAAAGAACCTCAACAGTACCGCCCTCAGCATTGCATTAAAGCAGTGTGGTTCTACGGCAACGAAATGAGTGGTACTAAATATCGTGACAGTCGAGACATTACGGGTACGATACCAGAGATGTATGAAGAGGCTATGAGGTGGGTGAAATCTTGTTTGCATCGTCCGCAAAACGACCAGTCATTCAATAGTGTCGGCGAATTGGAAATACCAGAGGTGGTGCTGGAAGAGCTGATACAGAATGCCCTCGTACACCTTGATCTGTTGAAACCTGCAGCAATCCGGTTGTTAGTGTTCGATAATCGCGTGGAAATTATCAATCCTGGTAGTCTGCCTGACGGACAAACAATCGAAGAAATAATGTTGGGTAACTCTGACCCAAGGAATATGTTGTTGGCACAATTTGGTTCAAATACGATGCCGTATAGAGGATTGGGCTCAGGTATTCCTCGTGTGATGGCATCTGGTAGCGATGTAGAGCTGATAGATCGTCCTGATGGTAACCAATTTATTGCTCGCATCTGGCGTACTACCCAAAAGGATGATTCTACTACCCAAAAGGCTAATGAAAACCTTATTGATACTACCCAAAAGGATGAAGCAACTACCCAAAAGCCACTAAACACTACCCAAAAGAGAATCTTAGAGTATTTGAAGAACTACCCAAAAGCCACAAGACAGGATGTTGCTGAAGTTTTGGGGGATATAACTGCAGATGGAGTGAAATTCAATATCGGACTATTGCAGCGATATGGGGCACTGAAACGTGTGAATGGCAGAAAGAATGGTGAATGGGAAGTTAATCCGCTTTATTTAAAGTAATTATTTTATGTTAGACGAACTTATAACCTTTCAGAAACGAGCATTAGAGAAGTTGCGCAACCATTGTGCGGCAGCTCACAATGAATATAAGAATAGCAGAGAGAATCAGGTTGTTTCCTTCACAGCCCCAACAGGTGCCGGCAAGACCATCATCATGTCGGCTCTGATAGAAGACATCTTGTTTGGTGACGAGAAGTTTGTTGAGCAGCCTGATGCCATTTTTGTATGGTTGTCGGACTCTCCAGAACTAAATTTGCAATCGAAGGAGAAGATTGACACAAAGGCAGACAAGATAAAACTCAACCAATGTGTAGTAATCTCTGACGATTCTTTTGACCGTGAGACACTGGAGGAAGGACATATTTATTTTCTGAATACACAGAAGTTGAGCAAGAGCAGTAATCTGACTCAACACTCAGACAATCGCCAATATACGATATGGGAGACGTTAGCAAACACAATATATGAGAAGGCTGACATACTATACTTCATCATCGACGAGGCACATCGTGGTATGAAAGGAACTGATGCAGGACGTGCAACCACCATCATGCAGAAATTCATCTTAGGTAGTGAGAAAGATGGACTTCCTCCAGTGCCAGTAGTTATAGGAATGTCTGCAACAATTGAACGTTTCAATCAGTTGGTAAAGAATTCCACAGCAACGAATAGACCTGTGCGTGTAAGTCCTGAAGAAGTTCGTTCTTCTGGATTACTGAAAGACAGAGTTATTATTTACTACCCCAAGAATATTAATGAACAGAAAGATATAGCCGTACTTCAAGCAGCAACAGATGAATGGATAGCAAAATGCCAACACTGGGAAACATTTTGTAGAGAGCAACATCATTGGATGGTAAAGCCTATCTTTGTTATTCAGGTGCTGAATGGTACGGCAAGCAATATCACAGAAACACCTTTAGGTGAATGTCTTGCAAAGATTGAGGAGCGTACAGGTTTCACTTTTAATAAAGGTGAGGTAGTACATTCATTTGGAGATATTAAGGGGAACATAACAATAAATGGTCTTGATGTGCCATATTTAGAGCCTTCGAAGATACAAGACAACAAACAGGCAAGAGTGGTGTTCTTTAAGGAAACACTATCTACCGGCTGGGACTGTCCAAGAGCAGAGACAATGATGTCATTCCGAAGATATATTGATTCTACTGCTATAGCTCAGCTATTGGGCAGAATGGTGCGTACGCCAATTCAACAGCGCATAATGGTTGACGATATGCTAAATGATGTGCAGTTGTTCCTTCCTCACTTCGATAAAGAAAATGTTAAGAAGGTTGTTGACGAACTTCAAAACGAAGAAGGTGGTGAACTTCCAACTGATATTATGGATGAAGAGCTCGGACATGGAACTTATGTAATGCTTACCTCAAAGCGTAATCATCACAAAGCGCCACAAAAAAATTATACCCTTCCACTATTTGGAGAAACAGATTATGGTGATAATGTAGAAAAGAATAACTCAACACCTAAAAATTCTTCCGTAAGTCATACACCAAACCAGAATAAGCAATCAGCAGAAGGCAGCAATTCTGAACCTATAAATATAGAGTTTGAATATGATGGAATAGATCGTGAGAAGATAGTTGATTTTATAAATAGCTTGTCTCTGCCAACTTATCAGATACGTTCATTCCAAATGAATGACTATCTAAAATCATTATTCAGCTTATGCAATTTTCTTCTATTATCAGGCTTAGATTTAAATGCAAGAGAGCAAGTTATAGACAAGATAGTTGAAAGAATATGTGCCTATATTCAACAACTCAAGCAAAGTGGCAGATATGCAGAAGCGAAGGCTAAGGTGGAAAATTTCGAGATGCTTGCCAATGTGTATGATGCGTTTGGTGAAATAATAAAGGCAGAGCCCGTAAATAGTATTTTCTCTGAATCGAATGTTGATATAGAGAGACAATACAGAATAGCTGAGAAGAAATTAAACAATGAGGGAGTAGGCGCTGCGTATGGAAAGAAATATGATAATCCAGATAAGCAAGATACCTTCATGGTGGATGTTATATTGTTTGTCAGTGACGAGGAACAAATGCAGCAGTTGCATGACTTTGCAAAGAAGGAATATCACAAGTTAAATGACGCCTATAGACATAAGACAACCCGTTTGTCGGATGCTCTTAAAACAAAATATAGAAACATTGTGCGAGATAGTGAGGAGATATCAAATGTCCCCTTCTACTTAGGCGAAAATATAATGTTCCGTAATGATGAAGAGGGTGAAGAATACAATGACCATCTATTTGTAAATGAGCAGACGGGTGTGGTGCGCATCAAACTCAATAATTGGGAACAAAATGTGATAAAGGAAGAACGCAAGCGTGAGGACTATCGTTGTTGGTATCGCAATCCATCACGTGGCAGCGATGCATTAACATTGTACCATAACTATAAAGGTACAAAGAAACCATTCTATCCTGATTTCTTGGTTATCAGAAAAGAGAATGGAGGTGACTATATTATAGATATACTTGAACCACACGACCCTACTCGTGATGACAATGTGAGCAAGGCAAAAGCATTAGCTCAATATACAACAGAAAATCCATGTATTGGACGTGCTCAACTGATTCGCCAAACAAAAACAGCGACAGGTGATGTGCTCCGCAGGCTTGACTTTGCTGCACATAGCGAATTACGCGAGAAAGTTGCAGTTATTAACACGAATGAAGAATTAGACAATTTGTTTGTGCAGTATGGAGAGTAGATAATAAATAGAAAATAATTAAATATAAATGGAAATAGACAGAACAATTCTACCGCAATCAAAATAGCGAGTCAAATCATCAATAAAAAGCAAGGATAATGAGAACAACAAAGATAGAATGGACGGACAAGACTTGGAATCCCATTACGGGATGTACCAAGAAATCAACAGGTTGTGCTCACTGTTATGCTGAGGTGATGGCGAGACGATTGAAGGCGATGGGTTTGGAAAAGTATCGTAATGGTTTTGGCTTAACCTTGCATGAAGATGACTTGGAAGAACCTATGCAATGGGAGAAACCACATAATATCTTCGTTTGTTCAATGAGTGACATTTTCCATGAGGATGTGCCTTTTGATTTTGTGGATAAAATCATGAATACCATCGTGAGAACTCCACAGCATCGGTATCAGATATTGACAAAAAGAGCAGAGCGGATGGAAGAGTATTTCAGGACAAGGCTAATCCCCCGAAATGTATGGTTGGGGGTGACTGTTGAGTGCCTGTCGTCCAAAGACAGAATTGACCATTTGAGGGAATTAGATGCTACGGTAAAATTCTTGTCTTGTGAGCCATTGATTGAAGATTTGGGAGAGATGAATCTGGAGGGTGTAGACTGGATTATTGTTGGTGGTGAGAGTGGCCCCAAGGCAAGACCTATGCAACCAGAGTGGGTTATCAACATCAAAAGACAAGTGGAACAACAAGGTGCGGCATTCTTTTTTAAGCAATGGGGCACATGGGGAAGTGATGGCATTAAACGTAACAAACATGCTAATGGGAAGCTGTTGTTAGGTGAGGTGATACAACAAATGCCTAAAAGAAAGGTTGTATAAGGAATGGTTAACTTTGCAAACTGAATATAACATAAGAAAAAAATATGCAGCCATTAGCAGAAAGATTGCGTCCACAAACGTTGGACGATTACATAGGACAGAAGCACCTCGTGGGTGAGGGGGCTGTGATTCGCCGCATGATAGAGCAGAAGCGTGTGGCCTCGTTCATCTTGTGGGGACCTCCAGGTGTGGGTAAGACCACGCTGGCGAATATCATCGCCAAGACTTTGGAGGTGCCGTTCTTCACGCTGAGTGCCGTGACCTCGGGCGTGAAGGATGTGCGCGAGGTGATTGAGAAGGCGAAGGCTTCATCGTTCTTCGGCAATGTGAGGGGTGGGGTGTCGCCCATCTTGTTCATCGATGAGATTCACCGCTTCTCGAAGTCGCAGCAGGATAGCCTTTTGGGTGCTGTGGAGCAGGGGACGGTGACGCTGATTGGTGCCACAACGGAGAACCCTTCGTTTGAGGTGATTCGTCCGCTCCTGAGCCGTTGTCAGGTGTATGTGTTGAAGAGTCTCGAGAAGGAGGATTTGTTGGGCTTGCTGGAGCATGCGTTGAAGACGGATGTGTTTCTGAAAGAGAAGGAAATTGATGTGCAGGAGACGACTGCCATGATGCGCTATAGTGGTGGCGATGCTCGAAAGTTCTTGAATATCCTTGAACTGGTAACTGAAACATCTTCAGTTGTTAACGATGATATTGTTACAGAGACGCTTCAACAGAATCCTTTGGCATACGATAAGGATGGAGAGATGCACTATGACATCATTTCGGCCTTCATCAAGAGCATCAGAGGTAGCGACCCTGATGCCGCCATCTACTATCTGGCACGCATGATTGAGGGAGGCGAAGACCCCATCTTCATCGCTCGTCGATTGGTCATTTCTGCCAGCGAAGACATCGGGCTTGCAAACCCCAATGCGTTGCTGTTGGCGAATGCGGCTTTCGATACGGTGTCGAAAATCGGTATGCCTGAAGGACGCATTCCATTGGCTGAAGCAACTGTGTATTTGGCCACCTCTCCGAAGAGCAATTCCGCTTATGAGGCCATCAATTCTGCCTTGCAATATGTGGGAGAAAGCGGCAACCTTCCCGTTCCTCTCCATCTGCGCAACGCTCCCACCAAACTGATGCAGCAACTTGGCTATGCGAAGGATTACAAATATGCTCATGCCTACGAAGGCAACTTCGTGCAGCAGCAATTCTTGCCCGATGGAGCCACCGATGCCCGGTTCTGGCATCCGCAGGAAAACCCCTCCGAGGCTAAACTGCACGAGCGCATGAAGCAGTTGTGGGGCAAACGTTTTGATTGAGAATCCCCGCTTGCAATCTCCATCAAAAAGAATCCCGCTTAACAATCCCCATCAAAGAATCCCCGTCCAGATGCATCGAAACATCTGAACGGGGATTTCATTGTGTATTCATATTGGCTTTTTCGCCAACTTGATTTTGTCACTTAACGTACTTCTTCTTGTTCTGATGGATGTAGAACCCCTTCTGCAATGCAGAGGCCGCGTTGATGCGACGCCCCTGGAGGTCATACCATTCGTTATACGCCTTCTTCTGCGCTCCATCCTTCATGCCAACAATGTCGGTAGGTGTGTCGCCAGGAATGTGTGTGGCGATGTCGGAAGATGTCTTTTCTCCGTCTTCGCTCAGCAGATAGAGTTGTCCGCCATAGAATGGGTTGCAGGTGCCGAAATAGAGTCCTTCCTCGGTGCTGAGGAACGATGGACAGCCGTAGTTGTACTTGTCGTCGAAGCCTGTTCGGGTGATGACTTCAAAGCTCTTTCCGCCATCGCTGGTGCGCAGCAGGTCAAAGCCCCACTCATTCTTCATGACGGCTTTGTTGATGTAAGCATACATCTCGAGACCCTTGACGTCGATGCGGTCGTGGATGTCGGCAATCTTGCTCTGCAACACGATGAAGAGTATATCCAACGCGCCTTTGAGCTGACTGGTGAAGTGCTCTCTCAATTCCTCGTGTTTGCCCTGTCTAACGGCATTCACAAAGGCATCCCATTGTTCGCGGATGTGGGCATAGGTCATCAAGGGTGCTGCAAGCAACAATAAAAGTAGGATTTTTTTCATAGAATGGTTGTTTTTTTAGTATTAATGCTTTGTTTTTAGCATGAATCATGTAAAACAGAATTTATCTTAATGCACCTACAAGGTGGATGTACAAAAGTTGTGCAAAGGACGGGAAAAATGGGACATATACAAACTTATGTCAAAATAAATAATGTGATGATACAAAAAGCGTCTGGTCCCTTTGCTTTTTTCTTTTTTTGTCATGTGGGGTGGATAGCGGCAGTTTTTTGTTTACAAAAGTAAAGAATTTTACAAAAATACGGGTGTTTTGTCTGAAAATTTAATTTTTTCTGAAAAAAGTTGGGGGAAATATTTGGAGGGAATGGATTGGTTTTCTTAACTTTGTAGCGAGAATATATGATAAAGTGAGAAGCCGACTTGTGAGAGTTGGCCAAAATGTTTGTTTAACTTTTTAAAATCAAAGAATTGATGATGAAGGAAGAGGAATTTGCCCCGTTTAATTTTCCTATTGTGGACATGTCTGAAAAGATTATCAAAGTGATTGGTGTAGGAGGCGGAGGTGGCAACGCTGTACATCACATGTGGGAAGCAGGCGTCAGAAACGTGACGTTTATGGTGGTTAACACTGACAGCCAGGTGCTGAAGGCCAACATGGTGCCTAACAAGGTTCAGTTGGGCGACGGGCTTGGTACAGGTGGAAATCCAGAGTTGGGTCGCGAGATTGCTGAGGCGAGTAAGGACAAAATCAAGTCGATGTTTGATGCCGACACGAAGATGGTGTTCATTACGGCAGGCATGGGAGGAGGCACCGGAACGGGTGTTGCTCCAGTGATTGCTCGTATGGCGAAGGAGTTGGGCATCCTGACGGTAGGTGTGGTGACGTTGCCATTCCTGATGGAGGGCAAAAAGCGCATCGACAAGGCGTTGAAGGGAATGGAGGAGTTGAAGAAGCATGTGGATTCGCTGATTGTCATCAACAACGAGCGTCTGCTGGAAGAAGACCAATACTCGGGTCTTGATTTGGAAGAGGGAATGAAGAAGGCTGATGAGGTGTTGACCATTGCGACGAAGACGATTGCCGAAATCATCACCGTGAGAGGTATTGTGAACCGCGACTTCAACGATGTGAGTGCCGTGATGAAAGAGAGTGGGGCGGCTGTGGTGTCGGTGGCGAAAGCAAGTGGCGAAAGGCGCATCTTTAAAGCGATGGAGAGTGCCTTAAATTCTCCGCTGATTGCCAATGTGGACAAGCAGAAAATCAAGCGTTTGCTCTATATCGTGTATGGTGGAACGAAATCGCCTGCCAAGATGTCTGAACTGCTTGAAATCAACAAGTTCATGGAAGGGCTGGACGAGAACATCGAGGTGCTTTGGGGACACTATCAGGACGAGACGCTGGAGGATGAAATCAAGGTGTCCATCATTGCCACAGGTTTTGATATGGACGATGAGGAAGAAGAGAAAGTGCAGACGGACGAAAGTGAGCACAACAGGAAGTTGCGTGACAAATATTATCACTTCGAGAAGGAAGAAAAAGAGACCCTCAAAGAAGTGGAGCAACCCCTTCCTGCTTCGGATGAAAACATCGCCACCGAAGAGGTGAAAGTGGAGGATGAGGAGGATGAACCGGAAGAGGAAATTGAGGAGCCGAAACCCTCTCTCATCAGAATCTTCATGGAGAAACTGAAAAATTTTGCCGAAGAGTGATCTGCTGACTGAAGAGTGAAACGGATGGTGGATAATGGAGGCTTGCAGATGGTGCATTTGCCAAAATTATCCGCCTTTTTTTGTGGTTTGCGGATTTTGCGGTAACGTTGGCTCCGCCGAAAGTGCTCTCGTTCGGAAAAACTCAAATAAATTTGGTTTTTCTCTCACTTATTCGTACCGCTGGCTCCGCCGAAGGTACTCACGTTCTGAAAAACTCAAATAAATTTGGTTTTTCTCTCACTTATTCGTACCTTTGCACCGTTTTTCGCGCATGTGCGTGTAAGCATGCACGCAAACATTATGTTTTAGGTAAAAAGAGATCAACTAAAAAATCTACGATATGAACATTTCTTACAAATGGTTGAAGGAATATGTTGACTTCGACATGACGGCCGAGGAGGTGGGCAAGGCGCTCACCAGCATGGGCTTGGAGGTTGAGGCTATTGAGGAGGTGCAGAGCATCAAAGGTGGTTTGCAAGGTCTTGTGGTGGGTCAGGTGCTCACTTGCGAGGCGCATCCCAACAGCGACCACATGCACGTGACGACGGTCGATGAGGGCAACGGCGTGGTGGAGCAGATTGTCTGCGGAGCACCCAATGTTGCTGCTGGCCAGAAGGTGATTGTGGCTCAGTTGGGTTGCAAACTCTACGATGGCGACCAGGAGTTTGTCATCAAGAAGAGCAAGTTGCGCGGCATTGAGTCGAACGGCATGATTTGTGCGGAAGACGAAATCGGCATTGGCACCAGTCACGATGGCATCATTGTGCTGCCCGAAGATGCTGTGGTGGGTACTCCTGCCGCTGAGTATTACGGTTTGGAAAGCGACTTCGTGATTGAGGTGGACATCACGCCTAATCACTCCGATGCTTGTTCTCATTGGGGTGTGGCACGTGACTTCTATGCTTATTTGAAGCAGAACGGTTATGAGACTTCGCTGCATCGTCCTTCTGTGGATGATTTCAAAGTGCAGAACAACGACCTGAAGATTGACGTGGTGGTGGAAGCTGGTGAGGCTTGTCCTCGCTATTGCGCTGTGTCGGTGAAGGGTTGTGAAGTGAAGGAAAGTCCGAAGTGGTTGAAGGACAGATTGACAGCGATTGGTCAGCGTCCTATCAACAACATTGTCGATATCACCAACTACATCATGATGGCATACGGACAGCCTTTGCATTGCTTCGATGCCGATATGGTGAAGGGCAACAAGGTGGTGGTGAAGACCCTGCCAGAAGGTACGCCATTCGTCACTCTCGATGGTGAAGAACACAAATTGAGCGACCGCGATTTGGCCATCTGCAATGTGGAGGAGCCCATGTGTATCGCTGGTGTGTTTGGCGGAAAGGGTAGTGGTACGTATGAAACCACGAAGAACGTGCTCTTCGAGAGTGCCTACTTCCACCCCACTTGGATTCGCAAGAGTGCACGTCGTCACGGCTTGCAGACAGATGCCAGCTTCCGTTTCGAGAGAGGTATTGACCCTGCAGGTCAGATCTATGCCATCAAGCGTGCTGCGATGTTGGCACAAGAATTGGCTGGTGGCGAAATCAGCATGGAGATTGTCGATGTAAAGAACGACACCCTGCCCCAGGATGCCATCATCGATGTGGAATATCAGTATGTGGCTGACCTCATCGGCAAGGAACTGCCTGTGGAAACTCAGCAGAGCATCCTGAAGAACCTCGGCTTTGAGATTCTTTCAAGCGATGCGGAGAAGATGCAGGTGAAGGCTCCTGCTTTCCGTGTGGATGTGAAGAAGCCTTGCGATGTGGTGGAGGAAATCCTGCGCATCTATGGCTACAACAATATCGAGATTCCTTCTCAGGTGCGTTCGTCGCTCACCACGAAGGGCGAACTCGACAAGAGCAACAAACTGCAGAACCACGTGGCTGAGCAGCTGGTGGGTTGCGGTTTCAACGAAATCTTGAACAACTCGCTGACGAAGGTGTCTTACTATGAAGAGGGCGAGACCTACAAATTGGAGAACTGTGTGAAGCTGATGAATCCGCTGAGTCAGGACTTGGCTGTGTTGCGTCAGACGCTGCTCTTCGGTGGTTTGGAATCCATCGCCCGTAATGCCAACCGTCGTATGCCCGACTTGAAGTTCTTCGAGTTTGGTAACTGCTACTACTTCGCTCCTGAGCGGAATCAGGAGAAGGTGGATGAGAACGGTGAGACCTTGAAGGCCAGTGCCGAGTCGTCGAAGAAGATTCTGGCTGCCTACAGCGAGGATTATCACCTGGGCTTGTGGCTGACAGGTAAGCGTGTGAATGGTAACTGGGCACATGCTGACGAGGACTCTTCTGTGTATGAGATGAAGGCCTACGTGCTCAATATCTTCAAGCGTCTGGGTGTGCCATTTGGTGCCCTCGTGTTTGGCGAAGAGAAGAACGACATCTTCTCCATCGCAACGACCGTCACACAGCGTGGTGGAAAGAAGATTGCCGAGTTCGGCATCGTGACGAAGAAGGTGGCTAAGAAACTCGACGTGGAGGCTCCTGTGTTCTTTGCCGACATCAACTGGACGAACCTCATGAAACTCATCAAGAAGGTGACGGTTTCCTACTACGACCTGTCGAAGTTCCCAGCTGTTAGCCGCGACCTCGCATTGCTCGTCGATGAAGGTGTGCAGTTCGCTCAGATTGAGGCAGCCGCTTATCAGGCAGAGAAGAAACTGCTGAAGGAAGTGCGTCTCTTCGACGTGTACGAAGGCAAGAATCTCGAGGCAGGCAAGAAGTCGTATGCGGTCAACTTCACCCTCCAGAGCGAGGAAAAGACCCTCAACGACAAAGCCATCGAAGCCATCATGAGCAAGATTGAACAGAGCATCTGCAAAGCAACGGGTGCAACTGTTCGTGGCAAATAACCAAATCTCCAAATCGTGAAATAAATCGTAAATTGTAAATCGTAAAATAGTAAATAAGATTATGGGAAGAGCATTTGAGTTCCGTAAAGCGAGAAAATTGAAGAGATGGGGTAACATGGCAAAGACCTTCACTCGCCTTGGCAAGCAGATTGCCATCGCGGTGGCTGAAGGTGGTCCTGACCCCGACAACAACGCACACCTTCGTGCTGTCATCGCGACCTGCCGTCACGAGAACATGCCAAAGGACAACATCGACCGAGCCATCAAGAATGCCATTGGTAAGGACAAGTCGGCTTGGAAGAGCGTGACTTACGAAGGATATGGCCCTCATGGTGTGGCTGTGTTCGTCGATACGTTGACCGACAACACCACCCGTACTGTGGCTGACGTTCGTTCGGTGTTCAACAAGTTCAGCGGCAACATGGGCACGACTGGTTCGCTCTCCTTCCTCTTCGACCACTACAGCCAGTTCACTTTCAAGAAGAAGGACGATATGGATATGGATGAGTTCATCCTGGAGGCCATCGAATATGGTGTGAACGACGAGTATGATGAGGAGTACGACGAGGAGAAGGACGAGACGACCATCACCATCTATGGTGACCCCAAGTCGTTCGCTCAGATTCAGAAGTACCTCGAGGACAATGGCTTCGAAATCACAGGTGCCGAGTTCACTTACGTGCCTAACGACCTGAAGGAGGTGACTGACGAGCAGCGTGAGACTATCGACAAGATGGTGGAGCGTCTCGAAGAGTTCGACGATGTACAGAATGTGTACACCAATATGAAGTAAGCATGAAGACTGTTTACGAAACAAAGGGAACATGCTCCAAAGCGATAGAACTGGATGTTGATGATGCGACTGGCATCATCAACTCCGTTCAGTTCTATGGCGGATGTGCAGGCAATACGGCTGGCATTGCTCAGTTGGTGCGTGGCCAGAAGGCTGAGGATGTCATCAGCAGGTTGGAGGGCATCACTTGCGGATTGAAACCCACCAGTTGTCCCGACCAATTGGCACGGGCATTGCGACAGGTCATCGGTAAATAATATATGTACATGCGCATACATTATATATTATTCTTGTGTGTCATCGTGGCTTTCTCTTCCTGTCAGGAGAAGAAGGCCGACTTTTTCGAGCGTGAGGCAAAGGCATACACAGCGAAACATTGTCCGCAGCAGTTGGATGAGTTCACGAGTGTGGACAGCGTCGTGTATGTGAAGAATGAAGAGGCGGGCGACTTGCGGTTCTACTATTCCGTCACTTTCAAGGAGGATACCCTGCGCACTCTGATGATGGATCATCTGGGAGAATTGGGCGACAGCCACCTGAAAAGTGTGCGCAATTCGGTTCAATTTGCCAAGCAAAAAGAGGCTGGTGTCACCTTCACCTACATCTATCACGATGCCGTGCGTGGCGACAAATTTGCGGAATATCATTTCACGCCCAAGGACTACCGATGATTCCTTTCTGTGTGCGCACACAGAAAAATTGACTTCTACAGCCCTTATTTTCCGCAAAATCCTCTAATTTGGCGATATTTCCGTCATTTTTCTCACTTTTATTTGCTTTTTTTTACAAAAAGGTTGTAACTTTGCATCGGATTTGGGAAAAGATTGTTTAGGATTTTCCTCAAGCCAACAAGAAAGTTTAACACATTTAAATGTAAAATTGTTATGTTACAGGAAAAAGCAGGCAACATTGCCGGACTCATTTGGAACGCCCTTTCTGAGGCTGAGTCAGCACAGACATTCAAACAGATCAAGAAAGCTACTAAGCTTGCAGAAAAAGATTTCAACCTCGGCCTTGGCTGGTTGCTCCGCGAGGACAAGGTGAGCGCCGTTGAGACTGGTGACGAGAAGGATCCATACGCTTACTCTCTTAAGTAATTAGCGCTGAGTCTACAAGCAATAGTTGCAAGACTATAAAAAATGCGTTGCTCTTTTTGAGTAGCGCATTTTTGTTTTCTGAAAGCGTTACAGTGTTACAGTGTTACAGTTCCAAAAACAATCAAGAAAAGTCAAAAATAAACTCTATATTTATATATAAATATAGAAGTATTTTTAGGGTTGGAAAAGGCTTTTCGAGAACTGTAACACTGTAACACTGTAACAAGTGTAACGGCAAGAAAAATTTTCCGCTGTCTTTTCAAAAAAAGTGCAGAATGTTCGTAGACCGCATGGTGGATGTTGTATCTTTGCAGCGTCGAAAAAAGAACGGGTGGTGACGGCGTGCAGGAACGGTCGGTGATGGCGTGCAGGAATGGTCGGCGATGCCGTGCAGGCATGAGTGGCGACGACGTGAACGAGCGAGTGGGGGCGGCGTGAACGTTTACGGAGATGAACTTTCTGCGGTTTTATTTTGCGAAATGGGATTTTTTTTGTTTCTTTGCATTTTATTTGACACATTGAACATATCAATTGCAGAACGCATGAAGAATATCAGGAATTTTTGCATTATCGCACATATTGACCACGGGAAGTCGACGCTGGCAGACAGATTGCTGGAGCGCACGAAGACGATTGAGATTACGCAGGGTCAGATGCTGGACGACATGGATTTGGAGCAGGAGCGTGGAATCACCATCAAGAGTCACGCCATCCAGATGGAGCATGAATATGACGGGGAGAAAGCGGAGTATCAGGGACAAAAGTTCGTGCTGAACTTGATTGACACACCGGGACACGTGGACTTCTCCTACGAGGTGAGCCGTTCGATTGCGGCATGCGAGGGTGCCCTGCTCGTGGTGGATGCCACACAGGGAGTGCAGGCTCAAACTATCTCCAACCTCTACATGGCCATCGACCACGACCTCGAAATCATTCCCGTCATCAACAAGATTGACATGCCCAACGCGATGCCCGAAGAGGTGGCGGATGAGATTATCGACCTGATTGGCTGCGACCTCGAAGACATCATCTACGCCAGCGGCAAGACAGGCGAAGGAGTGGGGGAGATACTGAATGCGGTGGTGGAAAGAGTTCCCCATCCAGTCGGTGAAGAGGATGCTCCCTTGCAGGCACTTATCTTCGACTCGGTGTTCAACTCCTATCGCGGTGTGATTGCCTACTTCAAGATCATCAACGGTGTGATGCGTCCAGGCGAAAAGGTGCGATTCATCAACACGAAGAAGGAATATCTGGCCGAGGAAATCGGTACGCTGAAAATGGATATGGTGCCCAAGAAGGAACTGCGTACAGGCGATGTGGGATACATCGTGACGGGCATCAAGCAGGCCACCGAGGTAAAAGTGGGCGACACCATCACGTCGCTGTCACGCCCCACCACCGAAGCCATCAAGGGATTCCAAGAGGTGAAGCCGATGGTGTTCGCAGGCATCTACCCGATTGAGACCGAAGACTATGAGAACCTGCGCACCTCGCTGGAGAAACTGCAACTGAACGATGCATCCCTCACTTTCCAGCACGAGAGTTCGGCAGCACTCGGATTCGGTTTCCGATGCGGATTCCTCGGCTTGCTCCACATGGAGATTGTGCAGGAACGTCTCGACCGAGAGTTCGATATGGATGTCATCACCACCGTGCCCAACGTGAGTTACATGGTGTACGACAAGCACGGAGAGGCGCAAGAGGTTCACAACCCCAGCGGTATGCCCGACCCGACCCTGATTGACCACGTGGAGGAACCCTACATCCGTGCCACCGTCATCACCACAGCCACCTACATCGGCCCCATCATGACCCTCTGTCTCGGCAAGCGAGCCGAACTGGTGAAGCAGGATTTCATTGCGGGCAACCGTGTGGAGATTGAGTTCCTCATGCCGCTGGGCGAGATTGTGATTGACTTCTACGACAAATTGAAGAGTGTTTCTCGCGGATACGCTTCCTTCGACTATCATCCTGCAGGTTTCCGCGAGAGCAAGTTGGTGAAACTCGACATCCTGCTGAACGGCGAATCGGTCGATGCCCTCTCCACGCTGACTCATGTAGATAATGCTGTCACCCTCGGTCGCCGCATGTGTGAACGCCTGAAAGAGTTGCTCCCTCGTCAGCAGTTCGACATCGCCATCCAGGCAGCCATCGGCGGAAAGATTGTGGCGAGAGAGACGGTGAAGCAGGTGCGAAAGGATGTGTTGGCCAAGTGCTATGGAGGTGACGTGTCGCGTAAGCGTAAACTCCTCGAAAAGCAGAAGCGAGGCAAGAAGCGCATGAAGCAAATCGGCAATGTGAGCGTGCCGCAGAAGGCCTTCCTCGCTGTGTTGAAACTGGATGATGATTGATGCGGAACTCCATCGGTGCAACGACTGAATTTCTCGAACTAAGAATCTGAATAACTAACATCTACCTATTGACAATGAAAAAGTTACTTGTTTCAACATTGGCATTGCTGTCTGCCTTGGGCATCAATGCCGACCCCATCAGCCGCACAGAGGCATTGCAGATAGCACAGGAGTATATGGTGCCTGGCTATCAGATGTCGATGACCAACCAGGCACAAGCCAAGTTGAGGGCATCCTCCAGCGAATATGCCCCTTACTACATCATCAGCCGAGGAGCCAATCAGGGCTTCGTCATTGTGAGTGGCGACGATTGCCTGCCCGAAGTGCTGGGTGTGGCCGAACAGGGCGATTTCGACCCCGACAACATGCCTCCTGCCTTGCTCGACATGCTGGACGGTTGGCAGAAGATTGTGGAATTGGCGCAAGCAGATGGCTCCAACGTGGCGATGGCCAAGTCGAGGAGAGCGCAACGGGCTTCCACCACACGGGTGGACATCCCTCCGTTCGTCACTTCGCATTGGCACCAGACAAGCCCCTACAACGACAACTGCCCCACACTCACCAAGAATGGAAACAGGGCGCTGACGGGTTGTGTGGCCACCGCTGCCAGCCAGATTCTCTACTACTGGCGCAAAGACCTCCCTTCAACCCTTCAGGGCACCACACCGACTTATGGTTATGGCGATGCCCCTGTCACTCGAAGTGTGCCCAAGGGAACACCCCTCAAGTGGGACTTGATGCTCGACTCCTACGGGTCGCAATCGGCCGATTTCAAGCAACCCGTGGCTGAGTTCGTCTTTGCCACAGGAGCGGCCACATGGCTCACCTACGGAGAGTCAACCTCTGGCCATATCGAGAATATTCCTTACACGTATTCCGCTTATTTTGGCATGAATGGCGGCACTGTGCATTATCGTAATAGTTACGGACAAGAAGGTTGGACACAACTGCTCTATAATGAGTTGGCGGCAGGACGACCGGTCATGTACACGGGTGTACATCCCGATCAGGGCGGTCATGCTGTGTTCGTTCATGGCTACCGTGCTTCCGACGACAAGTTCTACTTCAACTTCGGATGGGGTGGACAGGCCGATGGCTACTACACGACCACTACAACCGACGGCATGAATGGCTTCTACGATTCCCAAAGTGCATTGATTGGTGCCTGTCCGAAGAAGTGGAACCGCACCATCAGCATCACCCTTCCCGAACATGTATACACCAATGTGGAAAATGAGTTTGCGGTGAAGGTGGCCAACAACTCCACGCTCGACTTCAGCGGCGTGTATCTCTTCCTTTCCACCTCGAAGACCAATCCTTCGAAACTGGCAAACGCCAAATCGAGCGATACGGAAACCCTCTTTGCGACGGGCAGTGTGCAAGAAATCACGCTGACCGGCAAGCCGACAAGCGACAGGCTCTACTATGTGACGCTGACCGATGCCGACCTCAACGTGCTGGCTCAGACATCCTTCACACCTGAGAAGCCTGAAACGGCACTCTCGCTGAAGAAGGTCACCATGAAGGGTGGCAGCGACACCGAAGACTTCGGAGGAAAGACCTATCATTTTGTTTACAACACCCAGACATCTGTCGATGTGACGGTGACCAATAAGGCCGATGCGCCATACGGAGGGACGCTGGTCATGGATTTGTCGGAATATGACGAAGTGGCCAACGTGTGGGTGCCTACAGGTGTCACCTATACAGGTCAACTGACCGTGAACGCCCATGAGGAAGCAGATGCGACGGTGACGGTGTACAGTACAACCGCTCATCCGATTGTGGAGGGAAAGCATTATAAGTTGCAGGTGCACGAAAAGACACAGCTGGCAAACGACCCCATCAGTTTGGACGAAGCGGAGAACAGCGACATCTATCTTATCTTCCAGAAGAAAGATATGTCTGTGGTGAGTTTCGAGGATAACTGCCTGACCATTCAGGGACACTTCGATGCCATCGCCTTCAATTCATCCTCCTTTGCTTCGAGAAAGGCCTATAACACAGCTACCTTGTACGATTTGACACAATGTACAGGGGTGGGTGAAGTCACTCAGTCGGTCAACCCCAATGCCCTTGTTTATGTGGCTGCCGACAGCAAGGCCACAGGAAAGAATGTGGTGTGCAATGGGTGCTGTAAGGAACTCTCGCTTGTTCCGGGGTACAACTTCACGCCTCGTGCTGATTTCATCGCGGAGAAGGCAGAACTGAACTTGGCGGTTGAACCTGCACGATGGTATCTCATCACCACACCCTTTGCTGCCAACGTTCCCGATGGCATTATTGTTCGCGACATCACAGAACACCTGAGTGCTGCTGTCCGCACGGCCGATGTGAAGACGCTGGAGGCTGGAAAGGCTTATCTTGTGATGGCTTCATCGACTGGCAACATGACCCTGGCGGGTGAAAATGTGACCGTGGTGGCTGCTCCTGTGGAGAATACTGACAACGCTCTCATCGGTACCTATATCAACACCACAACCCCTGCGAAGGCACACCTGCTCAATGCGGAGGAGAAACAGAGCTTTGTGGTGGTGAAGGAGGGGAGTGAAGTGGAAGCCTTGCGGGGATATTGGAATGCAGATGACACTCCTGCCGATGTTCGTGCCTACCCAAGCATCACACAAGACCCACCTTACATCACATTGGCTCAAAGCATTAACGAGGCACGTCAGATATTGGAGAAATACAAGGATGTCGTCAAGGAATCAGCATATGAAGCCTATGAGCAGGAAATTCAATATGCCGAGAAGGAGTTCTCCAATCGAGGTGAAGGTGCAGAACTCACTTCCATCAGTCAGGTGAAAGAGTATGCCGCTCAGTTGGTTGCCGACGGTGAAACCTACATGAAGCAGATTGCCTATCTTGGCAACAGGGAAATTGACTTCACCAGCAACATCGTCAATCCCTCGTTCGAGCAATCCAAGGCTTCTCCTCGCGGCTGGACGGTCGGGAAGAAGGAAGGCTTCACTTCTGTCGGTTCTGTAAACGATGGTACTGCTGCCAACGATAAACGTGCCGTAGGGCTTGATGGCACCTATTATTACCGAAGCCTGATTGCGGCAGATGACTCGTCTTCTGTCAGCATCTCGCAAGTGGTTCAGGGGCTCACTCCTGGCTACTACCGCCTCACCGCCATGTTGGGAACAGACGAGAAATCTTCTGTCACCCTGTTTGCCGACGATGCCACCGCTACCGTTGATGGACACGCATTTGGCCCTCTCTACCTCTCTGAGGCAGTCATCAACAACATCAAGGTGACAGCCGATGAAGGGGCAGAAACGGGTTCGCTCACCATCGGCGTGAAGGAAGGACGTTGGTATAAAGTGGACAATTTCACCCTCACCTATGTGGGCATGCTGGAAGAAGATGACCCTTCAACAGGCATCGAAAACCTTCCAGAAAAACGCGCTGGAGTACGTAAGGGCATCTACACTTTGCAAGGTGTTCGTGTGCCTGCTGCCACCCAATCGGGCATCTACATCATTGATGGCGAGAAGCGCGTGAAATAAGCATCGTAAACCATAAAATATGCTAAAAAGCATGTTTTCTTTCGTGAAAATATGTTTTTTAGCATATTTTATTTGGTCAATTCAGCAAAACCCCTTACCTTTGCAGCGGTTTTCAATAAGAAATGAACCACAGTCAAACAATAAAATGTAAGATTGTATGAAGAAATTATTAGTATTAGCCGTGATGGCCATCTCGTTGAGTGCTGCGGCACAAACAGCACCCAAAGTTGACCTCGAGAAAAAGTGGGGAGCCGTTATCCTCGCTATTGCACAGGTAGAAAGTAGAGGCAATGCAAAGGCAGTTTCAAAGAATGGCCTCTACGTGGGTTATCTGCAGATTGCTGAAATCCTTGTGCGTGAGTGCAACCGTATCGCCGGATACAAGAAATTCACTTACGCTGACCGTTATGACAAGCAGAAGAGTATTGACATGTTCATCACATACCAGGAGCGCTACAATCCAGAAGGTAACATGGAAAAAGCCATCCGTCTTTGGAACTCAGGCGACCTGAAGTGTATGCAGCGCAAAGCGCGCACAGAAGGTTACTACAAGCGTGTCATGAAAAATTTTGTTGCTACCGCTTCTTTGTGATAACACACATCAAGCATACAAAAAAGGGCTCCTGCCAATTCGGCGGGAGCCTTTTTTATGTCTCATCGTTTGTAGGCATTTACAAGCGATTTCTTCTTATACCGAACAGGCGTAGGCCTTTCAGTGCAAACGGGGGAACCTCAATATCCGAGGTCGGAGAAATACTTCTTTTCTTCCTCTTCTGTGACCTTGAGGTACTGACGCAGGTCGTTGAGCATGATTTTGTTTCTCTCCTTGAATTTCTCGCGGAATTCCTTCACGCGGTTCTCCCATCTCGGATAGGTGAGTACGGCTGGCCATCGTTGGCAGTTGCGTTGCATCTCGGGCTTGATGGTGTTGATGAGGTCGTCGAAGACAGCCGTTGTGTTCTTGGTGGAGAACGTCTTGTGCATGTGGAGAGAAAGCCGTTCAAGTAAGAGTTGACGGAATTCCTGGTTCTTCAGGAGTTCTTGCACCAGCAGGTTTTGAATCCGCTTCACCCGATTGTCTCCACTGGCAAGGAAATAGGACGATGAGGTGCAGTTTGTTGCCCATGTGGCATCGAGGTCGTAGAAGACGATGTGCCACTTCTGGTCGCCTTTGGGGTCTTTTGAGAGCACATAACGCACATTTCCCAAGTCGGTGTTGCTGGAATACATCTGTCCTAATTTGTAGTCGATAAGTCCAGTGAGGTCAACACGGCTCTTCACGTATTCGTAACATTCTTTGTCGGCAAGATTGTGGGTAGATGCGTAGGTTTGGAGATCTGTAAAGTCCTTTTTGGTTCCCTCCTCGCAATACATTCCCGACATGATGATAGAGATGGAATCGGTGGACACATTGAGATGGCGCGCCACAAAACGCTTGTCGATTTTCTCGCGCAGGTAGTAAAGACCGAAGTATTCGCCGTTAATGTAGAGTGCCACAGGTCGATAGGCCTGAATGAGCAGGGTGGGGCTGTGTTGCTTCATCAAGCTGGTGAAGAACTCGTCGCGCACCATCACGCCCGATATGTCTTGCGAACCTGAACGTAGCACGAAGTTTTTCACTTCCTCCACTTTGCCCTCGTTGTAGAGGTCGTAGTCGAGGTGTGCAGGGCCACATTCGTCTCTGAAGCGTATCTTGAACGACTTCTTGGCGAGGGTTCGTGAGAAACCTCCGAAGATGGCCATCTCGCAACCAGCGGAGAAGCCGCCGTTGATGCTGTCGAAGAACTCCACATGAGCTCTCTTCCACCACGGCTTCCAGTAGTTGGCACCTTGGTGGGGATATTCGGTAGATGCACCAGGTCCCGCCATATAGATGCCACGATTGTAGTCGTAGAGGTCGGCTTCCGGCACGGTGATGTTCATCACAGGCAGCGTGTGCTCCTTGGCAAAGATGAATGTGGCGGTAGCCGTATTGCTACGCATGGTGGTGGAATCGCCTTCGCAGAATGCACGGATAGTGGTGGTTTTCTTGATGGTGATGCTGTCCTTGTAGATGGGTGATGCCGCTGTGGGCATACTGCCATCGGTGGTGTAGTGGACGGTATATCCGTAGGTGTCGATGCAAACGTTCATGCTCTCCTTGCCCGAATAGACGTTGGGTGTGGGATTGAACGAGGGTTGCTGAGCA
Organism: Bacteroidaceae bacterium; assembly: GCA_017448965.1. Lineage (GTDB taxonomy): Bacteria > Bacteroidota > Bacteroidia > Bacteroidales > Bacteroidaceae > Minthosoma. The sequence continues at coordinate 9,053 of JAFSKK010000009.1, read as the reverse complement.
ATGTGGCGATAGCATGTCGATGTGTTCTCAGCATTGCGTGTAGGCGATGGAAAATAGAAGAAACCGTCCTTCCCCTCCACACGACCAGTCGAAACGCCGTAAGGGGTGGTAGCAGGACATACGCCATCCACAAACTTCTTCTTCTTCATGAGCACAACCGATTTGGTGCTACCAATCTTGAAATCCTCCTTCCGGCAATCCATCACGAACTGTTTGCCAGGTTGAAGCTGTACGGCAGGGAAGTTCCACTTTGGTGCCTTCTTCTTGCTGGTGGTGAGTTTGTATTCTTCCAAATCAACGGGTTGATCCGACACGTTCTTCACCTCTATCCAAGCCCTTCCTTTCTTTTGTCCCTTGGCGTGTACTTCCCATATCTTCAGAGCGGCATCCTTGCGTTGCTGTTCCATCAAGGTGCAGTAGGATTCAAATCCCTCGTTGGTGTTTTCAAACCCAGGTGTCTGCTCATAACTGGCTTCGAAGATGCTGTCGGCATTGAGGCGGTAACACACATCATCGTCCAATGGGCCATAGCACACTTCCGACACGGCGTCTCCGTCTCTCAGCAACTGCAATTTTCCTCCCGAAGCGGATAGTTTGAAGCTGGCATGCAATTCTTTTTGGGGCGTCTTCCCCTCTTTATCAGCGACTTTCTTCGATGCGAACACGATGATGCGCTCGCCAGGCTTCACCTCCACATCGGGAAACTCCCATGTCTTGACCTTTGAAGCCTCTTCGTCGTCACTCTTCTCATCACTTCTTTCGTCGTCTTTCTCATCGCTTTTCTCGTCATTCTTCTTGCTGCTTTTCTTGCCGTTCTTCTCAAAAGCCAGCGAGTAATCCTTGAGCGATGCCGCTTCGGTCGTGATGTTTTGGAGTTCAATCCAGTCATACAGTTCACCATCTTCGGCAAGCAATCCTGTATGGTTGGCAGGCATCACTTCGGTGATGATGAATTCTCCCTGTTTCTTCGTTTTGATGATGCTATCTGTACAGGAGTTGAGCGTCAGCAGCATCATTGCTGTCATGATACAAAGGCAGCAGCCCTCACGTTTCATCAATGATGATAAGGTGTTAAATTTATTCTTGAACATTGTTTTTTATTTCCGTGTTGAGTGTTGGGTTCGGTTCTTGTTCTTTTCCTGGGCTTTCCACATCAGATATGCCCATTTTTCTTTGGAGTGAGTTCTTGGAGTGGATGTCCAGCATTTCCCCCAGGAAATAGTTCAGTTCTTTCTCTCCCATGCCGATGCTCAGCCAGTAGTTGTAGAAGCATTTGGCAAGGTCGTCGGCAGGACCGTGTGTCCTGATGTAGGAAAGCATGCTTTTCAGCGGGCTTCGTACACGTCTGTTCCTCTCTGTCAAACTAAATGTGGACAGTTCAAAATCACGGCACAAATCCAGTTCGCTAAGTCCCAACAGTCCTTCAATCAGGAAACTCAGTGTTCCGCAGCGGTCGCATCCGATGGCACAATGCCAATCCACATTCTTATGCTCCTTCATTCGGGCGATGATCCATTTCAGGTCTTGTACATACACCCTGTTCCGCTCCTTCATTCCGCTCGTATAGGAACCATGGGCCAGACGCAGATAATCCTTGTCGTCGCCCAGACATGAGGTGGTGCGTTTTGTTTCATGTCGCAAGTCCAGTTCTGCCAGCACTCCCAGATTGTTCACGAAATCGTGGCGACCCTCTTTGTTGATGCGGTCAAGGCTGGCGCTGCGATACAGGCGGCCATACTTCACGGGCACTCCGTACTGTGTGAGCCATCCGCCCAAGTCGCGGATATTGCTGCAGTTGCGCACCTGAATCATTCTCACCTGTCCCACCGTGCGGAACTTTCCGCTTGCCATCAGCGTCGTGTCCCCATTTGTCCGAAACTCTTCCACCTTATAATAATAAATGCAGTTGGGCAGCAGATTCCGGATGACGAAGGAACTGTCTCCTTTTTCATCAGGATGGAACGTATATGCCTCGCCATAATTGCTGTGCTCACTCACCGTGATGCGCACTTCTGCAATGTTGCTGGCTATTGTCGTCGGAGTCCATTTCACCAGTTTTCCCTGCGGCCAATATAGTTTCTTGCCATATTTTGTGGTGTTGTTGTATTTTGTCACCACGCTCACACGAAAGTCGGGATTCTCCTCGTAAGTTTTCTGCGCGTCTGCCATGTAGTCCTGCACCGCCAGATTTTCTATATTGATGACCTCAAGATTGTCCTGACCCCATAACTGAACAATCACTAACAGGGCCAAGATAGAGCTGATGATTTTCTTCATTCGTTGATTTTTTGATTTTCAGGCTGCAAAGGTAGCAAACATTTTTCAATTTTTCGGTCTTGGGGACGTATTAAAAGGATTTTTGAAAGATTTATTAACGACTATGTAGTATCAATCAAGAAAAAGTGTCATCTTTGTACTCGCGATGATTATATTGACATCGGTAATACAGACAACGTTTTTTCATAACCATAATGAATTCAACCAAATGGAACATTCATCAACAGAACGGCTTCTCAGCATTTTTCGAGAGCTGAACCACATACCCCGTCCATCACATCATGAGGAACGGGTGGCCGACTATCTTTGCCGATTTGCAGAGCGGCTTCATTTAGAGTATGAACGCGATAAGGAGAATTGTGTGGTGATACGGAAGCCTGCCAGCCCTGGTCATGAAGGGGCAGAGCCGATTGTGTTGCTGAACCACATGGACATGGTGTGTGTTGGGATGAGCGACCCGCTGAACGACCCCATTGATGCCTACGAAGAGAACGGATGGATGAAGGCGCGGGGCACATCGTTGGGAGCCGACAATGGCATTGGCTTGTCGATGGCGTTGGCTGTGCTTGAGGATGATAGCATCGTGCATCCGGCTCTTGAGGTCATCACCACGACGAACGAGGAAGACGGCATGTCGGGTGCCTCGCAGTTGAGCAAGGATTTTCTGAAAGGCCGTAAGGTCATCAACCTTGATTCGGAGGATTACGACACTATCACAACAGGTGCTGCAGGAGCCTGCTTGCAGTTCCACCGCATTCCCATCAAACGGCAACCTGTTGCAGACGAGCAATGCTGTTGGTACCGCATCCGCATCGAAGGGGGATTGGGTGGTCACTCGGGTGTTGACATCAACAAGGGGCGTTGTAGTGCGATGATTCCAGCCAGAGCCTTCCTGTCGGCTGTCCATCATGAAGCCTGCATCAAGGTGGCTGACATCCAGATGGGTGAAGCCAATGCCTCGATAGCTTCGAAGGGCGAGATGTTGATTGGCGTATCTTCTGACGAAGCTTCTGAATTCGTGAAGAAGCAGGTAAATTTCATCAACCAATGGCTGCAGCAGGAGTATGGAAGTACTGATCCTCGCATCGCCTGTAGTATCGAGCCGTGTGACAAACAGGAGATGGTCATCCCTTCGGAGGCTATAGAGACACTCATCAACTGTTTGGAACAAGTGCCGCAAGGGGTGGTGAAGATGAGCGAGACAATGCCTGGTACAGTGGAGACATCCAATAATGTGGGGCGTGTCTCGACGGAAGAAGACTACATCTTTGTGTCCACCCATACGAGGAGTTTCCTCGACAACGAGATGGAGGCGCTCAGCCGCACGATTGCTAAAATCTTCACGACAGCAGGTGGAAATTCCGAAGTGGTGATGTCGGCACCCGCTTGGCAGGAAAATCAGCAATCACCTTTTCTGCAATTGGTTAGCGACACGTTCCAGGATGTGCTGGGTTGGCGTCCTCGCATGGTGGCCATGCACTTTGTGCTCGAAGCAGGCTTCTTCGTGCAGCATTATCCAGGCATTCAGATGGCCAGCATTGGCCCTCGCATCGTGGAACCCCATTCCACCAGCGAACGGGTAGAACTCTCAACCATCAATGACATTTGGCAGGTGCTGCTGGCATTGTTGGCACGTCTGGCGAAATAGACCGCAATGAGCCTCCCATCCTCCTCACTGGCGTAGCAGACTTCGTTCATAAGTTATTCTTGGCTATCCGTCAGAGCGTGAACCAGTGCGTTCAGTTGCTCTTGGTTCATGCCGTGAGAGAGCAGATAGTTGGAGAATGCTTGGGTGTAGTCAACGTTGGGCAATTGTGCCTCGTCGTCAATGTCGGCATAATACATCAGGCACGGGTTGAGTCGCAACGATAGCAATGTGTTGCATACATCTGGATTTTTTCTGGCGTGATGCGATAATAGTTCTTGTAGGTGACCAGATAGTCGGCTGCAATCTCTTCATACGTCGCTCCGCACAATCCCTCGAGCAATGCACACACGTACCCTGTGCGATCTTTGCCCTCCATGCAATGCACGACATAGGGGGCTGGGTGCGACGGGAGTTCCTTCAGCGCTGCAATCAGTCGGTTGTTGTAGTCAACTGCTGTTGGGTCAGCCTTCAGCGGACACAGAATCACGTTGCCACTCTCCCAAAGCGTGTGGCTGTAGGTGGGCATATCGTAGGCCAACATCTTCTCTTCAGTGTCGGCGAGGTTGAGCACCGTTGCCACCTGCTCACGCTCCAAATAATCCGATACATAGTAGGCGCGGTTGGTTCCGTTGGAGAACGGCGAAGAACTACGGTGGAGTATGCCGCTGGCAATGTTGCCGACACTCACGACACGTGCATTGGCATATTCCGCATCGGAGATGTCAAAATAGTCATTGCGGTCGTTGGTGTATTTCATGCCCAGAGCCTGTTGCACGTCGAGCTTGCCGCCCTTTTGCTTCATTCTGACGGTGATGTCATGTCCTTCCAGTCCTGTCAGTTCTTCTGGCAATCCGATGTTGTTGGCTGTGAAGCTGATGCTGGAATAGCCAGGATAAGCCACGCACACGTATTCTCCATTGTCGGTGTAGTAGCCATCGTAGTATGGCATGACGAGTTCTTTGCCATCGATGGTGATGCTGATGACATCGCCGAGTGTGAATCCCGCCTTCGTCATGTTTTCCTCTGTAAAGTCCAGCATGGTTCCGCCATACTCGTTATAGGATGAGATTTTGCCTTGCAGCATCGGCACATTGACGGTGTGGTCATCGTCAGAGCAAGAGGTTGCCAGGGTGAGTAAACTTACAAGGACAAAGAGGAGGCCAGACCTCCAACCTGTCTGCCAGAATGCAGAAGGGGATACGCTGCTCGATTGCATATTAGTCATGTTTTTTTATGTTTGAGGATAACGTTTCATCAATGTTGTTGCAAATGTAAGGATAATTCTTTGATTATTCATACATTTGCAACAATTATGTGTGCTAACATCATTGTGATGCAATTGGTCATCGTAGGATATTTCTTCTTCAGCCGCGAAATCCGAGTAGCGTAAAAAAAATAAACGAAAACTCTTTTCATTGAGTTTCCGCTTACTTGTTGTAGGGTGGAGGGTGGGACTCGAACCCACGACATTCAGAACCACAATCTGACGCTCTAACCAACTGAACTACATCCACCATGTAGGGGTTATTCCCGTTTTGCGAGTGCAAAGGTAGGGAGTTTTCTTGGATTGACCAAATAAAAAGTGAAGAAAATTCAGCGGAAGCCTCTTTTTCTTCACTTTTAGAGAGAGGAAGATATTCTAATCTCTCTTGTTATTTGTAAAATTCCTTGCGACCAGCGCTGAGCGTGTTCTTCATCAAGGAGCAAATCGTCATGGGGCCTACGCCGCCTGGAACAGGTGTGATGAAGGAACATTTGGGGGCGACATGCTCGAAATCGACATCGCCATTCAGACGGAAGCCTGACTTGCGGGTGGCATCTGGCACACGGGTGGTACCTACATCGATGATGACTGCACCATCTTTCACCATATCAGCGGTGACAAAGTTCGGACTTCCGATGGCTGCGATGATGATGTCTGCCTGCTGGCACTCCTCTTTCAGAGTCTTCGAACGGCTGTGGCAAACGGTCACTGTCGCGTCGCCATACTGCTTCTGCATCATCAGTTGTGCCATCGGTTTGCCAACGATGTTGGAACGGCCGAGAATGACGCACTTCTTACCGCTGGTCTCGATGTTGTAGCGGCGCAAGAGGGTGATGATGCCGAGGGGCGTGGCGGAGATGTAGCAGGGAAGGCCGATTGCCATGCGTCCCACGTTGATGGGGTGGAAACCGTCCACATCCTTGCGGTAGTCGATGGCTTCGATGATTTTCTGCTCAGAGATGTGCTTGGGAAGTGGAAGCTGCACGATGAAACCGTCCACATCAGCATCCTTGTTGAGTTTGTCCACCTGCTGAAGGAGGAACTCTTCGGTGATGTCGTCCTCGAAGCGGAGCAGGGTGGAGGTGAATCCACAGGCTTCACAAGCCAGCACTTTGTTCTTCACGTAAGTTTCGCTACCTCCGTCGTGACCTACGAGAATGGCGGCGAGGTGGGGGCGCTTGCCTCCCGATGCCACAATATTCTTTACTTCTTCTGCTATCTCAGCCTTGATGGCTGCTGCAGTTGCTTTTCCGTCTATCAGTTGCATTTCTTGTAAAGTTTATTTTCTAAATCCTTTCATCCGTTGCATCTGTGCCATTGCCTGTGCCATCTTAGGGCTGGTCATCTGACGCATCATCTTACGCATCTGCTCAAACTGTTTGGTGATGCGGTTCACTTCGTCGATGGAAACGCCAGAACCTTTGGCGATTCGCTGCTTGCGCGACATATTGATACAATCGGGATGTTCACGTTCGTAGGGGGTCATCGAACCAATCATGGCCTCGACAGATTTGAAGGCGTTGTCGTCGATGTCCACATCCTTGAGAGCTTTGCCAACTCCTGGAATCATCGAAGCGAGGTCTTTGATATTACCCATCTTCTTGATTTGGTTGATCTGTCCGATGAAGTCGTTGTAGTCAAACTTGTTCTTGGCAATCTTCTTCTCCAGACGCTTGGCCTCTTCTTCGTCGAACTGCTGCTGGGCACGTTCCACGAACGAGACGATGTCGCCCATGCCGAGGATGCGGTCGGCCATACGTTCAGGATGGAACACATCGAGTGCCTCCATCTTCTCGCCTGTACCGACAAACTTGATGGGCTTATCCACAACGGTGCGGATGGAAAGTGCGGCACCACCACGTGTGTCACCATCCAGTTTGGTGAGGATGACGCCATCAATCTCCAGACGTTCGTTGAAAGTCTTGGCGGTGTTGACAGCATCTTGACCGGTCATCGCATCGACCACCAACAGCGTTTCGTTGGGATTGACGGCTGCCTTGATTTGTTCAATCTGCACCATCAGTTCCTCATCAATCGACTGGCGACCAGCGGTATCGACAATCACCACATCGTAGCCTTTTGCTTTGGCTTCCTGAATAGCGTTCTTGGCTACAGCGATGGGGTCGGTGGCTCCTTCTTCGAGATAACAGGGCACCTGTACCTGCTCAGCCAACACGCGCAACTGCTCCATAGCCGCAGGACGGAAGGTGTCGCAAGCAGCGAGGAGCGGTTTCTTGTGGTTCTGAGTCTTCAGACGCAGCGCCAACTTACCCGACATCGTGGTTTTACCGGCACCGTTGAGACCTGCCATCAGGATGACCGTTGGGCGTCCCGTCAGGTTCAGTTCCGTGGCCTGACCACCCATCAGTTCAGCCAGTTCGTCGTGTACAATCTTGACCATCATTTGGCCGGGCTTCACGGCGGTCAGCACATTCTGACCCAGCGCCTTCTGCTTCACGGTGTCTGTAAATGTCTTGGCCACTTTGTAGTTCACGTCGGCTTCCAAGAGTGCCTTGCGCACATCTTTCAGCGTCTCCGCTACGTTGATTTCGGTGATTTTGCCTTCACCTTTCAGTATCTTGAAAGACCGTTCAAGTCTCTCGCTTAGATTTTCAAACATATCTTTTCATTTACAATTTTACCATGTACAATTTGCCCTTCGGCTTGTTTGTACTCACTTTTTCACTCCCTTATATATTAAATAGGTGAGCACCACCACCACAATGATGATAGCAGCAATGCCGATGATGTGCGAGTAGTGTGCGATGATGTCGATGAGTTCCTGCTTCGGCATCGTGCTGTGGAATGCTGCGCCGATGCCCACGAGGATGCTGTTCCAAAGGCCTGCGCCGATGCTGGTGTAGAGGCAGAACGACAGCAGATTCATCTTGGCCAGTCCTGCAGGGATGCTGATGAGTTGGCGGATGGCTGGAATCATGCGGCCAATCAGTGTAGATACCGCTCCGCGTTTGTCAAAATACTTTTCTGCCTTTTCCACCTTCTGCGCATCAATCAGACACATGTGTCCGAAACGGCTGTTGGCAAACGCATAGACGATGGGGCGCCCCAACCAATAGGAGAGTCCATAGTTGACCAACGCGCCAATCAGTGCGCCCAATGTGCCGCACAGGATAATCATCGGGTAGGTCATTTCGCCCGTTTCGGCAGCCATGTATGCCGCCGGAATCATCACCACTTCTGATGGAAAAGGAATGAAAGAGCTTTCGATGGCCATGAACAGGATGACCCATCCGTAATTCAGGTTGTCGAGTGCTCCGTTCGTAAGATTGAGGATGATTTCTTCCATAATGGGTGCAAAGGTAGCAAAAAGTTAGGAGATAGGAGTTAGGAGTTAGGAGTTTTTTGACGATAAACCTTCTTTTTCTACAGCGATGGCATTTTTTTTACTCCAAGTCCTCAACTTTTCGCCAGATTTCTTTGTTGTGTTAAAAAAACGCCTTACCTTTGCACCCGCTAAACAAAAATGGGTAAGTCCTATACGGCCAGCTCCCTCGGAATTCCCCCAGGGCTTGACCGCAGCAAGGGTACTTGGTTGTAGCGGCGCGATGTAGTCAGCTTACCCACCCGCCTCTTTAGCTCAGTTGGCCAGAGCACGTGATTTGTAATCTCGGGGTCGTTGGTTCGAATCCGACAAGAGGCTCAAAGATTTAAAATAGCCATCATCTGAAAGCAAGCTTTCTAGTGATGGCTATTTTTGAAGCTTTGAAAGCCTGTATATAACAACAAGAGGGTGTGTCAAAATAGGCACATCCTCTTTTTTTATCGCAAAGCCCCGACTTTCTCAAGCCAGGGCTTTGTTATGTCGTAAAAATGTTGTACCTTTACGACATCAAAATCAATGTT
>JAFSKK010000008.1 GCA_017448965.1 Bacteroidaceae bacterium | reverse complement strand
GATAAAGGAAGATAGCCGCATTTCAGCGGCGGAAGATAGAGGACGATACCTTGCCATTAGCATTACATTTGTCTTCTATCTCCTTCTATCTTCTTCTATCTCCCTTTATCTACAAGGCATACAAAGCTTGCGAAACTTAAATTAGACCACAAAAAAAAATTATGACACAAACAATGAGAAGAAAGGTGTGCTTTTCCCTGCTTTTGGGTGTCGCCCTCACGCTATCAGAGGGAGCCTTCGCACAGAAAGCGACAAAATTCACAGTGACCAACCATGAGCAGCAAACCATCGACGGATTTGGTGCCAGCGATGCGTGGAGCATGTGGAGAATCGGCACTTGGCATGATTCGCTACAAACGAAGGTCGCAGACTGGCTCTTCTCGTCAGACACGTTTGACGATGGGTCTCCCAAGGGTATCGCATTAAGCATCTGGCGTTTCAATGCGGGAACAGGCAGTGCGGCTCAGGGCGATTCAGCCCACATCAACGTTGACACGCGCACGGAGTATTTCGCACAACAGACAGGACAAAGGCGATTCCTTCATTTGGCCAAGGAACGTGGTGTACCCACCTTCTTAGCATTCTACAACTCTCCACCAGTACACCTTACCCTGAACGGACTAGCCACCAACACAGGGCGTGGCGGCACCTTCAATCTGAAGGAGGATGCCTACGACGATTTCGCGACCTACATTGCAGACATGCTCCAACAGGCAGAGCGGGAGGATGGCATCCACTTCGACTATGTGTGTCCCGTGAACGAACCTGATGGCCACTGGAACTGGCAAGGCCCCAAGCAGGAAGGCAGTCCTGCCACGAACCGAGAAATAGCACACATCGCCCGCGAGATGAACCGCGAGTTTCAACAGCGTGGCATCACTACAAAGATTTTGGTGAACGAGTCGAGCGACTTCCGCTGCATGTGGGGTACCCACGAGACAGACTGGCAGCGCGGGTATGAGATTCAATGTTTCTGGAATCCTGACTCGACCGACACCTACATTGGCAACCTTCCCAGCATCGCCCATGTGATGGCGGGACATTCCTACTGGACCACCACCCCGATTCTCAAGCCCTCCGACCGAGGCTACGAAAGGCGCGGTCTCTACGGCTACCGCAAACGTCTGAAAGAGGCTTTCGACCAAGTGGATGCCGATTTCTGGATGACCGAACTCTGCATCATGTCGAACGACGAAGAGATACATGGCGGAGGAGGTTTCGACTTCACCATGGAGGTGGCACTTTATGTGGCACGAGTGATACACTATGACCTCACCGTGGCCAATGCCCGCTCATGGCAATGGTGGCGAGCAGCAGGTGGAGACTACAAGGATGGACTCATCCGTATGTTCAGCAGACAGGGAAATGCACGCGATGCCAAGATCCTTTGGACACTCGGCAACTTCTCCCGTTTTGTCCGTCCTGGTGCCGTTCGGCTCGACATGGAGGGACAAATGGAGGTGGACGGGCTCATGCTCTCCGCCTATCGGAATACAGACGGCAGCACCATCGTCGTAGCCATCAATTACGGGAAGAAAGACCGACCCGTCAACATTGCCGCAGATGCCAAGAACGCCACTGCCTATCGCACTTCCGACACGAAAGGCGAGAACCTCAAATGCCTCGGCACAGAGAACCTTCAGCGCACCACCCTGCCCGCACGCTCTGTGACTACATTCGTCATCAAGAAATAAAGGACAGATCAAAAACTTTTGCATGTACACATGGACACACCCATGGAGACGATAACACGTGATTGCCTCCATGGGTGTTTTTTTATGCCTAAAAGTTTGCACGGACTGCTAAAAAGCCGTACCTTTGCACCCGATTTAACTAAAGGGGTGCTCGCTGAGGCGGGCTGAGATAATACCCTTGAACCTGATGCAGGTAATGCTGCCGTAGGAATGATTCATGGTGAAAAGCCCCTTTTCATTGTTCAATCTTTAGTTAATGTTTTTATGGTAAAAAGAGAGTTTGCCGCATGCCTTTTTCTTTGTTCGTTGGGCATGATGGCGCAGAGTCGGATGGATGAACCGACAAAAAGTATTGACCTCGACGAGGTGAATGTGATTTCCACACGTGCTGGAGTGAACACTCCTATTGCCCACACCAACGTGGGCAAGGAACAATTGGCCGAACTGAACACGGGCAAGGACTTGCCTGCGCTGTTGTCGCTCACGCCCAGCGTGACGTGGAGCAGCGACGCGGGCAACGGCATCGGCTACACAACCTTGAGGGTGAGAGGCACCGACCCCAGCCGCATCAACATCACGGCCAACGGCATCCCACTGAACGATGCCGAGAGTTCGACAGTGTTTTGGGTTAACATGCCCGATTTTGTCTCGTCAGCTGAGAATGTGCAGATTCAGCGTGGTGTGGGCACATCGACCAATGGTGCTGGCGCATTCGGTGCAACGGTGAACATTCAGACAGCCAAGACAGGTACGGTGCCCACGATGGGGCTGGATGTATCGGGCGGCTCATACGGTTCGAACAAGGAGACGCTGCGCTTCTCCACGGGATTGTTGCGCGGTCATTGGGCCATGCAAGGGCGTCTCTCCCACATCAGCAGCGATGGCTACATAGACCGCGCCTCCACCAAACTGGGCTCTTACTTCCTGCAAGGTGGTTACTACGGCACCAACACTGTGGTGAAGTTCATCACTTTCAACGGACAGGAGCGCACCTACCATGCCTGGAACTATACGAGCAAGTATGAACAAAGCCTCAACGGACGCAGATACAACTCGTGCGGCGAGTACTACGATGCGGACGGCAACCGCCGCTACTATGAGGGACAGACAGACAACTACCACCAGCAGAACTACCAACTGCTGTGGAACCAGATATTCACACCTCAGCTAAGCATGAACGCAGGTGTGCACTATACGAAGGGACAAGGGTATTATGAGCAGTACCAGCAGGAGGCTTCGTGGCAGTTGTTCGGCATGAGCACAGATGCTGACTTGTATGCCGACTTGGTGGATCAGCAGAAGATGGACAACGACTTCGGTGGCATCGTGGCATCGCTGAACTATGACAACCAGCGACTGAAGGCTACGCTGGGGGGCGGATGGAACCTGTATGAGGGTGACCAGTTTGGCCGCATCGTGTGGACTGCCCCAGGCATCGTCACCACTCCTCCCACGCCCGATGCACTGACTCCCGACTTTGAATACTACCGCAACCATGCCCGCAAGACGGACTTCAACATGTATGGGAAGGTGACGTATGAACTGCTGAGGGGGCTGAGCACGTTTGTGGACTTGCAATACCGCCATGTGGGTCTGAAGATGCAGAACCCCACCGTAGGCTATGGCTTCAATAACGACAAACGCTATGTGGTTGATAACGACTACAACTTCTTCAACCCCAAAGTAGGTCTCAACTACGACATCACGGCTCACCACAAGCTCTATGCCTCGTATGGCATCGGCCACAAGGAACCCGTCAGAAACAACTTCATGCAGCAGATTGCCAATCCTGACAATGCCGACGCTCGGGCCAAAGCAGAACAGTTGGGCGACCTCGAAGTGGGCTACAAATACCAGAGTTCCCGTTTCAGTGCGGGTGCCAACCTTTACTGGATGCACTACAAAGACCAGCTGGTACTGACAGGCGAACTGAACGCCATTGGCGAGGCACTGACCAAGAACCTTGACAGGAGCTATCGTTTAGGTTTGGAGTTGGAGGCTGCATGGAAGCCAGTTCACTGGTTCCGTTGGGATGTGAATGCCACCCTGTCACGCAACCGCGTACAAGATATCAGCGTGACCCTCGACGACGGCACCACCGAGGCTTTGGGCACCCAACCCTTAGCCTTCTCACCAGACTTCATCTTCAACAACATCTTCGCCTTCACTTGGAAGGGTCTGAAAGCCAGTGTACATACACAATACATCAGCGAACAACACCTGACCAACACAGGCTTCAAGACGTTCAGAGGATGGGACATGGATGGTAATGCCACCAGCGAATCGCTAATGTTGGGCGAGAACTTCATCACCAACATCGACCTCGCTTACAACTTCAAGATGAGATCTTTCGGTATCAAGGATGCAACCGTCGGCATGACCCTCTACAACATCTTTAGTGCCAAGTTCAACAACAACGGATGGGCTGCACCTGCCTACACCAAAGAGGACGGCAAGGTCGTGGCTTACAACCCCTGCTACGCCTCCTACGGTGCTCTGCGCGACTGCTGGGCTGTGGGTTTCGCCCCACAGGCACCTTTCCACTTCATGGCACACCTGTCACTTAACTTTTAGGGCATGAACGATTTTCTCATAGCACATTGGCTAGACATACTGACCACGATACTCGGGCTGATTTACATCTGGCTCGAGTATCATGCCAGTATTGCCCTCTGGATTGTCGGTATCATCATGCCCGCCCTCGACATCTACCTCTACTGGCAACATGGGCTATACGGCGACTCTGGCATGGCCATGTACTACACCCTTGCCGCCATCTACGGATATGGCATGTGGAAATGGGGGAAAGGTGGGAAAAAAGAACTGCCCATCACCCACATGCCACTGCGCCACTACTTGCCCACCGCCTTGTGCTTCTTTGCAGCCTGGGGCATCACTTACTACGTGCTGGTGACATGGACGAACTCCACGGTTCCCCTGCTCGATGCTTTCACCAACGCCCTCTCCTTCATCGGTCTTTGGGCTCTCGCCCGAAAGTACATCGAGCAGTGGTGGTTCTGGGTAGTGGTCGATGCCGTGTGCTGCCTACTCTATGCACAAAAGGACATCCCCTTCAAGGCTGGTCTCTACGGACTCTACATCATCATCGCAATATTAGGATATTTCAAATGGAAAAAAATGATGACTGCGTGATTCTCGCCGCTGGCGACTATCCCACCCACCCCATGGCACGTTCCATCCTGGAGAACGCCACCCATGTCATTTGCTGTGACAGCGCAGCCAAGGCCTACATCGACCGTGGTCATACACCCTATGCCATCGTTGGCGATGGCGACTCCTTGCCCACTGAGTACCGCACACGCTACGCCCACCTTCTCCACACCATTGCCGAACAAGAATACAACGATTTGACCAAAGCCACACAATTTGCCATTGCTCAGGGCTTTCGAAAGTTCTCCTACCTCGGCTGCACAGGTCTCCGCGAAGACCACACCCTCAACAACATCGCCCTCCTCGCCTTTTACCAGCGCACCTTCCACATCCAACCCGTCATGTACACCGATCAGGGTACCTTCACTCCTGCCATTGGCACACACACCTTCCCTTCCTTCCCCCACCAACAAGTCAGTCTCTTCCGGTTCCCATACCAGAGAGGGGAAGAAGAAAAGGGGCAGTTCTCCTCCGAAGGACTCCGTTGGAACGCATATCCCTATGCCGAACTTTGGCAAGGCACCCTCAACGAAGCCATCGGTGACACCTTCACCATCCACTCCGATGGTCAGTACATCATTTTTCAGACTTACATGCCCAAGTAACCCCGTCTTTCACCCCTGACGCATACTGGAACAGTCTGCTTCGAAACACAAAAAGTCACCGAAACAACAAAAAAGCGCCCTTTTCTTTTGTATTATTGCTGGTTTTCACTACCTTTGCACACTCAATAACCTCAAAAAAACCTTTATCGATGACAAAGAAAAAACAACTTGACGAACTCCAACGGCTTGTACACCTAATCTCTGACGACAACGAACTGCTGAACCATGCCAACACGTTTATGCAAACTCTTGTGGACAGCAAATTTGCCGTGCGCGGTAAACAAGACATCAGCGTGCAACTTGCAGAAAGAAACCGGCAAACCGGAGCGGGTGAAAGGCATCAATAGACTTTATGACATTAGCCAACAAACAGATGATGAACATCATCCAGAAAAGCTTCTGTGCAGCACTAATGATACTTGGTGCTTGTGGGAGCATGCAGGCACAGCAGGTGGAATACACAAAGGAGGACAGCATCCAAGTGGTGAAGCTGCTGCAAGAAGCCCCCAAGAAACGTGGCACGGAAAACCGCATCTTCTACTTCGGAAAGAAATTTCTGGGACTCCCCTATGTGGCACACACACTGGAACTGGGCGACACCGAACACCTCATCGTGAACCTGCACGGGCTCGACTGCACCACCTTCGTAGAGACGGTGGTGGCACTTTCCATGTGCGACCAACAGAACCAGCGCACATTCGACGATTTCTGCAAGAATCTGACAAAGATACGATTTCGAGAGGGGAAGATGACCGACTACACCTCACGTCTCCACTACTTCACTTGGTGGGCTGAGGACAACGAACGGATGGGAATCGTGAAGAACATCAGTTTCGAAGATGCACCCTTCACCGCCGTGCAGACTATCCACATCAACTACATGTCGGAGCACCCTGCACTTTACAAGCAGTTGAAGAATCACCCTCAGTTTGTGCCAGTCATCAAGCAACTGGAAGAAGCAAGCGAGGGGAAGCAATTCCGGTATATTCCCAAGAAAAACCTCCGATGGCTACAAAACACGGTGCTGGGCGTAGTGAAAGACGGCGACATTGTGGCAATGCTGACCGACAGCGACGGACTGGACACACGCCACATCGGCATTGCCTTTTGGCAGAATGGACGGTTGCACCTCTTGCATGCCTCCAGCCTTTACAAGAAAGTGCTGATGAGCCAAGAAACATTCTATGATTATGAGATGAAACAGCCCAAGCACACCGGCATCCGAGTGTTCAGATTCGTCGAAAAGTGAAAAGTGGCAAACATTGCGATAACTTCTATATATTATATATGTATTGTTTTTCAGGAACAGGTAACAGCCAGTGGGTGGCAGACAAACTGAAGGGGGTGATCAAAGATGAGGAAGACATGTTCGGCATGGTCTTCCCCGTTTATGCATGGGGCATCCCGAAAGTGGTGAAGGAATACCTGAGGGAACATCTGGAGGAAATCAAGGCCGCCAAATACGTTTGGGCGGTGATGACGTGCGGTGATGACATCGGCTATGCAGACAAGATTCTCAGCAAAGCGATGGAAAGGAAACCGGATGCGGTCTTTTCTGTACACATGCCCAACACGTATGTCTGTCTGCCAGGTTTCGACGTGGACAAAGACGACGTAGCCGAAGCCAAGGTGAAGGAAACCCTGCGACGGTTGCCCGACATCGCTCAAAGCATCCAAAACCGAGAACAGAAGACGGAAGTGCGCCGTGGCAAGATGGCGTGGTTCAAGACCTACATGCTGAGACCGCCGTTCAACCGTTTCCTCGTGACAGACAAATACTTCCATATCATCAGGAAGCGATGCATCCGCTGCAAACGCTGTGTACGTGGTTGTCCGCTGAACAACATCACCACAGACCAGGAGGGCAACATTGTGTGGAAACATGAGCATTGTACCGGTTGTCTGCGTTGCTATCACCGTTGCCCCAACCACGCCATACACTATGGCCCGTTCACCAAAAACAAAGGACAAAAAATTCATGATTTCGATCGATAAATTAGGGGTGGAGTTCTCTGCCACCCCACTTTTTTTAGACGCCAGTTTCGTGGTCAATCCCAAAGACCGCATTGCTCTCGTGGGCAAGAATGGTGCAGGTAAGAGCACCATGCTGAAGATCATTGCAGGCATGCAGGAACCCACCTACGGACAAGTGTCACGGCAGAAGGATATCACCATTGGTTACTTGCCACAGGTGATGAAACTGACCGACAGCCGCACCGTGATGGAAGAAGCAGAAACTGCCTTTGCCCACATCAGCGAGATGCAGGAGCGGCTGGAGAGGATGAACGAGGAGATTGCCCGCAGGACGGACTACGAGAGCGAGTCGTATATGGCGCTGATTGAGAAGTTCACGCATGAGAATGACCGTTTCACGATGATGGGGGGCACGAACTATCAGGCGGAGCTGGAGCGGACGTTGCAGGGTCTGGGTTTCCAACGCGCGGATTTCGACCGCCCCACATCGGAGTTCTCGGGTGGCTGGCGCATGCGCATCGAGCTGGCCAAGCTCTTGTTGCAGAAGCCTGACTTGCTGTTGCTCGACGAGCCGACCAACCACCTCGACATCGGTTCCATCCAATGGCTGGAGCAGTTTCTGGCGCAAAGGTCAAATGCCGTGATGCTGGTGAGCCACGACCGCGCCTTCATCAACAATGTGACGAACCGCACCATCGAAATCACGTGCCACCGCATCAACGACTACAAGGTGAAGTATGACGAGTATGTGAAGTTGCGCGACGAACGTCGGGAGCAGCAGTTGCGCGCCTACGAGAACCAGCAGAAGGAGATGGCGGAAATCAAGCAGTTCATCGAGACGTTCCGCTACAAGCCCACGAAGTCGAACCAAGTGCAGTCGCGCATCAAAATGCTGGAGAAGATGGTGCCCATCGAGGTGGACGAGGTGGACACGAGTCATCTGCACCTGAAGTTCCCGCCCTGCCTCAGAAGCGGCGACTACCCCATCATCTGCGAGGAGGTGGGCAAACAATACGGCAGCCACCAGGTGTTTGCCGACGTGAACCTGACCATCAAGCGCGGGGAGAAGGTGGCCTTTGTGGGCAACAACGGCGAGGGCAAGTCGACGTTGGTGAAGTGCATCATGGGGGAGATTCCTTTCGAGGGCGACCTGAAGGTGGGGCACAACGTGCAGATTGGTTACTTTGCTCAGAATCAGGCACAACTGCTGGACGAGAACGTGACGGTGTTCGACACCATCGACCGCGTGGCACGAGGCGACATCCGTCTGAAGATTCGCGACATTCTGGGTGCCTTCATGTTTGGCGGCGAGGCATCTGACAAATATGTGAAGGTGCTCTCAGGCGGAGAACGGAGCCGACTGGCCATGATTCGCCTGCTGCTGGAACCTGTGAACCTGCTCATCCTCGACGAGCCGACCAACCACCTCGACATGCAGTCAAAAGATGTGCTCAAGCAAGCCATCCACGACTTCGACGGCACCGCCATCATCGTCTCCCACGACCGTGACTTCCTCGATGGCCTGGTAGAGAAGGTTTATGAGTTTGGTGGCGGGAAAGTACGCGAACACCTCGGTGGCATCTACGACTTCCTGCAAAGTCAACCCATACAAGGGACTGAGACCTTCACGTTTAGTCCTAAACCTTCAACTCCAAACGTCAAAACTGTTCCCAAAGCAGACAAGGACTTAGGCAACAAAGTGCAATCACTCCTTTCTTATGCCGAGATGAAGGAGCGCAACAAGACTGTCAAGAAAGCAGAAAAAGCCGTGGAGATGGCAGAACAGAAGGTTGCGAAATTGGAAGGGCAGATCGCCGAGATAGAAGAGAAACTCGCCACGCCCGAAGGAGCCAGCGACACCACCCTCTTCACCCGTTACGGGGAGCTGAAGGCACAACTCGCTGTTGCCGAAGACGAATGGACTGAAGCCAGCATGAATTTGGAAGAATTGAAGAGTTGAAGAATTGAAAAATTGAAGTTGGGCTAACGCTGTGTACGCAAACCGCATGGAACTTCAACTCTTCAATTTTTCAATTCTTCAATGCTTTTTCTTTTCTATCCACACTTCCACTGGAGCTACGCCCGACCTTACCATGTCAAGCGCTTCGGCAGCCTTATTGCTCAAATCCACCACTCTCCCCCTTCCATAAGGGCCTCGGTCTTTCACGAACACAACGACCTCCTTTCCGTTCTTCTTGTTCACAACACGGATATTCGTGCCAAAAGGCAACGTTTTGTGGGCACACATCAGCGCATTCTTGTCATACCGATCACCCGACGCCATCTTTTTGCCATGTATGCGAGCTGAATAGTAGGAGGCGGTGCCTGTCTCGTACAGCACCCACTGTGTTGTGTCAGCCACAGCCCCACTCCTCTCCTCCTTCATTTCTGAAGGCAAGTTTGGCTCCTTCAAGTTGCTGCCATCACGGTGAAGATTGTCCTGGCTGATGGGATGTCCCGACACCCAAGCTTCAGGATTGGTGGAAGAATGAACACCTTCCACCGACTGACGCACCGCCTGTTTGGGGGTCTGCGACGAGTGCAACTCTTGTCCACAACCAACCGTAGTCACAGACATCAAAAGCAAGAGGAACGAAAATCTGAAATACATCTTAAACATATAGGAGGTAAGGGGTGGTTTGACAAAATGAAACAAAAAATTGGCAATGAAGTTTGCAAAGTAACGCTTTTTTATCCATATCTACAATTTTTCCGACAAAAAACTTCCACTTTGCACTCTTGCACCCCCGAAAAAGAGGATGCTCAAGGTGAAAAAGCAGCATTTTGGCGACAAACACCAAAAAATTCTCCGTTTTATTTTGCACTCTCCCCAAATTGTACTACCTTTGCACCCGCAATCACGAAAAGAGGCATTCTGGAGCGGTTGCAAACACACTACATCGCGGGGTGGAGCAGTTGGTAGCTCGCCAGGCTCATAACCTGGAGGTCGCATGTTCGAGTCCTGCCCCCGCAACTAATTCAATGTATAATGTATAATTTACAATGTATAATAGGCTGACGCGATGCAAACAAGCCGCAAGGCCATTATAAATTTTAAATTATACATTTTATATTAAAAACCCTATCGTGCCGGAATGGTGGAATGGTAGACACGAGGGACTTAAAATCCCTTGGGCATTGCGCCCGTGCGGGTTCGAGCCCCGCTTCCGGTACCAGATAATCGCAAGAAATCACTTGCCACGATGACCAAAAGAATGGACACAACGCATTTTTTGTGTCCATTCCTTTTTTATTTCCTTTTTTTTTTACGACCTTTGCACATAGACAGTAAAAATCAGAACATTGACATTCTTAACCCATTAAAAGAAAAATATTATGAAGATTAAAGCAGATTATGCTAATGCCCCGCAGTGGAAGATGCTGACTGTGAAAGCTACGCTGCCGGAGGAATTAAAGTGTTTGGACGAGATTGCCCACAACATGTGGTGGGTGTGGAACTACGAGGCACGTGACCTGTTCCGCGACCTTGACCCCGAATGTTATCACGACGTGCAGCACAATCCCGTGATGCTGCTGGAGCGTCTGACCTACGCCCGCAAGGAGGCCATCCTGAATGACAAGGCGCTGATGAAGCGCGTGAAGGAGGTCTATGCAGATTTCCGCAAGTATATGGACGTGAAGCCCGACACAAGCCGTCCTTCTGTGGCTTACTTCTGCATGGAGTACGGTATCCACTCTGCCCTGAAGATATACAGCGGCGGTCTGGGCATGTTGGCAGGTGACTATGTGAAGGAAGCCAGCGACTCCAACGTGGACATGTGTGCTGTCGGTTTCCTCTATCGTTTTGGCTACTTCACCCAGAGCCTCTCGATGGATGGTCAGCAGATTGCCAACTACGAGGCTCAGAACTTCGGTTCGCTGCCCATCGAGCGTCAGCTTGACGAGGACGGCAATCCGCTGGTGATTGCTGTGCCTTACAATAATTATCACGTGCATGCGTACGTATGGCGCGTGAACGTAGGTCGTGTGAAACTCTATCTGCTCGACACCGACAACGAGATGAACTCCGACTATGACAAGCCCATCACCCACGCGCTCTATGGTGGCGACTGGGAGAACCGTCTGAAGCAGGAGATTCTGCTCGGCATCGGCGGTATGCTGCTGCTGAAGAAGCTGGGCATCAAGAAGGACATCTACCATTGCAACGAGGGTCACGCTGCCCTGTGCAACCTGCAGCGCCTGTGCGACTACATCGACGAGGGCCTTACCTTCACTCAGGCGATGGAGTTGGTGCGCGCTTCTTCGCTCTATACGGTTCACACCCCTGTTCCTGCTGGTCACGACTACTTCGAGGAGAGTCTGTTCGGCAAGTACATGGGCGGCTATCCTGCCAAGCTCGGCATCTCATGGGATGAGTTCATCGGTATGGGACGCACCAACCCTGACGATCATGGCGAGAAGTTCTGCATGAGCACCTTCGCCTGCAACACCTGTCAGGAGGTGAATGGCGTGAGCTGGTTGCACGGAAAGGTCAGCCAGAAGATGTTCTCCAACATCTGGGCAGGCTACTATCCTGAGGAGAATCATGTGGGCTATGTCACCAACGGTGTGCACTTCCCCACTTGGGCTGCAACGGAATGGCGCAAGATATACGACAAGTACTTCGACAAGAACTTCATGAACGACCAGTCGAACGAGGAAATCTGGCACGGCATCTACAACTGTCCTGACGAGGAAATCTGGGAGACCCGCATGAAACTCAAGCAGGTTCTCTTCGACTATGTGCTGATTCAGTTCCGCAACACCTGGCTGAAGAATCAGGGTAATCCTTCACGTATCACCAAGCTGATTGAGCGCTTCAACCCCAACGCGCTCGTCATCGGCTTCTGCCGTCGCTTCGCCACCTACAAGCGCGCGCACCTGCTCTTCACCGACCTGGAGCGTCTGAAGAAGATTGTGAACGACCCTGAGCATCCTATCATCTTCCTCTTCGCAGGAAAGGCACACCCAGCCGATGGTGCAGGACAGGGACTCATCAAGAAGATTTACGAAATCAGCCAGCAACCCGACTTCCAGGGAAAGATTATCTTCGTGGAGGACTACGACTACATGCTGGCTCGCAACCTCGTGGCAGGTGTGGACATCTGGATGAACACACCCACCCGTCCGTTAGAGGCATCAGGCACCTCGGGCGAGAAAGCTGAAATGAATGGTGTGGTCAACCTCAGCGTGAAGGACGGCTGGTGGCTCGAAGGCTATCGTGAGGGTGCCGGATGGGCACTTACCGAACAGCGCACCTACCAGAACCAGGAGTTCCAAGACAGGCTGGATGCTGCCACCCTCTACTATCTGCTGGAGAACGAGATTGCTCCACTCTATTATGCAAAGGATGAGAGGGGCATCTCGAAGGGCTGGATTCAGGTCATCAAGAACTCCATCGCCCAGATCGCTCCGCACTATACGATGAAGCGTCAGCTCGACGACTACTACGAGAAGTTCTACAACAAGGAAGCCAAGCGCTTCAAGGAAATTTCGAAAGACAACTATCGTCTTGCCAAAGAGATTGCCCAATGGAAAGAAGCTGTGGCCGAACGTTGGGATGCCATCAACGTGGTGAGCTGCGAGTGGGACTTCCCCGCAACAGGCGGCGAGGCAGGTGTCAAGTACAACCTCAAGTATGTCATCAACGAGCAAGGACTGAACGATGCCATCGGTCTGGAGAAGGTGAACATACGGACTGACAAGGACGGTAACGAGGAAGTCTTCTCCGTAGAGCCGCTGAAGATGACGGGCCACGAGGGCAACAACTACACCTTCGAGGCAGAGCTGACTCCTAAGCAGTTTGGACAATACAAGTCGGCCATCCGCATGTATCCCAAGAACGAATTGTTGCCCCACCGTCAGGACTTCTGCTACCTCAAGTGGCTGGAACTTCCTGAATTTGGCAGATAATCAGGACATCAACGAAATGCGCTGCAAGCCTTCGGTTTGTGGCGCATTTTTTTGTGTGTAGACATCTTACCTATTGAAAGGATTTTATAATATGATACATCCACTTTCGTTCATGTTACAAAGACAAAAGAAACATGAAAGTGGTCAGAACACGAAAGTAAATGAAACACAGAGAAAAAGCATTCCGCGAAAAAGTGCGTAACTTTGTACCAGAAAACAAAAAGGAAAAGTTAGTAAAGCATAAATAGGTTAATAATTAGTTAGTTAGTTAATTAGTCGAGAAAGAAGCTCTTCGGGAGAAGGGCTTCTTTTTTTGTTACTTACCCTCTTGCTGCTTCACCCATTCAGTTGGTGAGAGTCCATACAACGATTTGAAGTTCGTGGAGAATGCGGAGAGTGACTTGAAGCCTGTGGCGATGCTCACACCCGTGATGTCGTAGTGTTTCTCCGAAAGAAGGCGGGCAGCCTCTTTCAGACGTACATACTTCACGAAGTCGCGTGGAGCCTGTCCTGTCAAGTCCTTCATCTTGCGGTAAAAGTGCACACGGCTGATACCCACCTTGTCGGCTATCAATTCCACCGACAGTTCTGGGTTGTCCATATTTTCGTTGATGACCTTCATCACACGGCGCATCAGGTGCTCATCGGGTGATTCCATCTCCACCTTGTCAATATTTTCCTCCTGCTGCTTGTCACCATGATACTTTCCTTGCAACATCTGGCGCGTCTTCATCAGTTGGAGAACCGTTGTGCGCAGCACATCGATGTTGAACGGCTTCGACACATACGCGTCGGCACCGTTGGTGATACCCGCAATGCGGTCGGCATCACTGCCCAGTGCCGTCATCAGCACGATGGGGATATGGTTGGTCGTAAAGTTCGCTTTCAGTTTCTGGCAGAGCGTCATGCCATCCATCACCGGCATCATGATGTCGCTGATGACCACGTCCACCTTGCCCGGATGTGCCACGATGTAGTCCCAGGCCTCTTGGCCGTTCGCGCAAGAGTGAATGACCAAGTCCTTCGATAATTCACTATGCACATACTGACGGATGGCCTCGTCGTCCTCCACTAGCAGCGCATTCCGTCGGTGCGTGTCGTTCGGCTTGTCTATGGTCAGCAGTTCAGCCGTATCCTCTTCGATGGTGGTCATGCCATCTACCTCCGTCACCATCTCCAGCTTGTCAGGCTTGATGTTGCGCAGGGTCTCGTCACCCATCGGCATCGTCACCGTGAAGAGCGTACCCTTCCCTTCTGGATTATCCTCCACCGTGATGCTGCCCTTGTGCAGTTTCACCAGCATAGAAGTCAAGTTCAGACCGATGCCCGTACCGATGTAGCCATTCTGATGCTGTCCCGAGTAGAAGCGGTCAAACACCTTCGTCTTATCCTCTGCCTGGATGCCCACACCCGAGTCAGCCACCACCAGTTCAAAGTTCTCGCCCTCCGTCTTCAGTTGCATCGTGATTTTGCCACCATCGGGTGTGAACTTGAAGGCATTCGACAGGAGGTTCATCACAATCTTGTCCATGTTGTCAGGATCCACATACACTGGCAAGCTATCCACATCATGTAGGAACTCGTAGTTGATGTTGCGGCTCTGTGCATTCGTCACAAACACGTCGAAGATATTCTGCAGGAAGCCCACCAGTTCCACCGCATGATAGTCGAGCAGGAACTTGCCCTGTTCAATCTTCCGCACATCCATCATCTGGTTAATGAGCCGCAGGATACGCTTCGAGTTTTGCTTCATCAACTTATAGTTATGCTGTCGCTCCTCATTCTTGTCCGAACTCATCAGCTTCTCCAATGGAGCCAGAATCAGCGTCATAGGTGTGCGGATTTCATGACTGATGTTCATGAAGAACTGCACACGTGCATCGTTCAGTTCCCTTTGTTGACGTGTACGCTCAATCACCCTGCGCAAGTGCACCTGACGCTTCACATACTCATACACCAGCCAAGCCACCAAGAGGAACAGCAGGAAGTAGATCACTTTAGCCCACGCCGACGCATACCAGGCAGGGTGAACCACAGCCACCAACTCACGCTCTTCGCTCACGGCACCCATCACATGAGCACGCACCCTGATGTGATAGGTGCCAGGCTTCAAGTTGTCAAACACCAGCCGGCTGTCGCTGATGCTCTGACGCTGCCACTTAGCACCATTCACACTGAACTCGTAGACAACAAACTGGCTGTTTAGCCCCTCCACACACATTTCCAACGTGAAGTGACCATTCTCATGGCTCAAATCCATCTGGGCACAGTCGTCCACCAGCCCTGTCAGCACCTCATAGCCATCCAGTTCCTCACCTGCATGCACCTTACGCTCACCCACATACACATCGACAAAACGCACACGGTAACCTTTGGCTCGGCTCTGCCAGTCCTTCATGCCCTTGACATCGAAGTAGGTAATGCCGTCTATGCCACCGAAGTAGATCTTTCCATCTTGCAACAACGCAGCCCCTCGGGAAAACTCATTGGCTTGCAGACCGTCGCCCGAGAAGAAGTTTGTAAAAGTTTCCTTCTCCACATCCATGCACGAAAGGCCATAGTCAGTGCCCACCCACAGGTTCTCCCCGTCCAGACAAAGCGAAGCGATATTGTTGTTCGGCAGTCCATCCTCTGTGGTGTAGGTGCGCTGTTCAAAGGTCATGCAGTTCAGTTTCACCAATCCCATGTTGGTAGCAATCCAAGCTGTCCGCTTATCTTTCGTCACCGCAAAACACCGGACCGTATGTCGGCCCAGCAATTTACGGCAATCCAGCGGAATCGTTCCGTCAGCCTCTGGGAAGCAGACAGACAGACCATCCGCCGTTCCCACCAGCAACATATCATCCACTTGCAGAACAGCATACACATAGCCATTGTTCATGATGCGTGTCCCCCCCTCCTTCCGATGGTCAGGACGGTGGTTCAGCCATTTGCCTGTAGGCAAGTGATAATAGTAGATGCCCTCGCCCATCGTGGCAATCCAGCAGTAGTCAGGCTCCGTGGCTGGCACAATGTCGAAGATATGAGTGATGTCGGTGGTCAGTTGAGAGAAACGTCCATTCTGCATCTTCCAAAGACCATCGGTGAAAGTGCCCAGCAACATGGTCGACGGTGCAGTGTTCAGCACCGTCGTGAAGTTCTTGGGCATGCCTGGCGTATTGGTACTGCTCCAGTGGTGGGAACTGCTACCGTCACTTGCCATTAGGTAGAGTCCATCGTTGTCGGTAGTCACCCACAGGCCGTCTGGATAGGTGGTCGAACCCACCGCCTTCGCGAGGCTGAAGACCGCGTTGTCGCCAATGCTGTTCTTCGTCATGGAGTTCCTTCCCACATACTCAAAAGACGACTGGTTCATCGGCTTCATCATCACACCCTTCATATAGATGGCCACCCACACATTGCCATAGGCATCTCGAATGGCGTCATTCACATTGGCCGACTTAAAATCGAAGTCCTTCACCGAGATGGTACTGCGCGTCACCAACCCTGTCTTTTCATCGTAGATGCGCAAGCCACCCCCATCGGTTCCGATGAACATGCGACCATTCCACCATGAGTTGAATCCCGACACCACTCCTCCCATCTCCTCAGCCGTGGCAACCTGACGGAAGTGGTCAGTCTGGCTGTCATACACATAAATGCCCGATCGGACAGTGGCGGCATACATCTGACCCGACGAACTAAAGGCCAGTTTCCTCACGCCTTTCAGTTCCTCATAGGCATGAAACTTCCCGTCACCCGTCTTACGGAGCACACCACCACCCGAGTTCACCACCCATAGACGGTTTTGTTTGTCCTCCAACAGCTGCACAGGATTCCATTGCTGCTCGCCAGTCAGCAAGTCCGCGCTCTGCTTCACATAGAGCTTTCCCTCCTTGTCCCTCACCACTTCGCCATGTCCATAGCCTGCAAAGCACACCATCATACGGTTGGGATGGATACGGCAGAAGTTAACCACACGTGTGGTGAGGGTGTCGCCTCTCGATGTCACCATAGGCACCACAGTGAAGCGGTCGGTGGCATAGTCAAACAACTGCACACCACTACCTGTGCCCACCAATAGCTTTCCCTGCTCATAGTCGGTCACACAGGTTGCCTCGTCGTGCATCAGCGAGGTCGGGTCACCTATCACATGGCGATATACATTCCACTTCACACCGTCGTAACGGTTCAGTCCATTCTGTGTCGACAACCATATATTGTGGCGCTTGTCTTCATAGAGACTACGTACACGTGAATTGGACAAGCCCTGCTTCGAACCGAAGAAGAGCACATTCTGTGCACACACATTCAACACGCTCAGCCCGAAGGCCAGCACCATAAGTCCTATACGAGATTTCATAAAGGAAGATCAGTTAGTCAAATAGTCGAATTTGGGCACAAAGGTAAGGAAAAAGATTGTAACAATACAAGAAACACAGAGAAAATCTTGTTTATCTCACACCGAAAGCACAGAAAACACAGAAAGAAGAGCTCCGCTTAATCTGTTTAATCCAGCCCGCAGGGCGATGTCCTCTTCTTTCTGTGAATTTCTGTGTTTTCCGTGTGAGCTACTAAAAAGCCGTCCACGGCTCACAGAAACAATTGTTTCACACGGACAGAAAGTTTTATTTCACACAGAAATCACAGAAAACACAGAAATAGGAACTCCGTTTAATCTGTTTAATCCAGCCCGTAGGGCGATGTTTATGCTCCTTCGCCTCTTGCGGAGGCTTGGAAAAACGATAATTGCCAATAATTGCCGATAATTTACTCCGATAATTTTTTTCATTATTTTTCAATCAGAGACTAAAGGTTCGCAAGCTTTGTATGCCTTGTAGATAAAGGGAGATAGAAGAAGATAGAAGGAGATAGAAGACATTGGTAATTATTGTTTTTCGAGACACCAACGATGTTGAGAGCAAACCAACGTGCTTTCTTTCCTTTCTGTGTTTTCTGTCTAAGGAATCAAGGAAACGAGGAAAGCGTCTTGCAAGACGCTGATAAATTTTCCTTTATTCCTCAATTCCTTAGAAAAACATATCCCTTCGGGATGATTACGCGGATTCAGCAGATTTGTCTGAACGCGAATCGCTCGAATCTGCCAAATCTGCCAAATCTGCCGTGAAACGGCGTAGTTGTTTTTACTACACCGCTAAAGCGGTAGATTATAAAGATTAGGAGGATTTTTATTTCACACAGAAAACACAGAAAGAAGAGCTCCGCTTAATCTGCTTAATCCAGCCCGCAGGGCGATGTTTCTTAACAAAGATACAAAAGATTTTTTTCTCAACATATCCCTTCGGGATGATTACGCGGATTCAGCAGATTTGTCTGAACGCGAATCTCTCGAATCTGCCAGATCTGCCAAATCTGCCGTGAAACGGCGTAGTTGTTTTTACTACACCGCTAAAGCGGTAGATTATAAAGATTAGGAGGATTTTTTCTCACACAGAAAACACAGAAATAGGAGCTCCGTTCAATCTGTTTAATCCAGCCCGCAGGGCGATGTTTCTTAACAAAGATACAAAAGATTTTTTTCTCAACATATCCCTTCGGGATGATTACGCGGATTCAGCGGATTTGTTTGAACACGAATGACACGAATCTGCCAAATCTGCCAAATCTGCCGTGAAACGGCGTAGTTGTTTTTACTACACCGCTAAAGCGGTAGATTATAAAGATTAGGAGGATTTTTTCTCACACAGAAAACACAGAAAGAAGAGCTCCGCTTAATCTGCTTAATCCAGCCCGTAGGGCGATGTTTCCCTTTTTCCGTAAAAAAGCGGGGCGGCCATGTGGTCGCCCCGCTTTCGTTATATGTTCACTCTTTCGAGTAGCGTTCGTGATTTACTTCTGGTACTTCTTCGTGCCGTCAGCCTTGATCACGATGCCCTTGTAGTTTTCATCTACACGCTGACCTGCGACGTTGAAGGTAGCACCACCCTTGGCAGCCTTGATGGCCTCAACAGTTTCGATGCCTGTAGCAGCCTGACCGTAGTCATAATTCTCAAGAGGAGCAACGAAGTAGAGACGAGCGTCGGTAGCAGTCGTGTTGGTATCCCATCTGTCAGTTGGCTTGTAGTGGCCAGCCTCTTCTTCAGTAGCGTCAATCCAGTCGTGACCGGAAGCCTTACCAGATACGTAGTGTTCAATCACACCGATAGTCAGTTTCTGACCTTCGCCTACAGCTACATTCTTCACAACTGTTGGGTAACCACCCCAGTTGCCACCAGCAGAGAACGGAACCATGATAGGATCGTTGTCGTCCACTTGAGCATAGATGTACTTGTCCCAAATACCACTATCATCGTCCATTGCGTTGAACACGCCCGCCACACCAGTGTCTGGGTTAACGTTGTTCTTCGTAGCAGTACGAGTCTGGATGTAAACATCGTAAACACCTACAGGAGCGTTCTCAATCACTTGATAGAAGTTGTATTCTGCGCCGCTGCCATAAGCATTGATGTTGCAGTTCACAACAGGATTCTCGGCAGTTGCAGCCGCACCGTTGAGGTGGAGGCTACCGCCTTCGTATTGTTCGCAGTTCCAACCTACCACCGTGTTGTCAGAGATAGAGGCATTGAAGTCAGTAGCGTAAGTGTAGAACTTAGGATTCCTTACGAGGCAAGCAAAGTCGATACCGCTTGTTGCCACCTCTTCACCAGTCATTTGAACATATTCGCCATCCACTACAGACTGCTGATCAGCGCTATAGTTTACAGTTGTCTTCTTCTCCTCTGGGATAACAGGATCAGCAGCCAACATTTCATAGAGAGCCAACTTAGTCAGACCATTGAGTTCTTCGATAGCCTCAGTGTCATCAGTTACGAGTTCACCCATCTTGTCGCGGGCAGCACCAGTTACACCGAGCACATCAGCAACCAGACCAGCCTTGTAAGCACGCCATGTGAGCACGTCTACAGAGCTATGCAAACCCTTCAATGCACTGGCGGCAGCAACGAGTTTTGGAGAAACCTCTGCGAGAGTCTCATCAGAGAGAGTGGAAGGACTAACCTCTGCATAAGCATCAATCAAAGCCTTAGCTTCCTTGGCGATGTCAGAGTTCTCATACTTAGTGCCAGCGATTGGCTTAGTGAGCCACTGCTCAGAAGTTTCATCTTCTGGATCGTAGTTAGGATTCTCCTCACCATAGTATGCAAGCTGAGCCTCTTCAACGCTCTGGTTGAAGTTGTCGATGTTCTCGATACGAGTGGCCAACTGCTTTGAAAGCTCATTCAGCTTAGCCACTTCAGCCTCGATTTCTGAATCAGAGTGGAAACCACCCTTCTCAGCCTTCTCAATCTCAGCCTTCAGTGCATTGTAAGTCTCACCAGCATAAGCCTCGTCATCCGCAGCTTCAAGCTGTTCCTTGGCAGGTTCGAGAGCGGCAACCAGTTTCTTCTTAGAGAGGGCAGCCTGTGAAGGCAAGGTGTACAGTTTCACACTACCCAACATATATTCTCTCCATTCACCAGACTGTGCTTCGAACTTCAGCACATAGTAACCAGACTTGTCAACCTTGAATGTTTCGGTAACCTTCGTAGCACCTGATACGGCAATTTTATTACCGTTACAGTTTGGTTTTGCAACATATTCTCTCAGACCGCCAGCATACTGATTGCCATCCAGATCCTCGAGTGCGTAAGTAAACGTAGGTTCGCCTTTCCATGCAGCCATCACAAAGGTAAGCTGATACTGACCAGGCTCAAGCACAAGTGCGATGCCTTCTGGAGCATTCTCCATGAGATTGCCAGATGGATCCAGCCAGTCCTTCACGATTTCACCGTAAGAAGTATAACCTGGGGTGTCATTGCCTTCATCATCCTTGTTACGACGACACCAGTACAATGCCTTCTTGAAGTCGCCAGAGAAGCCTTCATACAGACGGGCACCACCCTCTGTTCCATTAGGATTGCGAGCTGCATGTCCCCAACCATACTGATACTGGATAGTCTGAGCCTCATCCATGTAGCCAAACTGGTGGATACCGCTTGCATCCTTGGTCAGCCAACCACGTGGCACACCATCAGTCAACTCGTTGTCGAAATCAGATTCATAGATGGTCTCAATGTCGCCTTCGCTCTTGTCCTCACCCACAGCGAACTGAATCTTCACTTCGTCGCAAGGAGTACCCTGAGCAGTCTCAACACCAGAGAGCAAGAAAGTATATTCGCCATCAGCCAGGCCTGATACAGCCACGTTGATGGTCTTACCATCTTCAGACAGAGAGATACCTGCATTCAGGTCCTGCGAGTGTGCACCACTGTTGTCTTCCCACATCAGAGTAGCTGAAGAAGAAGCGTCGTCCACAGGCTTGCTGAACGTCACAGAGATTTGGTTCAGAGAGGCACTTTCCAGTTCGAAGCTCTTATCCTCAGGAGTCGTGCTTACCAGCACAGCAGGCAGGTACTCGTTAGACAAAGCATCGATAGACTCATCATAGAGAGCCACCTCGTCGGTGAAGCCAAGAACAGTCATTGGAGTCTCCACGTCAGCGCTTGGACGCATACCAGTATTGTATACGATAGGGCAATCAGCAGCAGGAGTGAAGCTTACCTTCACCACGTCTGCTTCCTTCAGTTCGATTGCATTTGCATCCATGAACACATAGAGGAAACCATCGTCGTGACCCTCCACATAGAGCGGAGTCACGCTTTCACCGTTCACGGTCACACTTACGCAAGCGGGATCCAGCAAGATGAGACCATTAGGATCTTCCTTTGCCAGAGTAGCGATGTTGGTAGGATAACCGAAGTCGAGCTTGATGCACTCGTAGTTGAAAGTAGCCTGATTGAAGGTAACACCAGCCTCCACCTTGATGTCGTCGAGGATGTAGTTGCCGCCATTGTAGCAGTTGATGATTACGTTGTACTCCTCTGGGAATACGCTGCCTTTAGGCATTGGCACATTTCCATTAGGATCTTCCTTGTCAGCGAACTCGTCAGCATAAGCGTCCTGGTCAGCCTTGTTTGTGAAGAAAGTGACGTATGAAATCTTCTGCCACTCACCAGTCAAGTCTGGCAACTTGGTTCCTTTGCCTTCCTCGGTGCAGTAGTAGTAGTTCAGACCGCCCTTCGTGCGGATGTTCATGTCACAATACTCATAACCGATGTTCATGGAAGACTTGAGCTGACAACCTGGCTCGCCCTTCACCCAGAAGCTCACACGGTAAGGTGTGTTCTCTGTCAGTTTCAGGCCGCCAATGGTGAAACCACGCAACCACGTTTGGCCTGCGCCAGCAACTTCAGCATCGTTCTGCATCGAGAATGCATACTCGCCGCTGTTGACATCATCTTGAGACTGCTCGTCCCAGACGTCATTTTCCTGTCGGTTTACCCAGTTACCATAAGTACCGCCCGGAGTATAAGCATACTCGGTCGTGTACTTCTGATCGCCTGACTCAAAACCAACACTTGCAATGGTCGTCACCTGTGCCTGCATAGAAGCAGAAGCCAACAGACCAGCTGCAATCAGTAAGTTAATTTTTTTCATAAGCGAAAAGTTTTTTTTGGTTAGATAATGTTGATTAAAAAATTTGGTTTGTATTCTCTTTCTCAGGCGAAGTAACGGTCATTGCGTTCCATCGCCGTTGCAAAGTTACGGCAGCCCGAAAAAAAATACATTTCAAGGTGTTTCAAGGATTTTCAAATAGGTTACAAGATACAAAAATGGGGGATTTCAGGTGCAAAACGGGGAGGTTTATGGCTCACACAGAAATTCACAGAAAGGAAAGAAAGCACGTTGGTTTGCTCTCAACACCGTTGGTGTCTCGAAAAACAATAATTACCAATTCAAGTTTCGGATGTTAAGAAGATATAGGAAGATAAAGGAAGATAGCCGCATTTCAGCGGTGGAAGATAGAGGACGATACCTTGCCATTAGCATTACATTTGTCTTCTATCTCCTTCTATCTTCTTCTATCTCCCTTTATCTACAAGGCATACAAAGCTTGCGAAACTTTAGTCTCTGATTGAAAAAATAATGAAAAAAAATTATCGGGGTAAATTATCGTTAATTATCGGCA
>JAFSKK010000007.1 GCA_017448965.1 Bacteroidaceae bacterium | reverse complement strand
TTAAAGGAGTTATAGGAGTTAAAGCCTATACTCTGTCAACTGTGGAGAGGAGTTCTCACGCCAGCATTACATTCGGCTTTAACTCCTCTAACTCCTTTAACTTCTTTAACTCCAAGAAAGTGGAGCTTGCGAAACTTAAATTAATTAATAATAATTATAATTACGATTACTATATCCTCATTTCTTCTTCTCTAAATATGCTAATGTCTACTTTCCTACTTTCTTACTTTCCTACTACCAACATATCCCTGCGTGATGATTGGATGGATTGGTTTGTCTAAGGAATAGAGGAATCAGGGGAAGGGTGTCTTGCGAGACTCCAGAATATCCTTTATTCCCAAATTCCTTAGAATAAACAGGTAGGATGCTTGCATCGGTGAGAATTACAGAGGTGAAACCATTAAAAGTTTCACGACGAAGTGATGTAAGAACTCTCGTAGAAATGATATAAAAAAGAACGGGAATGTGCATTTTTTTGAACACATCCCCGTTCTTTTTGCCTACATCCGACACTCCAAAAGTAGGCGCTCAAAGTGACAAATCAGCATCACACCCATACAGATGAGCTGGAATAAGGATTTTTCACTATTCACTTTTCACCATTCATTACTTTTTTCGTACCTTTGCACTTCATTAAGTAAGCAATATGGACACTCAGCAGCAATTCAAGCAGGCCATGGCTGGCTGCCGCGACATCTTCAGCAAGAAGTTGCACGATTACGGGGCAGCGTGGCGTATCATGCGCCCATCGTCGGTGACTGACCAGATTTTCATCAAGGCTAACCGTATCCGCAGCCTCGAGGTAAAGGGTGTTTCGCTGGTAGGCGAAGGCATCTACCCTGAGTTTCAGGCCATTGTCAACTATGGCATCGTGGGACTCATCCAGTTGGAACTGGGCTATGCCGAGACGGAAGACATGGATGAGGACACTGCCATGAAATACTACGACAAGTATGCCCAGACCGCCCTTGAACTGATGCTCCGCAAGAATCACGACTACGACGAAGCTTGGCGTTCCATGCGAGTGAGCAGTTACACAGACTTGATTCTCATGAAACTCAACCGCACCAAACAGATTGAGGGGCATGATGGTCAGACGCTCATCTCTGAAGGCATTGACGCCAACTACCTCGACATGATTAACTACTCCGTATTCGGACTTATCAAACTCGCAGAAGCGCAACATGACACCCAAGACTAAGTCCCTGCTGCTCACTATCGCGGTGAACGTGTGCCGCCTGCTTTTGGCGGTCACTTTCATTTTCAGCGGTTTTGTAAAAGCAAATGATCCACTTGGCACTGTCTACAAGTTAGGGGATTACGCTCATGCGTTGGCATGGTTTACGCTCCCTTACACCTTTCTGCTCGGATTTGCCGTGCTCTTGGCGCTTTTTGAGTTCACGTTAGGTGTGTACATTCTCTTCGGGATGAACAGAAAGACCACCTCGAGAATCACGTTCGTCTTTATGACGCTCATGACCCTCTTGACACTCTACATAGCCATCGCGAACCCGGTGTCCGATTGCGGGTGCTTCGGCGATGTGCTCATACTGAGCAACGGTGCCACGCTGGCCAAGAACATCGTGCTGCTCGCGGCTGCAGTGCTCACCTGCCGATACTACAGGTTGCAAAAAGACTTCCTCGGCTCAAGCATGAAGTGGTTCATTGCCTTTCTGTCACTCTGTTCCATCATCAGTTACACCGTCTATTGCATTGTTTGGCAGCCAGCATTCGACTTCCGTCCCTACAAAGTCGGCACCAACTTGCGAGAAAGTGTGATGAACTCAGAGGCACAGAAGTTTGACGTGAAGATCATCTACGAGAAAGACGGGAAGACGCTGGAACTGACAGCAGCAGATGATGACCCCGACTCTACTTGGACCTACGTGGAGACACGCCGTGTTCCGATAGAGACCGCAAGCATTGCCACTGCCGACTTTTATGTCACAGACCTCGAAGAGGAAGACATCACGGAGGACATCCTCTCGACTGACGGCTATATGTTCCTGCTCATTATCCCAAACCTGACGAGAGCCGATGAAGGATGTGTGGACAAAGTGAACGAGGTCTATGACTATGCACAAGAGCACGGAGTGGGGTTCTATTGCCTCACTGCCTCATCCAGCCCACGTGCACAAGCATATTGGAGCGACCACACAGGGGCTGAGTACGGATATTGTCTGGCAGAGGAGAGGATGCTGAAGACGGTGGTGCGCGGGCATCCAGGATTGGTGCTCCTACGCGACGGAGTCATCCTGAAGAAGTGGAGCAACTACTATCTTCCCGATGAAGAAGAATTAAAACAACTGATGGCAAAAAATTAATCATACATAAAGGTTTAACTCATTAAAAATCAAACAAAACTATGGCAAAGAAAATTGTTGCAGGAAACTGGAAGATGAACAAGAATCTCCAGGAAGGTATCGAGTTGGCAAAAGGTCTGAATGAGGCACTCGCAGCCGACAAACCAAACTGCGGTGTTATCATCTGCACTCCATTCATCCACCTTGCAAAGGTGTCTGAAATCATCGACCACAACATCATTGGCCTTGGTGCAGAGAACTGTGCAGACAAGGCTTCTGGTGCATACACTGGCGAAGTTTCTGCCGAAATGGTGAAGTCAACTGGTGCTGAGTATGTGATTCTTGGTCACTCTGAGCGTCGCGAATACTACAACGAGACTCCAGAGATTCTCAAAGAGAAGGTTGAGCTGGCTTTGGCCAATGGCCTGAAGGTGATCTTCTGCATCGGTGAGTCTTTGGCACAGCGCGAGGCCAACGAGCAGAACGCAGTTGTGAAGGCTGAGCTCGAAGGCAGCGTGTTCCACCTCACTGCAGAGCAGTTCAAGAACATCGTGATCGCTTACGAACCCATCTGGGCTATCGGTACTGGCAAGACTGCCACTGCTGAGCAGGCTGAAGAGATCCACGCTTACATCCGTTCTGTCGTTGCCGAGAAGTATGGCAAGGAAGTGGCAGCTGAGACTTCCATCCTCTACGGTGGTTCTTGCAAGGCTTCCAACGCTCCCGAGCTCTTCGCTAAGCCTGACATCGACGGTGGCCTCATTGGTGGCGCATCGCTCAAGGTGGCAGACTTCAAGGGCATCATCGACGCTTGGAAATAATCGCTTCCCTCTTGAGTTCCTCCCCGGAGATGCTGGAGCATCTCGCAAGACTTCAGCACCTCCGCGAAGGAACAAAAAGAGATGCAGGCAGACACTCAGACGCATATTCTGGCATTGCTTCAATCAAGAAAAAAACATCAACTTTCTATCCAGACACTCACATGAAAAGACTTCTCGCACTCACACTTTCAATTCTTCTGTGTACCATCACCATGTCCGCACAAACTTTCACTGAGCACATCACGAGCAACAATGCAGGGGAAGGTACGGTGATTGTACATCAAGACTCCATCCTCGACGACATGGTGAACGGGAAGAAGCAGTATGTACCTGAGAAAAAGGAAGGAAAAAGAGAAATACCTGGTGTTATCCCCAAAGGGAAAAGGACAAAGGCACGTGGCTACCGCATACAAGTCTATTGGGGAGGTAGCACAAGCGCCGACCAAACCAAGGCACAACGTGCTGGCACAAGAGTGACAGCAATCTTTCCCGAATTACGTGCTTACACCACATACGAATCGCCCCATTGGCGATGCCGTGTGGGCGACTTCGGCACCTATAAGGAAGCAACTGAATACCTTGGTAAAATAAGAACCACAAGCCTCTCGCAAGATGCCATCATTGTGAAGAGTGAAGTGTTCATCTATCAATAATTTATCAGTAGAAATGAATAGAGAAGAACAGATAGAGATACTGAAAAACACATGTCGCAAGAGCCTTGAAGCCATCGGTGAAGACCCTGAGCGCGAAGGTCTTTTACGCACACCTGAACGCATGGCTCGTACCCTTCTCGAACTTACCAGGGGCTACGAGATGGATCCTATAGCCACGCTTCGTTCAGCCATGTTCCATGAGGACTACAACCAGATGGTTGCTATCAAGGACATCGAATTCTATTCTCTTTGCGAGCACCACATCTTGCCCTTCTTCGGAAAAGTGCACATCGCCTACATTCCCAATGGCAAAATCGTCGGTCTCAGCAAGATACCCCGCATGGTTGACATCTTCTCTCACCGTCTGCAAGTTCAAGAACACTTGACGAAACAGATTTGCGACTGCATTCAGCAAGCCCTCAATCCTCTCGGAGCCATTGTGGTGGTCGAGGCACAGCACATGTGCATCCAAATGCGGGGCATCGAAAAGCAAGGCTCCCAAACCACGACCATGTACTATACCGGTGTCTTCGAAAACATTGAAAAGCGCAAGGAATTCCTAAACACCATTAAAAATTGATACCACAATCCACCATCGACCGAATCATTGACGCCGCCAACATCGTTGATGTCGTCTCCGATTACGTCACACTTCGCCGCGCTGGTGCAAGTTACAAGGGATTGTGTCCTTTCCACGACGACAAAACGCCGTCATTCTCCGTCTCCCCTGCTCGTGGTGTCTGCAAGTGCTTCAGTTGCGGCAAGGGCGGTAACTCCGTTCACTTCATCATGGAGATGGAGCAGATGAACTATATTGAAGCATTAAAACACCTGGCAAAAAAATATGGCATCCCTGTAGAAGAGGAAGAAATGACGGACGAGCAACGTCAGAGGATGAACGAGCGAGAGAGCATGTTTGCCGTTAACGAATGGGCTGCCAACTATTTCAGTCAAACCATGCAGAACAACCAGGATGGTCGTTCCATTGGTTTGGCATACTTCCGAAGCCGAGGTTTCCGCGACGACATCATTGCCAAGTTCCGTCTGGGTTTCTGCCTCGACACTCCCACCACCATGTCTGACGAGGCAAAGGCCAAGGGATACAACGAGAAATACCTGATCGACACTGGCTTATGCGTCAAGCGCGACAAC
This sequence comes from Bacteroidaceae bacterium, assembly GCA_017448965.1. GTDB lineage: Bacteria > Bacteroidota > Bacteroidia > Bacteroidales > Bacteroidaceae > Minthosoma. The sequence goes on along the minus strand of JAFSKK010000007.1, from coordinate 108,263 downwards.
GGAACTATCTACGACCGATTTCGTGGACGTGCCATTTTCCCATGGATTGCTGTCAATGGCAAGGTAGTGGCTTTCGGCGGACGTGTGCTCGACGCACGCACCAAAGGCGTCAGCCAGAAATATGTCAACTCCCCCGACTCCCTCATCTACCACAAGGCCAACGAACTCTACGGTATCTTCCAAGCCAAGAAGCAGATAGCAAAAGAAGACATGGTCTATATGGTGGAAGGTTACACCGACGTGCTCGCCATGCACCAATGTGGCATAGAGAACGTGGTGGCTAACTCTGGAACCGCTCTCAATGAGGCACAAATCCACCTTCTCCACCGTTTCACCAACAACATCACCCTACTCTACGACGGTGACGAAGCAGGCATCCATGCCGCCACACGCAGCACCGACATGCTCCTTGCCGAAGGCATGAATGTCAAGATACTTTTGTTGCCCGATGGTGACGACCCCGACAGTTTCTCCCGCAAGCACAACGCACAGGAATTCAAGACTTACGTAGCTGAGCACCAGACCGACTTCATCCTCTTCAAGACCAACCTCTTACTGAAAGATGCCGGACGAGACCCCATCAAACGAGCCAAACTCACTGAAGACATCGTCAAGAGCATCGCGGTCATCCCCGATGAAATCGTCCGTTCCACTTATGTGCATGAATGCGCCGAACTGCTCGACATGGACGAAGCCATCCTCATGCGTAGTGCCAACAAGAACCGTGCCGCCATCATCGAGAACATGAAGAAAGAGGCACAACGCGAACGGGAACGGGAAGAGCGTCTTGCCAATGTCACAACAGACGACGAAGCCTTTGCCGCCATCACAGCTGAACAAGAAACGAACACCCAGCCCGATTCTTCCATTGTGGAAGACGTAATCGGGCCGATGCCTGTAGGAGAGAAAAGAGCAGAACAACGTCTCTTGGGCATCGAACGACTGATATTGACACTCATCACACGCTACGGAGAACAGCCCATCGAGGTAGAAGGAGCGGATGGGAACACTCTACAGGTGACACTGGCAGAATACGTACAAGGCGACCTTGACTACGACAAGATCACTCTCCATTCACCACTCTATGCAGAGATGCTCCGACTCACTTGTCAGCATGTTCACGACGAAGGTTTCACTGCCAGCAAGTTCTTGCTCAACAACCAGAACGAAGAAATTAGTCGCGAAGCCGCCGACCTCATCAGTGACCGCTACCAACTCAGTTCGGGCAACCAGATGACCCAAAGCGAAGAAGAACTCAAAGTGGCCTATCTCTCACGCCTTTTGCTCGACTACAAGAACGCCATTATCGAAGAGGAACTGAAACAATGTAATTCCGACCTCACACGTCCTGAGGTGAAGAACGATATCAATCTGACACTGAGCACCATGCGCCGCATCAAAGAGTTGGGAGAGATACAACGTCAACTAGCCAAGATGCTTGGTGACCGAGTCATCGTGAAGTAAACAAACATATTATACTAACCACCTATCATACCAAGAAGATGAGAAAAACTCTGATAATCACACTGCTTGGCATCATCGCACTCACGATGCAGGCACAGACACCTCAACCTCCATACGTGTACATGGTAGAAAACACAGGCAGTCACTTTGCGCCGCCTGCCCTGCCTGCACCCGACCAACTGCCCATCATCCGTGAGTTACCCGACCCTCTGGAAGGAGTCAACGACTTTACAGATTGGAGCAAGCGTCGCAGCGACATCAGTCACATGATTCAGCACTACGGCATCGGCAAGAAACCCGCGATGGAAGCGGGTCAGGTGGTTGCCCACATGGAGGGAGACACCGCACTCGTTGTCGAGGTGACAGTCAACGGGCAAACGCTCACGCTACACTCCACCATTCGCTATCCCAAGGTGGGTCAGCCGCCCTATGCCCTGATGATTGGTACCAGCATGATTTCGTTGCCTCGCCAGTTGTTCGACGAGCGTCCCATCGCCACTATGACCTTCCACGAGAAACAGGTGAACGACTATGGGCAATGGGGGCCACACCACGAACGTGGCGAACACCCCTTCGACCTTTTGTATCCAGACTTGACAGCCAATGGTGCCTACAGCGAATGGGCGTGGGGATTGAGTCGTCTCATCGATGGTCTCCAACAACTGGGTCCTGAGGTGACGAAGATTGACACCCAACATATCGGCGTGACTGGATGCTCATACGCTGGCAAGATGGCTCTCTACTGTGGTGCCTTCGACGAACGAATTGCACTGACCATTGCTCAAGAACCTGGTGGCGGTGGAGCCGCTGCATGGCGCACATCACACGAGTCCCAAGAGAAGGTGGAGGACATCGACAAGACCGATTACCACTGGTTCTTGGAGAGTCAACGCGACAACTTCCGTGGCGACTCTGTCTATCGTCTTCCCTACGACCAACACGAGCTCTGCGCGATGGTGTGTCCACGTGCCCTGCTGCTGCTCGGCAATCCCGACTACGTGTGGCTCTCTGACCGTGCCATGCTCACTTCAGCCCAAGCTGCCTACAAGGTGTGGGAGCGTTTCGGCATTGCCGACCGCATGGGATGGAGCATTGTTGGAGGTCACGGGCATTGCCAGTTGCCAGAATCCCAGTGGCCTGAGGTACAAGCCTTTATCGACCGCTTCCTCTTAGAGCGTCCAGCCAAGACGGACAACATCCAGAGCAGCAAATTCTGACTCCATACAACCACGTCCACAGAAGGTGGAGAGACGCATGAACATTCTGAGCCAAGACATCAAGTATTTGCAAGGAGTTGGGCCTAACCGCGCCGCCCTGCTCGCCAATGAACTCAATATCAAGACCATTGGCGACTTGCTCGCATACTACCCCTACAAATACGTTGACCGCAGCCGCATCTACAAAATCAGCGACATCAACGGTTCGATGCCTTACGTGCAGTTGTGTGGTCAGATTTTCTCGTTTGACACAATCGGAGAAGGGCGGAACAAACGCCTCATCGCCCACTTTGCCGATGGAACGGGCAGCATCGACCTCGTTTGGTTCCAAAGCATCAAATACGTTGCCAAGACTTACGATTGCCGCAAGTCCTACATTGTCTTCGGCAAGCCCACCGTCTTCAACGGACACATCCAGATAGCCCATCCTGAGATTGAGAATGCGCCAGAGAACCTGAAGCCACAGGCGCGCACCACGGGCAACCTCTTTGAGGAGAGCACCTCTAATGCTAACATTCAACAGGAAGCGTTAGATGCACAGCCCACCGTTTTCAAAGGGCTATGTCCCTCCTACAACACCTCCGAGAAGATGAAGCGGAGCGGACTCACCTCAGCAGGGATGGCCAAACTCACCGCCAACATGTTCAAGTTGCTCAAGGAACCGTTGGCAGAAACACTCCCCCCTTACATTGTCCAACAGCATCGTCTGATGTCCTACGACGATGCCATCCGCAACATCCACTACCCTACCTCACCTGATGCCCTGCGTCATGCCCAACTGCGCCTCAAGTTTGAGGAACTCTTCTATGTGCAGTTGAACATCCTTAGATATGTGAAAGACAGGCAACTCCGCTACAAGGGACTCATTTTCAGCACCATCGGCGAGCATTTCAATGGTTTTTTCTTCCATCACCTGCCTTTCCAACTCACAGAAGCACAGAAGCGTGTCATCCGCGAAATCCGCACCGACATGAAGTCGGGACGGCAGATGAACCGTCTCCTTCAAGGCGATGTGGGCAGCGGCAAAACGCTGGTGGCACTCATGGTGGCACTCATCGCCATCGACAACGGCTGCCAAGCCTGCATCATGGCACCCACCGAAATCCTTGCCGAACAGCATCTCGCCACCCTCCGCGAGTTTTTGGGCGACATGCCCGTCCGTGTCGAACTCTTGACAGGTTCCGTGAAAGGCAAACGACGCACCGAACTGTTCAAGGACCTCGTGTCGGGCGATGTTCATATTCTCGTCGGCACCCATGCCGTCATTGAAGACAACGTGCTCTTCCACAAACTCGGCCTCGTGGTCATCGACGAGCAGCACCGCTTTGGTGTGGCACAACGCGCCAAGCTCTGGATGAAGAACTCCGTACCACCCCACGTGCTCGTGATGACCGCAACACCCATTCCGCGCACCCTCGCCATGACCCTCTACGGCGACCTCGACGTGTCCATCATCGACGAACTGCCTCCTGGCCGCAAACCCATCCGCACTGTCCATACGTTCGACACCCACCGCCAACGCATCTACGAACTGATGAACAGAGAATTGCGACTCGGCCGTCAAATCTACATCGTCTATCCGCTCATCCAAGAGACGGAGAAGATGGATCTGAAAGACCTCGAAGCTGGGTTTGAAGAAATCAGCCGTGCCTTCCCTTCCTACAAGGTCAGCAAGGTGCACGGCAAGATGAAACCTGCCGACAAAGATGCTGAGATGCAGCAGTTTGCCAACCACGAGACACATATCCTCGTGTCCACCACCGTCATCGAAGTGGGTGTCAACGTGCCCAACGCCTCGGTCATGATCATCGAGAACGCCGAACGTTTCGGCCTCAGCCAACTGCACCAGTTGCGTGGACGTGTGGGACGAGGAGCCGACCAGAGCTACTGTGTCCTCGTCACCAAGCACGAGATAGGCGAAACCACCCGCAAGCGCATCCAGGTGATGGTCGACACCACCGACGGCTTCGAGATAGCCGAGCAAGACCTCAAGCTCCGAGGCCCGGGCGACCTCGAAGGCACCCAGCAGTCAGGCATGGCCTTCGACCTCAAGATAGCCAACCTCACCCGCGACGGCCAAATCCTCACCATCGCCCGCGACACCGCCCAAGCCGTCATCACCTCCGACCCCGAAGAACGCAACCCACAGAACGATATCCTGTGGCGAAGGCTGCGTGAGTTAAGGAAAAGCAACATCAACTGGGGCGCGATAAGCTGAAAGAATTGATAATGCACAATCTCCACCACCCCACTGTAACAACCTCCACTGACTCACTGCAACAACCTCCACTGACTCACTGTAAGTGCCAAAATAAATCGCTTCTTACGATTGATAAACCGTAAGAAGCGATTGATGAGCCGCAACAAGCGATTGATAAATCATAAGAAGCGATTTATGAGTGGGTGTATGTTGCGAGACGAAGGGCGGTTCTGCCATTCCTGGTGCAAAGATACGAAATTTTCACGGCTTTGTCAAGAGTTTTGGTCAGTTTGTGGAGATTCTTTTTTCGGTGTTCCATCACTTTTCCGCCATCCTTTTGGTGTTTTCCAGTTTTTTGTGTTATCTTTGCCAGCAGAAATTGTTATTCAAAGGAAAAATCGTGCGTCAGGGACGGACGAATGAAAACATGAAGAGACTATGAAGAAGAGACTTGCAAGGATATTTGCCTTGGGCATGCTGCTCTTGTGCCCGAACATGGGGTTCGGGCAAGAGGAACAGCAAGCGGCTGGCATGTCGGCCACCGACTCGCTGATGGCTACCCACGACTCGATTGTCAAGAATCTGAACCACCAGATACAGGAACTGAAACTGCAGGGCATCATGATGCAGGAGCAGTTGGAACTGACTGGCAAGAATGCCAAGGCGGACTCTCTGCGACAGGCGGAACGCAAGGCGCGGGTGGATTCGCTGCGCAACGTGACGGTTGGAGCGCCTGTCATCGTCGATGGCGACACGCTCTTCGTCATCTATGCCCGCAAGGGGGGCGTCACCGCCGAGATGCGTGCAAGCACCGTGAGGCAAAAAGTGCTGGAGAGGGGGAAACGGCTGACCATGTTCGCCGATTCCATCTATGTGTTTGACAGCGAGGTGTCGTCGGACGTGATGGCGGGCGAGGATGTCATCCTCAGCGTGACCGACCTCGATGCCCTGTGGCAAAACACGGAACGTATGGAGCTGGCCAAGACCTATCGTGACATCATTCAGAAGAAGGTGAACGAACTGCATGAGACGTATGGCTTGCAGCAGAAGTTGATGGGGCTCGGCTGGGTGGCAATCATCGTGGCGGTGCAATGGCTCCTCATCTGGGGCATCGTATGGTTCCTGCGCCGCTGGAAGTTCCGCGTCACGCGCAAACTGCTCCGCAACATCAAGTCCATCAGCATCAACAACTATGCCTTGCTCGACAGTCACAGGCTCGGCATCGTCATCATCTTCCTGTTCAACCTGATGCGCTTCCTCCTCATCCTCTTCGTCATACTCATCGGCGTAACGCTCATGTTCACCGTCTTCCCCGAGACGAAGACCTTCGTCTACACCGTGTTCGGGTTCATCTGGAATCCGCTCAAGGACATTCTCCTGTCGATTGTTGGCTACCTGCCCAAACTCTTCAAGATTATCGTCATCGTCGTCTGCTTCCACTATCTGCTGCGGCTCATCCGCTACTTCGCCAACGAGATTGCCAGCGGACGGTTGAAAATCAACGGCTTCTACCCGGATCTGGCCATGCCCACCCACACCATCCTGCGCATCCTGCTCTACTCCTTCATGTTCGTGATGATATGGCCGCTGCTACCCAGTTCCGACTCTGAAGTCTTCCAAGGCGTGTCCGTCTTCATTGGTGTCATCGTCTCACTCGGCTCATCGTCCATTGTCGGCAACGTGATGGCAGGACTCGTGATGACCTACATGCGCCCCTTCCACATCGGCGACTTCATCCGCTTTGGCGACACCGAAGGTGAGGTCATAGAGAAGAGCCTGCTCGTCACCCGCATCCGCACCCGCAAGAACGACATCGTGACCATTCCCAACTCCAACATGATGAGTTCGCAGACCTCCAACTACACCTTCTCCGCCCAGCGGTACGGCATCATTGTCCACACGAAAGTGACCATCGGCTACGATGAGCCACACGGCAAGATTGAGGCTCTCCTCCTTCAGGCAGCCGAGAACACCGACGGCATCAAGCGCACCCCCAAACCGTTTGTCCGCATCACCGCCCTCGACGACTTCTATGTGGAGTACGAAATCAACGGCTACACCGACCGAGCCAAGACCCTCACCACCGTCTACTCGGCTCTCCATCAGCAGATGCTCGACACGATGCATGGAGCAGGAGTGGAAATCATGTCACCCCACATCGAGGCACTACGTCACGACCTGCCGACACAAATACCGAAACAAAGGGAAAAATGAAAGGGAAAAGGGATAAGTGAAAAGTGAAAAATTTGCTACCGCATTTGTTAGTCATTCTGTTGGCTTACTGCTGCGGCAGCAAATTTTTCACTTTTCCCTTATCACTTTTCACTTAAAGGCCTTCTCCAGCCGCTTGTATTCCTTCTTGGTCAGACGCATGAAACTGCCGTGCTGTGGAGCAGTCACGCCTTCGATATCCACTGGGTCGTGGAAACCCTTCAGGTACTCGTCCGTCTGGCAGATACGGTAGTGCTTAGGGCGGTCGCTGTACTGGATATAAGCCACTCGCCAACCCTTCTCACCCACAATCTGGAAGGCGCTACTGCCCTCACACTTCTTCTTACCCTCAAAACTCACAAAGTCGTTCTCGTCAGGTTCAGGCCAAGGTCCCGTCAGTTTGTCCGCCTTGGTTTGGAAGATGCCAGGATGACCGCCCTCCTTCTTGATGAGCATGTGGTACTTGCCATCGGTCTGCAAGAAATTGATATCGGCATCTATCGTAGCATAGCCCCAATCGAACAGCACACGCGGCTTGGTCAACTTGGTGAAAGTCTTGTCGGCATAGCTGTACACCATGCGGTCGTACTTGTCGTCCTCATTGAAACTCCAGATGGAATAATAGATGAAATAACCGCCCTTTTCACCGTTTGACCACACATAGTCAGGATCCCAAAACACCTGCGGCGCCCACACACGGTTGATCTTGCTCCAGTCGGCAATCACATCGGGGCTTTCAGGGTCGCAGAAAATCTCATTGCCCTTGCGGAAGTCGAATGTCTTCGAAGTCCAATGGATGAGGTCATCGCTCTTCATCAGGTTGATACCATAGTTATACCACTTGTGACTCTTGGCAACACACATGTCCGTGGTCACCATCAGATAGCCCTTACCGCTGTCGGACTTGCGACACACGTAAGCGTCGCGCTGTCCACCCTCAATCCCAGCCATCGCCACGGGATCAATAACGGCTTTCCCTTCGTTGAGGTCGTGATAGTGCAACCCGTCACGACTCAACGCGTATGCCGTAAACTCGCCGTTGTCGCTCATGTGGCAATACAAATATCCATACGTGCCCTTCTGCTGGTTCTGAGCAGAAAGGGACAATGCTGCGATACCCGACAGGAACAGGCACACGCACATGATTTTTTGCAAAGTCATATCAATCAGTTTTTAGAAATTATTTACCTGGCAAATTAGTTGGAGGTGTACCCCCTGCGGGAAATGCAGTTCCTGCATTTTGACTATTCGCTGGCATCTGCTGTTGCTGAACACCTTGTGCTGATGGTTTGGCTCCTCCTGTTGGCATTCCGCCAGACATGCCTCCAGCAGCACCTGTCGTGCCACCAAATCCCAAGAAAGTTCCCACCTGATTCAACAACGGAGTGTAAGTGGCTTTCAGGATGGTGTTACCGTTGTCGCGGAAAGTGGTGACCAATTCCTCCACATACTCGTTTTTGGCCTTACCATGATTCTGCATGCGCACCAGTTGCTTGTAGTCGCGGTGCCAATTCTTTGAACGCCCTGCCTTAGGATTGTATCGGCACTTCTCGGAGAGGACAACCTTCATCTTATATTCGCCTGTTCCCCATGAGGGGCTGTTGGCAGACACTGGCATATAGGAGCGAGGAACAACGAAACATTCTCCCTCCATATCAATAGTGGGGCGATGAGCGATGATGGCTGCTTCTCGGCTGTAAAAATAAACAGAATCTTTCACATCATTCTGAGGAACAGGTATATTGACTGAGAAAGAACCAAGTTTCACGTCTTGATACACTTGAACCAACTCATTGATCCACGATGAGTAAACGTCCATCTTTATGTTAATGGTGGGTGTCTGCTGCTCATCATAACTGAACTGGCTGATTGTACGCCAATAATCAATGACGTCTTGCGACACGCCTTCCTTCCGTGGCTGTTCTATACGATTAGCCTTCAGGTTGGGCAAGTATGAGCGATAGGGATAGAACACAACGGTGTCCAGCACCAGATAAAACTTGCTGTGAAGAAACATGTGGTCGAATCTGGCTGTATCAATGTGGCAGACCATTTTCAGGACTTCCTGACCATCTCTGTTAGCCCACAACGTGATACCATCGAAGTTCATGTCGGTAGGGTCTAACGGACCATAGTTGGAGAGGGTGCCATAGAAGTCGCTCTGTCCCTTCACGGATTGAAGACTATCAATAAATGTACATTCTTTTAGCCTCATCTCTTCCCACGCCTTCTTCTGTCTGGAACGGATCTTAGCCAGATTGACAATCTCCGTGCCAAGCACGTTTACAACCGCAGTCATTCCACCTGAAAACATGGCTTTACCAATATTGGTCAGTACGCCACGATTGCGAGAACGATAATTAGAGGCCACTCGGTTCAGCTTGTCTTTTGTCTCTGAATTCATGGCATTGACATTGACGACAAAGGAGGTCTCCACGTGATTCATGTCAAGCCCCTGCATCAGTCCGTCGTCAGGCCTTCCCATTTCCGACCTTGGAGGTTGTGCATGCACTAATTGCAGGCTAAGAATGGATGCGCTTACGATAAGCAATAGAATCTTTTTCATAATATATCTGTTTACTTGTGATTATAATCCGTCAATCAGGATGAAAGCGTTATAGAAATATGGTTTATTGTACTTGGGTATCGTGAATCGCCTTTTCTGCATGTATGACCCACTGGCTTCCCCTGGAGAATTGGTACCATAAGATTTCTCGTACTTCCTCACAGCTGTTCTTGCATTCCAGAATGCATCGTGCAACGGTTGTCCCGCCTCCAAGTTCTTGTAAAGTTGCACAATGAAATAGCAGGATGCCTCGTCGTCCACACTCCACAGAGTGGAGATGATGGTATTCACACCTGCCGACTTCAAACCGCGCTGCAAACCGTACACACCATCAGGCGTGATATATCCCAACCCTGACATACAGGCAGACATCACAGTCAGGTCGACGTTTGACAAATCCATCTTGGCCAATTCACGGGCTGACAAGAGGCCATCATGCTGCGAGGCATCAAACACTCCTTGATGTAGATTCTTTTCTGAGCCGGACAGAAACAGGCAACTCCTTGACAGTTGCATATCGGTCTCAGCAGGATGGATATCAGTACCAATCGTTGCCACCTCAGAGAACAGTCCGTGCGTGGAAATGTGCACGATGTGGTATTTCTTCATCAGTTGGGTCAGCGCAGCTTCCGTAACAGAATCTGCACGAAGCACTTTATCTTCTTGATGCGTCTTTCTCACAGTACAGATAGAGTCGATTTCCAACGCAGAATTGGGCAAAGGATCCACTTTCAAGTCCATCGCTGACAACAACGTATATGCCAGTTCGTCATTACCTGATTCCTTGTCTTCTGCAGACAATCCATACTCTACAGCGCCACAAATCAACATCTTGTCCGTATTCATCTTGTGTTTAGGAGTCACCAGCAACCTGGTCGTCGTCAGTCGGAACAGCCGCTTGTTAACAAACGAAGGGGGTGTTATGTACTCAATACCTATCTGATAGAAAAGTCCATCGGGAGAGAAGTACACATCATTGCATTCACCAACAGCGCTCACCAGTTCGTCTGTCCACACCATTCTGTGGAATGCACTGTCATTATACAAGTCGTTGATTCTGTCTCTATCTGTCGTGTTAGCCAGTACCTCCTTCACTGTCTTCACACCTGCCACCGAATGATTGCTAAGCGTGGCCACATCAGCAATATCAATAAACTGAGGTTTGCTTGATTTCTTCGTTAACACCAATGCACCAATATGGGTTTCTTTCCCTTTATCATAAACAATGAACTCAACGGCACAACCGGATGCAGGCAGTCTGTCTCTCACCTGCCGCCAATTGACACGGATAGATAACAATGCCTTCTTCCTCTCGACTTCGGTCATTCCGTCCTTGAAGTCACGCCCCATCTGCAACAGCACCGCCTTACTATAAAGCGCCACATCGTAAAGCAGTTCTGGCGCTTTGTCCTCCAATCGGAAACAATCTGTCACAAAAGGCTGCTCCGCCATCCAATACTGCTCTCGTTCCGACTCACTCATTTGGACAAAGTGGCGGTCGATGAAATCTTTGGAGATTCTCAGATATTCCTCATAGCAAGGCTTTGCCACAGGATTGTATCTCCCTGTAACATCATACTCAAGCATGAGGATCTTGGCTTTCTTCCGAAGGGCTTCTGCATACAAACGCTTGTCACCAATCTTTTTGAAATGCTGCACAACTGGTTCCATCTCCTTCAGCGCTTCCGCATATTTGCCAAGACGAGCCAGACATAGAGCACGTTGCGAGTGGATGATTTTGATATTCTCTTTCGTTTCCTTGCTACGAGCGTTCTCCTCCTGATACAATGGACTCGCCAAGATGGAGTCCAAATGCGCCAACGCCTTATCATACACACCTTGCTTATAGTAGAGCTGCGCCAAATCGTCATGCACTTTGCAGATAAAAGAGGTATTGCCAGGAAATGAACCCAGACGCAGTGCACTTGTCAATGCCATTTCTGCCGAATCATATTTCTCCGTGAGGAAGTGTCGGCTACCGTCTATCTTCGCCAAATCTGCCAACATACCATGAAGCGTGGCTCGAGTACCTTCATCAAGTTCTTCATTCTCCTTTCCTCTGTATTTCTCTTCGTAAGCTTGGTGCAGTTCCTGAGAGATGGCCTTCATATCTGAGTAAATGCCCAAAGTATATGCAATCTCTGCTTTCGTTTTCTTGATAGGCCAATACGGATACTTGAACTCATCATTGTTCAACGCAGGCACCCCTCCTCTCTTTGCAAGGGCGGCATCCAACGATTGCTCCACCATCACTATTTGGCGATAGGCCTCCAAATAGTTCTTATCCTCATTATTCAAGACGATGGCTTTGTCGTAGGATGACATCGCGTTCTCATCCAACAAGTCCTCCTCTTGCTGACCATACACACACACAGCCATCATCCAGAGGCACCACAAGATGCATGTCACATTCTTCCTACTCATGATTCCTTGAATTATAGTTGATGATAGCAAAGGCTGCATGCTGGTTGGCTCCGTTCGTGAGGGTCAGTGTAAAGGTGTCGTTCTTCTTCAAGCCTTTTCTCAGTCTCACATAGCACACACCATTGTCCACGAAGGTGTCGCTTCCTGCTATGGAAGCCTTGAAGGGTGCATCTTTCGCGTATGGCACGATGGCAAACAGTTGCTCTCCTTCCCTGCCGCTGAGCGGATAGGTCACGGTGGCTCTTTTCTTCACGGTCACCTCGATGAGGGAGTATTTGTAACGTGGGTCGCGCCCGTCGCGGAATCTCCCTCCCGCATTGGTGACCCCTCCGTGGCGTTTCAGGATGCGGAAGCCGAGGTCGTTGAGTCCGAACATGTCGACCGCGTCGTGGGTGGTGCATTCACCTTTCGTGTCCAGGGGCAGTTCGTCCATCACGGTCCAATTCGTATCTTTGTCCATCGCCCTGCTCACCTTGTCGGCATTCGCTGGCGAACGCAGGTCTATGCAGCGTCTGACCAGGTTGACCATCTCGACGGGAATGTCGGCAGGGAGGAAAGTGGACTTGTCCTGTGCGATTCCACGTGACGGAAGGAGCATCCAGAGGCACACGAGCAGGAGTGGCACCATCTCTTCAGGCCAGAACTTCACCAGCGAGGTGGTGTAGGTCTTTCCCGTGTGGCTGGCCAAACGCTTGCGAGGCACGACGGGGGTGGCCAGTGCCTCTTGTGCCAACTGTTGCACATCGTGTGGGGTGGGTCTGTCCTTGGGTGCATAACTCAAGCACTGGCAAAGAAGGGCACTCAGCCGCTTGCTGGCATGGGCTGAACTGATGCGTGGGATGTGGGTCTTCTCTGTCTGTGTCGCGCCTCCCTTCCCTTCGAACACATCCGTGCCTGTGATGGCATAGAACGCCAAGGCTCCCAGCGTCCAGATGTCTGACGCTTCGTTGGCACTCGCTGCTCCCGTGGCAAACACCTCGGGGGCGGTGAACGCAGGAGAGGTGGCGATGCCTGTGGCGCTGTCTTTCCGCACGAAATGGGCGCCCTGCACCACAAGGGTCTGCGGCTGGACATCCTGCATCTTTCCCTGTCCGCAATCGGCGGCAAGATTCAGCAGCAGTTGCCAAATCGTTCTTTCCGTTGCATGACCTGCAACGTCCTTCAATGTGATTTCTCTTTTCATCGTCTGAATGTGTTTCTATCTGCTTCGGTGTTGATGGGTTGGTCTCCATTTCCGTGCATATTCACCACTTCGCCAACGGGCACCGCCCAGAACACACCTTGGTCGGCGTGTGCATCCGCTTTGGAAACGATGCCTATCACCTTGATGGCTCGTCCTATCTGGGCAAGTACGGGGCCACCAGAATTGCCTCTGTTGATGGCTACGGACAGTTGCAGGCAGCCTTCTTCCTTCTCCAGTTCATCGTCGAACTCCATCCAGTTGCCATACACCACTGTGGCTCCGTCTTTACCCGCATCGTTCAGCGGATAGCCCATCACTGCGATGTCGCGATTCTCCGATTGTGCCAACGTTTTCACATCCTCCTCCGTGGCAAGCGGTAGCAGCACCCTGTTGTCGCCTGTGGTCAAATGAGGGGCTTTCACGTAGGCAAAATCGCCCAACTCCATGGTGCGCCGACTGGCCATCGGGATGATGGTTCGCCAATATATGGGTTCCTGCTCCGTGCCCAGACGCACCACCATGTCGCGGCTCTTGTTCAGGTGGAAGTCTGTCGAATAATAATCGAATCTCTCCAGTCCTCGGCTCACCACACAATGGGCTCGCAGGGTGTATCTTTCCTCGCCAGCCAGTCGGTTCTGCGTCTCGGCCATGGTGGCCAGTCTCACTTCGGGCGACATCTTTGCCTGACTCGACACGCCATCCCATTCGTCGTCGTTGATCCACGGCTCCACACAATGCCTTGCCGTCACCAGCAGGCTGTCTGTGGTCAGGAATGCCGTGCCTTCCGTTGCCTGTTGCAATTCTACGGAGTCGACCACCACATCGTCGCGCAGCAGATACACCGAGTCGCACGTGATGTGGTAGATGGAGGGGATGAATTGGCGCAGATCTGAATCAGAGTGGCGCAAATCCCTCTGTGGCAACACAAACAGCGCATACACGGCAATGCAGATGGCCAGCACTGCCAACCCCATCGTCAGCAGCATGTCGCGACGATGGTGTGTGTGCTTCCTGTACACAAAACCAAGGCTCGCATCATATTCGCCATCGTCAAACACCTCGAACTTCAGTTTCGCCCACATCTGTCCGTCCGTCATCGACAGCACGTCCCCATCGCTCAACGCACGGGCTACGGGCACATCCTCGCCATTCACCGCCATACGGTGGCAGTCCGTCCTTCTCACCACACACCACTGCCCTGCCTTGGCAGGACGACCTTCCGCATCCTCTCCCATGGGCAAGATGGATGCATACAACTGGGGTTCATACAGTTCCGATTCTGGCAACTGCACTTCGCACGCCGCTCCTTGCCCGATGTTGAGCGGCCTGTAGCCGTTCAGCACCGAGTCGCCACGTCTTTCCTGAGTCGACGATGCGAGATATGTTAATCTGTAATACATAATACAACTTTCAGAAGTTACCGCTCCGCTCAGAAGTTATAGAAGTTACCGCTTCGCTTAGAAGTTAAAGACGAATGTTATGCTATTGACAGAGTATTGTCTCTAACTTCTTTAACTTCTCTAACTTCTTTAACTTCATACAACTTGGAAACTTAAATACATGATTTTATCATTAAAGGTATTCCTTGTGTCAAGGCCATATCATACACATTCACGTTCTTGCCCGTGCTGTCAGCCCTCAAATCGTCGAACGAACGCAAGTCATAGTGAATCTTCTGCTTGCGAAGCACCTTCTTCTGTGTGATGTCTTTCTCCACCCGTTCCATCTCCTCCTCATTGGCAGGACGATAGCCCAGAATCAGTTCCTCCACACTCCAGCGGTTATGCTCCACCTCTGTCAACAGGTTAATCTCCTCCAACGTCAGCGCATAATACGCTGTCCAGTCCTCAGAGGTGTGACCGATGGAGTGCATCTTCGTTCCCAACGTCATGGCATTGAAGATGTTGGAATATTGTTTGGGCAATGAGCCCACCAGTGCCCACTGCCGTTCCATTTCCTCCTCATCGATGGAAGCAGGAGCTGTTATCGGGTCTTCTGGTGCCAACGAGAAGCAATGGCCATACACATAATTCACGCTTTTTGCCAACTTCTTCAGCACACGCAACACCTTCAAGTCGCAGCATTCACTGCCCATCGGCACAATCGAGGCGTATGCACCCTCCTTGGCCGCCATGCGCAACATGTCGCCTCCTTCCGTATGGCAGAGCACAGGGATTCCCTGCTCATACACCGCACGAGGCAGTCCAAACGCCTCACTGTAGTTGCGTTCCTGCTCGGCATGACACAATGCCACAGTTAACTGCTGGCGTCCATCGGTGCTCCACTCCGTCAGTTTCTGCCTCACCGCCTCGTTCCTCACGTTTCCATTCACAAACTCCCACTCAACATCCACAAAGTCCTTCCGTGTGCCCTCATACATCGGACGATGCAGTACACAGCGGGGATTGACATCATTCAAATCAAGCGTCCGATAGTAGGAGTTCTCGAACAAATGGACATAACGTTGCACCAATCGGTCTCTGCCATCATACACGTTGTCATCCACTATCGTGATGCGAGTCCTCAGCCTCGTGTCTCTGTTATAGTTCGGATAGTGCGCCACCAGCGCCGCATTGATGGCCAATGCCTCAGTCATCGCAGAAAAGCCCACAATGACCAAATGCACCGTCACATCGCTGTCAAACGCGATGGGGTTCCTGTCCAACGAAGGGAAGGTCGAAGGGATGTTCGGCAACTTCACAAAGAATGTCTTTGCCATCATATCCTCCATCGTTGTGGCAAACACATCCACCTTAGCCTCTATCTCTTTGGGCAATCCTACGGTTTGCAGCAACCACAAAGAGGTGAAATCTTTCAGAACAAGAAAACATTCCAACCTCTCCCCCCCATTGGCCTCCAAGTCATATTGAGTACATTCCTCTTGAAGTCGTCTGATGGCAGTATTGTCATCATTTTCAATAAAAACACGTTCGCCAGCGGCCTTTTCACGGGCTGCCATCGGATGGTCTTTATATGTCGTGCTGGTGATAAGCATGTGATTAGGTTGATATTAGCAGATTAGTACAAAACACCTATCATAGAATCAGACTCAGGTGTAAATTTAGAGATTCAACTTTCAGAAGTTACCGCTCCGCTCAGGAGTTAAAGGAGTTATAGGAGTTAAAGCCTATACTCTGTCAACTGTGGAGAGGAGTTTTCACGCCAGCATACATTCGGCTTTAACTCCTCTAACTCCTTTAACTTCTTTAACTCCAAGAAAGTGGAGCTTGCGAAACTTAAGTTAGAGAGATTGCTCAATTGTTCATCCTCGCAGTAAAGCATCGGCAATGGTCATATCGAAAGGAGTGGTGATTTTGATGTTCTCACGGTTGCCTGGAACGAGAGTGACAGAATGGCCGAAACGTTCAACAACGGAGGCATCATCAGTGAAAAAATCCGTGTAGGGCTGATGGTAAGCCTGACGGAGAAGGCTGGCAGAGAACACCTGAGGGGTCTGAACAAGTTTGTAGTCAGAACGAGGAACCGTTTCGGAGGAGTCTGAACATGCTGAGTGCTCAGATGGAGCGGAAGACTCTGTAGGAACGATGTGTCTGAGGGTCTCCACCACATCAGTGACGGGAATGACAGCCTCTGTGCGGGCAGCCTCATCGTAGCAGGCACGGATGGTCTCGATGGAAACGAAAGGACGAACACCATCATGTACACCGATGAGTGTAACATCAGGAGCAACAAGCGCCAATCCGTTCTTGACAGAATGGAAACGGGTTTCCCCACCATTGGCAAGGGCGTATGGCTGATGGAAGTCGTATTGTTCGCAAAGAGAACGCCAATAGTCCTGCTGACTTGCAGGCAGGACAAGCACCACCTGCATTTCCTCGTCGTATTGGAGAAAACGGTCGATGGTGTGCATCAGAATGGGCTTGCCGCCCATGGGAAGGAATTGCTTGGGAATGTCGCCTCCCATGCGAAGCCCCTTGCCACCAGCAACGATGATGACGGCTTTAGAGGTCATTATAAATCATGCCTTGTTTGAGTTGGTCAGCAGTTGCCTTGCCACAGAAATGTTCCACGATGGCATAGCCAAGACCCAGCGCGGCGGCAGGGCCTTTACCAGTGAACATAAGCCCGTCACGTTCCACAAGGGCTGCGGTATAAGTGGCACCAGTGAGGTATTGCTCAAAGCCTGGATAGCAAGTCATCTGCTTGCCTTCCGTAAGACCCAGGTCGCCAAACACGAGCGGTGCGGCACAAATGGCAGCAAGTGCCTTTCCTGCCTGATGGTGCGCAAGAATCGCCTGACGGAGACCCACATGGGCGTCAAGATTGGTGGCACCAGGCATACCGCCAGGGAGGAAGAGCATATCGGCGTCGCTGTAGTCATTATCCTCAAACAGGGAGTCAGCCACAACGGGGATGCCATGCGCACCCATAACGGTGAGTTGGTCGGTGATGGACACGGTCTTTACTTCAAGTCCTGCACGACGGCAAACGTCGATAGGGGCAATGGCTTCCACTTCTTCGAAGCCCGTGGCGAGAAACGCATAAATCATAGGTCTATTTGAGTTTAAATCGGTAAGTGATCGTACCATTCTCTGTGTGCTCTCCCTCTGAGAACTTCGATTGCTTGGCGGCTGCGATGGCCGCATTCTTGAGGGCAGAAGATGAGGTGGTGCTGCTGGTGACATTGGCACCAATGACGGCTCCTGTGGCGCTCACCTGAATAGAAACCACAATGGTTCCTTCGCTGTTGGGGTCGGCATAGTTTGGCTTGGCCAGATAAACAACTGTTCGATTGCCTACCTTGGCAGAAGTGCCTAAACCACCAACGCCAGTAGTGGCACCCGTATTGCTATTGCCTGTTGGTGAGCCTTGCGCACCTGTTCCTGTGGTGTTACCACTGCTTCCCTTGTTTCCGCTATTGCCGAATGCGCCTGTCACACGGCTGTTGGCGGCAGCAGCGGCTTGTCGTTCCGCTTCTGCTTTCCGACGTGCCTCCTCAGCAGCCTTCTTCTTAGCAGCCTCTTCTGCGGCACGTTTTTTGGCAGCTTCTTCTGCGGCTTTCTTACGTGCAGCCTCTTCAGCAGCGCGTTTCTTGGCTGCTTCCTCTGCGGCAGCCTTGCGGGCGGCTTCTTCGGCAGCACGCTTTTTGGCAGCCTCTTCTGCGGCTTTCTTGCGAGCAGCCTCCTCAGCGGCTATTGAGCGTTCCTGCTCTTGCGTGATGAGAGGTTTTGCCGCTGGCTTTGGCTCAGGCTTGGGTGTGGGTTTTGTGGCTGGTTCCGGCTTAGGTTGAGGAGCAGGTTTCGGTTCTGGTGCAGGAGCAAGTGGCACTTCCTCTGCCTCAGTAGAGGATTCAGAGTTCTCAGAAGATTCAGAAGAAGAAGCATCTGATGGTAAACCGCCCAAGTCTTCTCCACCAGCATCTTCCATCATACCCAGAAGCACAGGCACACCGTCCTCCTTGTCCTTGTCGGGATGCACGGCTGAAAGCGTGATGAAGGCCAAAAGAAGAATCAGAACCAGGTGCACCAAGACGGTGACCAGCCCTGCCATCATGTTTTTCTGTTTATTCTTGTTGTCCATAGGCAATAAGAAGCCTGTTTGCCGTCATCACTCGCGGGCAGAAGGTGGTCGCGTGGCGAGCACCATCTTGAAGTGATTCTCGTTGGCAATACTCAGAATTTCAACAATATTCTTATAAGGAACAGCCTCGTCGGCATAGAGCGAGACGAAGAGTTCAGTGGAGTCGTTCACCTGCGCATTGAGCACGGAGGGCAGTTGTTCCAGAGTGACAGGTTCCTCCTTTTCGTTGCCAGCAGCGGCATAGAGGTTCAAGTCTTTGTCTATCACCACCCTTGCCGTCGCCTTCACCGTGGTTTGCTTCTTGCCCTGCGGCAAGAGCACCTTGATGGCATTGGGCGACACCATCGTGCTCGTAATCATGAAGAAGATGAGCAGGAGGAAGATGATGTCGGTCATCGACGCCATGTTGAACGTCGGGGTGACCTTGGTACGTCTTTTGAACATAGGCTTTTACTCCCCTTCGCTAACGATGTCCATAAATGTCAGTGACTTTGCCTCAATCTCATTCACCACACCATCAATCTTGGCCACGAGATAGTTGTAGGCGAACAGGGCGATGATGCCCACAAAGAGACCGCCCACAGTGGTGATCATCGCCTGATAGATACCACCAGACAGCAGGCTGATGTCGATGTTGCCGCCAGCGTTGCTCATCTGCCAGAAAGCCTCGACCATACCGATAACTGTGCCGAGGAAGCCGATCATAGGTGCACCGCCAGCGATGGTGGCAAGCACAGGAAGGCGCTTCTCCATCGTGGCAATCTCAAGGTTGCCCGTGTTTTCGATAGCCGTCTGGATTTCTGAGGCAGGCTTACCCATACGGGTGATGCCGCGCTCAATCATGCGGGCAGCAGCCGTGTTGGTGTTGCGGCAGAAGTTGATGGCCGACTTCACATCGTTGTTTTTGAGGTAGTCGCGAATGCGATCCATAAAGAGTTTGTCGTCCTTGCCAGCATTGCGGATGGCAATGAAACGTTCCACAAAAATGTACACTGCGATGAGCGAAAGAATGGCGAGGACAATCATAATCCACCCGCCCTTCGACGCGAGCTCAAGAATGCTGAGTTCTTCCATAATGAGTCTTGTATTGGTATAAATTATCAGTTAGAAGTATCAATTTATGCGGTCGGCAAGGCATTTTATCGATGGAGCACGAGCAATTATCAATTAAAAAACGTACCTTTGCGACCTATTCGCATGCAAAAGTACGGTTTTTCCGTTCATTCGACAAATAAAAAATCTTAAATATGACTAAAAAGCTGAAGTTTGCCCTTTTTGGCAATGTGTATCAGGAACGAAAGAGTGCCGCCGTGCAGAAGTTCTTCGCCATTGCTGCCGAACGAAAGGCTGAGTTGGCCATGCCAGAGGCGTTTCACCTTTTCCTGCGCGACAACCTGAAGATTCATGTGCCTGAGTGCGAAATCATTCGTGACAACAACTTCACCGCCGACTATGTGGTGTGCATGGGTGGCGATGGAACCTTCCTCGATGTGGCCAGCCGAGTGGCCGACAAGGAGATTCCCATCATCGGCATCAACACAGGGCGCCTTGGCTTTCTGGCCAGTTTCTCGCCCGACCACATTGAGGGGACGATGGCCGACATCTACGGCGGGAACTTCGGTGTGGAACGGCACAGCGTGTTGAACATCTCGTGCGATGAGATGGATTTGAAGGACTATCCGTTTGCCCTCAACGAGATTGCCATCCTGAAGCACGACATCTCTTCCATGATTTCCATCCACACCGACATCAACGACGAATATCTGACCACTTACCAGGCGGACGGACTCATCGTCAGCACCCCTACAGGAAGCACGGCCTACTCGCTCAGCGTAGGCGGTCCCATCATCGTGCCACAGAGCGACACCATCTGCCTCACCCCCGTGGCACCCCACAGCCTCAACATGCGTCCCATCGTACTGTGCGACGACACGGAAATATCCCTCCGCGTGGAGAGCCGAAGCCACAGTTTCCTCATCTCGCTCGATGGCCGCAGCCAGAGTTATCCCGACAACATTCACCTGCGCATCCGCAAAGCGCCCTACTGCATCAAGGTGGTCACACGGCAAGGACAAAGCTTCTTCTCCACCCTCCGCAAGAAGATGATGTGGGGAGCCGACAACCGAGGCTGACACCCCCAGAAACGGTAACGTCACTGCCTCGTTCGACTCTACGCCACATCCTCCGACAGGGTTCTTCCACAACCTCAAAAACGGTCTGAGTCACACCGCCACCCTCGGTCTGAGTCACACCGACCCCCACGGTCTGAGTCACACCGATTCAGAGGCAACGGAAGTCCTGCCGAAGAGGTTCTGAAAGAAAGGAACGGGAGGCACATCCGCACCGTCTGAAAGGCCGAAAGGTCAAGCGAACAAGAACTACATGAGAATCAACAAAACAAAATACTCCACCCAACAAATCATGGTTTGGCTGTGGCGACACCACAAGAGTTGCCGCCTGCAGGCCCTGTTCAACATGCTCATCGGCCTCTCGCTGGTGGGCTTGGGCTTGTTGAGCGTTGACACCATCCGATCGCTCACCGACATCGCCACCCACGCCAAGGAGGGCAACATCATCTGGACAGCGGTGCTGCTGGCAGCCGTCTTCCTGACCGAGATGCTCATGCACATCGCCGCCACATGGATCCGCGCCGTGCTGGGCGTGAAGACACAGAACCAGATGCAGCAGTTCTTCTTCCGCCAACTCATCAAGGGAAAATGGCACGGCATCGAGAAGTATCACAGCGGCGACGTGATCAACCGCCTCTTTGGCGACGTGGGCGACATCGTGGAACTGATGACCGAAATCCTGCCCACAACGGTGGTGGTCGTCACACAGTTCATCGCCTCGTTCATCTATCTCTACGTGATGGATCGCACACTGGCCATCATCGTCATCGTCTCCTCGCCCATCTTCATCATCCTCTCACGCATCTACTTCAGACGCATGCGCCGCATCGTGCGCACCATCAAGGACAGCAACTCGGCCATCCAATCCATCATTCAAGAGAGCATCCAGCACAAGATGGTCATCAAGGTACTGGGACGTGAAAGTTCGATGGTGGACAAACTGGAACAACGGCAGGGGCTGCTTCGTAAACAAATCAAGAGTCGCGCCAAGTTCTCCATCTTCTCGAAGACATTGGTCAACATGGGCTTTGCGGGCGCTTTCCTTGTCGCCCTCGTATGGGGACTCTTCCAACTGCAGGACGGCCTCATCACCGTGGGTGTGCTCATGGCCTTCACCCAACTCATCAACCGCATCCAGCGACCCATGCTCGATGCCGCCCGATTGCTGCCCATCTTCGTCAACAGCCTCACCTCCTGCGAACGTCTGATGGAACTGGAGGAACTGCCTCTCGAAGAAGATGGAGAGCCCATCCCGATGGAGGGCAACGTGGGCATCCGCTTCGACGACGTTTCCTACTTCTACACCCAAAAGGGGCGCACCGTCATCAAGCATTTCTCCCACGATTTCCGCCCAGGCAGTTTCACCGCCATCCTGGGCGAGACAGGAGCCGGCAAAACCACACTCATCCGCCTCATCCTCGCCCTGATCAATCCTACCGAGGGAAAAGCCGAAGCCTACACAACCTCCAGCGGAGAAAGCTTCCCCCTCTCTCAATCACTCCCTCTCTCCCCTGCCCTCCGCTGCAACTTCTCCTACATTCCGCAGGGAAACACCCTCTTCTCCGGCACTATCCGTGAGAACCTGCAAATGGGCAACCCCGATGCCACCACCGAAGAGATGCACCATGCGCTCCATCTGGCGATGGCCGACTTCGTGTTCAATCTGCCCGACGGGCTTGACACCAAATGCGCTGAGCAAGGAGGCGGGCTCTCCGAGGGTCAAGCCCAACGCATCGCCATCGCACGCGCCATCCTGCATCCTTGCAAGGTATTGCTACTCGATGAGGCCACTTCCGCCCTCGACGTGGAGACAGAAAAAAAGCTGCTTGAAAACCTCAAGCAGCATTTCTCACATAGCACCATCATCTTTGTCACCCACCGCTTGGCGGTGGTGGATTTCACGAGCGATGTCATCAAGATGGTGCGACAATAATCACATTCCCATTCACAGCGCCACTAACGCTTAACGCCAGTTCGGTATGAGAAAGGTCTTATTATCGGCCAAAATTATGAAGCTATTGCACAACCACCTTATGGGCTTTCTGGTGGTTGAACTTCAAGATATATGTGCCAGACGGCAGAGAGAAAGAAGTGGAACCTTGCTGTACACGGCGACGCGCCACTTCTACACCTCCAGGAGAATAGACAGCGATGTCGCATGCCAAAGGAGCCGTTACAGACAAGACGCCCTTGCTTGAATGGATATGCCACCCATCAGCCAGCACATCGTCCACTCCCGTGGCATTGAAAGTGGTGTATTGCACCTGCACCGTTTCCATCGCCAACGGAACATTCCACAACAAAGCGTAGAGTTTTCTCGTCGGCGCAAGAGCCCGATAAGAAGTCTGTCCAGTCACCCCATCTTGTTCCTTGACAACCTCAACCGAATGACCCTCGGCATCATAGAGGTCAAGAGAGCCAGTGCCGTCTATCACAAACACCACGTCGTCACCTG
This sequence comes from Bacteroidaceae bacterium, assembly GCA_017448965.1. Taxonomy (GTDB): domain Bacteria; phylum Bacteroidota; class Bacteroidia; order Bacteroidales; family Bacteroidaceae; genus Minthosoma. The sequence continues at coordinate 84,873 of JAFSKK010000007.1, read as the reverse complement.
GTTCTGCCTCCACTTCAAATCCCTGCATTTGCCCCAGTTGAGGCGATGCGACCTCTTCGGTCACATTGGCATCGAGTCCTTCCACATGCAGGTCGACAGGCACCACATAGTCAAAAGCCTCCGATACGACACCACCCGATGGGTGCCCCACGTTATCAAAGGCTTGTATGCCAAACGTTACTTTGTCCGACACATAAACGACGCCTTTCTCCACATCAAACTGATAGTCGGAAGTGATAGCGTTAGGCACCACATCCTTCACCTCTATCACCAGATTCTGCAAGTCGAGCGGATTCTGCTCATCCACCTCCACACGCACTCTCGGGCCATGATTGAACCAGTATTCGTAGGCAGTGATACCCGTGATGGTTGGTTCCGTGGCAAAGTTCGGCACCACAAAATGCTTCACGAAAGGAGCCGTGTAGATGCCTCGGCTGTCAACGGCGCGGTAGCCGATGGAATGCACTCCCTTTGCCATTGCCGAGATGTCAAGTGCCACGGCAGCATTGCCATCGGCCGATTCCAATGTCTTGCGGTTGTCAAAGTCGTAGTCGAACCAATACTCCATCTTGACAATCTGGTTGTCCTCATAAGTGGCTGGTGGCAACGTCGGAATCACGAAGTGCTTCACGAAAGGAGAGCACCACCGCCCCTTGCTGTCGCCGAAGCGGAAGCCGATGGAGTGCACACCCTGAGACATGGCAGATACATCGAACTGCTGCGTGTACTGCTCGTTGCCGTTCATCGCCACCGTTTGCCGATGCTCGAAGTCATAGTCAAACCAGTATTCGCAGGTCTGCATCGTCACCGCGTTCTGTGCGTTTGCCACACCACCTGCTATGGCAGCGGCAAACAAAATGATACTTATCTTCTTCATGTTGAACGAGGTTTAGATGGTTATTCTTTGGTTTGTGCTTCCACTTTGAAGTTGACGTTCAACTTTCCATCGGCAGCCGTACGTATATCCACATCGGCATCAAGAATGCGTGGGATGGGAGAGATGCGGTTGAAGGGTGCATTGCCACCATTGATACCAATCTCTGTTCCGTCAGAACCCACATAAAGTTCGGGATGAAGCAACGCAAAAGACTTGGTCGCAGCGTATGTACCATCTTCACCCTCAACAGCCCAGATTGCATCAGCACTAACACCTTCCCAATTGCCCACACCGCTCAAATACTCGGCCTTAAATGGAAGGATATTATAATCTCCCGTACTATGGGATGTGTCACTAAACCCACCATATACTATGCTATTGGTGAAATGAGCATATCCCACATCATAAGTACCATAAGGTTTATAACCACTACTCCAGTCACTACGAATAATACAATGGTTATAGGTAATTCCACTTCCAAGGGGTCCTCCTGCAGGGAAGTTTATCCAACAGTTTTCAAAGTTCAATCCCGTTTGATGTTTGAGCGTATAAGAATAGACTGATCCAGGTCTGTTAATCTGATGTATTACGCATTGCGAGAATGTACAGTTCGTCGTTTCTCCGTCAATCATGACAGTCATTTTGCACTTCCTCACAACAAGATTTTTTATGTTACTATTAATCCTAAGAGAAGATGACACGCCTTCTATTCGGACGACAGGAGATGTATGCACAATGTTATCCGCATCCGTATCATCAATCGCGTCATCAATCCACAATGGAGAATAAATTAGGGTGGGTTGCATGTTCGACACAGGGTCTTCTTCATAGCCAGCACCATAGATGGTAATAGATTTCCTAATAGTTGGAGCGCCATAACTTACACCTCCAAATATTCCAGCAGACAGCACAATGACATCTCCATCTTCGGCCTCTTCGTATGCGGAATTGAGGGCTGTTATTCCATAATACACACTTGTTTTGTCGCCGTGTATCAGCGTGGCACTTTGGATGTCTGATTGCACTTGAGCAAAAGAATTGGCGGTAATGATGGTAAGTGCTACCATCGTAATGAGTAATCTTTTCATATTGAATAAGATGTGATAAAAAGAAAGGCGTGACACTATTCTGAAGCCTGCCTCCCATTAGGTACCGCCAAGTAACCTTATCACAACAAGCAAGAACAGTTCACGCCCAAACGACGTGAACTTTCAGCCTGCTTGTTCTTGTGATTGATTCTGGCGGTTTCAATGGGTAGGGAACAAGAGCTAAAAGCTCAATCTATATGTTTGATTTTGTTTCAGTCAAGAATAAGCATCCGCACTTTCTCTTAATGAATAATAAGGTTAATTAAAGAGATGAAAGGGCATCCGAAAACTTCCAGACGGCCTCTCTTCGTGCATGGTTTTTCTTCTTTCTTCTGATGACCTCCTTTCTTCTTTGAGGGTTTATAATTAGGTTGCTTTCTCGATCTCTACCATAGAGAACATGGCACAATAAATCGGCACAAAGATACAAACATTTTTATTAAGTACCTCTCTTTTGCAGAAAAAAATGAATGGCAACGTAAAAATGTGAGGAAAATCTGGCGCACTCACGTTTCTACTGGCAGGCAGGCATCAGCACTACCCCCTCTTTCTTCATACCATCAATCTTGATGACAACAGGCGAGGAGAAGCGCACGTGGCGCACATGAGCGGTCTCCTCAACAGCAGGCAGCGCATTGAGCACGGCTTGGTTGTAGATGCCGTCGCCCATAAAGTCGTTGACCGTGAAATAGCCTACCCCCATCGAGGTGAGGTTCTGGAAGAAGTGAGTGCCCTGACTGGGATCGACACGGAAGTTGCTCAAACCTGCCTCGACAATGACCTTGGCGGCAGAGATGTTGGGCCACTTGACCGGGATGCCCAGCCACGAGTCGCTGGAGCCCCAACGACCTGGCCCCACCAGCACATAGTTCTCTCCCCGCTTCAGGAAACCACGATTAATGGTTTCAATCTCTTCAGCGATGGCAGGATTGTTGGAGGCCGTGAAGTCATCCGTCTTTACATACACCACGTCACAGACATCGTTGATGATGCCGTGACCAATGGCGTTGTGGCTGCGAATCAGACACGCCTCATCGGCTATGACGGTGATGTCTTCATCCAGCTGCATCTGATTGTCCACCATCGGACGAATCTGCAAGAGGTAGAAATCACCGCTGCGGTCATCGTGCAGATTAACAGCAAACTCTATCTCCACAGGGCGTGCCATCTCCTTTTGGCCATAGTAGAGCACCTTCTGCAAGAGTTCCGGCAAAGGGAACACCCCATTCTGCAACACGCCCGAGAAAGAGATAATCTTGCGGTTCTTACCTTCATAATAACCATCGTAAATGCACTGGTCGAACGGGTCGAAAGTGGAAACAATCCACTTCAAAGAGCCATCGTGGTCGGCATCACGCACTGTCACCTGCTTGAGGTTGAAGGCATCATCGACCTGGAACTGAAGAGAGGCCAAAGCACCTGACCCTCCCTGCTGTGAGGGTGACGGGAGGGGCTGGAGGTCTGTTTCCAGTGCATAGAACTTTGTCTGTGTTTCACGCAATGCAATCTCCATCTCACTCGTCTGCAGAACCTTGTCGGGATGATGAGGACAAACACGAAGACAAAGTCCTCCATCCACGATGTACTTGCCCAATCCGAGCGCAAGTTCCACAACGCCCTCCTCCGCCTTTTCATCACCGATGGGATAGTAGTTGATGCTGCGCCCCACACCCGAAATGGTGGGATAGAAACCGCTGGCGTACTTTTGTCCGACCACCTCCTGCAGGATGACCGCCATCTTCTCCTGGTCGATAACGTTGGACGTGGCGACCATATAATCCTTGGAAGCCCGATAGAACACACTGGCATACACGCTCTTGATGGCATTGGACAACATCTCGAGGCGCACATACTTGTCCTCTGCACGAGGTATCATATACGTGGAATAGATGCCGGCAAAAGGCTGATAGTGACTATCTTCCAACAACGAAGAGGAACGGATGGCAACGGGGCCATTGACCACATCCATGAAGGACATGAGGTCGTCGGCCAAACTCTCAGGCAGACGCCCATGCAGAAAGTGCGTGAGAATCTCCTCGTCGGGAATATCGGAGAGCGCCACCTCGTAGAGCCCGTTCGTCTCCATGAACTCATCAAAGATGTCCGTACAAAGCACCACCGTCTTGGGTATCTGCACAGTGGCGTTCTCGTACTCGTTCAGGTCGATGCGGCGCTTGATGATGTTGTCGAGAAAAGCCAGGCCTCTACCCTTTCCACCCAGCGAACCCTCGCCAATGCGGGCGAACTGGCTGTAACTGTCGAAACGGTCGCGATGAAAAATGGCCACCACACCTTGATTCTTCATCTTTCGGTAACTGACAATGGCATCGAAAATATACTGACGGTGGGCATCCACATCACTCTCCACCTTCCACGTAATCTTCTTCAAGAACTCCGCCACGGGGAAGATGGCGCGCGAGGAAAGCCAACGCGACACGTTGTTATGGCGCAAGTGATAACTGAGCGACCCTGCCGGCAAGGTGAAGATGTTGTCCTGCAACTCCTTCAGGTTGTGCACACGTGCCACTTCCTGCATCGTGTCAGGATTGCGGAAGATGAAATCGCCGAAGCCAAAATGCCTGGTCAACAGATCCTTGATGTCCTGATTCAGTTTCTTGGAGTTCTTGTCAATAAAGGCGGCCTTACACAGGTCAGCATACGGCTTCTTGTCCACCTCGCTGGAGTTGAGCACCAACGGCACATATTCATCCACCTCACGGATCGCACTCAACAACTTGTACCCTGCCAACTCGTCCTTCTCCTTGCTGTCGGCCAGCATTGGGAAACGGCAGTCGCTGATGACACCTAAGACATTGTCGCTGAACTTCGAGTAGAGCATCCATGCCTCCTCGTATGAACGTGCCAGCACAATCTTGGAACGTCCGCGCATACGCAGCATCTCCAACTGTGAGTTCAACGCCTCGGTGGCGAACTCCAGACTTTGCTGAAGGACGAACTGATAAAGGTTGGGCAACAGTGAGGAATAGAAGCGGATGCTGTCTTCCACCACAAGAATCATCTGAACACCAGCTGCCAGGTCGTTCTCCAGATTCATCTTGTCCTCGATGAGTTTGATGATGGAGAGCAGCAACTCGGTGTTGCCGAGCCAGCAGAACACATACTCGAAAGCGCTGAGGTCTTCATTCTCCATGCGGCGTGTGATGCCATGAGAGAAAGGTGTGAGCACCACAATCGGCAATGCCGGGAACTCGGTCTTGATGCCTCGGGCGATGTCGAACACATCATTGTTGTCGGTTCCAGGCATACAAATAACGAGGTCGAAGGAGTTCTTCCCAATCAGTCCCGTCGCATCCTCCTGAGAGGCAGCACGGAAGAAACGGGGCGGATAACGCAGACCCAATTTAGCGTATTCATCAAAAATCTTCTCATCCACTCGTCCGTCATCCTCCAACATGAAGGCATCGTAGGGGTTTGCGATGATGAGCACATTGAACACGCGCCGCTGCATCAAATCCACAAACTTGGTCTCACGAAGCGTGGGGTATTTATTTTCTGTATAAGCCATTGTTCTAAAAATCAATAATTCAACTTTCGGAAGTTACCGCTTCGCTCAGGAGTTAAAGGAGTTATAGGAGTTAAAGCCTATACTCTGTCAACTGTGGAGAGGAGTTTTCACGCCAGCATTACATTCGGCTTTAACTCCTCTAACTCCCTTAACTTCTTTAACTCCAAGAAGGTGGAGCATGCGAAACTTAAATCAATAAGCAGTTAAAGGTTTCCCGTCTGTCGTCATCCCCTCGGCACTAATGAACATCTCCGTACATGAAGAGTTGTTATAAAACTCCACCGTTCCCTTCCCTCGGCGGTCAAGTTTCACATTGGGAGCCCAGTAAAGAGTGCGTCGGAAATCCTCCATAGGCGGCACCACGCTGTAGTCTTCCATCTGGAAAGTGCTTGGCATGTTGAATCCTTGATAGTGCGTATAGCGCACCCCCTTCTCCTTCTCCTGGAAACGACGATGGGTATAGCAATAGATGACAACAGGGTTCATGTAATCCACCTCATCCACGTAGAGATGGTCGTGCAGTCCTTCAATATTTTCTGAGATATAGACAGACTTCACATCCTCTAACCATACGGGAAGGTCTATATTTGTATTGGCAGGGTTGTCGGTGTGCATGACTGAGGCGAACATGGCAGTAAGATTTTCCATACTGCGCGACAATTCCGCATCTCGGCGCAGATGAAAGTTCGTGATGGTACAGAACTGGTTATCAACCACCCACACGATAGGACGCCTCTTGTAAAGGAGTCCGTCGCCAAAGAACCGAAGGAATCGTGTTGGTGGGTCCATACGCCAACCTGGCGCTTCATAAGCGCCCGGGAAAAGAGCCAGATAGTCATCTAAATCGAATACGGTATGTGTGTTACGTCCACTTTTGCGGAACTCCTCTTGATTTGGCGTAATTGGCTTAGCTATCAACACATTGCGTGTTGCAGCCTCACCATCAAACAGATTGTTTTTACCCTTCAGCCATTCACAGAACCCGGGGTCGGGTTCACCCTCATCGGCAATACGGTCAGCATCCTCGTCGCAGTTATAATAAATCATGGAGAAATGACGTGCATTGGTCTCGTCGTTCCATCCTGTGCGGTCCCACACGCGCCGCTTCGCCTTCACTTGCGCTGTCTTCAGCAAGATGTCTTTCTTGGTGATGCTCACCCACTTCGCAGTATCTTCCTCTGATATCGTCCATCGGAAAGCACGCTCATCATCCACAGGGATTGTCTGTGCCTCCTGTTCCGACACATAACGTGCCGCAGGCGAGAAGTTGCGGTCAATGCCCACCACGTAAGACTCTGGCACATCATTTTTCTTGGCTTTCAGTTGCAAGGTCCACTCACCACTGATGTCGGGCAAGGCAAAGCCATACTGACCCAGTTCTGTGGTGGTCGTCGTTGCGTTGAACGACTGTCCTTGTGCATTGTAGAAGAAGGCAGTCACATCCACGCCGCTCACATCGAGTTTTTTCTTGCCAGCCTTCACCATTCCGTAAAGCAAGAGACGATCCTCTACAGGTTGGAACTTGGCAAACGTGGACTTACCCGACATCAACTGCCAGTCGTAACGACGCCAACCCTGCACCAGCATCAGCAAGTCGGCTGCTCGGCGATGCTCTTCGTCGTCAGCCTCCAGATAATACTCTGGGTGGTGGATGTATCCCCTCACTTCACTGCCCAGCAATAGCCATGTGCGCATATTGCCATAGTTGCCATTCACCATACCTGCCGCATCGACAGCCGCAAAGGAAAGTGTGGCATTAGGTTGCGCCTGAAGATTGAATGTCACCCGTCCACAAGGAGAGAGGTATTCGTTGGGACTGGTCACCATGATGCTATCGGTTGCTGCACCTTGGGGAATGACAAAGAAGAGACGTTCGGCCAAGATGCGTCCTTCCGCATCGAAGAAAGACAACTGGTTGACACCCCGAGGAAGGTAATCACGATGGAAGAAGAACTGTACATGAGGTTTCGCTGTGAGCGTGTCACAACGGACAATCTTCCCGCCATGCATCATCACATAACCAACTTTACTTCCCACCACATCCGTGGTGCAATAGACATCCACGGATAGGCGTTCATCACGCACAGCATCCACCGTGAGCGCACAGCCAGACGACTGCACGGTTGGCAACGGGAAGGTTTTCTCGCTACCATTGGCATCTTTTGCCACAACCTTGAAGTCTCGTCCGACAGAAGGCAGAGAGAATAGACCACGCCCATCCCGAAGGGTCTGAAAGTCTGCCACACGATTGCCTTCAGCATCCTGCACATAACCACTCACCGTGATGGGCTCACCCTCCTTGCTCGCGGCACTGAATGCCACACGGGCAGGCTGTCCTTCCACAAGAGAACCCCCTTCCGGATAGAAGTGAAGACTGAATGAACGGGCACTCTTCGTTTTCTCTCCCGAAGCTCCAGCGGACTCCTCAAGCGACACAATATTCGCATTGCCTTCCTCGGCTGAAGTCTGTCGCTCGTTGTTCAACCGATGGCGATAAGAAAGTCTGTCAATCGTAGGGTTATCATAATCACCAGCCTGTTTCGGAGCACGGAAAATCGGCAGCATCCGCGAGTAGCAAGCCTGAGTGCCCCAATTGGTCATGACGCGAGTGAAGGCACGCAACTCATAAAATCCCGTTGTCATGATGCTGTCCACCTTGATGTCGCCATAGGCCTCACCATTCTGGATGGGCAGTTTACGCCGCTCCACCACATCCCCTGAAGGATTGAGCAGTTCCACATAAAGAATCTTGCTCAAGTCGGTGCGAGCTTCTGTATCTGTGCGGGTCACATAGGCCTTGAACCAGATGGTCTCACCCTTGAAGTAGCCCGTATTGTCCAGATGCAGGTACACCTTCTCCTGAGGATAGGCCTGACCAAAGTTCATTGCCTTACGGATATAGGAGAGCACGCCTGCAGTGTCGGTCAGTTGCTCTAATTGTGGCAACAACTGCTCCCCCTCATCAAGTTGACGCTGAGTCACCATATCAACAGGAGCATCGCTGCTCTCTTGTGTCACAGCCAGTTCCCTGTCAGTGCGCTCGACAAAGACATACTTGCCCTCCACCTCAGGATTACTGCCTGCCCGCTCAATGGCTGTCAAGAGATTACGATCAATCTGTTCGCCATAAGTGAACGGCAAGTTATACTCCTCCACATTGGTCAACACCGTATGGAACTCCACATCCTCGTTGATGGCTGTGCAAGAAATATCAGCCACTTCCGTATAACCGTTCTTGCGTTGATAGTCAATCTTGATGGCGATGTCGAGACGGGTCTTTTCCTTCTTGTCACCATAGGTAGCCGTCGCGTTCACGTTGTAGATGAAACCATCGAAACGCAACAGATGATAAGTCTCCGCATCCACATAAAGCGTGCCTCCCAACATGGGACGGATATATTTCTTGTCTTTGGGAGTCAACGTGATGGCATAAATGGTACGATCACGGGATCCCGAAAGAGTCGTTTGCGACATCTCATAGTTAGAGCGGATGTAGGCACTACCACCCTCGTCAGGAAATGGAACGATAAGGATATCTTTCCAGACTTCATTGCCTCGAATCATGGGGCCTAATGTGTAGTTGACATGAAGATTCGTGTTCCGCAATTCAGACTGTACTCTTCCTTCGGGCGCTTTTGCCCAATACTGTCCATTCGTCACACATAATCCTCGCAGATTCACAGCAGATTTTGCTTCCAAAAAGGCTTCCACCATCTCTGTCTGCTCACCCTTCAAGAAGGTCATACGGCAGAAATAGTGTGCCTTGCGCTGCTGGTTCTTTGAAAAGTCGTGCCGAAGATTATCTTTCACACGCATCAATATGGCATCCGTTCCAAGCACAGTCACCTCGTTCAGACTACGTGCCAAAGGTTGCATCTTGAGCACACCTTTCAACGCGGAAGCCGTGACTTCTTGAGTGACATAACCCACAAACGAGATACGCACATTGTCCGTTGGCTGAGCAGAAAGTACATAATCGCCATCAATATTGGTCAGTGCACCATGCCCCGGCGACACATACAAGGTGGCGTATGCCATCGGCTCACCTGTTTCGGCATCAACAATCCGTCCTTTGTACTGTTGCTGCTGGGCAAACATCAACAAAGAACTGAGCCATAAACTAAACAAGAAGCAAATTCTACACATTTGGTACAGATTAGGTTAGGTAAGATAGAAAAGAACCTGTTAGGTAGGGTAAAGTAAAAGGGGGATGCACCTCATGAGGGTGCATCCCCCTTTTTGTTTCAGTTCATCTCTCGGTTAACGAGATGGGAGCGTGAGGAACCATGGCTTTCCTGTCATGTTGTCCTTCTCATCCTCGCTTCCATAAGTAGTCAAGATGTAGTCAGGCAATGTAATCGTGCTGGTGCTGGAGAAGCCCGAGAACTTGCCATCCTGCATCTGATAACGCATAAGATCGTAGAAACGCAGACCTTCGAACATACCTTCCAAAGCCTCCTCGTCAAGAATCAGTTTTGCAACATATGCCTGACGCTTCTGGCGTAACTCTGGCGATGCCAAATAAGCGGCATTTTCTTCAGCGATAGCCTTGTTCTCTTCCACTGCCGCATCATACGGAATCTTAGACTCCATCCAAAGGAGTGAATCTTCATGCGTGGAGTTCAGGTAGAGCTTGACTGTATCTGGCAACTCCTTCAAAGGCTTGATATTTGCCAATGTGGCATCATCGTCCAGACGATATTTTTTGTTAAAGTCAGTAGCACCAGAACCAATGGAATGGATACCGATTTGCAGTTGCATCCCCGTTGGTGAGTTCTCTGGCAATTTCCAACTTCCCGTGTTACGAGCAGTACCCTCCTCTGGACCACCAAACCTCGTAGAGTTCCAAATCACAAACGTATTGTTCGCCTGATCAGCGAGTTCCTTGTTATTATTATACTTAGGCTCTGTATTCGAGAAACCAAACGTCTTGATCTGGCACAGACGGTCAAACTCATCTTGCGAAATGATGCTACGATCGTTCAGCACATCATAAGTCATACCATATTTCAACACTGCAAAAGCAGTCTCGGGGAATCCCGCGCGGTTGAGCGCCTCTGCCATGTGCAGATACAGGATAGCAATACGATAGTAAGGAACATAGGAGTTCTTCGTATCATTGGAAAGAGACATACTACCATTCGTCCACTTACGGATGACAATTCGTTGGTCATTCAAACGGGCATTCTCTCGACTGGCCTCATTGGAGGTGTTCTTGTAAACAGAAGTCAAACGCAAGTCACCCACATACTCTGAACGCTCATATTCATTAGGTTCTTTCGAGAAAATAAGCGTATCGCATTTGGTGGCACTCTCATATCGATAGAAGCAGTAATCCTGGGCTGCAGAAATCTTACGCACACGCTGAGAAGGCTCCACCCAAGGATAATAGTTGTTGGAATAAAGCGAGCAGAACACCTTGCGGAGGTCAGAAGTGTTGCCATAGTAAGAAGAAGTGTCACAAGGGATGACACCCACTTGCTCCATATCTGTACCACCCAAGCTAAAACGCATGCCCGCATAAGAATCAAGGCCAACCATGTGACTACGATCTCTCCATGCAATGACATTATTATTGACACCATGTTCCTCGTTCGTGAAACAGAAGTAGTCGTGGTACATACCCGCTGCATTCATATAATCTTGCACGCTACCCGTGCAGGTGCCGCGCCACAAATAAAGTTCAGCCAGAAGCACACGCACAGGAATGAACATATAGGCGTATGAAATGCCGCTCCATGTTGCACCGTAGCCAGAACGAAGGGCATTATTTTCATCCATCGTGGCATACTGCTGAATATCATTGATACAGAAATTCAGGATGGCAGTCATGTCAACCCTATTGGACGAAGCCACAATGCGTTCAGCGGCATCGGCTGTCAACACCGGTTCCGTAAACTTGTCTGGCACAGGAATGGAACCATAAATCTTGGCCAACTCCAAATAGCACCATGCACGGAAACACTTGGCAGCACAGATTTCCTTCCCATAATAGTATTCTCCGTGCGACTTGAGCAGAGAATCCACATGAGCCAGGTAGATGTTACAGTTATTGATCACATCGTAGTAATCGGCAGGATTATTATAAACGTTACCCGTCGTGATATTATTGGCGTTCAGTTGCTGGATGTCGGTCGATGCAACAGCAGGATTCACCTGGACGAGGTCTGCACGGATTTCGCCAAGAAGCACCGTTTTGTCCGCCAGTTTCTGCATACGTTTCACGATACCCATCATCTGATACAAGGTATCCTTGGGGGCGAGGTCTGTAGTGACAAGGTTGTTGTCAGCCGTAAACATGTCCTCGCAGGATGTCGTGGCTGCCCCGATGCCAAGCAGAAGCAAGCCACATGCTATGATTGATTTTACTTTCATGATCGTCTTTGCAAATTAGAGGTTAATCTTTACACCGAGGTGGAAACTACGGCCTGAAGAGAGATAGCCTGCATCGATGCCCTGCATGAGAACACCATTTCCGCAAGTAACCTCTGGGTCAGAACCCAGATACTTCGTGAACGTGAGCAGATTGTTGGCAGCAGCCCAAAGGGTGATGCCCTGAATGTACTCATTCTGAACAGGCACTTTGTAAGACAGTGTGATGTTCTTCAACTTCATGTAGGAACCATTTTCAATCCAACGGTCTGAGAAGCGGCTGTTGCCCATGGGGTCGCCGTAAGTGATGCGTGGGATGTCTGTCTCCTGACCTTCCGTTGACCAACGGCGGTTGAGTGCTGTGGTCTGGTTGATGAACATCGAACCCGACTCGAGCATGGCACGCTGATAGTTGTAGATGTCATTGCCCAACGAATAGTTGAAGTTGGCAGCCAGCGACCAGCGCTGACCAAAGTGGAAGTTCAAATGGATATTTCCATAAATGTCAGGATTGGGGTCACCAATAATCGTCTTATCGGTTTCTGATGCGCTGATAACACCGTCACCATTCGCGTCAACATCACCGATGATGCCATCATTGTTCAAATCCAAGAACCTCATATCACCAGCACTGAAGGGGTGACGGTTGCCAGCCTCGTCCACAATACAAAGGTCTGCGTCATTAGCTGCTTTTGTGTTCTTATACACACCGTTGGTCTTGTAGCCGTAGAAGACGCCTGCTGCACGACCAATCTCTGAACGAATCGTGGCACCATACATCTCCGTGTCAAAATGCTGCTGCCCCTGTGGGAGAGACTTCAGCTTGTTCTTGTAATGCCCTAAGGAAGCACCCATCTCGAACTTGAAGTTCGGATTGTTAATCACCTTTGCATTGAAAGCCAAGTCATAACCCACATTTGTCATCGAACCATCGTTCGTGTAGTAGTCGGTGAGACCTGCCACATAAGCAAGTGTACCCAATGTAACCAGGTTGCTGGTCTTCGCATGGAAGAAGTTTGCCTTCAAATTCAAGCGGTTGTTCAAGAAGTTACCTTCCAGACCCACGTTGAAGCGATTGGTCGTTTCCCAACGGAGGCTTGTGTTACCAATATTGCCGAGACCAATGGATGTCACCTGGTTGTTGAGTAAGGCAGCCGAAGAGAGATAAGTCAGTGTGGCTGAATTGTCAATGCCATCGTTACCAACAGACTCAAATCCTGCATTCAGTTTCAACATGTTCACCGCCTTGTTGGTGCGGAACCAGTCTTCGTTACTGATCACCCATGCAGCATTGATGGAGGGGAAGAAGCCCCATGCCACGCCAAACATCTTGAGACCAGCATCCACATCCTTACCGAAACGGGAAGAGGTGCCCAGAGAGAATTGGCCTGTCACATAATACTTCTCCATGTAGTTATAGTCCACATTTGCATAGTAATCAAGCGACTTCCAGCTGGTGTCGGAACCATAACGACGCTTCGTGTCACTGGCCGTGTTAGGTGTCTTGTCGTTACCTGTATTATCGGCAATCAGATAAGATGAAGTGAAAGAATCGCTCAAGAAACGGATACCACCAAAGATGTCCACACGATGAGCGCCAAGAGGAAGCGTCCAGTCTGCCTGTGTGTCAGAGAAGATGGCATTGTGTTTCGTATAAAGCGACCACTTCTTGTTTTCAGTCTGCGCAGTTGTACCTTCTTCCCTGTAGGAAGGCATACCAATGATTGGAGTAAAGTAACCTTCGTCGAACGACTGCATCGTGTAGGCAAAACGCTCGGTGATGCCAAAGTTCGGGAGAGGTTGCCAACGTGGAGCCACCGTGATGTTGATCATGGTGCAGTCCGTGTGGTTCTTGTTCTTAGCCTCACCATTCTCAAGGATGGCCTTTGGATTCGCAAGGCTACCCTTGCCACCCAGCACCTCATCGAGATAGTCATCCGCATCCGCAATGAACGATGTAACATGCGAGCGTCCTTGTCTCTCCAGAGTGAAGTCATAAGGGCTCAAGAATGGTGCCTTGGCATAGGCCAGGAAACCTGGGGCAGCCAACGACTGGAGGTCAAATGACGATTCCAGACCATCGCTGCGCAGGTCGCGGGTCACATTGGTGTAACTGGCGTCAAACTTAGTCGTGAACCACTTGTTCAGCACGATGTCTGTGTTGAAGCGGATGTTGAAACGCTGCATATCATTACGCTTCAATGTTGACTTCGCGTCCATATAGCCTACCGAGAGGTTGTACTGAGCGATATCATCACCACCCTGAATGGAGATGCCATAATTCTGCGTCATGGCCTCACGATAGACTTGGTCTCTCCAGTCAGTGTTGTTGTGATACATATTATAGTACATGTACTGAGGATCGGTCTTCAAGAACTTGAACTCCGTCAGTTTCGTGTCGGTCGTGCCCAACAACTCTGATGCGTAAGAACGATATTGACCAGCGTTCATCACATCGATTTCCTTCGGTTGCAGTTCCACACCGAACGATGCATTCACATCGATGCGCGTAGCCATCGAGTGGCAGCGCTTGGTCTTGATGATAATCACGCCATTCGCAGCCTTGGCACCATAGATGGCCGTACCATTCTTCATCACTTCAAACGACTCGATGTCCTCCATATTGATGGACTGGAGCAGATTGTTGAAGTAACCCGTGTGCAGCATCTTGCCTTCCTCATACATCTGGTCATACACCACACCGTCCAAAATGATGAGTGGCATGGCGTTTGAGTTCAAAGAGTTGTAGCCGTTGATGAACATGGCAATGCCTTGACCTGGGTTGGCTGAACGCTGGATGCCGCGCACGTCAGCCCCCAAGCGATTCTGGATTTCCTGATCAACAGTAATGGCCGTCGATTGTTCAAAACCAGCCGCATCAACCGTCTTCGTGGCAGCAGTCTTCACCTTGTAATCGTTCAGATAGACCTCAGAGTAGAGTTGAATCTCCACACCCTCCGTTCTACCGTTCAGCGATATCTGATTCAGATTGTAGCCTTCCAAATGCACAGAAAGCGATGTGACAAACTTGGGCACACTGATAGTGAACTCACCGTTCTCATCGGCCATGGCTGTGTAGTTACGGTTGTTATATGCTTGAATCTGTGCACCGGAAAGCGGCTCGCCTGTAGCAGCATCCACCACTTTTCCTTTCACATCAATCGTCGGATATTTCTTGACTGGTTTCACAGGTCTTCTTGGTGCAGACACCTCTTCGGTGGTCTCTTGAGATTCAGCCTCATCTTGTGCTGCCACAGGAAGTGTTCCCAGCAAGAATCCGATTGCCGCGAACCCGTACTTACAGGTGCGCAGTATATTTGAACTAATATATGATTGCATAATTTCCATTAGTATCAATATTTATTGTCATATTATTCTTGTTCTCCTTCCTCAGCATCTTCTTCCGTCGCATCAAACTTCGGCTTCAGGATAATGCTGCTGATGAGCATCTCACGCGAATATTTCGTTTTTTCTCCGTTACCGACCTTAACATCGAACTGGATAATGGCACCTACCCCATCATCACCTTTAATATTGTAGTAGCTATGCTTGAAGGTATATTCGCCCAAGTGAAGCGTATCAATCTTATTTTGACAATTTGTGATAAAGTAGTTACCTTGTTTTTCGATTACTATGGCATCCTCTGGAGGAGTCAAACGAGTAGGACTGCCCACAAACGCATTGTTATCCATACGTTCATAGATGTTGACATAAAAACGGTATGGGCGAGGGTCATCTTTGTAAGACACTCCGTTTTTGAAACCCGTCTTGGCCCAAATAGGACAGGTGACGAGATACAGGTCATACGTACCCGACAAGATGTTTTCCAAACCGAAAGCAACTGCGGGCTGGGTATTTCCCAGTTCTGGCACATCAAAGAAGTAGTAATCACGCGTTCCGAGGAAAGTGGAGTCTATCCGGACAATCTGCGGATTCTCACGCGATTCATTCCAGATGGTGTCACACAGATAGTCATAGAGTGTTCCTCTCAAGATAGACGTGGTACCGATATTCTTCGTGTAAAGTGTTGATTTACCATCCGAACCCGTAGTCTGGTCCAGTGTGAGGTCTGAAGTTATCACCGTCTGTTTCTTGAAGAACTGCTCCGTCACACTCATGGGATACTCATCCACGAGATAAAGATCACCGTTCGAACATTGTACAGGATCGCCCATCTTACTCAAGATGTCATTCACCTCTTTATCAGGATGAAGACCCATCATCGGCTCTTTGGCATAATAGAGGTTGTAAGGCCAGTTGAGAGACGAGTAATTGGTCGATTTCAACGAGTCCTGCCAATGCTCATTGGCATACTTGTTGAAGAACAAGTCTGTCATGACAAACATATTGGCATGGTAATCCTGGAGCGAATCGCACATATTAGCGTATCTATCACTCTTATAATCAGGATTCTTCGTGTTCTCATGAGGATTGTAGTCCAACAGGCGCTTGGCAATTGCAAGTCTCTTCTTGTAAGCCTCTGTAGAAGGAAGAATCGCGATGTAACTGGAGTCTTCCTCATAGACAAGGGCATCCACATTTCTCAACACGGTGTTGTTGCGAATCACAACACTATCCTCCCAAACCGTATTGCCATACTCGTCCACACCGTTGCTCACCGACTTGTTCTCATCCAGCGAGTCATTGTCATAGATCTTCAAAAAAGCATAGAGCGATACATCATCCGTCTCGGGATTATAGAGCGACTTGATTTTCTCAAAGATGTTGTACCTGTAGGGCACCTCACCATCGATCAGGTGCAGCACACCATTCGTGCATGACATGTTCGACTTCGTGATGGTTCTCTCGCCAAAGGTGCCTTCACCCGTTCCGTCACCCGTTCCGTCACCCGTCATGGTTTCAATCTTCTTACTCATCATTTTCACTTCCTTGTCGGTTCCGTCTTGAGAGATGGCATATCGTGCTACATGGTTCTTGATGAAATGGTCAAGCACTTCGTCAGCACCTTCCTTTTTCGTCAACACTGTTTGTCCGTCCACAACTTGCACATCTGCATAATCAGAGAGATTGAACGAGCCATCAGCCGGTGCCCAAATGGTGTAAATATTCTCAGAAGAGAGTTCACGGTCGTAACCGTATAATTTCACCACCTTGGCAAAATCGGGAGCCATCTTTTCAAGAGCCTGCATCGTCGTTCCGTTAAAGGAGAGCGATGATGAGCCACCATTGTAGTGGTCATCCCACGTGTCCGAGCATGAAACCATTGCTGCTGCACTGGCGGCAGCAATGATTCCGATGCGGAGCGTGTTTTTTATATTTTTATTCATAATCCTTCAGTCATTATTAGGTTTACCATTTATCCTCTGAGTAGTATTCGTTGTTGTAAACAGAGCGTGGACAAATCTCGAGGAAGTCAAAGTTCAAAGCACTCGATTTCGGGTCTGCAGTTTCGAGCACCTGCTTGAAGCGGACATAATGCGCTTCATCATCGCGACCATAACTGGTGAAGGTGCCCAGCACCTTACGGATCGTGCGATGGGTGTCGCGGAAACAGTCACCATCTTCTTTGGAAGCCTCATTACTAGCAGATGTGTAAGACTTAGGTCCTTTCATCCATTTAATATTGTGCAGATATTTGTCAAATGCTGCAATGGCGTCATCATCACCCAGCGACGCATCAGACTTCCATCCAAACAATTCCGTTCCGCCTGGACGCATATCAAACGGAATGCCTTGCGACAGACCATCAATGAACACCTGGATGACACCACGACTATCAAATTCAATACAAGTGAACAAACGGAGTTCATAGTCTCCTGCTGGCACTGGTGGCAGTTTCACAGTCAGGTCAAAAATACCGATGACGGTTACTTCGTCACCCTGATAAGACCAGAAAGAGAGGGTACGTGGACGAACATGCACGTGCGTGTCATCTGTGAAGATAAAGTTCTTAGCCGATCCCGCCTTGAAGCCCAAGCAGGTCTGCACGTTGTTATGGTTCGAGGTTGCATCCCAGTGACCATATTTACCACCTACATTGGATGACTTCGTATAGATACCACGTGCGCCACTCGTCATGAAGTCAGGCGACAAGGTGGACGCATCCAGACGCAAACGCTCATCCAGCACCACCTGCTGCGTTTGCTGGTCATAAGCAATCACATCGCTGATGTAGTGATAGATACCATTCAAGCAAGTGTTGGTACGTCCCATGTCATCGGGGAATGTCACCTTTGCACCTGGCACCTTCACACCACGCTCATCGGGACGAGACTGCACGCCACGACGGTTGATGTAGAGACCTTCCTCGTTGCCGCTCGGGAAAGAACATTTGAGAATAGAATAAGGCATCATGGTTTCATACCAGTCTGCAATATCCCATTTGGTACGCTTCCATCGTGTGGCAAGATACGAATCCTTTCCATCCACACAGGTCAGTGTATAGTAAGAACCATAGCGATCCAACAAGTGATAAGAAATGAAGCGGTTCAGCGCATTCTGACGAGAAGTCAAATCATCATTGTTCACATCATTTGGATACATCGGGTCATACAATTGGTGTGCCAAATACTCCAGTGAGTTTGGATCGTCCTTGCCCAACACCTTCGTGACGCCATATTTCTGCTCCAAAACGGAGTCCGGACACACGAAAGCAGTGAACTTGTAATAACGGTTCTCCATGTATGCCACGTTATCATACTCAGTAGCCGTTCTGAGCACCAACTTATCATTAGTCCAGTCGATGGAGTCTGCACCTACAAAATAGTTGGGATCCTTCCATTTGCGGAGCGAGTCGGCCATGTGTGTCACTCGGAGTGCCTCGCAGTAGAGTTGAATGTTCTCGTCCTTTTCCATGAAGTCAATCATCACATCCGTGTTAGCAAACACCACTTTGTTCACCGTGTGCACCACACCATTGCAGACAGAATCATCCACATGGATCAGGCGCGCATCAGAATTGATATACATAGCCAATTTCACCTCCCCAGAGGACTGGTCTTCCACACTGTTGACAGTCAGCGGCTGATCCAGCATATTCGACTTGGGGTAAGGACCACTGCTGACATCTGTGGTGAAGAAGGCCTGTTCAATGATGGAATTCAATGCAATCGTGTCACAATCTTCTTTGGACAGTTCTGCCACCGACGAGAGACCCTTCGATGCCAAGAACTCATCAATGGCATCGTTTGTCGGTGCAAAGACCGTGTAAGAGCCATAAGTGCCCAGCAAATCCACCAAACGGAGATTCTTCCCCTCGGCTCCTGTGGCACGTTGCAGAATCTGCACATACTCGCTAAACTGACCACGATTCTGCAAGTAGTCAGAAGCATACTCCTTGGTCAGAGTATAATAACTGTCAGAACCCGGGTCGTCAGAGCAGCCAACAAGTCCAAACTGGACGGCTGAGACGACACACAAGGCTACAGCCATAAATTGGAATTTCAATATCTTTTTCATAAGGCTTTAGTTGATTACGACATTCTCCTCATCAGCGAATGCTGGGTTCTGAGTGAGTGTTGGATTAACCTGAATCTGTGTTTTATAGACGGGCATGTACATGAAATCCATCGAATTCATCTTGATGATGACAGCTCTGGATGCCTGGCCAAACTTCGAGGTTAATGCCTCTCTGAATCTTGCCGTGTTTCCATCACGTCTGGCCTGACGAACGAGGTCAAAATACCGCTTGCCCTCAAAGAGGAATTCACGACGACGTTCATTCATCAGCAAGGTCTCAAAATCCGAACAGGTCTTGTAGTTCCCGCGCTGTGGTCTTGCAGTCTTGATTCCGTTGTTACCCACGGCACCAGGATTGGAGCGCAGATAGACAGCCATAATAATGTTGAAGGCATCGTCATACAGCTCTTCAGGTGACGAGAGTGTAGAACCCATCACTGCCGCAGCACGAAGTGACTGGTTGTTGGAGCCATTAGGCTCTTCCTCATCTTCATTTTCATCTTCATCAACAGGTTCCTCCTCAACCTGAGTCTCAGCAATCTTGGTCAGATTGCCCGCCATCTCGATTTCTGCTTCCGCACGGAACAGCATGATTTCAGACAAACGATAGACAATCCAGCCCATATCTTGAGACCTTACATCACGAGTTTTATTGACGGCTTCAGGATAGGAGAACTGCGTCTCGGTCTTCTTCTTGTTCAAAGTCAATGGGTTTACCACATACTTATAGATGGTGTATTTCCCACTCTCCGAGAAATGGAAGGCAGCCGCACCACGATAGTCTGTTTTGACAGAAAAAAGGAGTTCGTCTTTGTAGTCCGTCTCATCCTCCAGTTTAGAAGGCATCAAGTTCTCATGTGCCACCAATGCCTGAACAGTACCCCCACTCGAGGTCTGACCACCATACAGATCGAGGACATCAGAATTGGTCTCTTTGGTACCTCCATCTTTGTGGAAGGAGATCTCAAAAATCGATTCGAATGAGTTACCTGTTCCAAAGATGGCATTGAATGCGTATGGCTCATTGGAACCCGTACCAACCCGTTCTGAAAGCAATGGGTAACCCAAATCTAGCACATCCGTGTCCACATTGTCCGACAAAACCACGGTGCTTCCTGTATAGGAAAGGAAACTATTGGTATTGAACTGATCCTGCTTGAGGGAAATCACCTTGTCACAAGCCTTGATGCACTCTGCGTAATACTGATTCTGCTCCGAAGGAGAGAGTTGAGCGTCAGAAGCACGCCACAGATACAGTTCAGCCAGCAGCGAATACATGGCACCGCGTGTAATCTTGGCACTGTTGTAAACGGGTGTTGCCGTACCATACGAAATGGGCACATCGTCTTTGCAAGACTCTATGTCTTCTATCAACTGATCCAGAATCGTTTCAAACTTTGTGGCTGGAATAATATAACTCTGATTGTCATCAATGGATGGCTCAAACGAGAAGGGAACGTTCTTGAAAGTCTTGATGAGCGTAAGATAAGACAAAGCACGCAAAGCCTTACATTCCGCCAAATTGATATTCAGTTCAGAGTTTGTGTAGTTTGGGTCTTTTCCTGCCACCTGAGGAGCGTAATGAATGACAGTATTACAACGATTGATAACCTTATACATGGCGCTCCAGTCACAATAAGTATTTGTGGTCTTCAAATTGCCATTCATCAAATTGCGCAACGCTGTTCCTGCATCGGCTCCCTCTGCCACATTGTCGGAACGGACTTCTCCCCAAACAATCATATTAGAGATATAACCGTTTTCTTTCAAACCTGCATAGCATGAGGTGACGACGCTCTGCACATCGGACTCATTCGTCCAATAGTTTTCGAGAACGACATCGTTGAGCGGCAGCATATCCAGCGAGCAGGAAGTGACTCCCATCCCCACCAACGCTACTGCTGCTATCGTTTTTATCTTATTATTTATCTTCTTCATAACTGTTAGACTAAATTAGAATGAGACAGATGCACCAATTGTAAACGATTTCGGGCGCGGAGTACGCGAGTAGTCGCCTGCCGGCGAGAAACCAGCCTGTGCAATTTCCGGATCGGCACCCGAATACTTGGTGATACAGAACAGATTATTGAGTGTCAGGTTGAAACGGAGGGAAGAAAGACCCACTTGTTTCAGCGCCTTAGGCTCGAATGTGTAGGAAAGCTGTGCATAGTTCAGACGGAGGAACGAAGCATTCTCAACGAAACGGTCTGAACCAAGGTAATTATAAGTATCGTAGTTCGTCTTTCTGGTGACAGCACGTGGAAGCAAGGCCACATCGCCCTCGTTGTGCCAACGCCAGTTGACAGCCCGAGACTGGTTGTAGGTAGTGGCCATGTTCTCCAGGTTCATGCGTGCGTAGTTGATGACCTTGTTGCCATAACGATAGTTGAACTGGAGGTTCAAGCTCCATGCGCCATAGTTGAACTTCATACCAAAACCACCAGTGAGTCGAGGCAGTGAGGAACCCAGATACACCACATCAAGGGCATTGATATGACCATCGTGGTTCACATCCTCATAGATGGCATCTCCACCCACAAACTGGTGTGCTGTCGTATAGGTGTCATAGTCGAAATACATGTATTTGGGTGTACCTGAAGGGTTGTACACCACCTCACCAGCCGCATTGCGGACAACAGGCGCGATGTTGGGGGCATCCAACTCCTCTTGTGTGATGATCCCTGCATTTTTGGCATCCACTGCATCACTATAGTCAGAGTAGCGGTAAACGCCCTTGAAGCGATAGCCATAGATGGAACCCAGCGGGTTGTTCAGCTGGACACGGGAGAGGTAAGAACCATTCTCAGGAGTGTTACCCGTACCGTTCATCGTTGCCAGCACGGTTTCATCCATCGAGATGATTTCATTACGGTTGTTGGCGAAAGTAACGTTGAAGTCCATAGAGAACTTGCCAGCCTTCACCACGCGGTGACCGTTGATGTTGAACTCCCAACCATTGTTACGCATAGAACCGACATTCTGCCATGACAATACTGTAAAGCCTGAGGATGAAGGAATGGCACGATTGCGCATCAGCAGGTCGGTGGTCTTTTGCGTGTACAGAGAGAGGTCACCGTCAATCAAACCATTAAAGAAGCCAAAGTCAAAACCAAGATTCCAAGTTTCCTTCTGTTCCCAACGGAGGTCGGCCAAACGGATATTGGAGGGAACAACTGAAGTCTCGCCCAGATACGAACCACCTGTTGAATATTTGGAATAGTATAGGTATTCATTGTCAGGTTGACGACCGACGATACCCCAACCTGGACGGATAGAGAGCATGGAAATCCACTTTACTTTCTCCATGAAAGGCTCATCGCTGATGTTCCATCGTGCGGAGAGACCAGGGAAGTTACCCCAACGACGGTCAGGACCGAACTTGGTGGAGCCGTCCCGACGAAGCGTCGCATCAACAATGTACTTGCCCTTATAAGCATAGTGGAGCGAGAAGAGGAAGAACTGCGAACGCCATTCACCTGCCTCTGTGCCAAAGTCTGTGTTGACACCACCTGCCAACGGCGATGTGATGCCAGCCGCTGTCGGCAACCACTTCTCAGCAAGATTCTGTCTGGACGAAGAACCATTGTTGTACTGGAAACGTGCCATGAACATGAGTGAATGACTCTCGTTGTTGAAGTGGGGCGTAAATGTGAAGGTGTGACGCGTGGAAAGCGCATGGCTCTTGTAACTGCTGGTGGAAGCAGAGTTATAAGCAGCAGAAGACCAGTTGCTGGCCAACAGCGAGCCTGGGAAGTAGGTGTCATTGTTCAACGTGTAGATGTCGAAAATGATTTGTCCTTCATAACGCAGACGATGCTGGTCTGGTTCTGTACCCAACAGGTCGTACTGAAGAATGAACTCAGGGGAGAGTTTAACTGTCTTCTCATCGTTCTTTGCCTGATGTGCCACAGCCACAGGGTTTGGCATTTTGTACTGGTCTTCCAGATAGTTCAGGTGACCTGATGCGCCCGATGGCACATTGTAGCCACCAGTTGCCTTGGTCAGATAAGGATTCATGGTGTAGTAGCGTCCCGTGTCGTTGCCATTGTCATCTTCTGCATAGACAGAGAGGTTCGGCATCTTGAGCAAGGCTGCCAGCATGAGGTCGTCAGGATTATTATCGCCATCGTAGTCATAACGATAGTTCTTCTTGTTTTTCGTGTAGGTCAAGTCGAAGTTGGTGCTGACCTTGATGCGGTCACTGACGAAATAGTCGAGGGCTACACGTGTGGTGAAGCGGTCGAGTCGCTGCTGAATGACAGTACCGGTCTGATGGTCGTAACCACCTGAGATACGGAAGTTAGCCTTCTCGCCACCACCTGTCAGAGACACGAAGTGCTGATGATTCTGACCGAAGGACTTGATTTCCTTGCGCCAGTTGGTGTTGTCATCATACATGCGCCATTCTGAGAAGTTCTCGTCATAGTTGATTTCAGGAATGTAGTTGTCGTGATTACTATCACCAAAACCTTGCTGCATCTTAGGATTGAAGAAAGATTCCTTGAGGAACATGGTATAGTCGTCACCGTTGAGGAGTTTGTAACCTTCTGGCTGCCAAGAACCTGTAAAGCGGTAAGAATACTGCACCTTGGTCTTACCTTTGGAACCACGTTTGGTCTTAATTTCAATCACACCGTTGGCACCCTGCGAACCCCAGATGGCTGTGGCGGCAGCGTCTTTCAGCACGGTGATGGACTCGATATCCTCGGGATTGACGTTGAGGAGTTCGGCGAACTTCTCTTCGTTGGCGTTCGTGTAGTCGAATTCTGCATTGGCGTCGTTGGTCCAAACGTTACCGTTGACCACCACGAGTGGGTCGGCATTACCATTGATGGTGGAGACACCACGCAGACGCATGGTGGTTCCAGCACCCAGGTTACCAGAGTTGGCAACAATGTCGAGACCTGCGATACGGCCCTGAAGGGCTTCGTCGACAGAAGTCATACCAAGACCTTCAAACTCTTTCATATCGATGGTCTGGCTGGCCACAGAGATTTCGGTGACAGGAATCTGCAGACCAGAAGACTGTGTCTTACGAACGGCCTTGACAGTTACTTCCTGCAGCGTAGTGTTGCTCTTGAGGACAATCTTGCCAAATGCTCTCTTGGTGATGGGCAAGGTGACAGTTTGGCATCCAATGTAGGAGATGCGGATTTTGTCCTTCGGATTGACAATCTTGAACGAGAAGTTACCATTGATGTCGGTAACACCGTGGGCGACGATACGGTTGTTGTTGTCCACTTCGACAACATTACACATCATCAGCGGTTCGAGGTCATCCCAAATCTGACCACTGACCACATCGCCTGCTTTCACTTGCGCACTTGCTTGTAAACAGAAGCACGCCATAAGCAATAGTATGGATAATATTTTCTTCATGATAGTGATTGTTACGACGTTTAATCTGTTGATAATGCGAGCTTCTTATAGGTATACTTGAACTGCGCTGGAGCATCGTAGACAAGCGGCTCGTTGATGCCATGAATCACAACTGCAGAAGAGTTGTTCAACTTGCACTCGTATGGATTCTTGATAGTGCTAGCGTCGCTGGTGTACCAATACTCACGAGCCATCAAATTGTAGAGACCTCTGGCCTTATCAACGCTGATGCCATTGACAGACAGGTCGCTGCTGGACACTTTGACTGACAATTTGTAAGGACGTCCAGGAGAATAGAGCTGGGTGCCTGAATCATCTTTCACATTATATACTATATTATACTTGCCGTCGGACACAAGCGTCTTTTCTACGACATCATAGTTAGCAAGGTCTTCTTCAGCTACATTGTCTTTGGTCGCGGTGGACTTGATCAGTTCGGTTTTGCCCGTCTCATAGTTGCCCGACTCAAAGCCAGCATCGATGAAGATGGAATTATCCTGAATGTGATACTTCACAAAGTCGAGCATCGCTTCCTGAACACGTTCGGCAGAGTCGCCTGCGCAGGTACCCTGCTCGGCTGCGTATGCTTTCTTCTGGGCATCGGTCATGGACTTTGTCTGTTCTTCGAATTCTGTATCGAAGGCCTCAGCTGCCGCCAGATCCTGAAGCGTGGGAAGACCCATTGCGAAAGCCTTTTCCATCGCCTCATTGGTTGGAGCATAGAGAGTGTAGTGGTAGTTGTTGAGCAGATAGGTGGCTTTCTTTCCCTTTGTGAGCGCCTCGGCACCAACATGACCCGCTTCCTTAATGTTGAAGAGGTTACCATACACATTGTCGCCTGCAAACCACTTATCTTGTGCATCTTGTGTATTGAGGGCACCGCATGCACTCAGAATAGCCAAGAACTCCGAGAACTCATCGTGTGCGGCCAGTGTCATAGCCACTGAGTTGTTGGTACCCATCAATGCGCCATCAATGACAAGTGCATGACCATTTTCCATGGGGTATTTGGTCTGTACCGTGAGAGGCTGACCATTGGTTGCCTGCATTGAACCAGCCACCTGGCTACCAGGTTCGATTCCGTCAACACGCACGAAAGTGTTACCCTTGGTCTTGTAATATTTCTTTCCTTCCTGATAAGGCTCAATAATGATATGATTGTCCAGCAGATCCTCAAAACGGTTCTTAAAGAAACCATTCTTATTGGTCTTGCCGTCTGCTTCGGAGTTATCCATGGTGAATGTAATAGGACTTCTGTTCACCTTATCTCCTTTCGACCATGTGCCATCTCCGTTAGACACACCTTTATATATATTGGCCACCACATAGTCTTTTGCTTCGGGTTTCTTCGTGGCGCTAGGAACAAATTCTATAATCTGTACATCTTCTCCTTGAATGTATGAAACAGGGTCGATATAGGAGGTCAAACCATTGCTGGTCGGAATGATGAAGATGTACTCGGAAGCCATAGAGTTGAGGTAAGCCGAATAGTCGAGATGCTTAATGGCATTGGCGATGATGTTGAAATGCAACGTGTCAACCACTGTAGGGAAGAGGACTGATGAGTATGATCTGGGGGCGAAAACCTTGTTGGTGAGGTAAACCACACCATTGCAACCCAGATACACACGGTCGATGTCCTCAGTCGTAACAACCATGGTCTCCTGAGCGTCGTCCTTGATCTGGTCGAAAGTGGAAGGAAGGGCTGCCGTAAGGGCTGCTAACTGGTTGACACGCACAAGGTCGTCGAGCGTTGAATTGGGTGTTGATTCCAACGTGGAATAGAACTCCTTGATAACGGTTCCGCCACCATTGTTCCACCAGTCGATGAGCGCCTCATTGGATGGCACCATCATAACGGCCATGTCTTCCATCATCTCATTGTCGCCCTTAGGTTGAGAACCAGAGCCATAGGCATTCCATCCTGGATCGTACTTGAGAGCCGCGTCGAAACCAGTTCCATTCTTATCAGTTGTGAAAGCCTGGTTCTTGTTCCACGTTGATCCAGCCGAACGATTGGAATAGTAACGTTTGATGAAAACAGAGTCGTAGTCTGTATCTTTATTGTTATTGTAACTCTTGGTCAAGTCCTCATCGTAATCAACAGCGGCAAAACGCTCGACGATGCTGCTGTAGAGGGACATCTCAGGAGTCTTACGAATGATCTCAGCCATGTTGTCAAGTGGCAGAATGACTTCATCCACCTTGTGAACGAATCCGTTCTTGCAGAAGACATTGGCTTCTGTCACTTTGGCATTGTTCACATAGACATCATCCGCCTGACGTGTACCTGCGGGCTGGTTGTAGAGGAAGTCCACGTCTGTGCTCTGCAACTTGTTACCTGTCAAGAACTTCTGCGAGAAGTGCAGAATAGGAGGTGCACCTGAAGCATCGGCGAACAAAACGAAGGATTCCTTGTTGGCCTTCAAGTTGTCGAACGATGCTGTCTGTGGAAGAATGCCCTGAGGGTCATCAGATGAAAGCACCATCACCGAGTCCATGAGGTTGACGGACGAAGAACGACGGCAGACCTCTCCCTTGACTGGGGCGATGTCGCCGGATGCCGTGGAGAGCATGGAGGTGGTGTAGGGGTTACCAACCATAGACGTGTTGAGGAGCAACTTCTTCTGGGCGAGGGATAGTTCGTCATAGCTCTTCACACCCCACGGATTGGAGGCAAAGAAGCGACCGAAGGCTGCGTCATCGGCTATGAACAGGGTTCTACTACCGGTCTTGGAGAGGATATCCTTCTGCCCAAGATCGTCAATCAGTTGCAGATATTTGGTGTAGTTTCCCTGCTGTTGGATGTACGAATAGATGCTGTTCAAGCCTGAAGGCTGATCAGAATCCAAATCATACTTGTCGGAACAGGAAAAAAGTCCAAAACCTGCAGCGCACAAAACACCTCCAACCATGAGATGCCTGTACAGTTTTTTCCTTTGAAAGTTATACAACATATTAAGTAAGATTTGTTTGACTTTCTAAGTTAGTAAATTAGTGAATTAGTTTAAAAAATTAGTAAGTTCTCATTATAGCTTATAGCTGGTAACTCGCGACACACCGCCACAACATTTGGCCAAATTGATGCAGTGCACACGGATTACGTTGCAAAGAAACGACTTTTTCGCCACATAAACAAAAAAAAGATTAAATCTTTTGGCAAAAGGGTTAATTTTAACAATAGAGGTATGGTTTTAGGATAAAAATGGTTAATAAAGGGCAAGCCCGTTACCACTTAATTAACGCTTCCAGTACCAATGAATAGATTTCCCCAGTGCTTATTAATTAAGAACGACGTTCTCAAAAGGACATAAAAAAGTGCGCCACCAACCACGCTGTTTCGAACGTGATTAGCGGCGCACTTTTGTGTCGTCATAAAAGTATTTAAGCACTCCTAATTACTTGAACCAGAATTTCTTACCATTCTTGATATAGAACCCTCGACCAGGTTTCTCGACCTTGCGGCCTGTCAAATCGTAGATGCCTGTCCGAACGGATTGGGATTTCGAGGCTGCGGGAATGGCTTCTATCTCCACGATAGTGCCTGTATCGAACTCATTGACCTGGTTGAGTAGGGTGTTAAGTCCTTGTACATCAGTGCTCGAGAGGGAACGGTTGTAGATGATGAGATCATCGAAACTGGCTGGAGCAGAACCCCAGAAAGAGCCAAGACCCAGATAGAAATACTTGGCGGAGGTGACAAAGTCCATCACCTTGCTGCGGTCAAATTCTGACGCAGTAGCACTGCCTGTATAAACCAAGTTGCTGCTGGTGTAGGCCACACCATCAAGATAGAGACGATAACCTTCTTCTGTTGAGTAGGTGAAAGTAACCAGATGCCATTCGTCTGGAACAATCTTGTTCACAACCTTGTAGGTGGCAGTGGTGGGGTGGCTGTCGTTCTTTTCCGGATAGTTGACATCGAACCAGTTGCCTGCATTGTCGTTGAAACCGATGTAACTGTTGCCCGTGAAGAAAAGACGCGCGCCTTTTGCCGTGGCAGAGGTGCCATTGAAGAAGCCCCACAGCGCATCGTAGAGGTTGCTGTCGGCACGCTTCACCCAAAGACTGACGGTAAAGCCGTCGAGGTTGGTCTGCCCTTGCAAGGGATTAGGGATGCGGCAGTAACTGTTGCTACCGTTGGCACCAAAGTATTGACGAATGACTTTGCCGAAACGCGAATAGTCTTCGCCGAGGGCAGGACGGGTGCCTGTGGTGGTGCTGGAACGGCCAAGGATAGCACTCTCTGATAGATTGTAGAGATTGGTGGGCGTATCTTCATCGAAGTCGTAGTAGGCAACGACGGAGGAGGTGGGGTCGCCTGCCACAACCATAGCCGCACGGGCGGTGAAATTATAGTCATTCTGCCAATAGTAGTTGCCGCACTCCATGCGGGCGGTCATGGTGATGCCTGAAACAGTCTCGCTCTGTGGAGTGTATTTTCCTGTGTTGGAGATGATATCGGGCTGGGATGAAGTCCAGGACAGAGTCACGTTTTCCTGAGTTTCGAACATGATGTCGACGTTGGAACGAGTAGAGCGCCCCTTCAGATAATCCGTGTGTTGCGTGTAGTTGTAAGACAAGGCGTATTTCGGCTGCATCTTATAACCCCACACGGGCACACCGCACTCAGCACCGCTGAGCGTACAAACGGTGGTGAAACAGAGGACCTTGGCGGTGGAACCTTCGAGCGTCTGCTCGGTCACGACACCATTGTAGGTGTAGTAGGTGGAAGAACCTGCCGCCTTGATGCGCAACTGGATGTAGGATTTTCCCTCATCCGTATAGACCCAAGTGCCAGTATAGTCACCGGTCACTTTTCCGTCGGCCGACAGATGAGCAGTGGAAGGAGTGGCTTCCTCCATGTTTGCATGATCAAGTTTATAGGGATGGCGGAGGATGTGATAATCACCCTCAATATCGGTAACTGACCAAGGCTGAGTGGTCGCAATGGTTTCGTCGGTGGTCTCTTCGCCATTGAACTGGAAGGGAGCTGTAACAAGCCAACCCTGCTTGTTCAAGAACAACTGATAAACACGAATTTGATGACCCAATGTACCGTCGTTGAACTTGGTGTGGCTCATCAAGAAGGTGCGGCCTTTGTCGTCCTGACAAGCGGAATTGTGTCCCTGAGCACACTCCCCTACTGTCATCAATCCCCACTTGTTCATGGCGCCAATGAGTTTCATGCCACGATTGGTGGTGGCCCCTGAACCATAGTTGAGAATCCAACGACCAGCATCCGTGTAAGTGGCAGCAGTGCCGGCAGCATCCTTGTAGGGGCCGTCGGGCTTGTCGGAACGGAAGACGCGCATCTCATAGCCGCCGTCGGGGGCAAAACCGCCGTAACTCATGAATAGATAGTAATAATCGCCTATGTGTTGAATGTATGGGCCTTCGCCACTGACATAGTGTCCACCTGCGATTTTCTTACCGAAATACGCATCGCTGAGTGCTTGGGCATTGGGCGAAGTGCCTGTGCCTGAATAGGTGTAGGTATAGTCGCGCAAGCCTGTCGTCTTGTCGAGTTTGAGCATGAAAATGCCGCCTGACCAAGAACCATAGACCATCCATAGTTCACCATCCTCATCGAAGAAGGTACAAGGGTCGATACAGTTGGGATAATAGGAACCCCACTGGTTGGTCTTGTATCGAGAAGGAAGAGAGGACTGAGTGCCCAAAACGAGTTCGAGGTCGGTGTCTTTGTAGTTGACACTCTTGCCCGAACGTGTCTGCCCGTCGAAACCGCCAAAAACGATAGGTGCCTGATAGGTGAAGGGGCCTGTGGGACTGTCACTGGTCATTAGCACAATGACGGATGCCCAATGGTCGCCGTTCAAACTCAAGTAATAGCACCATTTATTCATGTGAGGATTGTAAATGATATCGGGTGCCCATTGGTCGCCTGACACCCAATTCGCCAAAGTGGTGGCGGCGCGATCACCGACTTGAATCCCCGCATACGTGGCACAGAAAGCACCTGCATCAAACGAGCCAAGAGTGACTTCTTCCTCGACTGTACTGCCAGGAAGGCAACGCTTGACCGTATGGGTCGGATTACTCTGGAATGCCTTGTAGGCACTGGCAGAATTGTAACCATTCTTGTAATAGTTGGTGATGTCGGAATAGGTCTTGAAGTCCTTTGTCTTCACACCATAGTAGTGGGAACCATAGATGTAAAAGGTCTGCGACGAAGCATCCCAAACGACGGAGGGATCGTGGACAGATTTCCACGCACGTGACTGGAGTTTGTAGAGCGAGCTAAGTTCAGTCGTAGTCACTGCCGTTTGCGCATAGCCACAGCATACCCAAAGCAGTGCAATAGTAGTCAGTAAAAGTTTTCTCATAAATAGGTCTAATTTCGAAATTCGTTGCAAACTTACCACTTTTTTATGAATTGGCAAATTTTAGCGTCCAGAAGAAACCATAAAGACAAAAAAAAGACCACATACGAGGGCGTATGTGGTCTCAACAGATATGTATTTGGCAATATTTTACTCTGCAGGTGTCTCTGCGGGTGCCTCTTCAGCGGCAGGAGCCTCAGCAACGGCTGCTTCTGCAGGTGCTTCGGCTGCTTCAGCCTTTGGAGCAGACTTGCGAGAACGGCGAGTACGAGTCTTCTTAGCCTCAGTCTTGGCCATGTTCTCGTCGAAGTCAACAAGTTCGATGAAAGCCATCTCAGCATCGTCAGAAGGACGACGACCCAACTTGATGATACGAGTGTAGCCACCTGGACGGTCTGCGACCTTGGTTGCAATCACACTGAAAAGTTCGGTGATGGCGTACTTGTTCTGCAAATAACTGAAGACAACACGACGAGAGGCTGTAGTGTCATCCTTTGACTTCGTAATCAGAGGCTCGACATACACACGAAGAGCCTTTGCCTTGGGAAGCGTAGTGGTGATTCTCTTGTGCATGATGAGAGAGATCGCCATGTTGGCAAGCATTGCCTTGCGGTGAGAGTGCTTGCGGCCAAGGTGGTTGAATTTCTTATTGTGTCTCATTTTTGATTAGTCTTTGTCTAATTTATACTTGGAAATGTCTGTTCCGAACGACAGGTTCAAGCTCTCAAGCAAGTCGTCAAGCTCTGTGAGTGACTTCTTACCAAAGTTACGGAACTTGAGCAAGTCTGTCTTGTTGAATTGCACGAGATCGCCGAGAGTCTCCACATCGGCTGCCTTCAAACAGTTGAGGGCACGAACGGAGAGATTCATATCGACAAGCTTGGTCTTCAGCAACTGGCGCATACGCAATACTTCCTCATCGAACTCTTCATTACCATCGAAGTCGGCGTTCTCAAGCGTAATCTTCTCGTCGGAGAACAACATGAGATGGTAAATGAGAATCTTGGAAGCCTCTTTCAAGGCATCCTTCGGATGAATGGAACCATCGGTGGTGATTTCGAGCACGAGTTTCTCGTAGTCGGTCTTCTGTGCCACACGATAGTTCTCTACTGCGAACTTGACGTTGCGGATTGGAGTGTAGATGGAGTCGATGGCAATGTCGTTGATTTCCTTGCAGAACTCACGATTCTCATCAGCTGGCACATAACCACGGCCTTTGTTGATGCTCAACTCCAACTCCAGTGTTGCCTGAGGATCCAAATGACAAATTACCAAATCTGGGTTTAACACTCCAAATCCACTGAGGTACTTGTTGATATCTCCAGCCTTAAACTCGGTTGAATTCTCGATGGAGATTGAGACTCTTTCAGACTCAAACCCATCAGCGACTTGCTTGAATCGAACTTGCTTCAGATTCAAGATAATGTTGGTCACATCTTCCTTGACACCCGGAATGGTTGAAAACTCATGCTCCACACCAGCAATACGGATGGTGTTGATGGCATAACCCTCGAGGGAGGAAAGAAGTATGCGGCGGAGTGGATTACCAATGGTAATACCATAACCAGGCTCCAAAGGACGGAACTCAAACTTTCCGTACCTGTCGTCGGCCTCCAACATTACTACTTTTTCTGGTTTTTGAAATGCTAATATCGCCATTTGTTTTTAATTTTTATTTAGAGTACAACTCGACAATCATCTGCTCCTTGATATTCTCGGGAATGTCTGCACGCTCTGGCATGTGGAGGAACTTGCCACCCTTGACATTTTCATCCCACTCAATCCAAGAGTATTTGCTGTGGTTGAAACCAGCAAGGGCTGCGTCAATCACTTCCAGACTCTTTGATTTCTCACGCACGGCAACAATCTGGCCTGGCTGTACTGAGTAAGAAGGAATGTTCACTACCTGACCGTCCACAGTAATGTGCTTGTGGCTAACAAGTTGACGAGCAGCGGCACGAGTTGGAGCAATGCCAAGACGGAACACTACATTGTCAAGACGAGCCTCAAGGAATTGCAGAAGAATCTCACCTGTCACACCAGACTTCTTTGAAGCCTTCTCGAACAGGTTGCGGAACTGACGCTCAAGCACGCCATAAGTGTACTTTGCCTTCTGCTTCTCAGCAAGCATGAGACCGTACTCAGAAGTCTTCTTACGACGGTTGTTGCCATGCTGGCCGGGAGCATAGTTCTTTTTAGACAAAACCTTGTCTGGTCCAAAGATTGCCTCGCCGAAACGACGAGAAATTCTTGATTTTGGTCCAATATATCTAGCCATATTTTCTTTAATGTTTTATGCCATACAGCTCTCAGCAGCAGCCGTAGAAAGGAAAGATACGACAAACGAGCTCGTTGGCAAATGACATAATTGTGTGATGATTAAACTCTTCTTCTCTTTGGAGGACGACAACCGTTGTGAGGAAGTGGAGTAACGTCGATAATTTCTGTCACTTCAATTCCTGCTGCATGGCAACCGCGCACTGCAGCTTCACGACCATTTCCTGGACCCTTGATGTAGGCCTTCACCTTGCGGAGACCGAGGTCGTAAGCAACCTTGGCACAATCCTGTGCAGCCATCTGTGCAGCATAAGGAGTGTTCTTCTTTGAACCGCGGAAACCCATCTTACCGGCTGCAGACCAAGAGATAACATTACCTTCACTGTTAGCCAAAGTAACAATGATGTTGTTGAAAGAAGAGTGCACATGAAGTTGGCCTTCAGCGGTGACCTTTACGACTCTCTTCTTTGCAGAAGTTGTTTTCTTTGCCATATCTAATGATTATTTAGTAGCCTTTTTCTTGTTTGCAACTGTTTTCTTCTTACCCTTGCGAGTACGAGCGTTGTTCTTTGTGCTCTGACCACGTACAGGAAGACCAAGACGATGACGAATGCCACGGTAGCAACCGATGTCCATCAAGCGCTTGATGTTGAGCTGAATCTCGGAACGGAGATCACCCTCCACCTTGTACTCGGCAGCAATCACAGCACGAATTTTACCGGCCTGTTCATCGTTCCAGTCCTTTACCTTAATGTCCTTGTCTACGCCAGCCTTCTCGAGGATTTTGCCAGCGCTGCTGCGCCCGATACCAAAGATGTATGTGAGCGCAATTTCACCTCGCTTGTTCTGTGGGAGGTCTACACCTACAATTCTTATTGCCATATCTTACTTTTATTTCATTTTCTTACCTAAGAATCATCCTTGGCGCATCTTGTACTTAGGATTCTTCTTGTTAATAACAAATAGACGACCTTTACGTCTTACGATTACGCAATCAGGTGTACGTTTCTTCAATGATGCTCTTGTTTTCATATTGTGATTTTATTTATATCTGAATACTATTCGGCCTTTGGAAAGATCATAGGGAGACATCTCAACCCGAATCTTGTCTCCTGGAAGAATCTTGATGTAATGCATCCTCATCTTACCTGAGATGTGGGCAATGATTTCATGACCATTTTCCAATTCTACTCTAAACATTGCGTTTGACAATGCCTCGACAATAGTTCCATCTTGTTCTATAGCAGACTGTTTAGCCATACCCTTATAAAGATTTTTCTCTTAATACTTTTTCTATTTCTTCAAACGACGAGAGGATGTCAGCCTTGCCCTTGCGTACACAAATGGAGTGTTCATAATGGGCTGCAGGCTTCTTATCTCTGGTAATGATGCCCCAACGATCTTCCTGCATATAGACGTCTTTCACGCCCATTGTTATCATCGGCTCAATGGCTATGCACAAGCCGTTCTTCAGCAGTATGCCGTTCCCCCGCCTTCCATAGTTGGGTACTTGGGGGTCTTCATGCATCTCCTTACCTATTCCATGCCCAACGAATTCTCTCACAACTCCATAACCCTGTGCCTCACAATGAGACTGAACAGCGTATGATATGTCACCTAAGCGATGACCCACAACAGCTTGTTCAATGCCTTTATATAGAGCTTCCTTCGTTGTTGCAAGAAGTTTCTGTACATCGGACGATATGTCACCCACTGCAAAGGTGTAGCAGGAATCGCCGCAATACCCATTCAACGATGTGCCACAGTCAATGGACACAATGTCGCCTTCTTGCAAGGGAGTATCGTTAGGTATGCCATGGACAACCTGATGGTTTACTGAAGTACAGATACTGGCCGGAAAGGCACCTCCATGTGGATTTGGAAAACCCAAGAAGGTGGGTGTGGCTCCATGGTCGCGGATGAAAGTGTCAGCAATTTTGTCCAACTGCTTTGTCGTAACACCTGGCTCAATCACCTTCGCCAGTTCCGCCAATGTCTGTCCAACTAACAGGTTCGCTTCCCTGAGAAGTTCCACCTCTTCGTCAGTCTTAAGATACACCATCTTTCTAAGTAGTGCTTAATGTTCGCCACGGACACGGCCCGTATCCAACAGACCGTCATAATGACGCATCATCAAGTGTGACTCTATTTGCATCAATGTGTCAAGTACAACACCTACAAGAATCAGAAGCGATGTGCCACCAAAGAAGGCTGCAAATTCACGCTGTACACCGAAAATACTTGCAAAAGCTGGCAGGATGGCTATAATAGCCAAGAACAACGAGCCTGGGAATGTTATACGAGACATGATTTTATCAATGTAGTCTGCTGTATCCTTGCCTGGCTTAACGCCCGGGATGAAGCCATTGTTGCGCTTCATATCTTCAGCCATCTGCACAGGGTTGATAGTAATTGCTGTATACAGATAAGTGAACAAGATAATCAATATAGCAAAGACCAAATTGTATGCAAAGCTATTATTGTCTATCAGTTGATTCACAACTGGATTCAACTTGCTACCAGAGAACTGTGCTAATGTTACAGGAATGAACATGATGGCCTGAGCAAAGATGATTGGCATCACATTGGCCGCATAAGGCTTCAGTGGAATGTACTGACGAGCACCACCAATCTGGCGGGCACCAGCAATCTTCTTTGCATAGTTAACAGGAACCTGACGCACACCTTGAACAAGAAGGATTGCTGCCGCAATGACTGCGACGAACAACACTATCTCAATCAGGAACATGACAAGTCCGCCCTGTCCACCAATACGCGTTCCAAACTCCTGCATGACAGCTGTTGGGAAACGTGCAATGATACCAATCATAATGATGATAGACACACCATTTCCGATACCTTTGTCCGTGATTCTCTCACCTAACCAAAGAACAAACATGCTACCTGCTGCAAGTATAATGGTTGCGTAAAGGATGAACATGTTCCAATCCAGAGAGGTGTAAAGAGCAGCACCACCTGTTTGGTTCTTCAAGTTCAAGAGGTAGAATATCCCTTGGAAAACAAGAATAGGTACAGTCAAATAGCGCGTGTATTGACTCATCTTGCGGCGTCCACTTTCTCCCTCGCGCTGCATCTTCTGGAAATATGGAACAGCTAATCCCAGCAACTGCATCACAATAGACGCAGAGATGTAGGGCATGATACCAAGAGCAAAGATGGAAGCCTTTGAGAAAGCACCGCCCGAGAACATATCAAGAAGCGACATCAAGCCACCCTCCGTCTGATTGCGGAGTCCCTGCAATGCCTCGGTGTCAATGCCCGGAAGCACCACATAGGAACCAAAACGGTAGATAGCAACAAACAACAGCGTGATGAGGATACGCGTACGCAAATCCTCAATACGCCAAATGTTTGTCAATGTCTTAACAAGCTTGATATTCTGAAGTTTATCAATTGCTTTTCCCATTAGTTTAGAGTTTTACAGCGTTTCCGCCCTTTTCTTTGATGGCTGCTTCAGCAGTCGCAGAGAATGCGTGAGCCTCGACATCTACTTTAGCAGTAAGTTCACCTCTGCCGAGAACCTTAACAAGCTGGTTCTTGTTCACCCAGCCTGCAGCAATGAGCTCTGCAATACCAATCTTCGTGAGATTCTTCTCTTCTGCAAGCTTCTGGATAAGATCAAGGTTGACGGCCTTGTATTCAACGTGGTTGATGTTCTTAAAACCGAACTTTGGCACACGACGCTGAAGCGGCATCTGACCACCTTCGAAACCAATCTTCTTCTTATAGCCTGAACGTGCCTTGGCTCCCTTATGACCACGAGTGGAAGTGCGGCCCTTGCCAGAACCGTAGCCACGACCTACACGCTTGCTGTTGTGGGTTGCGCCTGCTGCGGGTTGCAAATTATATAATTCCATTTTTAATCTGATTTTTATGCATTAATACGTTAGTCGATAACCTCAACAAGGTGAGCCACCTTACGAATCATTCCACGCAAAGAGGGAGAATCCTCACGCTCAACGACCCTGTTTATCTTACCAAGACCCAAAGACTCAAGAGTGCTCTTTTGATCGATGGGGCGACCAGCCTGGCCTTTCACTTGCTTAATCTTGATTGTTGCCATGATAGTTTCTCTTTATCCTTTAAATACTTTTGTCAAATTAACACCGCGGTTCTGAGCAACCGTCTTTGCGTCACGCATGTTTGCAAGAGCCTCGATAGTAGCCTTCACCAGGTTGTGAGGGTTAGACGAGCCCTTTGATTTTGCGAGCACATCAGTAATACCAACACTCTCAAGCACTGCACGCATGGCACCACCGGCCACAACTCCAGTACCTTCAGAAGCTGGCATGATGAGCACACGAGCACCACCAAACTTAGCATAAGCCTCATGAGGAACCGTACCCTTGATTACCGGAACCTTGACCAAATTTTTCTTGGCAGCTTCCACGCCCTTTGCGATAGCAGCCGTCACTTCGCCTGCCTTACCAAGACCGTAACCTATCACACCGTTACCATCACCTACAACAACGATGGCTGCGAATGTAAATGTACGACCACCCTTAGTAACCTTAGTAACACGATTAATAGCAACCAAGCGGTCTTTCAGCTCGGCATCGTTTTGTACTTTAACTCTATTTACCATAATCGTATTTAAAATTTAAGTCCAGCATTACGGGCAGCGTCCGCTACCTTCTTAACTCTTCCGTGATACAGATAACCATTACGGTCGAAAACTACAGCCGTGATTCCAGCCTCAAGAGCCTTCTTCGCAACCATCTCGCCAACTTTCTCAGCCTGTTCAGACTTGTTCATCTTCTCAAGACCGAGTGATGATGCAGAGACAAGTGTCTTCTGAGCATCGTCATCAATTACCTGAACGTAAATCTGCTTATTGCTTCTGAACACACTCATACGTGGGCGTTCCGCAGTACCAGATATCTTATTGCGTACTCTATATTTAATCTTGATACGTCTTTCAATCTTTGTAATCATACTCTTGTCAATTTAATTATTTAGCACTTGCAGACTTACCAGACTTTCTTCTAATCACCTCGCCCTGGAAGCGAATACCCTTGCCCTTATATGGCTCAGGCTTGCGGAAAGAACGAATCTTAGCACAAACGAGTCCAAGCAATTGCTTGTCAGCAGACTCGAGCATGATAAGAGGATCCTGATTTCTCTCAGATTTTGTTTCGACTTTTATCTCCTTAGGAAGTTCGAAAATAATCGCATGAGAATATCCAAGTGCGAACTCAAGAACATTGCCCTGATTTGACACACGGTAACCAACACCGACAATCTGGAGAGTCTTCTTGTAACCCTCGGAGACACCGATAACCATGTTGTTCACAAGCGAACGATACAATCCGTGGAATGCATGACGCTGCTTGGTGTTATCCTGCATCAGTTCTTCATTCTCCTCCATTGTCAACTTGCCGTCCTCAATAGTAACCTTGATTGCAGGGTTTACATACTGGCTGAGTTCGCCTTTAGGACCTTTTACAGTTACAATGTCATCCTTATGAGTAATAGTAACTCCTGCAGGAATAATAATAGGTAATTTACCAATTCTAGACATTATATATCCTCCTTAATTAATAAACATAGCAAAGAACTTCACCACCCACCTTGAGCTCTGAAGCTTCCTTGTCTGTCATTACACCTTTGGATGTGGACACAACGGCTATACCCAATCCATTTATAACACGTGGCATGTCCTTATATCCAACGTACTTACGAAGACCTGGACGGGACACACGCTTCAAGCACTGAATAGCGCTTACTTTTGTCTGGGGGTCATACTTCAGGGCTATCTTGATGGCACCTTGAGGACCCTCCTCGATGAACTTGTAGTTCAAAATGTAACCTTTGTCAAAAAGAATCTTTGTGATTTCTTTCTTAAGGTTTGAGGCTGGAATTTCCACAACCTTGTGCTTTGCCATGATTGCGTTTCTCAGTCTCGTGAGATAATCAGCTATTGGATCTGTCATAATTGAATTAAATTAATCGGGAGATGTTTGGGAAAGTCCCGACAATATTTAAACTTAAATTAGAACTTATTTTACTTAGCTTTACCAGCGAAAGAACTTAGCGAAACACTGTTTTCTTCCACCGTTGTTTAGAAACAAAGTATCTTCAGGTTACCCCCGAACTGGTAACCATCGGATTTTTGTTTACTGAAACAAAACTGGCAACCGCAATTTACCAGCTTGCTTTCTTCACACCTGGGATCAGGCCTGCTGATGCCATTTCGCGGAACTGGATACGAGAGAGGCCAAACTGACGCATGAAACCTCTTGGACGACCAGTAATCTTACAGCGGTTGTGAAGACGGATGGGATTTGCATTAGCAGGGATAGCCTGAAGAGCACGAGCTGCCTCATATGCCTCCATTGGATCTTCTGCTGTAGCAATCACCTTCTTCAAAGCTGCACGCTTAGCGGCATACTTTGCCACGAGTTTAGCACGCTTTACCTCGCGTGCTTTCATTGATTCCTTTGCCATTTTTATCTTTACTTTTTAGATTCCTTAAATGGGAGACCGAAAGCCTTGAGAAGTGCATAACCTTCCTCGTCAGTCTTAGCAGACGTCACAAAAGTGATGTTCATACCAGTAATCTTATCCACCTGATCAATATTAATCTCAGGGAAAATAATCTGCTCCGTAATACCGAGCGTGTAATTACCACGACCGTCAAACTTAGACTCGATACCCTTGAAGTCACGGATACGTGGGAGTGAAACGCGGATGAGCTTCTCGAGGAACTCATACATGCGCTCACGACGAAGCGTAACCATCACACCGATAGGCATCTGCTTACGGAGACGGAAGTTAGAGATGTCCTTCTTTGACTTGGTGGCAACAGGCTTCTGACCAGTAATCTGGGCAATCTCGTTCATTGCAACTTCAATCACCTTCTTGTCTGCAGTTGCCATACCAAGACCCTGGTTTACCACAATCTTCTTCAACACAGGAATCTGCATTGGTGAAGAGTAGTTGAACTGCTTCATCAGTGCTGGAGCAATCTGCTCAGCATATACATTCTTAAGTTGTGCAGTAGTACTCATTATAATTCCTCCCCTGATTTTTTAGCGTAACGAACCAACTTTCCATTCTCACCCATTCTGCGACCGATACGGGTAGCCTTACCTGTCTTAGGGTCAATCACGTTAAGGTTTGAGATATGGATCGGAGCCTCCTGCTCGATGAAACCTCCCTGTGGGTGTGCAGCGCTAGGCTTGGTGCTTTTCTTGACCATATTCACACCCTCGACAATGGCGCGCTTCTTCTCGACGAGAACCTTAGTGACCTTACCAGTCTTACCCTTTTCATCGCCGGCATTCACATAAACCATGTCGCCTTTCTTAATATGTAATTTACTCATTGCAGTGTTTACTTTTAGCGATTAAAGTACTTCGGTAGCCAAAGAAACCACCTTCATGTTTGCAGCACGGAGTTCACGAGCCACTGGGCCAAAGATACGGCTACCTCTCATTTCACCGGCATTGTTCAGGAGAACACATGCGTTATCATCGAAACGAATGTATGAACCGTCTGGGCGACGCACCTCTTTCTTTGTACGAACAATCAGAGCCTTAGAGACAGAACCCTTCTTTACCTCACTCGTAGGAATAGCGCTCTTCACAGCTACAACGATAACGTCTCCTACAGTAGCATAGCGACGTCTTGTACCGCCTAACACACGGATACAAAGCACTTCGCGAGCACCGCTGTTATCAGCGACCTGCAATCTTGATTCTACCTGTATCATAATTACTTAGCTCTTTCAATGATTTGTACTAATCTCCATCTCTTTGTTTTGCTCAATGGACGAGTCTCCATTATAAGAACAGTGTCACCAATATGTGCATCATTCTTCTCATCATGAGCATGGTATTTCTTTGTCTTCTGGACAAACTTACCATATATCGGATGCTTCTCCTTGAACTTGGCAGACACAACAATTGTTTTGTCCATCTTGTCGCTGGTGACCACACCCTGTCTTTGTTTTCTTAAATTTCTAGCTTCCATTCTCAATACTTTATTTATTACGTTGAGTAAGCTCGCCCTTCATACGTGCGATGTCGTGACGCAACTTCTTAATCTGAGAATTGTCGGCAAGCGGAGAAATGCTGTGATTGAACTTCATGTTGTTCAAGTTTGCGACCTCCACCTCGATGCGCTCAGCGAGCTCTTCTGTAGTAAGTTCTCTAATTTCTGAAAGTTTCATAATTAAGCGTTTTTATCGTAATCACGACGTACAACAAACTTTGTAGTAGTAGGAAGTTTCTGTGCACCGAGTCGGAGAGCTTCCTTGGCGATGTCGTATGAAACACCTTCAATCTCGAAAAGAATGCGGCCAGGCTTTGCTGGGAACACATATTGGTATGGGTCACCCTTACCTTTACCCATTCGGACGTCCGCAGGCTTCTTGGTGATTGGCTTATCAGGGAAGATTCGAATCCACACCTGACCTTGACGCTGCATGTAACGTGTGATAGCAACACGGGCAGCCTCAATCTGGCGGGCAGAAATCCATTTTGTTTCAAGAGCCTTTATGCCAAAGCTACCGAAAGCGAGTTCTGTACCTCTGTGCGAGACACCCTTCCAACGACCGCGACCTTTTTGCGGTCTTCTATATTTTTGTCTTTTTGGCTGTAACATAGTTAATGTCTTCTATAGTGCTGCGCCTCTGCATGGAATCCATGAAGAGATCCGCAACCAGATTAATTAATTGCGGTTATTAGACTTTCTGTTTCTGAAACGACGTCCGCCACCATTGTTGCCACCACGACTTGACTCTTTCTGTTGAGAGAAGTTCGGAGTAAGATCCTGCTTGCCGAATTTCTCACCGCGGCAAATCCATACCTTGATACCAAGGAGACCCACCTTTGTAAGAGCCTCTGCGAGGCAGTAGTCGATATCCGCACGAAGTGTGTGCAGAGGAGTACGTCCTTCCTTGTACATCTCTGAACGGCTCATTTCTGCACCATTCAGACGACCGGAAATCTGAATCTTGATTCCCTCTGCACCAGAACGCATCGTGTTAGCAATCGCTGTCTTGATGGCACGGCGGTAAGCAATCTTACCTTCAATCTGGCGTGCAATATTGTTGGCCACAATTACAGCGTCAAGTTCTGGACGCTTAATCTCATAGATGTTAATCTGCACCTCCTTGTCTGTCACCTTCTTCAGCTCCTTCTTCAAAGCTTCTACCTGTTCGCCACCCTTGCCGATGATAAAGCCAGGACGAGCTGTACAGATAGTAATGGTGACGAGCTTCAGAGTGCGCTCGATGACAATCTTGGAAACGCTTGCCTTTGCGAGACGCGCGTTAAGGTACTTGCGGATTTTGCTGTCCTCAAGGAGGTTTTCACCAAAATCATTTCCGCCGAACCAGTTAGAATCCCAACCTCTTACAATACCGAGGCGGTTGCTTATTGGATTACATTTTTGTCCCATAATTACTTTTCTTCATTAGTTTTAGCGTCCACGAAGATAGTGATGTGGTTAGAACGTTTGCGGATTCTGTAACCACGCCCCTGAGGTGCTGGTCTCATACGCTTGAGAGTTGCGCCTTCGTCAACAAAAATCTTAGAGATATAGAGTTCTCCGTTTTCAGCCTTGCGGTCATTCTTCTGTTCCCAGTTTGCGATAGCAGAACGGAGCACCTTCTCAATGTCCTTGGCTGCATCCTTGCTGTTGAACTTAAGTGTCGCAAGAGCCTTGCTCACTTCCATGCCACGCACAAGATCAGCGACATAGCGCATCTTGCGGGGTGAGGAAGGAACATCGCGAAGACTGGCGAAGTAGACAGTCTTTTTGGCCTCTTTAATCTTCTCGGCCATTAATCTTTTTCTTGCTCCCATTATATAATAGTCTTTTTTACTTGATTGAAGCCTGTTCTACGATTACTTCTTCTTATTACCTGCGTGACCGCGGAAAGTACGAGTAAGAGCAAACTCACCGAGTTTATGACCTACCATATTTTCAGTAATGTAGACAGGGATAAATTTATTACCGTTATGCACTGCAATAGTATGACCGACGAAGTCTGGAGATATCATTGAAGCGCGAGCCCATGACTTGATAACACTCTTCTTGCCGCTCTCGTTCATAGCGAGAACTTTCTTTTCGAGCTTCACATTGATGTATGGACCTTTTTTTAATGAACGACTCATAATCAGTTAACTTTATTTGTTACGTCTTTCAATAATGTACTTGTTTGACTGCTTCTTTGGTGCGCGAGTCTTGAGACCCTTAGCATAGAGGCCGTTACGTGAACGCGGGTGTCCACCTGTGTGACGTCCTTCACCACCACCCATTGGGTGATCAATTGGGTTCATCACAACACCACGGTTGTGTGGACGACGGCCCAACCAACGGCTACGACCAGCCTTACCTGATGATTCAAGTGCATGGTCTGAGTTGCTTACGCTACCAATAGTTGCGCGGCAAACTGAAAGCACCTTACGAATTTCGCCAGAAGGAAGCTTGATGACGCAGTAGCGACCTTCACGGGAAGTCAACTGAGCAAAATTGCCGGCAGAACGCACCATCTTAGCACCCTGACCTGGACGCAGCTCGATATTGTGAATCACAGTACCGACTGGGATTTTCTCCAGGGGGAGCGTGTTACCCAAGTCTGGAGTAGCCTCTGGACCTGACATGATAGTGGCACCTACCCTCAATCCGTTAGGAGCAACAATGTAACGCTTTTCACCGTCAGCATAGAAGACAAGCGCAATACGAGCCGAACGGTTTGGATCGTACTCTATTGTCTTCACCACTGCGGGAATCCCGTCCTTTTCTCTCTTGAAATCGACGATACGAATCAGGCGCTTGTGTCCACCACCTCTGTAGCGAACAGTGATCTGGCCGGAGTTGTTACGACCGCCAGTGCTGCGCTTACCGAAAACAAGAGTTTTCTCTGGTACTGATGTAGTAACATCATCGAAAGTACCAATAGCCTTGTGTCTTTGACCAGGAGTT
Organism: Bacteroidaceae bacterium; assembly: GCA_017448965.1. Taxonomy (GTDB): domain Bacteria; phylum Bacteroidota; class Bacteroidia; order Bacteroidales; family Bacteroidaceae; genus Minthosoma. The sequence goes on along the minus strand of JAFSKK010000007.1, from coordinate 40,635 downwards.
ACTGGTCTAAATTTACGAATACCCATTTGTTTTTTTAAATGTTACTATAGAAATCGATAGTTTCACCTTCTTTGAGGGTGACGATAGCCTTCTTGAAAGCCTTTGTCTTTCCCTTGATAACACCAGCCTTTGTGTAACGGCTCTTACGCTTACCAGCGTAGTTCATGGTGTTAACTGAAACTACATTTACGTTATACTTAGCTTCAATCTCTTTCTTGATCTCAATCTTATTGGCTGAAGGAAGCACGATAAAGCCGAACTTATTGTTCTGCTTCTCCGAAATAGCGGTCATCTTCTCTGTAACCAATGGTTTTACGATATATGCCATGTCTGTACCTCCTTACTTGTTAAAAGTTTCGTCAACCAACTTGAGCGCATTTTCAGTCACAACAAGCACATTTGCATTCATGACCTTATAGGTATTGAGTGCACTAGCTGTCATAACTTCAACACGCTGAATGTTACGGACTGACAAATTTACGTTCTTTTTTACTTCTGGCAAAACGATGAGTGTCTTCTTACCCTCAACTTTAAGATTATTTAACAGGGCGACACCGTCTTTTGTCTTTGGAGCCTCAAAATCAAAGTCTTCAACGACAACGATAGCATTCTGCTGTGCCTTATATGAGAGTGCGCTCTTGCGAGCCAGATTCTTCACCTTTTTGTTCAACTTGAACCAATAGTCACGAGGACGAGGACCAAACACACGGCCACCACCACGAAGCAGCGGAGACTTGATGTCACCACGGCGAGCGCCGCCACCACCCTTCTGACGGATGAGCTTACGAGTAGAGCCTGCTATTTCGCTTCTTTCCTTTGACTTGTGAGTACCCTGGCGCTGAGCAGCGAGGTACTGATTCACTGCGAGGTAGATACAATGGTCATTAGGTTCAATTCCGAAGATTGCATCGTTCAGAACAACCTTTTTACCAGTGTCCTCGCCTTTGATATTTAATACAGAAACTTCCATGTGCTTACTTCTTGATTAAAACGATTGAACCTTTGCAGCCTGGCACACTACCCTTCAGAAGAAGGAGGTTGTGCTCTGGAACTACTTTAATTACCTGAAGGTTGTGTGTGGTCACCTGCTCGTTACCCATCTGACCGCCCATTGGCACGTTCTTGAACACGCGAGAAGGTGTGGCACAAGCACCGATAGAACCTGGCTTACGCAGACGGTCGTCCTGACCATGAGTGGCCTGACCTACACCACCGAAACCATGACGCTTCACGACGCCCTGGAATCCTTTACCCTTCGATGTGCCTGTTACGTCAACGTAAGCAGCATCATTGAAAAGTTCCACTGTGATTACATCACCGAGGTTGTGTTCCTCTTCATAAGTGAACTCGGCCAAGTGTCTCTTTGGTGTTGTACCAGCCTTCTTGAAGTGACCCATCATCTGCTTGGTGGTGTGCTTTTCCTTCTTATCCTGGAAACCCACCTGAACAGCAGCATAGCCATCCTTCTCAACAGTCTTTACTTGAGTTACAACACAAGGACCTACTTCGATAACAGTGCATGGCATGTTTTTGCCCTCGGCACTGAAAACGGATGTCATTCCGATTTTTCTTCCAATTAATCCTGGCATTTCAATATAACTTTAAATTGTTCTCTAAATGATCAAACCTTAATCTCAACCTCAACACCGCTGGGGAGTTCAAGTTTCATGAGGGCATCGACAGTCTTAGTAGTAGAGCTGTAGATGTCAATCAGTCTCTTGTATGTGCAGAGTTCGAACTGCTCACGAGACTTCTTGTTCACGAATGTAGAACGGTTCACTGTAAAGATACGCTTGTGTGTGGGAAGTGGAATAGGACCGCTCACAATAGCATCAGTAGCCTTCACAGCCTTGACGATCTTCTCTGCTGACTTGTCAACGAGATTGTGGTCGTAAGACTTCAGTTTGATACGAATTTTTTGTTGACTCATTGTTTTAATTATTTAAGTAATTATTATATATAAGTAAGAGGGTATGCAGGCAAAGAGTCGTATGCTTGCCTGCACCCCCAAACTATTCTTGATTATACGAGATCTACACGACCGTTGCACTCCTGAAGAACTGCTTTGGCGATAGTGCTTGATACAGGAGCATGGTGATCATACTGCATAGATGAAGTGGCACGGCCAGAAGTGATGGTACGGAGTGCGGTCACATAACCGAACATTTCACCCAGTGGAACCATTGCCTTCACGATACGTGCACCTGAACGGGCATTGTCCATACCCTCAACCTGACCACGACGCTTGTTCAAGTCACCGATCACATCACCCATGTTCTCCTCAGGAGTAACAACCTCGAGCTTCATGATAGGCTCCATCAGCACAGGCTTAGCCTGAGCGCAAGCATTCTTGTAAGCCTGACGGGCAGCGATTTCGAAAGACAACTGGTCAGAGTCTACAGGGTGGAAGCTACCATCCACAAGTGTAACCTTCAAGCTGTCCATTGGGAAGCCACCAAGTACACCGTTCTTCATTGACTCCGCAAAGCCCTTCTGAACAGCTGGGATGAATTCCTTAGGCACATTACCGCCCTTCACCTCATCCACGAACTGAAGACCTGTGCCTTCGAAATCATCATCAACAGGACCTACGTTCACGATGATGTCGGCAAACTTACCACGACCACCAGACTGCTTCTTGTACACCTCGCGGAGGTTGACAGTCTTGGTGATAGCCTCCTTGTAGTTCACCTGAGGCTTACCTTGGTTGCACTCAACCTTGAACTCACGCTTCAGACGGTCGATGATGATATCGAGGTGAAGCTCACCCATACCAGAGATGACTGTCTGGCCAGACTGTTCGTCTGTCTTCACTGTGAAGGTTGGGTCTTCCTCAGCCAACTTCTGCAAGCCGATAGAAAGTTTGTCAAGGTCCTTCTGAGTCTTAGGCTCAACTGCAATACCAATCACAGGATCTGGGAAGTCCATAGACTCGAGCACGATTGGAGCATCCTCATCGCAGAGGGTGTCACCCGTGTGGATGTCCTTCAAACCTACCACTGCGCCAATGTCACCAGCACTGATGACCTCAACAGGGTTCTGGTGGTTAGAGTGCATCTGGAACAGACGAGACACACGCTCCTTCTTGCCTGAACGAGAGTTGTAAATATAAGAACCAGCCTCAATCTTACCAGAATATACACGAATAAAAGTAAGGCGGCCTACGTATGGGTCTGTTGCAATCTTGAATGCAAGAGCAGAAGTCTTCTCATCCTCAGATGGCTTACGATCCTCCTCTTCCTTAGTCGTTGGGTTAGCGCCCACGATGTTAGGAGTGTCGAGAGGAGATGGGAGGAAAGCACATACATAGTCGAGCAATGTCTGCACACCCTTGTTCTTGAACGAAGAACCACAAAGCATTGGAGTGCACTCAAGGGCACAAGTAGCATTGCGGAGAGCACGGATGCACTCTTCTTCTGTGATGGTAGAAGGATCGTCGAAGAACTTCTCCATCAGAGCGTCGTCAAACTCAGCAACAGCTTCAAGCATCTTGCCGCGCCACTCCTCAGCCTCAGCAACGAGGTTTGCAGGAATGTCCTCAACGTCATAGTCTGCACCCAGCGACTCATCGTGCCACAGGATTGCCTTCATCTTGATGAGGTCAACCACACCTTTGAAGTTCTCCTCTGCACCAATTGGGATCACCACTGGAACAGGTTTTGCACCAAGCACTTCCTTCATCTGACGAACCACCTCAAAGAAGTCCGCGCCAGAACGGTCCATCTTGTTCACATAACCGATACGTGGAACATTGTACTTGTCAGCCTGGCGCCATACAGTCTCTGACTGGGGCTCCACACCACCCACTGCACAGTAAGTGGCAACAGCACCGTCAAGCACACGGAGTGAACGCTCCACCTCAGCGGTGAAGTCCACGTGTCCCGGAGTGTCAATCAAGTTGAACTTATACTTGTTGCCGTTCCATGTCCAGTAGGCAGTTGTTGCAGCAGATGTGATAGTGATACCACGCTCCTGCTCCTGTGCCATCCAGTCCATTGTTGCGGCACCATCATGAACCTCACCCAACTTGTGCGTTTTACCTGTATAAAAGAGGATACGCTCAGATGTGGTAGTCTTACCAGCATCGATGTGAGCCATGATACCAAAGTTACGTGTAAGATGCAAATCTTGCTTTGCCATACTCTTTTTTCCTTTTTACTTTTTACCTTGTTAAAAACTAATAATAGATTAGAAGCGGAAGTGTGCGAAAGCACGGTTAGCCTCAGCCATGCGGTGCATGTCCTCCTTACGCTTGAATGCGCCACCCTGCTGGTTGAAGGCATCCATGATCTCAGCAGAAAGTTTGTCTGCCATGCTCTTGCCTGAACGCTTGCGAGCGAAAGAAATCATGTTCTTCATCGAGATGGCCTCCTTGCGGTCAGCACGGATCTCTGTAGGCACCTGGAATGTGGCACCACCGATACGGCGGCTCTTCACCTCCACCTGTGGAGTGATGTTGTCGAGGGCAGTCTTCCAGATTTCCAGTGGAGACTTCTCCTCGTTCTTCATCTTGTTCTCGACATTCTTCAGCGCTGTGTAGAAGATGGTGTAAGCCACGCTCTTCTTGCCGTCGTACATGAGGTTGTTAACGAACTTTGTCACCTTCACATCACCATACACTGGATCTGGAAGTACCACACGCTTCTTTGGTTTAGCTTTTCTCATTTTTTTGTTTGATTTAATCTTTCTTTAGTCTGAGGCTGCATACTGTGTGTGTCTTCAACGCCCACTTTGAGGGGCATTTACTCAACCCTTCAAGCATTTCCGTCAAACCAAACGTTGTGAAAAAACTGTTGTTTCTTTGTCTTTGTAAGAAAAAGGATTACTTCTTAGCCTTTGGACGCTTAGCGCCGTACTTAGAGCGACGCTGTGTGCGGCTTGCCACACCTGCGGTATCGAGCGCACCGCGAATGATGTGATAACGTACACCTGGGAGGTCCTTCACACGACCACCGCGCACCAGCACGATGGAGTGCTCCTGAAGGTTGTGGCCTTCTCCTGGAATGTAGGAGTTCACCTCCTTCTTGTTTGTCAAACGAACACGAGCGACCTTTCTCATCGCTGAATTAGGCTTCTTAGGAGTGGTGGTGTACACGCGGACGCAGACACCACGACGCTGAGGGCATGAATCCAATGCAGGAGACTTGCTCTTGTCTACCAACACCTTACGGCCTTTTCTTACCAATTGTTGAATAGTAGGCATTTTGTTTAATTATTTATTGTTATTATTGAATTATGTGCATTTTTTTGAGCGCCCACCTTTACCCTTCCACCCGAAGGGGAACTCGTTGCTTCGTGGTCAGCTGCTCGCTTTGCTTCGTGCTAAATTTACGTATCGTTCTGTTTTTTACCTTTTCGAGACCCTTTTTTTACGGGGAAATCATCATCTCACACGATACTAAAGTACCTAACCAAGGCACGCACTACTCCAAAAAGTGGTGCAAAGTTACGGATTTTCTGCCAAACAACATCTTTTTAAAGGGTTATTTTTTCACCCATCCACTCGAAAAGCCCCCAAAATCGCTATTTTTTAATTTTATTTAACATTTCAATCTTGTCAAAAAGCAATCTCCACATAGCAAAAGCAACAAAATCTTTACAAAAAGTCACGCTGAAAATGCTCCTTTATAATAATATAATGTACACACGAAAGAACCCTCTTTTCATTCATCTTTCCCATAATACATGCCTTCATCTTTCTCACAACAAAAATGACCTCGAAAGTCAGTTAACTCTCGAGGTCACTTTGTCTTGGCAGGTCACTTACGCCTCGCCTTGCTTAATGTTGAACGGAGCGATAGTTCTCCCTTCGTTCGAGGGTTGTCCATTCGTCAACTTGATAGTGCCAAACTGCTGCTCATACTTACGGATATTATCCTGCAGAGCCATCAGCAGGCGCTTCGCATGCTCAGGAGCCATAATGATACGGCTCTTCACCTGTGCCTTGGGCATGCCAGGCATCATCTGGATGAAATCTGTAATCACCTCACAACTCGAGTGAGTGATAATGGCCAAGTTAGAGTATGTACCCTCTGCCACTTCAGGCTTCAGTTCAATCTGAAGTTGCTGATTGTTGTTGTTTTCTGCCATAATCTATTCTTTTTTCAATTTTCAACTTTCAATATTCAAGTTTCTTACATCTCTCTATCACACACTTAGGATCATTGCCCACCCACGAGTAACCATTTCTTCGCTCATAGCCAATGTCCGAAAGATGCTTCTGAGGCACACCGTCGCGATCGCAGAAGAAAGGTTCGCCTTTGTCCAAGTCATAAAAACGTGCCCACAACAGCGGAGCGCCTTTTTTCTCGACGAGACGGATGTCGGCCTGTCCGTTCTCATTGGTGAAATGTTCCACCGCCACATCCTTCATCGCATGTGCCTCCAGCCAAGCAACACCTGCTTTCACCGCAGCCTTCACTTCTGCCGAAGGAAGCGGTTCATCCATCAGCAGGTCAAGAATGGCACATGTCTCGCCACATCCTGAATAAGAGGGCAACTCGTATACACGAGCCTTCGCAGGCATGAAAGTCACGCGGTCATGCTGCTGACACCACACCGTAGGCGTACCACCCTTCCAGCTTGGCGTGTCGAAATCCAGCACCCTACCCGATTCGTCCACACGAATCTGACAAAGCAAGACACATCTGATGCCCTGCTCATAAGCCGCCTTGCACTTCTTCTTCAGACCCTTATCTACATCCATATTTCTGAATCTCAGCGAGTCGCCACCCACATCTCTCAACACTTTCAGCGCATTCACCATCGCCTGGTCGTTGAACGTAATCTGTGCCGAATATTCATCAGCACCCTTCAATGGATAAAACTGCGGGAAACCACCAGACGGGTATTGCATCTTCAGCAGATATTCCACACCACGCTTGAACGATTCCGTATAATTCTTACGGCGCTCCTTCAGCATTTCCTTGTCCAGCCACACGCTGTTCTCTGCCAACATCACGACGATCTGATCCACCGCCTTCGCCAGCGACTGCATCTCTGAAGTGGTGGCCCCATTGTCAATGGTGGAACCCACGCCCGTCTTCTGCCAAGCCTTCGCCTCCTTGGGGTCAACTCCTTTCAGCCAATCCTGATTCTTTGGCCATCCACCCGACTTCATTTGGTACTTCACTATCGAGTCAGCCAACTGCTGCATCTCCTTCTGAGCCGAGATGCTCAGAACCACACAGCACATCATAATGATTGATAGAATACGTTTCATCTTGAATTCTTTTCCTTTTTCCGCTTGCAAAGGTACTACAAATCAGAGAAAACACAAAATAAATTCTTTTTTTTAAATAAATGTGGGAAAGAGCGCCAACAAATGCACCAAAAGTTTGTTCAGTCGTATGATTCTCTTTACCTTTGCACATCAATCAATTGACTGTGGAAAAAACGTTAAGACAGCAGATTATCGCTCTGATCAGAAGCGAAGTGGTGCCAGCAATAGGCTGTACAGAACCTATCGCAGTGGCATTGTGTGTGGCCAAGGCCAAAGAAACACTTGGCACTGTGCCTGAGAAAATCGAAGTGTTGCTATCGGCCAACATCCTGAAAAACGCGATGGGAGTCGGCATCCCAGGCACAGACATGATTGGCCTACCCATCGCTGTGGCATTAGGTGCGCTGATAGGCAAGGCTGACTACGAACTGGAAGTGCTGAAAGATGTGACCGACGAGGCCGTCGAACAGGGAAAGGCCTATCTGGCGGAAAACCGCATCCACATCGGCCTGAAAGAAGGCATCAAGGAAAAACTCTACATCGAGGTGAAGGTGAGCAAGGGCGACCAGACAGCCGAGGCCATCATCAGCACATCCCACAAGGACTTCCTGTGTGTGAAGAAGAACCAGGTGGTTGTGTACGAAAAGCCCTGCAAGGCCGACGAGGAGACCGACGAGGGCTGCTCTTGGCTGGACCTGCAAAAAGTCTATGAGTTCGCCACCACGGCTCCACTCGACGAAATCTCCTTCATCCGCGAAGCCCAGACCTTGAATGAGAAAGCCGCTGAAGAATCGCTGAAAGGCAACTATGGCCACACGTTAGGCAAAACCCTCACCCGTCCATTGGGAAAGGGAATCTTTGGCGACACCATCTTCTCACACATCATTTCCTCCACCGCCTGTGCCTGCGATGCCCGTATGGCAGGTGCCCCCATTCCTGTCATGTCCAACTCGGGCAGCGGCAATCAGGGGATTTGCGCCACGCTCCCTGTGGTGAAATTCGCCCAAGAGAACCACAACACAGAAGAAGAACTCCTGCGTGCCCTCACATTGAGCCATCTGACAGCCATCTACATCAAGCAGTCGTTAGGTGCCCTCTCAGCCCTATGCGGCTGTGTGGTGGCATCCACAGGCTCCGCTTGCGGCATCACCTATCTGATGGGCGGCAATTACGAGCAAATCACCTATGCGGTGAAAAACATGGTGGCCAATCTCACAGGCATGATATGCGATGGAGCCAAACCATCCTGTGCGCTGAAACTCGCATCGGGTGTGAGCACAGCCGTACTCTCTGCTATGCTGGCCGTGCAGCAAAAATGCGTGTCTTCCGTCGAGGGCATCATCGAAGACGATGTTGACCGCTCCATCCACAACCTCACACATATCGGAAAAGACGCAATGGACGAGACAGACCGCTGCGTATTGGAGATTATGACCCATAAAAAATGTGAATAAACTGGCAAAAAAGCAGAAAAGTTGTACCTTTGCCCATCGAAAACTTAAAAACTCAACATAAAATGGCATTAAAGACATTGATTATAGGTAGTGGCCCTGCTGGATACACAGCAGCCATCTACGCATCAAGAAGTTCGCTCAGCCCTGTGCTCTACGAGGGCATGCAACCAGGCGGACAACTCACACAAACCACAGAAGTGGACAATTTCCCAGGTTATCCCAACGGCACCACAGGCACAGAACTGATGGACGACCTCCGCAAGCAGACGGAGCGATTGGGCACAGACATCCGCTATGGCATGATCACGAAGGTGGAACTCTCGAAAGATGGCTCCACACCTCACAAGGCCACAACCGACGACGGCACCGTGCTGGAAGCGCACACCATCATCATCTCCACAGGAGCCTCTGCCAAGTATCTTGGCTTGGACGACGAGAAGAAATATGCAGGACAAGGAGTATCGGCTTGTGCCACCTGCGACGGCTTCTTCTATCGCAAGAGAGTGGTGGCAGTTGTGGGCGGTGGCGACACAGCCTGCGAAGAGGCACAGTATCTGGCCAGCCTCGCCAAGAAAGTCTATATGATTGTGCGCCGTGATGTGCTTCGTGCCAGCGATGCCATGCAGCAGAAGGTGAAGGAGGCAGAGAACATCGAAATCCTCTGGAACACGCAGACAGAAGGACTCTATGGCGACAACGGCGTGGAAGGAGCACACCTCGTCGAGAACAAGGGCAAGGAAGGCGAGCGTCGCTACGATCTGCCCATCGACGGCTTCTTCTTGGCCATCGGGCATCACCCCAACAGCGAGCTATTCCGTCCTGATGTGGAAGTGGACGAACAGGGTTACATCAAGGTGCAGCAGCCCACCACCGCTACCAACATCCCAGGTGTGTTCGCCGCTGGCGATGTGGCCGACCCGCTCTATCGTCAAGCTATCAGCGCTGCCGGAAGCGGTTGCCATGCAGCCATCGATGCCTTGCACTATCTGCAGGAGAAGGGCTTGCACTAAATCCCATTCCTTGAAGAGAGTGCATGAACAAAAGGAAGAACTGATAACAACAAGCAAATGAGACGGTTTCTTTTTACCCTACTGACATGCTGCTGTGTGCTTGTGGCCAACGCACAATTCATGAACCCAGTGAAGGTGACCACCTCCATCAAGGAGACCTCTCCCACTGAGGCAGTCATCACCTTCTCTGCAACCATCCAGAGCGGCTGGCACATGTACAGCACCCAAGTGGTGCCCGATGGTCCTACACCCACCACACTCACTGTGGAGAAAATCTCAGGAGCCAAACTCGACGGCTCGCTGAAACCATCCACCACACCCATCAAGAAATACGAAGACATGTTCGATGCCGATGTCTACTACTTCGAGAACACCGCCACCTTCAAGCAGAAACTGAAACTGACAGGCGGCAAGTACGAAGTGGAGGGCTATCTGCGCTATGGTGCCTGCAACGACCAGAATTGCACACCGCCCACCTCTGTCGATTTCTCCTTCAATGGCGAAGTGAAGACCCAAGAAGAGGCCAAGGAGGAGAAGAAGGAGGAGGCCGAACAGAAGAAAGAGGAGACAAAGGAAGAGCCAGCCCAAGAAACGGCGGCTCTTGCCGATTCCAGCACCATCGTGACCGACAGCGTTCCCCTCGAAGAGGATGAGATGGAGTGGGAACCCGACATCGACGACCCCACCCCCATCCATGATAACACCCTCCTGCAACTCTTCGTCCTTGGCCTGATAGGCGGTCTCATCGCCCTGTTCACCCCCTGCGTGTGGCCTATCATCCCCATGACCGTGTCCTTCTTCCTGAAGCGTGGCACCACCAAGAAATCCACCCCTGAAGAGAAAGCGGCAGCCAAAAAACGCGGCCTCCGCGACGCCATCCTCTACGGCATCAGCATCATCGTCATCTATGTCACGTTGGGCTTGGTCATCACCGCCATCTTTGGTGCCTCAGCCCTCAACGACTTGGCCACCAATGCCGTGTTCAACATCCTCTTCTTCCTCATGCTGCTCGTGTTCGGCATCTCCTTCATCGGAGGCTTCGAAATCACGTTGCCCTCGAAGTGGAACACCGCCATCGACAACAAGGCCAACAGCACCACAGGTGTGCTGAGCATCTTCCTGATGGCCTTCACCTTGGTGTTGGTCAGTTTCTCCTGCACAGGCCCCATCATCGGCTTCCTCCTCGTGGAAGTGGCCACCTCCAGCATCATCGGCCCCGTCGTCGGCATGTTGGGCTTTGCCATCGCCTTGGCTTTGCCCTTCACGCTCTTCGCCCTCTTCCCCCAATGGCTGAATGCAGCACCCAAGAGCGGCAACTGGATGAACGTGGTGAAGGTGACGCTCGGCTTTGTCGAACTGGCTTTTGCCCTCAAGTTCTTCTCTGTGGCCGACCTCGCATACGGTTGGGGATTGCTCGACCGCGAGGTGTTCCTCTCCATCTGGATTGTCCTTGCAGCCCTGCTGGGAGCCTACCTCATCGGCTGGATTCGATTCCCTCACGACGAAGAAGAATATGACGAGATGGGAGAGAAAGTCCTGCATCCCAAGACCTCCATCCCTCGTTTCTTCATGGCGCTCATCTCCTTCTCCTTCGCCATCTACATGATTCCGGGCTTATGGGGCGCACCTCTCAAGGCCGTCAGCGCCTTTGCGCCGCCCATGAAGACACAGGACTTCAATCTGGCATCAGAACAGGAAGTCAAGCCCAAGTTCACCGACTACGAAGAGGGTATGCGCTACGCGAAGGAGCACCACATGCCCGTCATGATAGACTTCACGGGCTATGGTTGTGTCAATTGCCGCAAGATGGAGGCAGCCGTCTTCACCGACCCCGATGTGGCCTACATCATGACCAACAGCTACGTGCTCATCCAACTCTACGTGGACGAGAAGACCCCCTTGTCAGCACCCATCGTGGTGAAGGACAGCGAAGGCAACGAGCGGAAACTCCGCACCATCGGCGACAAGTGGAGCCACCTCCAATCCACCAAGTTTGGTGCCACCGCCCAACCCTTCTATGTGCTGCTCGACAACGACGGCCATCTCTTGGAGAAGAGCTACTCCTACGACGAGGATGTCTACAAGTTCCTCAATTGGCTCGAAAGCGGACTCGCCCACTATTCCCAGAATTCCCATTAATTCCCATAATTCCCATAATTCCCAACAAATATGTATTTAGACGGAAATCTTTATATCGCGCATGGCGCAGATGGCCCCATCAATCTGACGGGCAGAATGTGTAATCGTCACGGTCTCATCGCAGGTGCTACAGGTACAGGCAAGACCGTCTCCCTGCAAGTGCTCGCAGAGACCTTCTCACAGGCAGGAGTGCCCTGCTTCATGGCCGACATGAAAGGCGACCTCTCAGGCATCTCACAGGCAGGCAAGATGTCCTCCTTCATCGAGAAGCGCAAGGATGCCTTCGGTGTGCCCAATCCCGACTTCAAGGCATGCCCTGTGCGTTTCTACGACGTGTTTGGCGAACAAGGATTCCCCATGCGCACCACCGTGTCAGCAATGGGGCCGCAGTTGCTCAGCCGCCTCATGGGGCTTAGCGACGTGCAGAGCGGCGTGCTCAACATCGTCTTCCGCATTGCCGACGACAAGGAACTCCTGCTCATCGACCTGAAAGACCTCCGTCTCATGCTCGACTTCGTGGGTCAGAACGCCAACCTCTTCACCACCGTCTATGGCAACATCTCCCCAGCCAGCATCGGCGCCATCCAACGAGCCGTTTTGGAGATTGAGAGCGAGGGTGGCGACCAGTTCTTTGGCGAACCCTCCTTCAACGTCGAAGACCTCATCGACATGGAGGACGGCATGGGCGTGATGAGTGTGCTGGCAGCCGACAAACTCATGCTCAACCCCAAACTCTATTCCACCTTCCTCCTCTGGCTCATGACGGAACTCTACGCCACCCTGCCAGAGATTGGCGACCAGGAATTGCCCAAACTCGTCTTCTTCTTCGACGAGGCACACATGCTCTTCGACGGCACCTCCAAGGCGATGGTGGACAAACTCGAACAGGTCATCCGACTCATCCGCTCCAAGGGTGTGGGCATCTACTTCATCACCCAGTCACCCTCCGACATTCCCGACGCCATCCTCGGCCAGTTGGGCAACCGCATCCAGCATGCCCTCCGTGCCTACACGCCCAAAGACCAGAAAGCCGTGCGTGTGGCAGCACAGTCCTTCCGCGCCAACCCCGCCTTCAGCACAGAACAGGCCATCATGGAACTCGGCACAGGCGAAGCGCTCGTGTCCGTGCTCGACGAGAAAGGTGCCCCCACCATCGTGCAATGCGCCAAGATGCTCTTCCCCCTCAGCCAGATAGGCGCCATCACCGAAGGTCAACGACTCGACATCCAGAATGCCGCACCCGACCACATCAAGGAATACGCCAACTATTTCGACCGCGAAAGCGCCTACGAAGTGCTCATCGCCCAGAAGGAGCAGGAAGATGCCGAAGCAGCCGCCATGCTGCGCCGTCAGGAAGAGGAAAAGCAGCAGAAAGAGGCTGAGAAAGAAGCAGAACGTCAGCGCAAGGAACAGGAGAAACTGCAAAAGGAAGAAGAGAAGGAAGCCGCACGCAAGGAGCGTGAAGAAGCCGTAGAAGCCCTTCGCCGCCAGCGCGAGCAGGAGAAGCAGGAACGTGAAGCCGCACGCGAGGCAGAACGTCTGCGTAAGGAAGAAGAGAAAGAGGCAGAACGTCAGCGCAAGGAAACCGAACGTCAAGCCAAGGAGAAATCCAAATCCTCAGGCATGTGGAAGCGCACCATCTTCGGCACCCTCATCGGCGCCGTCCTCGGCTCCGTAGGCCATCAGGTAGGCACCTCCGTCGGCAAGAAAATCACAGGCAACTCTTCCTCCTCCAAGAAGACCTCCTCCAAGAAGAGTTCCTCCTCAGGCTCCATCATCGGCAGCGCCGCCAAAACAGCCGCCAACACCGCCACCCGCAAGGTGACCAACGAAATCCTGAAGAACATCTTCAAATAAGAGACAAATCGCCCAATCCGATAACAAACGAAGAGAGAGGAGCGCACAAAGCGGTTCCTCTCTCTTCGTTCGTTTAATGGACAATTGCCGTCAGGTTTGTACGCATCGCAATAGTCTATTTGCCTATTGTCAATTATCCACCGTCGTTGCCACTTAATTGAAACCTCCACTACCAATACAATAACACCCCCGTTCCCAATTAATAGGTAACGAGGGTGTCAATTCATGCTTCTTCACTTCTGATAAATCTTCGACACCTTGCCTCCTTGCTTGACGATGTTCACGCCGTGGGAGAGTTGGGAACGGGGTGTGCCGTCGGGGGCATAGATGGTGACTGGGAGAGAGGCATCGGGGGAAGGACTGGCGATGTCGGTCTGTGCGTCTCCTCCCATCACATCGAAGGAGATCAGGCCGTTGGTGACGCTGATGTTGGTGATGGGCTTGGACATGAGGGTGGTGCCATCGGTGTTGGGATGAGCCAACACAGCGACAGGCGAAGAGGTGTTGGTCAGCGAGTCGTTGGACAGGTAGGGGTATGCCCACCCTGCTTCATAGTAAGTATTGTTTTTGTTGTTGGCATGAAAGAGGGTGTAGCATTGTTTCTGGCTGGTGTTGGGGGTCAGATTCGACCTTGCCCCTCGCCATACTTTGGGGTCGTAGTCGATGTGGAAGATGATGAGTCCGCTGCCAGGCAACTTTTCGTCCCACCCTGTCTTCTGACGGTTCTCCAAGATGTAATATTCATTGCTATAAGCGTCGTTGCGCAGCATATAAGATTGCGGTTCCTCGCCCAAGGCCATCATGCCTGTGATGGTGGTGGGAGAGGTGATTTCAGGAATGTCCATCCACCCCATCAACATACGTTCATGGGAAGAATAGCCTGCAGGACAGAACCCAGCTCCGTTCTTGTCGCCAGAGTCCATGATGTCCCAACCTCCCACAACGACTCTGCTGCCGTAGTAGAAATCGGGCAAACCCATGCAGTGACTGTATTCGTGGCAGATGGTGCCAAAGGAGCCGTAGGTGTCTTGCAGATATAATTCCTGCACACAGCAATAAGCGTCAATGGTGTAGTCCTTCCCTGCACTGCTGACGGTGCGGGCTTCGCTGTCCCAGTGGGCACTGAGCCACCATTGGTGAGGCCAGACGCTGTTGGTTCCCCCACCTGCATTCATTCCCCTGCCTGCAAAGACGATGAGCAACTGGTCAATGTAGCCATCACCATCCCAATCGTAGGGCTCCCAGTCGATGCCGCCCCTGTTCACCAGCGAGTCGAGGAGGTCGTTGACCAGATATTTTGAGTTCTCGTCATCTTGTTCTGTACTGCGATATTTCGAGCGGTTGTCGGCCAGACAGACGTAGTGAAGGTCGAAAGTCAATCGGAACTTCCCGCCACTCTGATCATAGAAATAATCGTGAACAGAACCATGAAAGGGGGCTTCGTCGAATCTCTCCTGATTGAATATCTTGTGCCACAGCAACAAGGGATTGGACGCCTTGAACTGCTGGTCGGCAAATGCTGCCAGCACCACCAACTGGCGGCGGTCGCCCACATAGGGATTGCCTGTTGCCCGTAAGGAACGACGCAACAAGACATGCTCAGGCACCTTCCCCATCCGACAACTGCGCATGCGAATCGTGTCCTGAGCCATTGCCACCAAGCCCATCAGCAACAGCAGGAGGGTTATTGCATATTTCTTTCTTGACATCATCGCTCGAAATATTTGGCGAAGGTACGGACTATTTTACAAAAAACAAGTCCCATCAACGGGAAAAAAGTCTTCCATTTGAAAAAATGTCCACAAAATCATTGAATTATCAGAAATGATATGTATTTTTGCCCCCAAATCAAAAAAGCACAGCAAATATGAGAAGCACAAGACTAACGATGGTGTTGGTGGCGCTGGTATGCGTCGCCACTATGAATGCGCAGACTGACCGCACGGCATTGATTCAGAATCCAAGTTTCGAACAGAAAACAGACGGATGGATTCATTCGGGCATGAGCACCTGTGACAACAACATCTTTACCATCAAGCATGGCAACATCTACATGGAGCGATGGACAGGAAGAGGTGGCGCTGTGGGTTCTGGCAGCGTGAGCCAAGAAATCAAGAACTTGCCGCCAGGCAACTACGAACTGAAAGTGGCTGCACAGAACATTCAGGAGGACACCCCAACGAAAGCACAGACGGGTGCCTACATCTATGCAGAGCCTTCCAAACATGCTCTCTTCAAGACTCCCATCAAGAAAACCACTGTGACGGTGCGTGACCACTATACGGTGGCGTTCAACTTCGTATCTGGCAGCGTCACCATCGGTTTCGTGGGCAAAGACGCTTCGGGCAACTGGATTTCTGTGGACAACTTCCGACTGACACAGGTAGGCTCAGACCTGACCGCAGAACTGGCTGAAGCCCTCGAGACCGCTGAGACCACCTACGGCAACGTGACGGGTAAGGAGAGCGGACAACTGCTGACCGCTATTGCCAAAGCACGCACTTGTTATGAGGCATCGGTGGCAGATCAGGAAGCCGTCAATGGTGAGGAACAAGCCGCAGCCATCGTGGGCATAGAGAATGCCATCGACATCTACCTTCGTGCCAATGCCAGCGCAGAAAGCCCATTGGATATGACTGACCGCATTAAGAACCCCAGTTTCGAGACAGGCGACCTGACGAACTGGGCAGTATCGGGCATGGGCACACAGGGCAACAGCGTGTTCAGCATCAAGAAGGGAACATGGTATGTGGAGCGATGGACAGGACGTGGAGGTGCTGTGGGCGATGCCCGCCTGAGCCAGACACTGACGAGTATGCCCGCAGGACGCTACCGTCTGAAGGCTGCCGCACAGAACATCCAAGAGGACACACCCAACCAAGTACAGACGGGAGCATGGATATTCGCAGGCACCCAAACCAAGGATGTCGGTGTGCGTGCCAATTACACGCTGGAGTTTGTGCAAGTGGCCGACGTGATGGAGATTGGTTTCGAGGCCAAGGGTGCTACAGGAAACTGGCTCTCTGTGGACAACTTCCAACTGGAATATATCAGCGATAGTTTTGACGATGTGAAGGAGGCATTTTCCAACCTCATCGCCCAAGCCGAGGTGCTGGTTCAGAAGCGCATGAACACCAAGGCCAAGACAGCGCTGACGGAGGCTATCACTGTGGCGAAACCGCTCTCAGAACAGTCGGATGCTGAAGGTTGGCCTGCTGCCGCCACAGCTCTGGAGTCGGCTATGAGTACGGCTGACACCTCGCAGGAAATCTTTGCACGACTGGCTGATGCCATTGCCGACGCAAGGGATGAAATCAGCAAGGCTCCTGATGCCCAGAATGCTGACTATCAGAATGCCATCGATGCCGCCCAAACGGTTTACGATGTTGAAACCACAACCGACAATCAGGCCGAAGCCGCCATCACCGCTCTGGCCGAAGCGTCGTTCGCCTATAAGGTGCTGAATGGTGGAGGCAGCGGGAAGGCTCCTGTGGTGGTGACCGACACACGTTTCGTGCGTGGTGCCACATGGGCTTTCGGCCGTAGCACAGTGTCTGGCTCCTCCATCGTCGAAGAGGGCTTCTGCTGGAGCGAGAACCCTGACCCCAAGGTGACCGATAGCCGCACCACTGAGTACGTGAACCAAGCGGGCAAGATTTATTGGCTGCGTGACCTCAAACCTGCCACCATCTACTATATGCGAGCCTATGCCATCAACAGTGACTATGCTGTGGGATATGGCGATGTGATCAAGTTTGTCACTGTCCCCAAAGGCACCATCGGCCATTGGTACAACAACGGTGGTGACGAGGAAACCAACGACCGCATCAACTATGCTATCAACACAGCCATCGACTACTACTGGAACAACCTGAGCAGCATCCACGGCTTTGGCATCAGCGTCACCTACAGCCCTGGCACACCAACGGCTGACTGCAGTTATGGCGGCAGCATGAGAGTGGGTTCCAGTTCATCCTATCAGCAGGTGGGCACCATCATGCACGAAGCCTTCCACGGCATTGGTGTAGGCACACACAACAATTGGTGGTCGGGCGACTATCGACCCAACGGTGTCTGGGCGGGTGACCGTGTGACGGAAGCCCTGCGTTTCTGGGACAACAACACGGACGGTGTTCTCGCTGGTGACGACATGCACCTCTGGCCTTACGGCTGCAACGGCGCACATGAGGACACACACAACGACAACCTCTACTGCATGATGGGCATTCTGGCACAGGCGCTGAACGAGGACGGTCTGCCTGGTTCTGGCGAGATAGGCTATGCGCTACCCTACTATGCTTTCGACCAAGAGGATGGCGTGAAGTATTACATCAAGAACGAGGACTCGAAACATGGCCTGCACAGCGCTTATCTGGTAGAGACTGCCACTCATCAACTGCAATGGAAGACAATGACTGCCGAAGAGGCTGCGACCAACGATGCTGCCGCATGGTATATCACGTTCACACCATCGAACCAGTATTATCAACTGAAGAATGCTTCCACTGGATATTACATGACTTATTCCAGCGGCATCAAGACGGTGAAACACACCACACCCACCTCGGACGACAATTTCCACCTGATGCGCGGACGTGTCGATGTGGGAGGTCAGCGTGGCTACTACATCATTCATCCTGAGAGTTCATCGAATCCACCTGTGCTGAACGCTACAGCCAGCGGCAAGACTGCGACGACAACATGGAACATCGCAAACACAGCCACAACTCAACGTTGGCTCATCATGACAGCAGAAGAGGCGCTGAACTTCGACAACGGCAACATTGACGAAGCCCGCGATGCCTTTGCAGAGATGCTTGCCCAAATCAGGAAACTCGCCAAGACTCCTCACGAAGAAGATGTGGAAGGTGCCGACGCTGCCCTCAGCAGCACTTTAAGCACTCTTGAAACCCAAGCTGAAGCCTGCACGAAGGGCGTTGAAGTGGATGCCCTCACTCAACAGGCTCGTTCTGCTGCCGTCACGTTCCTCTCCAGTGTATCCGTCACCGATGTGGAACAGCCCTTCGACCTCACCTTCATGCTGGAGAATCCCGATTTCGACAAAGATGCCACCAGCGGATGGACAACAACCAATAGTAATTGTAACTATGAGGCTCAAGCAGTAGAGTTCTATGAGAATACTTTCAACTTCTATCAAGTGCTCGAGGACATGCCTTCTGGCACTTATGAGTTATGCGCATACGCCTTCCAGCGACCAGGCAAACCTGAAGACATCTTCACCCCTTACGACAAAGGCACCGCTAAAGTCACCACCTCGCTCTACATCAACAGCACAACTGCCCCTGTCTGCCACCTCTGCGACGACCGGCAATCCAAAGCGCTCTTCAACGACGGAGGATGGGGCAGCGACAAGACGATGGCGGACGGCACTTACATCCCCAACTGTATGGTGGGCGCTTCGAAATACTTTGCCAAAGGTCTCTATGACAGCAGTGTCGGTGCCCAACTCGCAAATGCTGGCAGTTCTTTACGTGTCGGCATCAAGTGCACCAGCGCTCCCACCTACTATTGGACGATGTTCGACCACTTCCGCCTGTTCTTCTATGGTGGCAACCAAACTGTCACTGACATCACCGATGTGCCGATGGATGATGCTAAGGGACAAGCATCTGACGCATCCGCTTCTGCCATATACATGCTGGACGGTCGCAAGGTGAAAGGCAAACCCGCACCAGGCATTTATATCGTGGGCAAAAAGAAAGTGATGATCAGAAAATAACAAAATCCTAATTCAAGACTCTTAATTCAAGACTCCTCACTAAAAATCTTCTGCCCCATCATTTCTAACTCCCAACTTTTCACTATCTTTGCCGGTCGTAAGAAAAACTTCATGAGTTATGGCACATCTTTATCCTTTCCTTTTCGAACCCAACCTGCACCCCGTCGTGTGGGGTGGTAAACGTTTGCGTCCATACAAACAGATGAGAGCTTCCGATGAGCCTATCGGCGAGAGTTGGGAAGTAAGCACCGTTCCATCCAGCACCAGCATCATCAGCAACGGGAGTTGGGCTGGCAAAGACCTGGCAAGCGTCATCAGCACCTCGCCTGCTCACATTCTGGGGGGGGCCGTTGCCAAGAAATACGGAGGAAAACTTCCGTTGCTGGTCAAGTTCATCGATGCCGAGAAAGACCTCAGCATTCAGGTGCATCCTGACGACGAGATGGCTCAGCGTGAACATGGGAAACTGGGAAAGAGTGAAATCTGGTACATCATCGATGCCCAACCTGGCAGCCACCTGTATGCAGGTTTCAAAAAGGAGATTACGCCTGAGGAATACAAACAAAGGGTGGCCGATGGCACCATTGTTGATATGCTGGCCAAGCATACTGTGAAGGCTGGCGATGTATTCTATCTCCCTGCTGGACGTGTGCATGCCATCTGTGGCGGCATCCTCTTAGCAGAGGTGCAACAGTCGTCGGACGTGACTTATCGCATTTTCGACTACAACCGTCCAGGCATGGATGGCAAGCCACGCGAACTGCACACAGAACTGGCTGCTCAAGCCCTCGACTTCAAAGTGGAGGATGACTACCGCACGCAATACAGCAACCTGACCGATCGAGCCAACCGCATCATCGACTCACCTTTCTTCAGTGTGCGCGTCACAGAGATGACCGCACCTTTCCATCGCAACCTCATCAAATATGACAGTTTCATCATCAGCATGTGCATCGAAGGTGACTGCCGTATATGCATACGTTCCACAGGCGACAAGATTCTGCTCCGCAAAGGTCACAGCACCCTTATCCCTGCCGCCATTGCCGACTATGATGTCATTCCTCTCCACCAGAAGACCCGTATCCTTGACGCTTACATTGACAACAAGGATCGCAGCATAGGCAGGCAAATCACACGTTTTCTGCATATCACCAGCAAATAAAGAACATTAAACTTTAGATTAACTATATGACAACTACTGTCGCCATGCGCAAGCCGCACAGCAAAATGAATTATGCTTTACAGCACCCTGAAAATGAGGGGGGCATGAATGACCGCGTGAAACGTCTGCATCAGCAGAGCATCGACACGCCCACCATGCTGACCATCGAACGTGCCCTGATTGAAACGGCATTCTACAAGGAGAACTATGGCAAGATGCCTAACTGCATCCTTCGCGCCAAAAACTTCTATGAGATTTGCAAGAAGAAAACCATCTATATCGGCAAGGACGAGCTGATTGTTGGCGAACGTGGTCCTGTACCCAAGGCGGTTCCAACGTTCCCTGAATTGACTTGCCATACGGTGGAGGATCTTCACACATTGAATGACCGTGAGTTGCAGCCTTACTACATCTCGCAGGAAGACATTGACACTTATGAGCGTGAGGTCATCCCCTATTGGGAAGGACGCACTCAGCGCGAACGCATCTTTAGCCACGTAAGCAAGGAGTGGGAAGAGGCTTATCATGCGGGCGTGTTCACAGAGTTCATGGAGCAACGTGCTGGCGGTCATACGGCAATGGACGGCAAGATGTATCATCGCGGTTTGCTGGACACCAAGGCACTCATCGCCAAGACCCTCAGCGAACTCGACTTCATCAACGACCCTGAAGCCACAGACAAGCAGCAGGAACTGCAAGCGATGGACATCAGTTGCGATGCTGCCATCCTCTTTGCGGAAAGACATGCTGAGTTGGCTGAGAAGATGGCTGACGAACTAGAGAAGACCCTCTCCCCGACCCTCCCCCATAATGGGGAGGGAAATCGTCCGGATGGCTCTCCCCATTATGGGGGAGATGCCCGCAGGGCAGAGAGGGTCTCAGAGCTTCGTAAGATTGCTGACGTATGTCGTTGGGTGCCTGCTCATGCACCCCGCGACATGCAGGAGGCGATTCAGATGTACTGGTTTGTCCATCTGGGCACTGTGACTGAACTGAACGGTTGGGATTGCATGAACCCTGGACATATTGACCAGCACCTCTACCCCTTCTATCAGAAAGGACTCGCTGACGGCACAATGACCCGTGAGAAGGCGAAGGAACTCATCTCCTGTTTCTGGATTAAGTTCAACAACCAGCCAGCACCTCCAAAGGTGGGTATCACAGCATTGGAGAGCGGTACATACAACGACTTCACCAACATCAACATTGGTGGTATCGACAGGGAAGGCAACAATGCCGTCAACGAACTCTCTTACATTATTCTGGAGATTCAAGAGGAACTGCACGAGTTGCAACCAGGCTTGAGCATCCATGTGAGCAAGGTCACTCCTGACGAGTTCGTGATGGCTGGTGCCAAAGTGATTCGTCAGGGTCACGGCTACCCTTCCGTCTTCAATCCTGACACCTACACGAAGGAACTGGTGCGGCAAGGAAAGACTCAGGAAGATGCCAACGAAGGCGGCTGCTCAGGCTGTATCGAGGTAGGAGCATTCGGCAAAGAAGCTTACATTCTGACAGGCTATCTGAACACTCCAAAGATTCTGGAAATCACCCTCAACAACGGCATTGACCCGATGACGGGCAAGAAACTGGGATTGGAGACGGGCGACCCACGCACATTCAAGACCTACGAGGAACTCTATGAGGCTTATCACAAGCAGATGATTTACTTCGTCAACCTGAAACTGGCGGTCAATAACTACATCGAGCGTATGTTCTCGCTCTATGCTCCAGCCACGTTCCTCTCCCTCTTCATCGACGACTGCATCACCCGTGGACGCGACTACTATAGCGGTGGCGCACGCTACAATACGACCTACATCCAATGTACAGGTCTCGGCACCATTACAGATTGTCTCTCTACGCTAAAGAAGCATGTCTTCGAGGACAAGAAGTTCACGATGGACGAACTGCTCAAGGCGGTCAGCGAGAACTTCGAGGGCAATGAGAAGATGCGTCAGTTTATCCTGAACAGGACTCCGTTCTTCGGCAATGATGACGAGTATGCTGACACGATTGCCGTGAAAGTGTATGACGACCTTGTGGATGCCATCGAAGGACACCCCAACACGCGCGGCGGCAAGACGCAACTCAATATGCTCTCGACGACTTGCCACAACTACTTCGGTTCCGTCTGTGGCACATCCGTCAACGGCCGTCTGGCACACTTCGCCATCAGCGATGGTACATCGCCAGCACATGGAGCCGACACCAACGGTCCTACGGCGGTCATCAAGTCGCTGGGCAAGCTTGACCAGACGAAGTCGGGCGGCACCCTGCTGAACGTGCGTTTCGTTCCATCACTTCTCAAACGTGACGAAGACCTGCGCAAACTCGTCTCCCTCATCCGTGCCTACTTCAGCATGGGCGGTCATCATATCCAGTTCAACATCGTGGACACACAGACTCTGCTCGATGCCCAAAAGCAACCAGAGGACTACAAAGACCTGCTTGTCCGCGTAGCAGGCTACTCTGACTACTTCAACGACATGACGGAGCAGTTGCAGAACGAGATTATCGCCCGCACGGAGAATGAAACGCTGTAAGCATTGACCATAGCATCAATGACCACAGAACAGAAACGTGCATGAGAAGAAACACATCTTCCCATGCACATTTTTTATATAGATAACGCTCAAACAGACTTTTAACATTCTTTACACTTTACTTTTGCGAGTCCCCGCCGTTATAAGAGTGTATGACACCTCAAGAATTTGAAACCCGAATCACAGTGCTGCGCCCCATGCTGGCACGAATTGCCCAAAGCATGATGGGTAACAGCCTTGATGCCGAAGATGCCGTGCAAGATGCGCTATTGCGGCTGTGGGTGGTGAGAGAAAGAATCTTTCCACCCTACGAAAGCATCGCCATACGCATTGTGCGCAACTGTTGTATCGACTTCATGCGTAGCCAGAACGGTCGAGAAAGGACGCACTTCGAAGAACCACTGCCGGAAATGGACACAAAGACATGGAACCACATGGAACCTTCCCACCAAACAACGCCTCAAACCGTGCTGGAAGAGAAGGAAAACCACGAATGGCTGTGGCGACGCATCGAGCAGATGCCCGAAGCACAACGCCGCATCTGCCACATGAGATATGACGACGGACTCGAAGCCGACGAGATTGCGCGAATCGTTGGCATTCAACCTCACAGTGTACGTTCCATCCTGTGTGCCGCCCGTCAGCAAATAATTCAATCACTCCTAAAACAAAAGTAAAATGAAAGAAGACCTTGACCTCATGATACACCGATGGATGTCGGGCGACCTCACTCTTGAAGAGGAACGAATGCTTCATCAAGCGCTCTCCACCTCTCAGTCTTCCCTCTCTCCCGAAGAAGAAGCCGTTTTCATCTTTCTCGATACTGCTCTAAAAGGGCGTAGCGAGGAGGTTCGACGTGCCGATGCAGAGCAAGTATTGTCGCAAAAGGAACCTATAACATGGGCTGCAAAAAAGCACTTTCCACTTCGCAAAATCGTTGCTGTTTTTGTCTGCTTGATACTGATGAGCGGGCTTGTATGGGCTTCCGTGCATTTCTTGACAACAGAAAAGAAAAGCGTGGAGCCCAAGAACGACAGTGCTGCAGTGTCCGAAGTGATTGTGCCGACAGAGAAGGGCGTAGTGCAGTTCAGCAACGTTCGGCTGGACAGCATATTGACGGTGGTGAGCATCCATTACCATCGCACCGTTGCATTTGTGGATGAAGAACCACGGACATTACGTTTCAGCATCACATGGAACACAGAAAAGCCACTGGCTACGTTTCTGGCTACAGTGAATGAGTTTGAGGGATTGATGCTGACGGATGAGAGAGACACCCTCTTTGTTCAATCGACGGAAATGGAAGGGGACAAATGATGAAACGCATAATTATTCTCCTATCTTTATTGGCAACAGTTCTCACACTGAGGGCACAAAACATCACACATACATTTCACAACCAATCACTGGCCGAGGCATTGGAGACCATTAGCCAAGAGTCAAAGGATTACAACCTCACCTTCATCTACAACGACTTGGAAGAACTAAAGGTGACTACCACGCTGAAAGGTCTTTCCGTGCCCGGTGCTGTGGAGCATATTTGCAAGGGGCAACCCGTCAAGGTCAAAGTGAAGGGGACGGACATCTTCGTACAATACAAACCACAAGCCAACAACCGCAAACTGTGGCTCTCTGGAAAGGTGTACGACCACCTGACACACCTCGAACTGCCCCATGCCATTGTTCGTTTGTTGGATGCCGACAGTCAAGTCATCGACACCTGTGAGGCCATCTCATATATGCAATATGGCAACAATCCCCCCATCGAGCATTCCGACTTCGCATTCCAAGTGCCAGCTCGTCCAGCCAACTATTTCATCCAAGTCAACTATGCAGGTTTCGAGGCTCTAAAGATGCCCTACGAGTTGAACAACATCTATCGGCGTGAACAAAGACGCGAATTACCACCAGTTTATGTGAAACGTGAATCCACCTTGTTGCGCGAGGTGACTGTTACGGCAACCAAGGTGCAGTTCTACTACAAGGGCGACACGCTCGTCTTCAATGCCGATGCCTTCGAGTTGGCTGAGGGGTCGATGCTCGATGCGCTGGTGCGACAACTGCCAGGCATAGAACTGAAGGAGGGTGGACGCATCTATCATAACGGCAAGTATGTAGATGCACTGCTGCTCAATGGCAAGGACTTCTTCCGTGGTGATCATACCATCATGCTCGACAACCTGCCCGCCTACACCGTGAAGAATATTCAGATCTATGACAAGTGGGGCGAGCAGAGCGAATTTCTCGGCCAGCATGTAGCAGATGACAAACGCTATGTGATGGACGTGAAGCTGAAGAAGGAATACTCCATCGGCACATTGGGAAATGTGGAGGCTGGTGGCAGCACAAATGACAGATGGCTGGCACGACTCTTTGCCCTTCGCTTTTCTGACCATTCCCGCCTCGCCGCCTACGCCACCGCCAACAACCTGAACGGTGACCGAAAACCAGGTGAAAGCGGCAGCTGGGACCCGCAGCGCCTGCAGAACGGTGGTATGCTGACCCAGCAACAGGCTGGCATAGATTACAGCGTGGAAGATCGCAACAGCGTATGGAAGGCTGACGGCAGCGTACAAGTGACGCACACAGACCTTGACCGTCAGGCGCAAACCAACCGCCAGAACTTCCTGCCTACGGGCGATACCTACGACCGCATCCAACAGACTCAACGCGACAAGAACCTGACGCTGAACACCAATCACCATTTTTACCGCAACTTCGGCATGTGGAACCTCGATGTGCGCCCCTCGTTCAACTATCAGAAGTTTGATAACACCAATGGCTACTCATCGCTCACCACGCGGAACGACAGCGCACTTAATAAGAACCTGCAACGCGGCCTCACTGAAGGTCATCAGCTTGATGGTGGGCTCCGTCTTAATAGCACCTTTAAGTTCCACCATAGTCCTGACTGGGCTGCTGTGGACGCCTCCGTTTCTTTTAACGACCGTAAGGAAGACATCTACAATCGTCAGCAGGTTCAGTATGCTGCTGTGTCACAGCAGCCCACACAGGCTCTCAACCGCTACACCCGCAACCACCCCAACCGCTCGTGGCGTACTGATGCCAAGGGCACCTATCAAGTCAACTTTACGCAACTCATCCGTCTGCAACTCATAGCCGACTACACCCACATTGACCAGCATCGCGAGTCGTCGGTCTTCGACATCGACACAATCCATCCGCTCGGCCAGTTACCATCATCTACGGAATACCAGCAAGCACTCAATCGAGGCCTCAGCTACAACAGCCACTTCACCGAGGACGTCTGCAGCTTCTCACCGCGACTGTTCTACAACTGGTATCAAGAGAAGAGAAAGAAGATTTGGGCACAGTTGGGCTTCCCCCTCACCTTCAGTCGCCAGCGACTGGACTATCAGCGTGGCACTGTGGACACCACCATCGTGCGCCGTACCATACCCGTCAACATCTGGGACTGCTTTATTCAATACACGACCATTAACCCCGAGACAGGAAGAGCACAGAAGCTGCATCTGCAGTATATTGCACAAACCAAGACCCCTGACTTGGTGAACCTTGTTGATATGCGTGACGATGCCGACCCGCTGAACATCCATCTGGGCAATCACAATCTGCACAACGCCGTCAGTCATCAGTTCTCTTTCAGTCATGCGTTTGGCAATCAAAACAGCAGAGAGGCCCAAAGCGAATATTATCTTCACTATACCATCGTTCAAAACGCATTGGCTATGACCAGTCAGTACGATTCCAACACGGGCATCCGCACCTGGCAGGCCGACAACGTGAACGGCAATTATGACTTTGGAGCCGAATATAGTTTCAATACAGCTATTGGCAAGAAGCGCCCCCTGCGTCTTCACATCAGACCCAGCATCAATTATAGCCACAGCGTGGACTTGGTGAACAACCAGCGAAGCATCGTCAACACGCTCGCGCTTAACAACAACCTCACACTCTCCTATAAGATTGGTGAGCATTCGCTGAACTTCAAGAGCACCACCCTCTGGCAGCGTTACACCAGCAACCGCGAGGACTTCACCACGATGCACCCTCTGACGCTCACCAACAGTCTGAGCGCCCTGCTCAAACTGCCTATGAAGCTGGAGATCAACACGGACCTCGGTCTCTACACCCGTACAGGCTATGCCGACAACACACTGAACACGAGTGACCTTGTATGGAATGCCCGCCTCTCGCGGCCCTTCCTCAAAGGCAAGCTCCTCGTGATGCTCGACGGCTTCGATCTGCTCGGACAGCTTGACAACGTCACCCGCACCGTCAATGCCCAGGGCCGCACCGAGACCTACACGAATGTTCTGCCCCGTTACATCCTGCTGCACATGGTGTATCGGTTCCACAAGCAGCCAAAGAAGAAGTAGGTGTTGGCCGAGGTTCTGTCAAGATGGTGCTTCCACAACCTCGAAGGCGGTGTGACTCAGACCGTTTTTGAGGGAGTGGAAGAATGTCAGACAGGGCACTTTCGTCGCTCAACACACGAAAGACGCATTACTTCTTCACCCCTTTCTGCACTTTTTTATCATGACACACAGAGACTTCGGAAAAAACTTCGTACCTTTGCCCCCAAGAACTGAATAAGGATGATAAAAGACATTTTTCTTGCTGGCGGATGCTTCTGGGGGACAGAACATTTCTTCAAGCAGATTGAAGGGGTGCTGAACACGGAAGTGGGATTCGCCAATGGCCATACGGACGACCCGACGTATGAGGAGGTATATACCGACACGACGGGGTATGCCGAGACGGTGCGCATCGAGTATGACGATGCGGTGGTGGATTTGGAGTTTCTGCTGCAGATGTTCTTCAAGGCCATCGACCCGACCAGCCTCAACAAACAGGGGCACGACGAGGGAACACGATACAGAACAGGTGTGTACTATACCGCTGAAGATGATTTACCAGTCATTCAACAGGTGTTTGCCGAGGAGCAGAAGAAACTGGATGCGCCTATCGCTGTGGAGGTGGAGCCATTGGAGTGTTTCTACCCTGCCGACGAACGCCATCAGGATTATCTGGAGAAGAACCCCAACGGGTATTGCCACTTGCCTCTCGAACTGTTCGAATTTGCGAGAAAAGCCAAGAAAACGAACCTTTAGCACGACAACACCAATGGCGCTGATTTTCGACATCAAGCGGTTCGCCATCAATGACGGGCCAGGCATCAGGACAACCATCTTCATGAAGGGATGTCCTTTGAGGTGTGTGTGGTGCCATAATCCTGAGGGATTCTCAGAGAAGCCCGTGAAGATGTACACGAAGAAAAAGTGCATCGGCTGTCAAAGTTGCGTGGAGGTATGTCCGCAGAAGAATCTGGTGCTGACAGCAGATGGCATCAAGGACTTGGGACGGTGCACCAGTTGCGGAAAATGCACGGACGAGTGCCCTACCCTCGCCTTGGAGATGGCGGGCAAGGAGTGGAAGATGGAAGACTTGATGGCTGTGGTGGAGAAGGAACGCACGGTGATGGAAGAGAGCGGTGGCGGTGTGACGATGTGTGGAGGGGAACCGCTGATGCACACGGATGAGCTGTGTGAAGTGCTGGACGAGTTGGGCAGAAGGGGATTTCACAGAACGGTGGACACGACGTTGTTTGCCTCGGCTGAGCAGGTGAAGCGTGTGGCAAAACGGTGCGAACTGATGCTGGTGGACTTAAAGATGATGGACAGCGAGAAGCATCGGCGATACACGGGTGTGCCCAACGAGCAGATACTGGCGAACATCCACTTGCTGAGCGAGATGGGGCATCCGTTCTGGGTGCGCATTCCGCTGATTGTGGGAGTGAACACTGACGAGGAGAATCTGACAGCTTCAGCAAAGTTTCTGGCATCATTGCCCTCTAAACCCGAGGTGGTGAACCTGCTGGTGTATCACGATGTGGGCATCGGCAAGCATGCACGACTGGGCACGAAGTACAACCCAGAGGGCATCCAGATGGAAGCTCCATCGGAGGAGGTGCAGCAACGGGCGTTGGACATCATGAGAAGAAATGGATTAAAAACAAAAATAGGAGGATAAATGCGAATTACTATTAAGATTGGCAGCAATGTGCTGACACGACAGGACGGCTCCCTGGACGTGACAAGGATGTCGGCGCTGGTTGACCAGATTGCCATCTTGCGCAGTCAGGGACACGAGATCATTCTGGTGTCTTCTGGTGCTGTGGCAAGTGGACGGAGCGAACTGAAACACATTCAACACGACCTCGACTCTGTGGATCAACGGCAACTGTTCTCTGCTGTGGGGCAGGCGAAGTTGATCAACAGATACTTCGAGATGTTCCGTGAGTACGGCATCCCCGTGGGGCAGGTGCTCACCACCAAGGAGAACTTCTCAGACTCTGAGCATCGAAAGAATCAGGAAAACTGCATGAGAGTGATGCTGGAGAACGGAGTGCTGCCCATCGTGAACGAGAACGACACAGTATCAGTGACGGAGTTGATGTTCACCGATAACGACGAACTCTCTGGGCTGATGGCACAGATGACACAGTCGCAGATGCTCATCATCCTGAGCAACATCGACGGCATCTACACAGGCGACCCTGCCGACCCAGAATCACGGCTCATCAGCATCGTGAAACCCGGCAAACGGCTCGATGACTACATCCAGCAGAAGAAGTCGAGTGCGGGACGGGGTGGTATGCAGAGCAAGTCGAACGTGGCCACACAGACCGCAGCCGCTGGCATCAGCGTGATTATCGCCAACGGCAAGAGAGATGACATACTGGTTAAACTGATGAATGACAGGGACAACACACCCTGCACAGAATTTTTATGTTAATGGATACAATCTTCAATTCTGCCAAGGAGGCAAGCATCGACCTTGCCCTCCTCGACAATGAGACCATCAATAAGGTGCTGTTGGCTGTGGCAGACAAAGCCATCAGCGAAACGGACACGATTCTGGCAGCCAATGCCAAAGACCTCAGCCGCATGGATACGGCAAACCCGATGTATGACCGTCTAAAACTGACCCGTGAGCGCATCGAAGGCATCGCTGGCGACACACGCAATGTGGCAACCCTTCCCTCTCCTCTTGGCAAGGTGCTGAAGCACAGTGTGCTGCCAAATGGGCTGGACTTGAAACGCGTGAGTGTGCCTTTTGGCGTCATCGGCATCGTGTATGAAGCACGTCCAAATGTGACGTTCGATGTTTTCTCCCTCTGTCTAAAAGCAGGCAGTGCTTGTATCCTGAAGGGTGGAAAGGACGCTGATGACAGCAACCGTGCTATCGTCAGCCTCATTAAAGAGGTATTGAGAGAGTTCCATATCAACGAGAATGCTATCACACTCTTGCCTGCCACTCACGAGGCAACAGGCGCTCTGCTGCATGCCAACGGATTCGTTGACCTTGTGATTCCACGTGGCAGCAAACGCCTCATCGATTTTGTGCGCCAGGAGGCTTCTGTACCTGTCATAGAGACGGGGGCTGGTGTGTGTCATGCTTATTTTGACAAGGATGGTGACTTGGAAAAGGGTGCCCGCATCATCAACAATGCCAAGACTCGTCGAGTGAGCGTTTGCAACGCGCTTGACTGCACCTTGATTCATGAAGACCGTCTTGCCGACCTCCCCGTCCTCTGTGCACCGCTGAAGGAGAGCAACGTGCTGATTTATGCCGATGTGCCAGCCCTCGCCGTGCTCACAGGCAACTACCCAGCCGACCTGCTGAAGCCTTCCACAGAAGAAAGTTACGGAACAGAGTTTCAGGCATACACAATGGCTATCAAGACCATCACTTCTGTAGACGAGGCCATCCGCCACATCCGTCGTTTCGGCTCTGGCCACTCTGAATGCATCATCACAGAGAACCGCACCACAGCCAACCAGTTCATGGCACAAGTGGATGCTGCCTGTGTGTATCACAATGCCCCGACCTCCTTCACCGATGGTGCCCAATTCGGACTTGGTGCCGAGATTGGCATCTCCACCCAGAAACTCCATGCACGAGGCCCTATGGCACTGGAGGAAATCTGTACTTACAAATGGCTCATTGAAGGAAACGGGCAGGTGAGGCCGAAATAGAGAGCATCGGAAACATCGGCAGCATGCGAGAACACCTGCTGCCATTCCTTAAATTTTCTTAATTTCCATTCGGGTGGCGTGACATTTCGCCACCCGAATGCTATAATATGGTAGAATGACAAACGACAAACAGATGCTCCTGCAACGCATACGCGATGGCAAAGCCAAGGGCTTTAGCTCGCTAATAAGTCGCTATGGCCCCATGCTCATGGCATTCGTCGGTCGTATCGTCATTGGGCAAGAGGATGCTGAGGATGTGGTGCAGGAGACTTTTGTAATAGCGTACGAACACTGGCAGGAGTATGACCCTGCCAAGGCATCGGTAAGCACATGGCTTCATCGCATCGCCTACCACGAAGCATTGCACCATTTGCAACGACGAAAGAAATGGGTGCTGTTACCGCTGGAGGTGAGCGAGAATGTGCCAGAAGAACTCCCCGACACGACCACCGCTGAACAATTGGACGAAGCCATCCAAAAGTTGCCGCCTGAGGATCAAATGCTGCTGCAACTCTACTATTTCGACCAACGCCCACTGAAAGAAATTGCTTACATCATGGGTACCGTCAGTGACTCTATCGACCGTGAAGTCTCGCGTCTCAGCAGCTTGCTCCACCGCATCCGACAAAGACTCAGAATCATCTTAACACGTATGAACAATGAATAATGAAGAACTCTTCCGCCAAGCCTTGCAGCGACAGCATGACCGCGCCGCACGGATGAAGATGCCCGATGACATGGAGCAACGGGTCATGGAACGCATACATGCCCACCAAAAGAAGCGGCACTGGTGGCACTACGCTGCCGTGGCAGCATCGGTGGCAATAGCACTGACCATCGCGTTCTTGCCGAAGGAAGAAGTTGGCATCAGCGAACGTCCAGTGGCGGCGGTGAAGCCCCCTATAGTGCCCCAAGTGGAGGTTGTCACTCAACCACAAGCCCCTACCGTCAGGGTTGCCAATCATCCATCGGACAAACGCATACCCAAAGTCAGCAAGAAGCCCGCAACTGTCATCCTCACGACAGAGAAGGAAAATCGCCCGACCCCGCAAGAGGATGTCTGCATTGACTGCGAACTCAGTGTGATGGAGGACGAGATGCTGGCTATGGTCAACGAATTTGAAAACATGTAATCAAAACAGAATGACATGAAACGAATACTCTTCCTGCTCATCAGTCTCATGCCGGTGCTCGGCAGCAACGCACAGACCAAAACCGACCAAACGGTGCAAGCCATCACGCAATACCTGAACGAACATTGCGCATGGGGCTACGTCACCGATGCCGTATGCGGTCGCAACCATTCCGTGTGGAGCAACTATGGCGTTGACAATCGCCCGATGCGAGCCACTGCCACGTTGCTGGACAGCATCCAGCCGTTCTTGAACCGCTTGCCCCACAAGCGCAAGATGACCGACGAACAGGCTGACGAACTCTTCAAAGGGCGCATCGCCATGCGTTTGCATCCAGAGAAGGGCGATACCTCCGCTTACTTCCTGATGGACTACAACCGCTCGAATATCAGTTTCAAATATGGTGTGAACAGTCCGCAGAGCATCAACATCATCACGGAACGCTCGTATGACCATCACGTCAACTTCGACTACCGTGACTTGTCTGCCGACCGCGTGGCTCCCATCACGAAGTTGCTTAGCCAGATGGAGCAACGCAGCAATGTCTTGGTGAAAGACACGGCGTTCTGCTATGTGGAAGGCGGCAATTATGATTGGTGGATGGGAAAGAAGGGCGAGGAGAGCCGAACACCTGCCCACGTTGTGCTACAACCCAATGCCGAAATGAACGACTTTCTGGATTGGTTAGGGGTCTTCGCTCCATTGGCAGGCAGCCCTGACTTCACGCTGTACAACACCTACCATTACGAGCAGGGGAAAGAGTTGTCACTTCGTGCAACAGCGTCTTTCTCCACAGGCGGAATGTTCTGCCTCTATCATGCCGTCTACTACCAGCACTGTCTCTGCATGCTGCGTGTCATGGTACCGACGTGGGAGCAGTGTGCCGTGGTCCCTGACGTGAAGGAACTCATCGAGCATTTGCAAGGGAAAGAGACCCGCACATCGGGCTTTCCGATTGCCTCAGCCGCCTTTGAAGCGTACATGGACACCTTCATGAAGGAACTGCTACAACGAAAAGGCACACAGGTCATCGACACGCTTTTCGTGAGCAGCGACAAGGAAGGTCACTCGTTGTGGAATGGCTTAGACGACCGCTGTCCGACATCTGCCAAAGTCGTTCGCACTTCTTATCCGGCAAAAGACTTTGTGATTTTACGTGCACAAGTGTTGTCCATCTACAAGGATAACGCAACGTTTTCTGAACTTAACGATGAGGAATGCCAATTCTTCATCCTGTCGTGGCGCGACGAGGCATACCGGTTCCATGCTGCCGTGTTCTACTATTACCCCGACGGTCGGTTGACGGTAATCCGTGCTGATGGCGAACAACCACGACAAATCTGCATCCCCCACTACAGTCATGAGTGGTTCGACAAGAAGTAGAAACTAACTCTCAAAACTGATGAAAAATAGATTCTTTCTACTGGCCATACTGGTCAGTACTGCCCTTACTGTGTCTGCACAGGAACGTGAGATTGCCCTCTGGGGGCACGTGTTCGACCAAGTGACTCACCATGCCATCCGCGATGCCAAGGCTACATTGATGCTTGGAGACAGCACCATTGTCGATTCCGTGAAATGCGGCTATTACACGGGTGGTTACTACGGAACCGATGCCAACTACCGTTTCTCCATTCCACGGAAACCTGCCGTGTACATCATCAAGGTGGAGCATCCCGACTACGAACCATGCTTCGTCAGCTATGAAGTAAAGACACCTGGTCGCAACACCTTCTTCGATGCCCCTTGGCACTACATGGTTCGTCGCTCACGTCCTGTAAGTGGCGACACCATAGCCGCAACCAAAACCCTTGACGAGGTGGTGGTCAAAGCCACACGCATCAAGATGGTCTATAAGAACGACACCATCGTCTATGATGCCTCGGCATTCCTGCTGCCCGAAGGCTCCATGCTTGATGCGCTGGTGCGCCAGATGCCAGGCGTGGAACTGAAGGACGACGGCACCATCTTTGTCAATGGCGAGAAGGTCGATTATCTCACACTCAACGGCAAGGACTTCTTCAAAGGCAGGAACAAGGTGATGCTGGAGAATCTGCCGCTCTATGCGGTCGAAAAGGTGAAGGTTTACCGCAAATCGACCGAGAAAAGCGAATGGTTGGGACGAGAGGTGGAGAAGAAGGATTTTGTGATGGATGTGCACTTGAAACGTGAGTACAAGGAGGGATATATGGCTAATGCCGAAGCTGCAGGAGGCACAGAAGACCGCTATGTGGGTCGTCTCTTCGGGCTTCGCTTTACAGAAGCCTCGCGCATGTCGGCTTTCGTGAACGCTAATAACGTGAACGAAACACGGCATCCGGGGCAGAATGGTGAATGGACTCCAGACAAAGCATTGGGCAACGGCATGAATGAGCACATCAAGAGCGGCTTTGACATCAACATAGATGACAAGAAGAAGCGTTGGGACGAATTGCTGACCCTCAACTTCGACCACAGCAAGAAGCACTGGGATGCAACCGAACTCAACGAGGTGTTCGCCTCTGGCGGCAGTCAGTTCGGGAATCTCCATGAATGGGGCGGCAACAAGATTGTGAGTGGAGACGTGAACAACCGCTTCCGTTGGAAGAACATGTTCTCTCCTTTTAAGCTCAACCTTGAGCAATGGGTCATATGGGGACGTGCAACAAGCGACAACCACGGAGAGACTACACAGTGGCAGGAGGCAGACACCTTAAACCGCACTCGTTACAACACCACGTCAAGACAATCTGGCACTTGGAGAATGGGGATGACAAACACACTCAACTACCGTATGCCATGGGGAGATGATTTGGAAGTGGAATTCACCGCCACCTACATTCGTGAAAACGGCGGCGATGAGCAGACGGGCACTCTATATGATTACCCCTTGCAGCATCGCAGCGTATTTGTGGGACGCACCATAGAGAGCCGCCCCTCCCATCGCTACAATCTCCACGGCCATGCCACCTACACCATCCACGCTCTCAACAACTGGAACTATGTGGTGTATGCCTCAGCCGGCCACCACACCGATGTACACCATCAAGACCATTTCCTTATGCCTGACACCACCACAACAGCGCAGCCCTCCTTCCTCATCCCTGACCCCGACAATACTGAACACTACACCACACGCAGTCGTAACGCCACGCTCACGCTCGAAACCTATTACACCAAACAGGAGGGCGGACGTTACACATGGTTCGACCTGAAACTGAACGCCAGCACAATCCAAGACCGCATCGACTTCCACCATGCCCGTCTGGACACCGTGGCAACTCACACCGACCACGTCCTGACTTACTATGCCAGTTTCGTGCACAACACCAAACATCGAGGCTATGAACTGGGACTCTTCTCGAGCATAAACAGACTGAACATCCGCAACTTCATCCCCATCCACTCCACTACCAACCCGCTGCTCATCCTCCTCAACAACCCCAACATCAAACCCCAACACGCTCATGTGATGAGTTGGAGGCTCCGCTTCATCGTGCCTGAACGTCAGCAAAACCTCACCCTCAACGGCAACTCCACCATCTCGCTACAGCCAACAGGCACCCGACGTGCCTACGATAGCAAGACTGGTGCCTACACCCTCATGTACGACTACGTGAACCGCCCCACTTGGAGCATCAACCAAGAAGCCCACTTCAGCCGTCCACTCGATGCCAAAAAGCTTTTAACACTCGAAGCTCACGCGCGCCTCAACTACAAGAAAAGCCATGATTTCGACGTTATCCAGTATGCTGCGATGCCATCGCAGCCTCTCGCCAACCTCCTCGCCTCCTGTCCTCTTTCTGCCACTCACAACCTCTACAACAGCGAGGGTATCCACCTCACTTACCACTCCAATCGTCTCGAACTGTCTGCTGTCGGGAACTTCGCCTACCATCACAGCACCAGCCAGCGCACTTCCCTCCCTCTTGGGGAAGGAAAAAAGGAGCGGCTCACGCTCAACATCTTTGAATATAACTATGGTCTGACCCTCAACTGCCGTCTGCCTTGGCAACTCCAACTGGCTGCCGACATAAAAATATTCTCCCGCCGAGGCTATCAAAGCGAGAGCATGAACACCAACGACCTCGTCTGCAACGCCTCCCTCTCACGCACCTTTCTCAAAAAGTCGCTCACCCTCACCTTCGAAGCATTTGACCTGTTCCACCAACTCCGCAGCACCGACTACAGCCTCAATGCCCAAACCCGCACCGAGACTTGGCGCAAGAGCATCCCTGCCTACCTGATGCTTCATCTCTCATGGCGGTGGAGTCACCTACCGTAGCCCTCGGCTACAATAGAGCGTACCCCTCGGCTACGGCACATCGTAGCCGAGGGGTACGCTTTCAAACAATACACAGAAAAGGGAAGGAGCCGCTTCATAGATGCAGCCCCTTCCCTTTAGTCTTTCACTTCTTCATATTCCACATACGTTCCCTCGTTCTGCCCAAATATCTTGCCGCCCGTGTGGGCTTTTCCTCCTGCCGCTTCCGTCTTTTCATAATATGTACGCGAGGACTTGTCTGACGATTCGGCAGAACTTTGACGAGCTGTCCTTCCTCTCTTCCCCGTGATAAAGCGGTAAAGAACTTTCAGATTGCCAAAGCCACCCACCAATCGGCTCATCAAATACAAGCCAATAAGGATGAATACTAGTACAAAGAAAAGAACTGTAAATAAGGCTGTTAAGAATGTTGACATATCCATGCAGTCGTTTTAGAATAAGGGAGTCCGTTCCCCCTTACTCCTCATTCTTGGGCAAAAATGATGCCACAATCGAGTTCACGACATAAAGTCCGATGCTGACAGCTGCACCACGTGACAAACCAATCCAAACACCCTCGTCACTCAACAGCACACCCAAAGTCAATGACAAAATAGTCAACATCACAAAAAGAATCTTCATCTTATCCTTGGGCCACGTGAGTTTTCCCTTGAAGGCGAACATAGGCACCTCGCACACCAACAACCAGCAGAACAGAATCATGAACAGGAAGAGAAACAAAGCATTAAAGCGAGGACTCGTCAGCCATGCCTCACAGCTCGAAATCAATGCGCCCCAAAAGATAGCATTCGCTGGTGTCGGCATGCCTATAAACTCCGTGTGCTGACGCTCGTCAATATTGAACTTTGCCAGACGCAAAGCGGAGAACGCCGCCATTAAGAATGCTGTAAAAGGCATCACATTAAAAAAGAACTCATTGCCCATCCAAGCGGGATATGCCACATGGTTAAACAACGTGAACAACATCGCTGAGGGAGTCACGCCAAAAGTGACACAATCAGCCAACGAATCAAGCTCCACACCTAACTTACCACTCACACCAAGAGCACGAGCAACCTTACCATCAAAGAAGTCGAAAAGAGCACCCAGCAGGATGAAAATAAAAGCCATCTGATGACCATGATGGAACGCACAACACGTGGCAATGCATCCACAAATCAGATTGCAACAAGTGATGATATTGGGAATATGCTTTTTCATCTATTTATATATATACAATGTACGATGTGTCTTGATTACACTAGCCGTGCTATCAACGTCTCATTACCCACTGTTCGCTGCCCCATCTTCACCAGCACTTCCGAACCTAACGGTAGGTAGACATCCACACGACTACCAAACTTGATGAAACCCATATGATCATCAATGAAACATTCCTCACCAACCTTCGGATACGTCACGATGCGACGTGCCAACGCACCAGCAATCTGACGAGCCATCACTTCCACACCGTGTGGCGTGCGAATCACCACCATCGAACGCTCGTTCTCCGTGCTCGCCTTTGGCAAGTAAGCTTTCAGATAATTACCGTCCTGATGCCCCACCTTCACCACTGTTCCATCACATGGAATCCAGTTCGCATGCACATTAGTAAGACTCATGAAGATGGAAATCATCAGCCGCTTGTCGTGGAAATACTCCGTTTCCTCCACTTCCTCAATCACCACGATATGACCATCAGCTGGCGCAACAATAGACTTGTTGGTCGGGCCATTGAACATACGGATTGGGCAACGGAAGAAATTCAGCAAGATGCCATATACTATCAGCACAATACCTATAACAATGTAGGAGCCCCACGACAATGTACTCCTCGACATCCATGCCAAACTGATGATAAGAGCAGACAAGAACCCCGTATAGAGAAGAGTATGCTTCCCCTCGTGGTGCAAACGAATCTTATTTCTACGTTTATTATGTATCAGCGGCTTTTCTTTCGACATGATCATATTTGGTTTTCGCGATGGCTATAGCCCAACTCACAGCCATATTGTATGCAAAGGTACAGATATTTCCAAAGAAAGACAAACAAAACACGATTTTTTAGTCTTTTTTCCTAAAAAACCTTTTGAGAATCGAAAAAAAGCACTAACTTTGCAGCCGCATTCAGCAAGGGTGTCTCCCGACACCATCATGCCGAACGCCTAAGAGGATTGGGCTATAGTATATCGGCTAACACGTCAGATTTTGGTTCTGAAGAGCCAGGTTCGATTCCTGGTGGCCCAACTCACGAGAAACGGCATCCACGGTTCACTTCAATGTTCCTCAGATGTCATTTTTCACCTTATCATCGGACTTGTAGCTCAGTTGGTTAGAGCAACAGACTCATAATCTGGAGGTCCCAGGTTCAAGCCCTGGCTGGTCCACACTGAAAGTCAAGCACTTACGAGTTTCTCGCAAGTGCTTTTTTCATGTCTGCGTAAACAATGCGTAAACAAACGAGTTGAGTCGGCTATTTTGCATCATGGATAGTCATGGAGTTTCAGTGACAAGATAAAGCCTTTTTAATGCCAATTAGCCATGCAAACATCAAGAATAATGTTAAAAACACATAAAATTGTATTCATTCTACAGATATCACATTGCTTTCTACTTCTTGCAATAAAAATTTTTTGTAATTTTGTAGCAAAATTACGATAACGGATAAAATATTGCGGTATGATACGAGATTTTTGGGTAAAGAACTATCTTTCCATTCGCGACAAGCAGGAATTAAGTTTTGTGGCCAAGGGACCATCTTCGGAACTTGTTACAGAAGTTGCCGATGGGGTGTTCTTGTACAAGTTAGGCATCCTATATGGCTCAAACGCCTCGGGCAAGTCTAATATGCTAATAGCTTTATATAAAGTATTTAGCATATTGGTTCATCCAAAATCAAAAGTAACCTCAGAAATCACAAGAATACCATTTGCTCTTACAAAGGAACAACCTACAGAAATGCATGTGTCATTCTATGCTGATGGTATCAGGTATGATTATGATGTGACTTTTAACGAGAAATATATATTGAATGAGGTTTTATACTATTACCCTAACAAGTCAAAAGTTTTATTCTACGAACGTTCATTCGTTAGCGAAAACGTACAAACAAATATTAAATTTGGGCAGAGCCTTAAATTGCAAGATAAGACAGCAGAAAGTATTAGAGAGAATACATGGAACAACCATAGTGTCCTGTCAGTTTGCGGAAAGATTGCACTGAAAGAGGATATTGCTCCATTCTATCAGCTTTACAGTTGGATTTTGAAGAATTATCATGACGTGGATGGTGATGAAGATAAACGTATAGTTGAAATTCTTAAGGAAGCGTATAGCGATTCGACAAAACGTAAGTTCTTCAATCTCATGTTACAAAAGGCAGATTTGAATATTATGGAGTTTAGACCAATAATAGAAGACCGTTTCTTGCCAGATGAACTTCGTGAACGCATTATAAAACAAGATTTTCCTGAAAAGGTGAAAGAAGACCTTCTTAAACCTACGACAGAATCTATAGCCTTCGTTAATCATTCTGCTGAAGGCAATTTTGAGACACCTCTCAAATGGCAGTCAAAGGGAACTATAAAATACATACGTATATTGGATGCCCTGTATGATATGATAACAAGTCCTCATGTGTACTATCTTGATGAACTGGGCGAGGATTTGCACAACGATCTGTTGTACTACTATCTCAACGTCTTCATCTTCAACTCTGACAAGTCGCAGCTGATTATTACGAGTCAGGAGACAACACTTCTGTCGCAGGACATGATTAACGAGAACAGAGGCGTGGTATGGTTTGTCGAGAAGAACAAGGAAACTGCTTCGTCCGAATATGCCCGTGGTGACTCCTTCGGTTTGCACAAGAACCTGTCGCTTTACAAATCCTATCGCATTGGTAGATTGGGAGCCAAACCAGAACTGGGTAGTATCTTTATAAATCTGGAGGACTGATATGGGAAAGCTACGACAGACAGCACTTATCCTGGGCGAAGGGCCAACGGAGTTCTTCTACTTCAAGTCCCTATGCGACGTGTTCAAGCGTCTTACTATCAAGCCAGACTATCCAAAGCATACCAACATCAAGGAACTAGATGCAAAG
>JAFSKK010000006.1 GCA_017448965.1 Bacteroidaceae bacterium | reverse complement strand
TTAAAGAAGTTAAAGGAGTTAGAGGAGTTAAAGCCGAATGTAATGCTGGCGTGAAAACTCCTCTCCACAGTTGACAGAGTATAGGCTTTAACTCCTATAACTCCTTTAACTCCTGAGCGAAGCGGTAACTTCCGAAAGTTAAATAAAAAGAAAATATAGTATGAAAAAGTATGTTACTTGGATGTTTGCCGCCATCCTCGTTTTCTGCGGCACCATGAAAGTTCAGGCACAAATGGTGAAGGCTGCCGACCTTGAGAAGTATGCCAAGCAACGCTATGGCGAGAAATGGCTTGATGCTGCCGCCAACCTTGCCAGCGGATTGAGGTTCGACAAGAACGAGTCCTTGACATATCAGCAAGTGATAGAAGCACCTGGCAAAAGCAAGCAGCAACTGTATGTCGCCCTGAACTATTGGGCAACCGCCACCTTCAAGGACAAGCAGGCCATTACGCTGAACGATAAGGAGGCGGGTTGCATCATCATCTCTTCAACCATCCAGAACATTGCGGAGCACATGGGCACCCTCAATAAGTATTCTGTCAGCATCACGCCTGTCATCAGGCTCGACATCAAGGAAGGACGCATTCGCGTGACCTACACGGTGCAGAGTTATGACATCTTGGCTGACATCAGCGGCGGATGGCTGAGTCCCACCGACGACAGTCGCCAAACCTATGGTGACTCGAAACGGAAAAAGGATGACAAGACGAACGCCAACCTCTACGACGAACAGTGGGAGATAGCCCGTCACTACCCCTTTGTGGAGAAAGACCCCCAGAAGCGCACTTGTGCCAAAGCGCTCGTGATGACTCATGCCTACTCAAACGCTGTGATGGACAAGGTGGAGGAGGCTGTGAAGAACGGGCTTGTGGGGAATGACGAC
Source organism: Bacteroidaceae bacterium (assembly GCA_017448965.1). Taxonomy (GTDB): domain Bacteria; phylum Bacteroidota; class Bacteroidia; order Bacteroidales; family Bacteroidaceae; genus Minthosoma. The sequence goes on along the minus strand of JAFSKK010000006.1, from coordinate 66,873 downwards.
GACAATTGGTAGGAGTTGGAATCCCTCCCCAACTTCTCCACTTCCACTACCGCATGTTACTCTGTTGAAGAACCACCGAAACGATACTTCCACTACCACAAAATCGGTCTGACTCACACCGTTTCTGAGGTAGTGGAAGCATCGAAAAGGAGGCAGTGTAGTAAAGCAAAAAGAGGCAACGCCACACTCGTCTGCGCAGTTCATTCCTCATGCCAACAGCTGCACATACAGAAAACAACATTTTTCCCAAGAATAGTTGTTCGGTTCAAAAATCTTTCGTACTTTTGCAACTGCATCTGCCCACATAGCGCTACCTTATGCGAGGGAATAGCCGATGGGTGGAGCACTACATAATAAAAGGCGTTACTGACGCTTGGTTTTTGGGTAATCGAACTACCACAATCGAACAGAGAACAAGAACATTGTAGGAGTAACTCCAAGGGGTGTAATATATACTTCCTTTCGTGGGTGTTTCTTTTTCTGTTGAGATACATAATAAGAATGAATTTAGGACAGGTATATACAAGGCAAGCAGTAGCCGACTTTATGGTAGGGCTATTCACGATTACAGGGAAAGCACGTGTGCTTGATCCCTGTTTTGGTCGTGGTGCCTTTGTAAAAAGCCTGCTTGACAATTCAGAGTTTGTTATAGATGGCGTAGAGATAGATGAGGCCTCGTTTGTCGCTTTTAGCAATCCTGACGAAAGGCGTTGCCACCTGATGAATTGTGATTTCTTTGATGTGGAAGGAGTTTATGACGGCATCATCATGAATCCGCCATACGTGCGTCAGGAAGAACTTGACAAACTGGCCTCGCTGGGTGTCACCAAGCAGAAGCTTCAGTCAGCCTGCTGGATAATGAACATCTCTAGCAAGGCCAACCTCTACATGTACTTCATCCTGCGAGCTATTTTGTTGCTTCGCGAAGGAGGTGAGCTGATAGCGATTTTCCCTAACTCGTGGACGAACACTCCTGTTGGTCGGCAGTTCTATGATCAAATGAAGCTTCATGGATGCATCACCGACTTCATCAATGTTGAGGGAGAAGCCTTTGAGGGTTCGCCAATGGTGGATGTCTGCATATTGAAATATGTAAAGGGGAAAAAGATGATTCATGGTGTAATAAAAAAAACTAAATATAGTAAAGTAATTATCAATCCTGATGACTCCTTGACGATAGAGCGAGATGAGTATTGGCGCATTGCAAAAGAGCTTTGCGATGATTTAGATAATAACCTGCATTATGTATCCATCCGGCTGAAAGAAATTCAGAAGGAATATCATCTAACAATGGAAGAACTGGACGACCTCTGCTGGGAGGACTCAACAGCAATGTTTGATGAGATTTATACTGGCCCCAACGATGATATCTATGAGAAGTTTTGTCATCGCATGAAGGATGGTGAAGAGGCGGCATATACATCGCCCCGTGAATATGAGGGATTATATGGCAGGTCTGCGTTTAAAAAAATCGGGAATAAAGATGCGAGATTTATTTAACAACAATGATTATTTAGGATACAAGTTCCCTGAACCGCAATATTTGGGAGCAAAATTCATCCATAGAGGATGGATAGCAAAGTATATACCAGAGAGTGCCGATACTGTTTTGGATGCTTTCGGAGGCTCTCAGTCGGTTGCATATATGATGAAACAATTGGGAAAAAGAACCTTGACCAACGATTTTATGAGTTTTAATAATCACATAGGTAAGGCTCTTGTTGAGAATCCGAGTATAACGCTTTCTTCAGAAGATACAGATATTCTATTTGCAGAGAATAGTAATCCTGAGGTGTTTAATTTGATGGAATCTCTTTTTACTAATTTGTTCTTTACTCGTGAAGAAGCTGCTTTTGCTGATAGCTTCAGGAGTAACGTAAGCAAACTTGATAATCCATACAAACAGTCGCTGGCACTTGCTGTGATGTGTAGGAGTATGACTCGCAAAGTAACGATGGGACACTTTGCGCATACTCAGGCACTTAACTATGCTGCTGACCCTGCCCGTATTAAAAGAAACCGCAGCCTCATTCGTCCGCTAAAGGAGTTGTTCTTGGAATTGTTGCCACAATACAATGCTGCAGTTTTCGATAATCAAGAGCAAAATGAAAGCTACAATGAAAATGTGCTCGACTTACTTCCGAGGCTTGAAGGTGTAGACCTTGTATATTTTGACCCTCCATATTGCAATAGTCATGCTGACTATCAGTCATTCTATCATCTGTTGGAAACATTTGTGGAATACTGGAAGGACAAGCAATTTGTTAATGGAACGAAACGCTATGAACCGAAACGCTTTAGCGGATTTGACAAAAATTGCGAAGCCATTGACAATTTGCGCAGAATGTTCGAATTATCACAGAACATCCCAATCTGGCTTGTAAGCTACAACGACCGAAGCTATCCTGACATTGACACAATGAAGGCAATGATTGAACCATACCGTGATGTAAAGGTTGAGCGAAAGACTTATAGCGCAGGGCGTGGTGGGAAGGGCAGTGTAGCTGGTAGTAGTGAGATACTTTTAATATGTATACCAAAATAGAATTCATATGAGTAACTTTGAAAAGTGGGATAAAGAATTTCGTGTCCAAAATCTATATGCGTTCAACAATAATGCCAATGCTTTGCTTTGGCTGAAAGTGCGTGCTGTTTGTCGTGGAAAGCAGATAGATCAGTTCTTAAATGATAATGAGTTGACGTTAGTAGCTACCAAAATTTCTGAACAGAACGTCGAATTGTTTGAATTATTGGAGAATCGCGATGATGCCAAGTCTATGCTTGACAGATACCTTCAAAGTAAGAACCATGAGTGGTATACTTCGATGGGTGTTGACGAAGAAAAACTAAAGGATGACCTATACAAAGTGCAGTACTATGCATGGGGCGGCGACCAGAACAATTCTTTGGACAAACATCTTGTCAGCAGATATGTTAAAGTCATTAGCGAATACGATGAATTGGTTAGCAAACAGGGCGAGATTGCCAACAATGCATGGAACTACGTACAAAACAGTTGGTATAACAATTGGACATCATATCTTATCGAATCTTTGTTTAAACGCCATCCAAGAGTTATTTCTGCTGTAGGCGAGATAAAGAGCGTCGACTTCTTTATTGATGATTATCCTGTAGATTTGAAAGTAACGTTCTTCCCCAATCAGTATATGGACGAGAAAATCAAAGTCAAATTGGGTAAAGGTATTTTATCGTGGCTAAAATCAAAGGGTAAGGAATTCGGAATTACGGCAAGTAGTGATGATTCGGAGACTCAGCAGATTTATACCCTTACGGAAAAGCTAATGGAGCAAGGGCACAATGATGTCATCAAGGCACTTAATGAATCTAAAAGTGAAGTCATCAAAGACGTTCAGAACAATCCTGTAGAGCTAATGACATGGTTATATGCTCACCAAGGAGAAATGCGTTTTGGCGCAGAAAACAGGCTCTTTGTAATTCTAGCCGACTCTACAGACATGAATCAGTCTTGGAAGATGAAGCGTGCATTCTCTTTGATAGAACCAAAAGTGCAGAAGTATCTTGACACTTTCTCTAATGAGTCGCTAAAAACAATTGATTTTTCTTTCAAGAAACAAAACTACACAAGCCTTGCAGATGTGATCTTCGTAGTCAAGTAAAAAGGGGAGGCTAAATGCACGTTCCCGTTACATCAGAATTGTCAGAGGAGGAAAAACAACGAATAGTATCAACCCCGATAGACGAGTTTATCAATCTCCGTTCTCCGCAAGTACGCGAAGTCGATAGAGTATGGGCAGAGATTCTGTTTGGTGAGAATGCAGAAAAACTCATCGAAGAAGCATTGACGCTTGTTCCGATATTGGTGGCAGATAGAGAAAAATAATGCTTTCACATAGCCTCCTTCTTCTATTCAATCACGAAATAGATGGCATCACAATAGCGATGGGCATAGATGAAAGGAATGCCAGACGGTATTTGACGCGTCTTGCAGATTGGGGATATTTAAACGCTGAGGGTGAAAATAAGAATAAGAAGTACAAAATAACTCATCGATCAACGTGGGCTGATGCAGGTGAAGTTGATGCTGTCGATTGAGACGAGGGATTTCGTAAAAAGCTGTCGGAAACGCCTCAATTTGGTCGCTCATAAAAAGTTGGAATTCCGAGCGAATTCGAACGAGATAAGAATTAGTAGTAAACGAAATGATGACTTGGACACCTGAACTTCGTGATTTCATCCAGCAACATCTGAATGATGATACGGCTGAGTTGCTTCTGGCGGCTCGACGGTATCAGGGGATTGATGTGCCGTTTGCTGTGGAGCAGATTGGGGCGAGGAAGCGGCTGAAGGGGAAGTTGCCTGAGTGGTATGCGAATGCGGAGTTGGTGATGGGCGGCAGAGTGCCTGCGGAGCAATGCAGTTCGGAGGCGACAGCACGGTATAAGCGGAGCATCATTGAGGGGAAGAGCCTTTGCGATATGACGGGTGGCATGGGTGTGGATTTCTGGTATATGTCGGAGGGGATGGAGCGGGCGATTTATACGGAGAGGAATGAGGAACTGTGTGAGATTGCCCAGCATAACTTTCGGGTGCTAAAGGATGGAAAGCATCCAGAGGTGGAAGTGAGATGCGGCGATGGACGGGAGTTGTCGATTCCATCGGTGGATGTCATCTATCTCGACCCTGCCCGTCGTGCTGGTGATGGCAGCCGCGTCTATGCGATGGAGGATTGTGAACCCAACATCGTGGAGTGGCAGGACGAACTGCTGAGTCACGCCGGGATGGTGCTGGTGAAACTTTCACCAATGGTGGATCTGACCGATGTCTTGAGGAAGCTGAAAGGGGTGACGGATGTGTATGTGGTGGGGGTGAAGAACGAGTGCAAGGAGGTATTAGTAAAAGCCCCCCGACCCCCAAAGGGGGAGGGCTGTCGCAGTGGGAATGAAGTACGGATGCATTGTGTGGATTTCTTGGCAGATAGGACTATTGAATACTCGTATGATTTTTCGGAGAATATTCCCCCCAGAATACTCTCCCTCCCTCAACAGGGAGGGTTGAGGTGGGTCTATGAGCCAGATGTCACGCTCATGAAAGCACAGGCGTATGGTCCTCTCTGTCAGCGTTTTCCTGTGTGCCAGCTGGACTTTGAAACGCATCTGATGACCTCCGATGACCTGATTCCTGATTTTCCCGGCCGAACCTTCATCGTCAGCGAACAAATTCCTTTCTCCTCCAAGACGCTCAAACTGCTCCTGCGGGCGATTCCTCAAGCCAACATTGCCACCCGAAACTTCATCATGACAGCCGACCAACTGCGTCAACGCACGCGCATCAAGGATGGTGGCGACATCTACCTCTTTGGTGCCAAAGTGAGGGGAATGGGTGATGTGTTGCTCAAATGCACGAAGGTGGAAGGGTGACTATCTTCCACCACCTCCGCTGATTCTCTTCCACATCCTCCGTTACCTTTACGTCACATCCTCCATTTCCTCTACGTCGTTGTTCTGATTTCCTCTACGTCGTAGCCTCTGAATCGACGTCGTCGACATCGGTTGGTCGACATCGACGACGTCGGTTTAGAGGCACTGTAAGAACCGTTAAAGAGGTTGTGGCAATTCTTCCTTTCCGTTTGTTGAGTTACCACCTCTCTCCCTTTCTCCATTTCGAATTTTACTCCGAAAGGGATGGCTGAATTCTTTTTTTTCACTACCTTTGCACGCATAAATTGATTGACGACATGAGATACGGAGTGATTGGAGCAGGTGCCATTGGCGGCTATTATGGAGCCAAGTTGGCACATTCGGGTAAGGAGGTGCATTTCCTTTCCCATAGTGATTATCAATATGTGAAGGAGCGTGGCTTTCAGGTGGACTCCTGCGATGGCAGTTTCCACCTTGCACATGTGAATGCTTATGGTGATGCTGCAGACATGCCGAAGTGTGACGTCGTGCTGATTGGCTTGAAGACGGTGAACAACCATTTGCTGCCTAACTTGCTGCCTCCATTGCTGAAGGAAGACACGCTGGTGGTGTTGATTCAGAATGGCATCGGTGTGGAGGAGGATGTGCAGAAGATGTTCCCAGAAGTGCAGTTGGCGGCTGGTTTGGCATTCATTTGTAGTGCGAAGACAGAGCCCGGAAGGGTGAACCATCAGTGTTATGGTTACATCAACATCGGCAACTTTTCGTGCAAGAATCAGGCACGGATTGATGAGGTGGTGAACGACTTCCGTGCCGCCGGTATCGATGCCAATGAGGTGGAGTATCTGGAGGCACGATGGAAGAAGGCTGTGTGGAACATGCCCTTCAATGGCATGACGGTGGCGCTGAACACGCAGACAGATATCCTGCTGCAGCATCCCAGCACCTTGCAGCTCATCAAAGACCAGATGATGGAGGTGATTGAGGCGGCACAGGCATGTGGGGTGAAGAACATCGACGAGACGTTTGCCGACAAGATGATATACAACACGGTGCACATGACTCCTTATTCGCCTAGCATGAAACTCGACTTTGAGTTCAAGCGTCCGATGGAGATAGAGTATCTCTACACCCGTCCCATCGAAGAGGCACGTAAGGCAGGTTATCGCATGGAGAAACTGGAGATGCTGGAAGCGGAGTTGAGATTCTTGGAAGAAACACGTGTATGCTGACAACCATTCTGTTTGATTTGGACGGCACCTTGATGAACACGCTCGACGATTTGCACGAGAGTGTGTCTTATGCTTTGCGCGAGGCGGGTGGGCTGCCGCCTAACACGAAGGAGGACACGCGCCGCTTTCTGGGCAATGGCGTGAGGCGTCTGGTGTGGCAGAGTGTGGAACGGGCTTGTCCCGATGCCGACGAGGCGCTGAAGGAGCGTGTGCTGGATGCGTTCCGTGCCCACTATGTGGTGCACTCGATGGACAGGACTGCTCCCTACGAGGGCATTCCTGCCTTGCTCAGGGAATGCAAGCGGAGGGGCCTCTTCACCGCCATCGTGAGCAATAAACTGGCTCCAGCGGTGAAAGACCTCCACAAGGCTTTCTTTGCCGACTGCATCGATGTCGCCATCGGAGAGACTCCGACTGTGAAGCGGAAACCTGCTCCCGACATGGTGAATGAGGCCATCCGACAACTCTCCCTGCTGCATGGACGGGAGATACGGAAGTCGGAGTGTGTCTATGTGGGAGACAGCGAGGTGGACTTGCTGACGGCTCAAAATGCGGGGCTGGCATGCATTGCTGTCAGTTGGGGATTTCGCGACAAGGGCTGGCTTGAGCAGTGTGGTGCTCAAGTCATCGCTGACAGCCCAAATGCCCTTTCTGAGCGGCTTTTTTCGGAGGCGGTGTAACCTATCCGCAAATAAATGTACTCTAAAGAAAAGTGGTGTTGGAGAATCATCAGTAATTTTGCCGCCAAAATAAATAATGTACAAAACAATCGATAGAAAAATGAAGAAATTACTATTTGTCTTAATGACTTTGAGCCTGTCGCTGGGAGCGATGGCTCAGGTTTCCTACGGACGTTTGTCGCCACTGCATGTGGAGGGAAACTATTTCAAAGACCAGCATGGCAACAAGGTTGTGCTGCATGGTGTGATGGACACGCCGAATCCCTATTTCAACAATTACAGATGGGATGGTGGGATTTCATCTACAGGTGCCACCAACTGTAAGACGTATTTCAACAAACTCTTTACCGCCATCACCGACACGACGCAGGGAGCATATTGCAACTTGTTCCGTCTGCACCTTGACCCCTGTTGGACAAACGGAAATGCGGGTGCATGGACGCAGGATAGTCGGGAATCTGGCACAGGAGAGGCTGACATCAGCCATTATACGGGATCAAAACTGACTTCCTACTTGAAGAGCCTCTTTTTCCCGATAGCTCAGAGTGCTATGAAGCATGGACTTTATGTCATCATGCGGCCACCTGGCGTTTGTCCTCACAACATTTATGTGGGTGGCAGTTACCAGAAATATTTGCTTGATGTGTGGGATCGTGTGACGCAGAATGACTCCATTTTGAAGTATAGCGGTCAAATCAGCATTGAGCTGGCCAATGAGCCTGTGAACCTGTACATGAATGATGGCTCGTCGTCGTCAAGGGCGATGCACGATTTCTTCCAGCCCATCGTGGACAAGATTCGAGCCAACGGATTCACGGGCATTATTTTGGTGCCTGGCACGGGTTGGCAGAGCAACTATCGCGACTACGCCACCTATCCTATCGAGGGTTATAACATCGGCTATGCGGTGCACAACTACGCTGGTTGGTACGACAATAGTGATGACCATTGCGATGTGAATAATGCTATCAAAAAATTTGGTGAGTCTGTGCCAGTGTTGAGCACGAATCCTATCGTGATCACTGAGGTAGACTGGAGCCCCCACAAGCCAGAGGCACAGGGACACTACGACGAACATGGCAATTGGGTGGTTCCTAACTACGGTACATGGGCAACGGCTTCCACCAGCAAGTGGGGTAAGGCATACAAGGCCATCCTTGACTACTATGGCAACATCTCCATGACGCTCACAGGTACTGGCGACTTCATTGATATTGATGCCTATATTAACAACAGGAAAGTCGTGCCTGCTTTCAAGACAGCCATGGAGGCAAATGGTGTTGACCCCTACGAGGCTTGCGGTGTGGCTTGCTTCGAGTGGTACAAAGAGTATTATCATCAGGACTATCCTGGCAAGTCCTACACTCGTGCTTGGACTGCCGACCAAGGAAATGGCACATACATCAACCCTATCATCAATGCGGACTTCCCCGATGTGGATGTGATTCGTGTGGATGACACTTACTACATGGTCAGCACCACGATGTATCACTTCCCTGGTGCCACTATCTTGAAGTCGAAGGACTTGGTGAACTGGGAGTATTGTGCCAATCCACTGGAGAAGATTCTTGACAATGATGACTATAGCCTGCTGAATGGTAAGCATCACTATGCACAGGGCATGTGGGCTTCGTCGCTCAGTTATCATGACGGCAAGTTCTATCTCTACTTCCCATGCTCAACGTGGGCTCCTGACCGTCAAAGCATTCTGCTGACGGCCACCAATCCTGAGGGACAGTGGGAGGATACGCGTTTGTCGGGCATCTATCACGACCCAGGGTGGCTCTTCGACGACGGCGAGAATGGTGATGGAAACCTCTACGTGGCTTGTGGCATCAACAACATTGATGTCATCAAGATGAATCCAAAGACCTTCAAGGAGATTGAGAAGAAAACGGTCATTTCTAAGAACGATGCAGGTCTTGAGGGCACTCACATGTATCACATAGGGGATTATTACTACCTCTATTGCACTTACAATCATGGGGATTATGTGGATTATTTCACCAGTTCGCAAACCATCTTCCGCTCGACGAACCCGATGGGACCTTATGAGGAGTGCCCTTACCGTGTGTTCTACGACAGTGCCATTCATCAGGGTGCCTTGGTACAGACACAGACGGGCGAATGGTGGACGATGCTTTTTAAGGATGCTGGTGCCGTTGGTCGCATCCCGTATCTGGAGCCTGTCGTATGGGAAAACGGTTGGCCTGTCATCGGCAATAATGGTGTGGATGTCTCGAAGGCGAAAAGCAGCTCCAAACTGTCCTATTACAAGAAGCCTGATGTGGGTGCTTTCTATGAGCGTACCTATCTGCCCACCAACGAAACCTTCACCAGCCCACGGCTGGGCATGCAATGGCAATGGAACCACAACCCAGACAATGGAGCGTGGTCGTTGATGGCCAACCCAGGCAATATGCGTCTGTACACAGCCAATGTGACCGACTACCTTGTGTCGGCTCGCAACTCGCTCTCACAGCGCATCTTCGGCACCTCGCCTGAAGGTACTTCGCAGATTAAGTACATGAACTCTTACGGCACCATCAAGATGGACATTTCCCACATGGAGGAGGGCGACGTGGCTGGTCTGTCCGTGTTCCAGAATCCCTATTCCTTCATTGCTGTGAAGATGGAGAACGGTAAGAAGCATCTCTACAGCCAGCGTTGTACCTTCGACGGACAGAATCATGCAGTGGCTGAAACACTGAATGGTGATGAGGTGAATGCCGATGTCATCTACCTGCGTGCAATTGTCAATTTTGCAACCAAGTCGTGCAAATACTACTATAGCATTGATAACGCCCAGTGGATACAATGGGGTGTGACGATGACCATGAACTATACGCTCGACTTCTTTGTGGGTCAGCGTTTCTACCTCTTCAACTTTGCTACGCAGGAATTGGGTGGATATGTGGATATCGACTGGTTCTCCACCGAACCTGAATACACAGAGGAGATGTACTATGCTCCTGGCACATTGCAGACCTTCACAGAGGATGACCTCATCATGGAGTCGCTGAAAGCCGATGTGACGAAGGTGAGTCTCATGCCTGGCTCTTCCAAGACATTCCACATCGTCAGCACGGCGAAATCGGGTATGCAGAACGATGTGACATCTTCATGCTCTTATGTGAGCAGCAATCCAGAGGTTGCAACAGTGAAGGGTGGACGTATCGTGGGTCTGCAAGACGGTGAGGCTACCATCACCGCCACTTACTACGATATCATGCAAAACTCTCAGTCAGTGACCATCAATGTGTCTGTATCTCCATTCCCTCTCACTAAGGAGAACTTCAATCCTTCCATCTTTGCGTCGGGAACCTTCGATGAGAATAAGAAGACGTTCAGGGCTGGACAGAACGGATTTGGAGGATGGACTTATTCGGCTGGTCTCGACCTCTCGGCCTACAACTACTTGGTGGTGAAACTCAAGTATACGGCAACTTCTTGTGCTCCGTCGTTCCGTCTCTTCGATGCTAACAACTACTGGGGTGATGCCTATATCAAGGACTTTGGTTCATCGAAGAAAATCAAGATTGACCTGCATGATATGAAGGCATCCAACGGTAAGGTGATTGACCCATCACACATCTACATCGCTGGTTTCTGGACGAATGGTAGTTCTTCCATCTATATCGATGATGTGTTCCTCTCTATGGATGGTACGAACCCCATCGCAACGGACATTGAGGGAATTGAGTTGCCCGAGGAGGTGATGGGTGTTTCTACAGAGATTTCCACGCTGGATGGACGTCGCCTCGCTCGTCCTGAGAAGGGAATTAACATCATCAAAAAGACCTACAGCGACGGAACCGTGGAGACGAAGAAGATCTTAGTGCAATGATGTGCTAAAGTAATTGGATAAAACTCATGCCCGCGCGGATTCATGGGAATCTGTACGAGCATGGGTTTTTCTGCTTTCAAAGACACTCAAGAAAAATCACCTATTTCTATTAACCAGATAAAATCAAAAATCCTTTTGCAATATGAGAAAACCTTTATCAATGCTTATCCTGTGCTGCATGATGGCACTGGGAGCAAGTGCACAGACACTACCGTATCAAAATCCGAAATTGAGTCCTAAAGAACGCGCCACTGACCTTTGTGGACGTTTGACGCTGGAAGAGAAAGCGATGCTGATGTTGGACGAGAGTCCTGCCATCCCAAGACTGGGCATCAAGAAGTTCTTCTGGTGGAGCGAGGCACTGCATGGTGCTGCCAACATGGGCAATGTGACCGTGTTTCCAGAGCCAATTGCGATGGCTTCATCATGGAATCCTGCTTTGCTGTTCAAGGTGTTTGATGCTACGAGCACGGAGTTCCGTGCACAGTATAACCACCGTATGTTGAATGGCGGTGAAGACGAGAAGTTCCACAGTCTCTCGGTTTGGACTCCTAACGTGAACATCTTCCGTGACCCTCGTTGGGGACGTGGACAGGAAACCTACGGAGAAGACCCCTATCTGACCAGTGTGATGGGTGTACAGGTGGTGAAGGGTTTGCAGGGACCTGAGACAGCGAAGTACAGGAAATTGTGGGCTTGTGCCAAGCATTATGCCGTGCACAGTGGCCCTGAATACACGCGCCACTCAGCGAATCTGGTGGACGTAACGCCACGAGATATGTGGGAAACCTACATGCCTGCCTTCAAGACATTGGTGCAGGATGCAAAGGTGAGAGAGGTGATGTGTGCCTATCAGCGTTTGGATGACGACCCTTGCTGCGGAAGTACCCGTCTGTTGCAGCAGATTCTGAGAGACGAATGGGGTTTTGAGTATCTTGTGGTGAGCGACTGTGGTGCCATCAGCGACTTCTACACCTCACACAAGTCCTCTTCAGATGCCACTCATGCCTCCGCAAAGGCAACATTGGCAGGCACTGATGTGGAATGCGGGTATGGTTATGCTTACAAGAGCATCCCCGATGCAGTGAAACGCGGTTTCATCACGGAGGCAGAGGTGGATAAGCATGTGATACGTCTGTTGGAAGGCCGTTTCGACTTGGGCGAGATGGATGATCCTTCTTTGGTGGAGTGGTCGAAGATTCCTTATTCGAAGATGGATTCGAAGGAGCATCGTCAACTTTCACTCGATATGGCACGCCAGTCATTGGTGCTTTTGCAGAACAAAGGTGCAGTGCTGCCCCTTCAGAAGAATAAGGAGAAGATAGCCGTGATTGGTCCGAATGCTGATGACGAGCGATTGATGTGGGGTAACTACAATGGTACTCCAAACCGCACCATCTCCATCCTCAATGGCATCAAGACCAAGCAAAAGAACTTGGTCTATATGGCTGGTTGCGACCGAACTTACGACAAGGTGATGGATTGTCTCTTGGCTACCAACTGCCAGATAGATGGCAAAAAGGGTTGGAAAGGCACTTTCTGGAACAATACGGCAATGGAAGGAAAGCCAGTCACCACGCAGTTCTACACCACTCCAGTAGCAGTCACTACGGCAGGAATGCACAACTTTGCCCCTAACGTAAACATTGAAGATTTCTCAGCCAAGTATGAAACGGTCTTCACTCCTAAGGAAGCAGGTGAGTATGTGGTGAATATGGAGAGTTGTGGCGACTTCGAGCTTTACATCGACGGAGAACGCAAGGTTCGTCATCACACTTGGCGTACCACACCTACTCGTACTGCCATCAATGCCGAGGCTGGCAAATCGTATAAGATTGAGGTGCGTTTCAAGCATGTGAAGACTTGGGATGCCAACATGAAACTGAGTGTGGACAAGGAATTGCCTATCGACTATTCGGCAGCGATTGCCCAGTTGAAGGGTATTGACAAGGTAATCTTCGTAGGTGGTATTGCAGCCGCTCTTGAAGGTGAGGAGATGCCCGTGAACATCGATGGTTTCAAGGGTGGCGACCGCACGCACATCGAACTGCCGAAGGTGCAGCGCGATTTCTTGAAGGCATTGAAAGAGGCAGGCAAGACCGTCATCTTCGTCAACTGCTCTGGTTCTGCCATTGCCTTGTTGCCAGAAACAGAAACTTGCGATGCCATTCTGCAGGCATGGTATCCTGGTCAGGAAGGTGGACAAGCTGTGGCTGATGTGCTCTTTGGCGACTACAATCCATGTGGCAAACTGCCTATCACCTTCTACAAGACTTCTGCTCAACTGCCCGACTATGAAGATTATTCCATGAAGGGACGTACTTACCGCTACTTCAACGACCCACTCTTTGCTTTTGGCTATGGACAGAGTTACACGCAGTTCGCACTTGGCGAAGGGAAGATGAGTAAGCAGGGTAAGGGTTACCAACTGACGGTGCCTGTCACCAATACGGGCAAGATGGATGGTACCGAGGTGGTTCAGGTGTACATTCGTGACCTTTCCGACCCAGATGGACCACTGAAGTCGCTCCGTGCTTTCCAGCGTGTGGACGTGAAGGCAGGTCAGACGGTTGAGGCTGTGTTGGAACTGACATCGAAGTCGTTTGAGTTCTTCGACCCTGAAACCAACACGGTGCATGAGAAACAAGGCGATTTTGAGATATTGTATGGTACAAGTTCACAAGACAAGGACTTGAAGAAGTTGTCTTGGAAGGTGAACTGAGAAAAAGTCATTGACAAAAGGAATTGATATGAGAAAGATTTTATTCGTGCTGTGCGCGCTGGTGTGCTGTCAATGGATCTTTGCGGAAGAGTTTCCCTATGGTAAAGGTACTTTAATCGTGAAGATGCTGGCTCCGAATGCCGTGCGCATCCAATATGTGGAACAAAAGGCTGACGAGCCATTGCCCGAATGGATTTATGTGAAGGATAGTGAGGTGAAGGGCAGTGACATCTCCGTGAGGGTGGATGCTGACAGCAAACGTGTGGAGGTGTTGGACAAGACTGGGAAAGTAGTCTTTTCTGCTACTGAACACGAACTGAAGGCCGCCACCGTGGCAGGTTTGTCCACTTATGAGGCTCGTCTGGCGTTCGCTTCGCCCGAAGGGGAGTTCCTCTATGGTTTGGGGCAGTTTCAGGATGGCTACACCAACATTCGTGGCCTTTCACGCCGACTCACACAGGTGAACACCCAGATATCCATTCCCATGATGCTGTCAAGCCGAGGTTATGGTCTCCTTTGGAACAACTATGGTCTGACGGACTTTAATCCGATGGATAGTCAAGTGGCTCTGACCAAGCGTGCGGGAGTTGGGAGCAAAGAGGTGGTGAATGTCACTTCAACCGAAGGCGGCAAACAGGAGGTGAGAGAACGCAATCTGTATGAAGCAACGATTGATGTGACCGAAGAGGGCGACTATTCGCTGTTGCTCGATGTGGGTCAGCAGATGGCACGTCGGCATAACCTGGTCATCGATGGCAAGCCCGTCATTGAGATGCAAAACCTTTGGCTTCCTCCAACGGCTTCCACTATTGTGCATCTGAGCAAAGGCACACACACGCTGACGGCAGAACTCTCCAATGGCGACAAGCCCGTAGTGTTCTATGGTAAGGTGAAGAACGAGACGGTGTTCCGTTCGCCTGTGGCTCAGGCAGTCGATTACACCGTGTTTGTGGGTAGTGCCGACGAGGTCATCGCCACCTATCGGGAACTGACAGGCAAGGCACCGCTGATGCCTCAGTGGGCATTGGGTTATATCCATTGTCGCGAGCGTTTCCATTCACAAGCCGAGTTGTTGGGTGTTGCCAACCGTTTCCGCAGCGAAGGTTTGCCTGCTGACGTGATGGTGCAGGATTGGCAGTATTGGGGCAAGTATGGTTGGAATGCCATGCGCTTTGACGAGGCCAACTATCCTGATCCGAAGCAGATGACTGATAGCCTCCATGCGATGAACATGCGGCTAATGGTGTCTGTGTGGTCAAAGATTGACAAGAGTTCAGAGGTGGGCAAGCAGATGTTGCGCGAGGGCTACTATATTCCTGGCACGGATTGGATAGACTTCTTCAATCCTGCAGCCGCTAAAGCCTATTGGAAGAACTTCAGCAGCCGTCTGTTGCCTTTGGGCATCGATGCGTGGTGGCAAGATGCTACTGAGCCGGAGAATGACGACTTGGTGGGTCGCCGTTTGGTGGATGGAAAATACCCGGGCGAGTTGTTCCGCAATGTCTATCCGCTGATGGTGAATAAGACGGTGTATGAGGGTCTTCGTCAGGATGCACCCGAGAAGCGACCGATGATTCTCACCCGTTGTGGATTCCCGGGTATTCAGCGTTACGGCTCGGCCCTATGGTCGGGCGATGTGGGCAATGACTGGGAGACTTTCCGTCGTCAAATCACGGCAGGCTTGGGCATGCAGGCGGCAGGCATTCCTTGGTGGACTTACGATGCAGGCGGCTTCTTCCGTCCGGGCAATCAATATCAGGATGCGGCTTACATTGAGCGTATGCTACGCTGGATAGAGACATCGGTGTATCTGCCTTTGATGCGTGTGCATGGCTACATCAGCAACACTGAGCCTTGGAACTATGGAAAAGAGGCGCAGGACATCATCGCAGGTTGTCTGAAGGAGCGTTATCGTCTCTTACCTTATATATATAGTCATGCAGCAGGTGTTGCCTTTGATGGTTCGACCCTCATGCGTCCGCTTGTCTTCGACTTTGCAGACGATCCAGAGGCTTTAGCACAGAAGCATGAATATATGTTTGGCAAGTCGCTCTTGGTGAATCCTGTCACAGAAGCAGGTGTGACCTCTTGGCGCACCTATCTGCCTGTCAACAAGGGTGGCTGGTACGATTTCCGTACAGGTCAGCATTATGATGGGGGACAGAGCGTGGAGACAGCAGTCAATCGTACCAATATTCCTGTGTTTGTGAAAGGTGGAAGCGTGATGCCAGTAGGAGCCGACAAGCAGTATGCTGCTGACAAGGCTGATGCCGCGATGGAACTGCGTATCTACCCAGGTGCTGATGCCACGTTCACACTCTACGAGGACGATGGAGTCACTCATGCCTACGAGCAGGGCAAGTGCAGCCGTATCGTGATGAATTGGAACGATGCCGCACAGACGCTGACCATCGAGAAGCGGAAAGGCGCATTTGACGGTATGCCTGCAACGCGAGTGTTTGTGGTTGTGAAGGATGAAAAGAAGCAGGAGGTGACTTACAAAGGCAAACGTGTAAGTGTAAAGATGTAAGAACAAAGAAAAAACAAAAGGGGGAGCCTCATCCAATATGTCGGATGAGGCTCCCCCTTTATGATTCTTATGGTGTACTTCACTTTTCCCCGATATCCGTTCGCTTTCCGCTTCGGCTTCGGCTTCGTTCCTTGCCTCCCAGAAAGCTACTTCCATCCCAGCTTGAAGCGAAAATGATACTCAATCTTTTTCACTTCAGGCTCCACTCGAAGACTCCGGTGCTGTAGTCGCCCTGGACGATTTCGAGTTTCATGGCGGAGGTCTTCACGGGGTCGAAGTTGACGATGTTGGCGGCACCCTTCACGGTTCCGTATTGGGTGGGGTTCTTCACTTCTGCCCAGTCGCCCGATGCGGTCTTGTAGTAGAGTTTCCAGCTATCAGGCACACGGCAACCGCCCCAAGGACCATCGTCGAACCAATAGACGGTGGAGGTGCTGACGGTCTCCTCCTGCTTGAAGTCATATTGCAGCCATTCGGTTGAGTTCTTGGCTGGCCACCAGTGGGTGTAGGGCACCGAACGGTCGTTTCCGTCGGCAGGCACCAGACGGTCGTTGATGGCTGAGAGGGCAGGGAGGTTGCGTTTGCTGCCTGTCACCTTGCTCTCAGAAGCGATAGAGGCAGGAAGGGCAGGCGTGGTGGCGTTGAGATCCTGTGGAATCCACACGGTCATCTTGCCAGGACCGCGATGTGCCCATGCATAGTAAGGAATGAGCACGAGGCGTTCGTCCTTCGTCTGCAGTTTGCCCTGTTGGTCGAAGTTGAGGGTTTGGGCATCGGTGGTGAGGGTTTGCACGGTTGTGTTCATGATGTCCTTCGTGCCCATCTGGAAGGTCGGTTCCTGATTGATGAGCACAGAGAGCACATCGCATTGGTTGTCGGGATGCTCAGCACAATAGACGATAGGACCGCGCTCGATGGCCACTCGTCCCTTATCGGCTGCCACCTGTCCGTTGGCACGTACAACGCGGGGTTCCATGTCGAAGTGAATCTCCACTTTGTCGCCCTTCTTCCAGGCACGGTCGATGACGAAGTAGCCCTGTTGCAGGTCGCTCTTCACCTCCTGACCGTTCACCTTAACGGTGTAGCCGAGGCGCTTGCCGTCAGCGTAGGTGTAGAGGTTGCTGGGCACCACCTCACCCTTCACCCATCCTGGGATGCGGATGTTGAGCGCATACTTGCCAGCACCGTTGTCAATTTTCAGGGTCACATCGCCGTTCCAGGGGTAGTTTGTCTGCTGTGAGAGGGTCACAGGCGTCTTGCCCACCTTCACGTTCACCGTATTGGAATTGAAGAGGTTGATGTAGAGGCTGTTGTCCTTGACGGCATAGATGTACTGTGGCAGCGAAGGAATGAAACGGGCAGCGTTGGATGGGCAGCAGGCACAGCCGAACCAAGCCTGACGCTGGTGCTGACCCATGCTCTGCAGCGGGTTAGGATAGAAGAAATTGCCGCCGTCGATGCTGATGCCCGAGATGACACCGTTGTAGAGCGAACGCTCCAAAGCGTCATAGTATTTCGAGTCGCCGTGCAGCAAGAAGAGGCGGTAGTTGAGATACACCTGAGCGATGGCAGCACAAGTTTCGCAGTAGGCGCTCATGTTGGGCAGTTCGTAGTTCTTTCCGAATGCTTCGCCAGAGGCAGTCGCACCGACACCACCTGTGATGTAGAACTTCTTCTCCACGATGTTCTCCCAGATGCGGTCGATGGCATCGATGTAACTCTTGTCGCCTGTGAGGGCTGCTATATCGGCCATACCTGCATACATGTAACCGGCACGAACAGCATGACCAACGGCTTCATCCTGCTCCACCACAGGCTTGTGGCTCTGGCTGTAGTCGCTCAGAGAGTGGAAATAACCGTCCTTGTCGTAGAGTCCGCGGGGTGTCTGTTTCCAAGAGGCATCGCGCTTGCCACGCTTGTCGAGGAAGAACTTGGCCTGTTCCAGATATTTCTTGTCGCCCGTTGCGATGTAGAGTTTAGCCAAACCCATCTCGGCAATCTGGTGACCGGGCACCACGCTGGCTTGACCAGGCTTGTCGCCTACCTCGCGGCACACGCAGTCGGCATACTTGATGGCGACGTTGAGGAAATTCTTCTTGCCTGTAGCGTAATAGTGAGCCACAGCGGCCTCGCAGAGGTGGCCGAGGTTGTAGAACTCATGACTGAGGTCTTCCACACGCTCCCAACGTTTGTCACCAGCCCATTCGTGCGGATGCTGGGGGTTCTGTGTGCGTGAGGTGTAGAGATAACCGTCAGGCTCTTGACCAGAGGCAATCACCGCAATCACGCTGTCCACATACTTGTCCAGACGACCGCCCTTGAACTTGGCGTTTGGATAGGTCTGCAGCAGATAGCTGGCACCCTCGATGGTCTTGTAAGGGTCGGTGTCGTCGAAGGAGTAGGTGCCCTTCTTGATATCAAACACCTTGCTGGGATCCTTCAGGTGTTCAGCGGCATTGCTGAAGTTGGTGTAACGTCCCGTCTCCTCGCTCTTCGAGAAAGCGAGCGGAATGGTCACGTCCTGACTGGCTTGCAGACGCTGGCCCCAGAAGGTGTTCTGAGCTACTTTAACCTTGGTGAAAGGCACTTGCGTGATGGGGTAGCCACCGTTCTTGTCTTGTGCTACCGCTCCGACAGCCATCATGGCGGCCATCGACAACAGAATAAGTCTTCTCATTAATATATAAGTTTTTAGTTAGTTGGTATCGTTTGCAAAGAATGTCCTTGCAAAGGTATGAAAATAAAATGAAAGGCAAAAGCAATTGGACAAAAAAGTCACGTTTATGGACTTTTGTGTTAGTTTTCCCTTCAGCAGCCAATGAAGGTGCCTCTTGCTCTCTTCTTCAACAGACTCCAAAACCTTATTTCAACAAACTCCCCCCCCCTTCTTCCACTGCCGCTATTTCCCCTCTTCCACCACCTCTCATACGCCCCTTCCACTACCTCAAAAACGGTGTGACTCACACCGACCCCCTCGGTCTGAGTCAGACCGACCCTATCGGTGTGACTCAGACCGTTTTCGAGGCTGTGGAAGTGTCGAAAAAGAGGTTGTGGAAGCAGCGAAAGGGTGGTAGTGGAAGAAGCTGTTTCGAGGCAGTGGAAGACCCTCTCTGCCCTTTGGCTGTAGGCTTCCCGTGCTGTTTCGTGTCAATTCTGTGCGTGAAAGGCAAAAACCCCCCTTCTAATTTGGTCAAAATGAAAAGAAAACGTAACTTTGCAGTCGCAAAGTGTCAGCAAATTGCAGTTTTCACTAATAAAAAGTGACTCCTTTGCCACCTTTGGTGGCTCGGAAAAACGATAATTGCCGATAATTAACGATAATTTGTTCCGATAATTTTGATAGTAGAGATGACCAAAGAAGAGTATATGCGGATGTACGAACTTGTTGGTGCCGCGATGGAGGTGTACAATGAGTTGGGGTTTGGGATGGAAGAACCGCTCTACCAGGAGGCGATGGCAATGGAATTGGAGGAACGCGGCATTCCCTATTACCGAGAAAAGGTGCTTCACACTTATTACAAAGGTAAAAAGATGCAAAAGACATACGTGGCAGATTTCTATAGCCAGGAGATGATTGTGGAGTTCAAATCTGTTAGTCAACTGACATCAGAACATCGTGCTCAACTCTTTAACTACTTGCGCATCACGAAATTGAAATATGGGATATTGGTCAATTATGGAGAAGACCATTTTCATGCGGAGCGTTACGTGTATGATGAAGAGGGGAATCGCTATGTCCTACTCTCCAAAGAGAATCTCCACCAATATGTACAAAACTAAAAAATTATCGGAACAAATTATCGTTAATTATCGGCAATTATCGTTTTTCCAAGACACAGAATGTGTCGCAGGAGCAAAAATAGATAAAGTTATCATTAAAATATCAAGCTTATGGCAGAAAAATTGGAAGTGAAGGAACTGGCCGAAGTGGCGGTTCGATTCTCAGGTGATTCTGGCGACGGCATGCAGTTGGCCGGAAACATCTTCTCCACGGTGTCAGCCACCGTGGGCAACAGTATCAGTACTTTTCCAGATTATCCAGCCGACATCCGCGCCCCCCAAGGCTCGCTGACGGGCGTGAGCGGTTTTCAGGTGCACATCGGTGCCGACATGGTGTACACACCGGGCGACAAGTGCGATGTGCTCGTGGCCATGAATGCAGCCGCGCTGAAGACACAGTACAAGTATGCCAAACCAGGCGCTGCCATCATCATCGACACCGACTCGTTTGGCCCTGCCGACCTGAAGAAGGCTGCCTTCGCCACCGAGGACTATCTTGGCGAGATGGGCATTGACCCCGACCGTGTGATTGCCTGTCCTATCACGCAGATGGTGAAGGATTGTCTGGCCGATTCGGGTATGGACGTGAAAGCGATGCTGAAGTGCCGCAACATGTTCGCCCTTGGCCTCGTGTGCTGGCTCTTCGACCGTGACCTGAACATCGCGTTCAACTTCCTCAAGGAGAAGTTTGCCAAGAAGGCAGGTGTGGCTGAGGCCAACATCAAGGTGATTCAGGCAGGTTACGACTACGGACACAACACGCACAGCAGCGTGGCAAACGTCTATCGCATCGAGACGAAGAACAAGGTGCCTGGACGCTATATGGACATCACGGGCAACAAGGCCACCGCATACGGCTTCATCGCCGCTGCTGAGAAGGCAGGCTTGAAGCTCTATCTGGGTTCTTATCCCATCACTCCTGCCACCGACGTGCTGCACGAACTCTCTAAGCATAAGTCGCTGGGTGTCACCACCGTTCAGTGTGAGGACGAGATTGCCGGATGTGCTTCGGCAGTAGGTGCATCGTTTGCTGGTGCGCTGGGCGTCACTTCCACTTCTGGTCCTGGCATCTGCCTGAAGAGTGAGGCAATGAACCTTGCGGTCATCATGGAGTTGCCCCTCGTGGTACTCGACGTACAGCGTGGTGGCCCTGCTACGGGTCTTCCCACGAAGTCGGAGCAGACAGACCTCTTGCAGGCACTCTTCGGCCGTAACGGTGAAAGCCCGATGCCAGTCATTGCGGCCACTTCGCCTACCGACTGCTTCGATGCTGCATACGCCGCAGCCAAGATGGCTTTGGAGCACATGACGCCTGTCATCCTCATGACCGATGCATACGTGGCTAACGGTTCTGCAGCCTTCAAATTGCCAAACCTGGCCGACTATCCAGCCATCAATCCACCTTACGTTCCTGAAGAACTGAAGGGCTCTTGGGCACCTTATCTCCGCAATCCTGAGACAGGTGTGCGTTACTGGGCAGTGCCTGGTCGCGAGGGCTTCCAGCACATCCTTGGCGGATTGGAGAAGGACAACAAGACTGGCGCCATCTCCACCGACCCAGAGAACCACGACTTGATGACTCGTCTGCGTCAGGAGAAAATCAACAAAATCCAAGTGCCAGACCTTGAGGTGCTGGGCGACAAGGACGATGCCGACCTCCTCATCGTAGGCTTTGGCGGCACCTACGGACACCTCCATGCAGCGATGGACGAACTCCGTGCTGCTGGCAAGAAGGTGGCACTCGCCCACTTCAAATACATCAACCCACTGCCTGCCAACACAGCTGAGGTGCTCAAGAAGTACAAGAAGGTGGTTGTCGCCGAACAGAACATGGGTCAACTCGCTGGCTGGCTCCGCATGAAAGTCGACAACTTCGTACCCGAGCAGTTCAACCAAGTGAAGGGTCAGCCCTTCGTGGTCAGCGAACTCGTGGAGGCATTTACAGAGATAATCAACAAGGAGTTTTAACAACAACGAATTTCTCGAATCAGTCGAATAGTTGGTGTAATGCCGCATGCGGCGACGAATAGAATCGAATGGCAATGGAAACTCAACGGAAAGATTTGATATGTCCCCAGGAATCTTACGAGATTATCGGAGCAGCAATGAATGTGCATAATGCCCTTGGTCGTGGATTCACGGAGAAGGTGTATCAAGAGGCTCTGGCAATTGAGTTTCAAGAAAAGGGGATACCCTTTCAGCGTGAAGTAGAAATCCATGCTGTTTATAAAGGAAATACCCTTTCAGCAACGTTCATCCCAGACTTTATCTGTTACGACAAGATAATAGTTGAACTAAAAGCTGTTACAGAACTTGATGATATGCATCGTGCCCAAGCTTTGAACTATGCTAAAGTTGCAGGCTCTAATTTGGCTCTTCTCATCAACTTTGGCGAAACTCGTCTGGTTGCTGAGAGGCTTCCGGTTCTGATGTAACATCAACATTCGTTTTTATTAGTTGTCGTTCACGACATTTAGAAGAACTATTCGCAAAATTAGACATATTCGTTGTTTAAAAAGATAAGAGTTATGAGTAATTACACTGCAAATGATTATAAGAAGGGACAGCCAAGATGGTGTCCTGGATGTGGCGACCACTTCTTCCTTGCTTCGCTCCACAAGGCGATGGCAGAGATTGGTGTGGAGCCTTGGAACACAGCCGTGATTTCAGGTATCGGTTGTTCGTCTCGTCTGCCTCACTACATGGCAACCTACGGCATGAACACCATCCACGGACGTGCAGCAGCCATCGCAACAGGTTGCAAGGTGGCAAACCCTGATTTGACCGTATGGCAGGTCAGTGGTGATGGCGACGGTCTCGCTATCGGTGGTAACCACTTCATCCATGCGAACCGCCGTAACATCAACCTCAACATGATTCTGCTCAACAACCGCATCTACGGTTTGACGAAGGGTCAGTATTCACCCACCTCTCCACGCGGATTCGTGTCGAAGTCCAGTCCTTATGGAACGGTGGAAGACCCCTTCCGTCCGGCAGAACTCTGCTTCGGCGCACGTGGCCACTTCTTTGCCCGCGCCGTTGCGACAGATGCTCCCGGTACGGTGGAAATCCTCAAGGCGGCCTACAACCACAAGGGTGCAGCCGTGTGTGAGATTCTGCAGAACTGCGTCATCTTCAACAACGGTACCCACGACGCTGTCTACAGCAAGGAAGGACGTGCCAAGAACGCCATCTATGTGCAGCACGGCAAACCCCTCATCTTTGGTGAGAACAACGAGTTCGGCCTCATGCAGGAGGGCTTCGGCTTGAAGGTGGTGAAGATTGGTGAAAACGGTATCACAGAGAAGGACATCCTTGTGCATGATGCCCACTGCGAGGACAATACCCTGCAGTTGAAACTCGCGCTCATGGGCAATGGCGACGGCTTCCCAGTGGCACTGGGTGTCATTCGCGATGTGGATGCTCCTACCTACGATGACTGTGTGACTGCTCAAATCGAAGAGGTGAAGGCTCAGAAGAAGTACCACAACTTCGCCGAACTGCTCGAAACCAACGATATTTGGGAGGTGAAATAACCCCTAAGGGTATGGTACAACAGAAAGAATTTACGTTGGAAGCACGGAGTCGCGGCTTCCATCTCATAACGGGGGAGGTGATGCGTCACCTCCCTCAGCCTTTGCCCAACACGGGAGTGCTTCATCTCTTCATCAAGCACACTTCCTGTGCCCTCTCCATCAACGAGAATGCCGACCCCGATGTGCGTCGCGATATGGAACAAATCATGAACCGTCTGGTGCGTGAGAATGAGCCATACTACCAGCATACGCTCGAAGGGAGTGACGATATGCCTGCCCACGCCAAATGCAGCCTCATTGGCCCCGATTTGACCATTCCCATCACGCATGGGCGGCTCAATCTCGGCACGTGGCAAGGCATCTACCTCTGCGAGTTCCGTGATTATGGCGGCGCAAGGAGAGTGGTGGCAACCATCATGGGAGAATAAAAAAAAGGCAGGCCTGTTTCAAAACGATACAGGTCTGCCTTTTTGATGGGATGTAACGAAGATTAGAGCGTTGCTTTTTCGTTCAGATAATTGCAGTAGATGCGGATAGCCGTCTCCACCATGCGGATGCAGGGACGTTTCTTGTAATACTCGTCCGTTCGGGCTTCGGGAGTGGCCACAATTTTGATTTCGGGAATGGTGCCGTCAGCCCGTTGCTTGTTGAGTCCAAGCAGTTCCTTACAGATGATGGAACCTGTTTCTGCTTTGAAGTCAGCAGCAAGCCGCTGCACCACCTCGTAGTTCTTCTTCTTCAGTTCCTGGTCGGGATAGTCACCCTTCACCTCCAATCCT
Organism: Bacteroidaceae bacterium; assembly: GCA_017448965.1. Lineage (GTDB taxonomy): Bacteria > Bacteroidota > Bacteroidia > Bacteroidales > Bacteroidaceae > Minthosoma. The sequence goes on along the minus strand of JAFSKK010000006.1, from coordinate 42,368 downwards.
GCCAGCATGAACATGCCGCATGCCGTTCCGCAGGTTTCACGCATCCTGCCGATGCCGCCTCCGAAAGAGCCGGAGATGTGAGCCGCAAATGCCTCGTCTAACCCGTAATAGTCGGCAAACGCCAACACCACGGATTGGGCACAGTTATAACCTTGCTTGAAAAAGGCCACACCCTTTGCTACTCGTTCTTCCGTTGTCATTATCTCTCAACTTTCAACTTTATCTCCCTTTGTACATATCGTCGTAGTATTTCTCGTAGTCGCCACTGGTGATATTGTCCATCCATGCTTCGTTCTCGAGATACCACTTCACGGTCTTTTCGATGCCCTCCTCAAACTGGAGACTTGGCTCCCAACCCAATTCTGCCTGGAGTTTGCGCGAGTCGATGGCATAGCGGGCATCATGTCCGAGGCGGTCGGTCACATACGTGATGAGGTCGAGGTCAGCACCTTCAGGACGACCCAACAGACGGTCAACCGTCTTGATGACCACCTTGATGATGTCGATGTTCTTCCACTCGTTGAAACCGCCGATGTTGTAGGTCTCAGCCACTTTACCGTTGTGGAAAATGGTGTCGATGGCACGGGCATGATCCACCACATAGAGCCAGTCACGCACATTCTCACCCTTGCCATACACAGGCAACGGCTTGCGGTGACGGATGTTGTTGATGAACAGCGGAATCAACTTCTCAGGGAACTGATAAGGACCATAGTTGTTGGAGCAGTTGGTCACGATGGTCGGCATGCCGTAGGTGTCGTGATAAGCGCGTACAAAGTGGTCGCTGCTGGCCTTCGAGGCACTATAAGGAGAGTGGGGGTTGTACTTCGTGGTCTCCAAGAAGAAATCAGTTCCGTAGGCAGCGTGATGCTCAGCGCTTGATGCAGTCGTGGTGAACGGGCTCTCCACACCTTCAGGGTTGGTCAGTTTCAGCGCACCATACACCTCATCCGTCGAGATGTGGTAGAAACGCTTGCCTTCATACTTCTCAGGCAGGCTCTCCCAATAGAGTTTGGCTGCCTGCAACAACGAAAGCGTACCCATCACGTTTGTGCGGGCAAAGGTGAAGGGATCCTTGATGCTTCTGTCCACATGACTTTCTGCTGCCAAGTGGATGATGCCGTCTATCTTCTCGTCCTGCATCAGTTGGTAGAAGGCATCGAAGTCGCAGATGTCCATCTTCACGAACTTGTAGTTCGGCTTATCCTCCACATCCTTCAGGTTGGCGAGGTTGCCAGCATAAGTCAACTTGTCGAGGTTGATGATGTTGTACTCGGGATACTTGTTTACAAAAAGACGAACCACGTGGCTGCCGATGAAGCCAGCACCGCCCGTGATGACAATGTTTCTCTTGAATTCCATATTGTTAAGCACTATTCTTTTTTATTTTGGGTGCAAAGGTACGATTAAGTGAGCACATTACAAAATGAAATGGCCTATTTCATTTTATTGGCTTCGTGAAGAAGTCCTTGATGCAGTTGACAATCTTGTCCACTTGTTCCAATGTCAGTTCGTAGAACAGGGGCAGACGAACCAGACAATCGGCATATCTGTCACATTGTGGCAGGTCGGGAATGTCGGAGTAATGGCTGACATAGTAGTCGCTCTTGTGAAGGGAGAGGTAGTGGAATACCGCTAGAATCCCCTGTGCCTTCAGTGTGCTGATGAGTGCACTTCGTTCCTCCAAATTACGGCAAACGATGTAGAACATATGGGCATTGTTGGTTGCATAGTCGGGCACTTCTGGCAGTAGGAAGAATCCCTCTTGAGCCAGTCCTTCAAGTCCCTGATGGTAGGCCTTCCAGAGTGTTTTCCGCTTTTGCTGGATGTCCTCCATGTTCTCCAACTGAGCCCACAAAAATGCCGAAATCACTTCTGACGGAAGGAAAGAACTGCCTGTGTCCACCCATCCATACTTGTTCACCTCTCCTCTGAAGAACTCTGACCTGTTCGTGCCTTTCTCCCAGATGATTTCCGCACGGCGCACAAACCGTTCGTCATTGATGCCGATGAGGCCTCCTTCGCCAGCAATAATGTTCTTGGTCTCATGGAACGAGAATGCCGACAGATGTCCGATGGTGCCCAGTGGACGCCCTTTGTAGTAGGAGTCTATGGCCTGTGCTGCATCTTCCACCACCAACAGCCCGTGTCGGTTGGCTATCTCCATGATTCTGTCCATATCGCATGCCACTCCTGCATAGTGCACGGGTACAATCACCTTTGTGCGTGGCGTAATTAGCGCCTCCAGTTTCTCTGCATCTATGTTGGGATTGCTCTCCATCGAGTCGGCAAACACAATCTTGCATCCCTGTCTTACAAACGCTAATGCTGTTGACACAAATGTGTACGAAGGAACAATCACCTCGTCACCTTCGCCAACGTTGCAGAGGATGGCACACATCTCCAGCGCATCTGTACACGAAGTGGTCAGCAGCGTCTTTTTGAACCCATACTTCTGTTCAAAGAACTGCTGGCACTTCTTGGTGAAAAGCCCATTGCCCGACAACTTACCTGTGTACACTGCTTGATACATGTAGTGCGCCTCTTTTCCCGTGAGGTGTGGTTGGTTGAACGGAATCCTAGATACTTCCATAGTCATATCGTTTTATGTGTAAATGTCTTTATTTCGCTTCTTTGGTAGTCCAGATGTGGTAGATGGGTGTCTCTTCCTTCAACACAAACCCATTCTTCTCATAGAAGTGACACGCTCCAAGGTTGTCCATCTGTGTTGCCACCCTCACGCACGTTCCCTTGTCGAAGCTCGACAGGAACGCCTGCATCAGCCGTGTGCCAATACCTCTGTTCGCCATTTTCCCGTTCACGGCCACCAGTCCAATCACCACGGCATCCTCGTCCATCCTGTATGTGATGATACCCACAGGCACACCATTCTCCACATACGCCAGCACGTCCGTTGCCATCGTTCCATTCAGCGAGTTCTCCATCCAGATGCGGTATAACAAGCGGAATGCCTCTTTGGGAAACCGCTCGTCCTTGTTGTAGCGCGAATACACTCCGCTTTCCCATGCCAGCTCCAGCAGTTCCTTCGTCAGTTCGTGGTGCAGCATACTCTTCACGTGGGTGTCATCTGGAGCAGTTTTCATCCTCGTCGTTTTCAACTCATACATTGCCCTTCTGTCGGCCAGAAAAAAACGCTCGTCCAGTTCCTCCTTCGGCAGTGTCACTCCCTTCAGATAGAGTAACTGGTAGCCTTTCTTTTGTGCCTCTGACACCATCTCTTTCATACGTGTCATGTCCACCTCCCCTTGCCAGAGAAGGTGTCCCACCTTGAATCCAAAGTGGTCAGTGTCCCATTTAGCCAGTTGTATCATCATCGTCTTTGTCCATGTTCAGCGTCTCGCTGATGATGAAGGTGGGTCTTCCCTTCACTCGGTCGTAAATCTTTCCTATGTAGATGCCCGTCACGCCCAGCATCATGGCGATGGTGCCCAAGGCAAACCATACCGAAATGACCAGCGTGGTGAAGCCGTCCACTTCAATCCAGCCCATTGCCCATTTCACGAAGTAATAGAGTGCCACAAGCAGCGAGAGGAGTGTGATGTAGAAACCAATCTTCAGCATCAGGCGAAGAGGTTTGTCCGAGAAGCCAATCATGTTGTCGCTGGCCAGTCGGAACAGTTTGAAGAGGCTGTAACTCGACTTTCCCCTTTCGCTCTCGGCGTGTTGTACAGGCAGGTATCCTTTTCTGAATCCCACCCACTGCGCCATGATGGGGAAATACCGTATGCTGTCGTTCATCGACAGAATGGCCTCCACCACCTTTCTGTGGTAGATGCCGAAATTAGCCACGGATTTGTCCTGACGAGAGTCTGTCAGGAAGGAGAAGACCCCATAGAAAAGCGTGCTCGACATCCGCTTCGCCCACGAGTCTTGACGTTCCATACGCTGAGCAAACACGCTGTCATATCCCTCCTGCGCCTTCCTGTACAGGTTGGGAATCTCTTCAGGGCGGTCTTGCAGGTCGCAGTCCATCACCACCACCCATTCCCCTTGTGCCTTCGACAGTCCTGCCGTGATGGCATAATGCTGCCCGAAGTTCCTGCTGAGGTTCACCCCCTTCACACGCCTGTCAGTCTTGCACCGCCGTTCGATGCACTCCCACGAGTTGTCGGGCGAACAGTCGTTCACCAGCACAATCTCGTAGTCGGAGGTAATCCCCTCCACTGCCTTCTCGATGCGCTCCACGAGTTCATCCAGCATTTTTTCTCCCCTGTAGATAGGAGAAACAACAGAAATGTCCATATATCTCTCTAAACTCTCAACTTTCAACTTTATCCGTTAGGCACAAAAATCTCCATATCGTCATCTTTGTACACAGAACGATACTGGTGCCTTTCCATCCAAGGGGCAATCGCTGTCCTTGCCTCCTCTGCATCGCTGATGTGTTGCTTTTCAGTCTTCTTCCCATATCTCACATACACAACCAGCGGCAATTGTCCATAGTGCTCCGCCCGCTTGTCCAGTCGTTTGATGAGTTTCTCGCCCTTGAAAGAGTTGAGCATGGTGTTGCCTGTGAAAGGCCACTTTCCTGTGGCGTAGTATAACTCTGCCATCTGGTTGCCGACAAACATGCACGGGTATTGTTCGCCAAATTCAGCCACACGAGCCACCACATTCTGGTACCGTGTCGCCTTCTCCTCATGAACCATCACATTCAGTGTGCCAGGCAGTGCCACGGTGGTAGTGTCCAGACGGCCGTAGTTCTCTCCATACGCCCTTTTCATCGTCTTTTTCAGCATGCCGATGCACACAAAGATGCACAGCCACCCCGTCATTTGCCGTTGCCATTTGCCTCCCAGCCACTGCCAACAACACGCCGCAGGCACAATCAGCAGCACGCCACTCTTGTTGAAGATGCTCTCAATGCCCGTGTCGCTGCCCAAGGGGAGCACGTAGGCTGCAACCAGCGCGTATGCTGCCATCACCACAAACTCTCTCGGTGCCCTTTGGGCATACAGCATCCGCCCGATGGAAGGAAGTCCTGCCAATACCAACAAGATGGTGCAGCCAGCCAGTGCCGAAGCGTATGGCCTGTTTGTCAACACCAACGCACCCAATCCAGCCAACAGCAGAAGCGACCAGGCCTTTCTGCCCATTGTCGGGAACTTCTGTCCGTAAGCATACAGCCAACTGATGGCCATCATCGCTGCGGCGAGTATCCCCACGTTGAGTGCACTCTTCAAGTAAACCACAAGCAGGTTGGATGAGGAATGAGAGGCCTCGTCGTGCGACAATGTGCCCATAGCCTCTCCCAATCCCTCCAGAAAGTAGGGCAGATGCCCCAGAAGCACCATGAGCAGGAAGATGGTGCCTGCCCCACAGGCGATGCCACCCACGTAAGTGAGGGCATTCTTCCATCCCTCTCGCCAATTGCCCCTTGCTCCTTGCCCCTTGCTCCTTGTCAAGAAAGGCACAATCACGAGGATTCCCCATGTGCCATTCACGGTTCTTGCGAAGAAACTGACACCTACCCATACTCCTGCCAGCATGAGCCACAGCAGCCGCTCCGACTGCAGCCAGCGTCGCATCATGAAGACCGATGCCGCCATCAGCAGGAGGGAGAGGGTGTTATAGTAGAAAGTGATGAAGACGGTGGGAAACAGAAAACTGACCAGAATGGCCACCACCGCCACACCTGTTGGCCTCAAATAGGGTCGGAAGGCACCATACACACAGGCGATGGAAAGTGTTCCCAAGAGCGTTTCCAGCACTCTGAAACCAAGCAATCCCCATTGTCCAAACGCCCACTCCCAGCAGCCGCCCAGCAGTCCAGTCAGATAGAAATTGAAGTAGAAAGGAATGGCATCGGGATGCTGAAAGAAGTTCTGGTAGAAGGTCATGCTGAACCCCATGTCGATGGCATCGAACCCTTGCAAACCTAAGATGAGGCGGTACACAAAGCCGCCCAGAAAAGCCAATCCCACGCAGAGAGAATGTCTTGTCATCGTCATACAATTCGCAGATTTGAAAGTGCAAAGGTAGGAAATTTTAGTGAAAAGTGAAAAAAAGAAAAGTGAAAAGTGAAGAAATTGGCGAAACTCACCGGAGGTCGACATCCTTATCCGCATCCATTTCTCCCTTTGTGCACAAAAAAGGATGCACCGGAGCGCATCCTCTACTTAAATCCTTTTTAATCTGTTCAATCTGTGGTTTTTAAGAAACAACCTTTGTGTTTACTTGATTTCGATGTTCAAAGTCTCCTTTGCTTTTTCCTCTTCCGTCTTCTTCGGAATGTCGATGGTCAGCACACCGTCTGCCATGCCTGCGGCAATTTTCGACTTCTCCACATTGTCTGGCAGTGAGAACCTCTGTTCAAACTTGCTGTAGCTGAACTCCCTACGCAGGTAAGTCTTCTTGTCGCCACCCTCTTTGTTCTCAGCCTTTTTCTCCATGCTGATGACGATATCACCGTCAGTGGTGAGCTGGATCTTGAAGTCATCCTTGGTCATGCCAGGAGCAGCCACTTCTACTTTGTACGCTGTTTTGTCCTCCGATACATTGATGGCTGGAGTCGTTCCCTGATATTTAATGGTTGGCATCCAGTTGTCATCGAAGAAATCGTTAAACAATGAAGGGATCCATCCCTGATTACGTGTTGAATAAACTGTAGGCATCATAGTTTTGTCCTCCTAATTTATTTTAGTTAAACATATTCTTTTAGATGTTAGTGTCAAATGTTAAATGTGGGTGCATCGCGTTAGCTTACATCTTCCATTTATCATTTTCCATCTCACATGCTCTGCCTACCATAAGGGCAACCTTCATGCCTAACTGCCACTTTGTCAACACTTTTAAACTCCGTTAAACAATCTACCCGCCCATTTAAAATCCCTTAAACTTTCCTTCTGCCACCTACTGACTTTTTGTCGGTTATTATGATTGATGGGCTAAAAAAACTATGCCCCCTATCTTGCATTTGTTGCCCTGAAAAGCTAAAGGTGTTGCGCGCAGGCAGCATTTTTTTAAGAAAGTGTTGTATGTGCGCAACATTTTTATTATCTTTGCACCATCAAACAAGATAAAGAAACATCGTTTATGGACGCATTATTCAGAAAACATGACAGGCTATTGGCCAATATCAGCACAGAAATTATCCGTGAAAAGATGGATGAAATCCATTGGAACACTCAGCTTATCATCATATTGGGGGCAAAAGGTGTTGGGAAATCCACGCTCATCAAGCAACATATAAAGCAGAACTACCAACCTGGAGACCGTCATGTGTTGTATTGTTCAGCAGATACAGTGGATTTCTCCACACGTACACTTGTTGAATTGGCTGAAGAATTCGTCATTCGTGGCGGTAAACTGCTGGCAATTGATGAGATTCACAAATATAAATCAGGCAATACAGATTGGAGTCGTGAGATTAAGGAAATCTACGAACTGTTCCCCGATTTGAAGATGATTGTAAGCGGTTCCTCACTTCTTCGTTTGAAGGAAGGAGATGCAGATTTGTCCCGCCGTGCCGTCAAATACACGATGTCTGGTCTATCTTTTCGTGAGACACTCCGCTTCTATCATGGTCTATCATTTCCTGTATGGTCGTTAGAGGACATTCTTGCGCATCCTTACGATTTGTGGCAAATGGTATCTTCAAAGTGCAAGCCCGTAGCCATGTTCAAGGAATATTTGGAGAAGGGCTACTACCCTTTCCTGTTGGAAGGTGAAGGCGAGTATTACACAAAAATTGAGCAGGTGGTCAACTACATCATTGAAACCGAGCTACCTCAGATTTGCAAAGTGGATGTTGCCAATGTCAGAAAGCTTCAAGCGCTCATCACCATGATATGTAGCGAGATACCTTTTGAATTGAATGCCAACAGGATTGCTGCCGCTCTTGAGATAGGGCGTGACACGGTGGTCGAATACCTCAAATACTTGGGCGATGCCAAAGTGCTGAATCTGCTGTATTCAGACAGAAAGAAGATAGGAAAACTTTCCAAGCCCGACAAAGTATACCTGGAGAATACAAATATTATGTATGCCTTAGCTCCCACCAAGGTGGAGATAGGTACTCTTCGCGAGACTTTTGCCATCAGCAGCCTTTCAGAGTCTCATAATGTAGAATATGGTAAAGCGCAGGGTGACTTCAAGGTAGATTCAAAATATACTTTTGAGATAGGTGGACGCAGCAAGGACTTTTCACAGATTGCAGGTGTGAAAGACTCCTATATTTTTGCAGATGATTGGGATATGCCTGATGGAGCAAAACTGCCTCTCTGGATGTTGGGCTTCCTATATTAGAAAATCAGAAGGTTAAAGAACGAACACCATGATTCCTGGTGGTGGTGTAAAGTTGTGGGCATTTGTATACATGAGCGGATAGAGCAGTTTCAGCACTATCCGTTTTTTTATAACTATCCTCGAGCGTTTCTGACCGAAAATGAAAAAAACGAGAGGTTTTTGTGCAATATTTTCTGCACCTTTATTATATATTACTTCAACAGATTCCTATTGTCATCTTGTTCCAGCACCTGCATCTGGTGGATGGCGATGCGGTTGAGACGCATGAGGCGTTCGCCTTGGGCATATCATCGTCGATGAGCACGGCATTGATGTTCTCCATGTTTGCAAAGCAAATCAGCTCATTGATGGAGGCATAGTCACGGATGTTTCCTTTTAATTCAGGATGAGCTTCACGCCATTGCTTGGCTGTCTGTCCGAACATGGCCACATTGAGCACGTCTGCCTCCTCCGCATAGATGATACTGGCCTGTGCTGTGGTCACCTCTTCGGGAATCAAATTCTGTTTGATGGCATCCGTATGAATGCGGTAGTTGATTTTCGAGAGTTCACGCTTTGCCGTCCATCCGAGCAGCTTTTGCTCGTCTGTCTTCATGCGCTCGAACTCCTGAATCAAGTAGAGTTTGAACTGGGGTGATACCCATGTGGCAAACTCAAAGGCTATGTCCTTATGGGCATACGTACCACCGTAGCGGCCAGCCTTGGCAATGATTCCGCGCGAATTGGTCTTCTCCACCCATTGCTTTACAGAGAGGATGAAACGATTCAGACCCGCTGCATTTTTAATTCCCTCGAATTCGGGGGAATTAAAATTCGGATTATACATAGACTCCCAGATGCCGAGGAACTCGATGGTGTTCTTTGCCATATCTTAACGTCTGATTTACAAACTTTGAATTGTAAAGTTACAACATTTCTTTCAATCATTAGCCAGCAAACACAGACTTTAACATGATTCGAGCCATATTTTATAGAAGATGTGACAATTAGCGGTATTTTAGTCCATCACTCCAAACAGGTAAAGAACACCAAGTGTCAATTCAATGATGATAAGGCTGACATTGGTGAGCCATATACTAGCCAACCAAAAGAAGAAGAATCAAATGGGATATTTTTCCTCCTTTTTCTTGCGTAGTTCCCAAAATACGTATAACTTTGCAACGAAGATATTGCTTTTTACCATACTATTATACCACAACATGAGAAAACTCCACCTTACATGAACAATATTCTACCCCCCCCCATTCTCATCGTCTGATTCAAACAGAATCCGCACTGATGTGCAGAGTATCCATACGGCACGTTTCGACCTCCCCGTGAGGCTGAAACGTGCCGCAGTTGTGTGAACCCGCACCAATTGACCAACTGAGATAAAAACAATCAACCTAATATCAACCCATCAACAACAAAGTCTATGAAGACAAAACTCTTTTTCTTTGCCCTGCTGACGGCCACTCTGGCCAGTTGCAGCGGAGGCGGTGGAGGTGCTGGAGAACCTGACGACCCAGGGGAACAGCCGCCTGTGAACCCGACCGACAAGTACTGCACGACCGACATGCCCGACGTGTGGGTTTTCAACAAGGATGCCTCATCAACGGGTTTCACGCTCCAGACCAATCTTGAGGCCAGCGACTTCAACGTCACTTGCAGCGAAGCGTGGTGCACGGCGCAGGTGCAGCCCACAGCCATGGAGAACACGAAGCGGCTTGTCGTTAACGCCACCGAGTATGACGTGCGCGACGCGAACGGCATCTATGTCTATGACCCGCCACGCACCGCCACGATGCGCATCATTGGCAGTGGAGTGTTCGACCGCACTATCACCATTGTGCAGAACACCAACGTTATCATCAGCACACCGCTGCTGCCCAACACTGGATTCGGCGACATTCTCCACCTATCAGCCGCCGGTGAGACACAGGAGGTCACAGTGAGCACCAACTGCTACAGATGGAAAGCAGTGACCAATGCCGCATGGCTCACGGTCAGCCGAAAGGACAACGTGACGTTGGTGGTCACCTCTACCGCCCGCACGGGAGACACCCCACGCTCAGGCACCGTCACCATCATCAACGAATCAGACGAGCTGAACGACCGGCACACCTTCACCGTAGCGGATAAGGATGCGGTGCTGACAGGCAACGACTACCAATACGGAGAAGGAACAGACTGGGACTAACAACTAAACAAACAACATAACCATGAAGATATATAGATTCATACAAGGGCTGCTGGTTGGCATGACACTGCTGACCACAGCCTGCACGGAGCAGGAGAACGCCTCCACGCCATCAGGTGACCCGACAGCTCTCCGCGCCACCATTGCAGATGACGAGACAGCCACACGCTCCATCGTCATCGACAATCCAGGCATCAAGTTGGAGTCGTTCTGGAAAGCGGGCGACCGCATCGGCGTGTTCGGTTCGTCGGCACAGAACGTCAGCTTCAGTGTGGCCGACGGCACCATCTCTGCCGATGGAAAGACGGCTGACTTCAAAAGCACCTCAGACATTCCTTCGGGCGACCTGACCGCTTACTACCCTTACAGCACTTCAGCCACACTGACGAACGAGGGACTGAAACTCCAGTTCTCCACCACTCAACACTACACCGAAGTTGGAGGTGTGGCGCAACCCGACCCCGAAGCCTGCGTGATGGTGGGCAGCGGCTCGAAGGGCGGTGGCATCAACTTCCTCAACGTCATGGCGGTGCTGAAGGTCGGGCAAGTGTTCGACAAGAAGACCGCCGTAAGCAGCGTGGAGTTCCGCGACCTGAACGGAGCGCCCGTGAGCGGCACCTATACCATAACATTCAGGGGCGGCATTCCCGAGGCGAACTTCATTGGAAACGGGCAGGTGCTGACCCTCGACCTCGGCACTGAGGGCATGACCGTCGAGGAGAACAGCCTCGTCACCGTCTTCCTTGTCGTGCCTGCACGACACTATCCCAAGGGCTTCGAAGTGACCTTCGTGGCCGCAGATGGCACCAAGACCTCGAAAACTGCCGGTTCGAAGGAGGGAAAGACGCTCCAGCGCAGTGTGGTCTATCCCGTGGGAGACGTGACCACCTACGAGGACGTGCCGGGCATGACCTACGAGCTGAAGCCCACGGCACAAATCATGACACCAGAGAAGCTGGACATGGTGACCGTGACTAGCTACGACAATGATGTTGTGAGGACGGACGACGGAGAGAAGGCGGTGGACAATAACGGCAACATCATCCGACTGCCACACTTGACCATGACCGTGCACAAGGACATGAACCCGCGTGTGGGCGGATGGCTCATCTTCAACCAGCCCTCCACCGACATGCCCACAGGCGGCATCTACAGGGTGCAGACCTGCAAGCTCATGGCTGACGGCGAGCACTACGAGGTCTATGCCGTGCCCGAGCCGAACTTCGCAGCCCCCTTCGAGGAACTAACCATCGGTGAGCCGCTCTACGATGACGACGGCAACCTGAACCCCGACGGTGGTGTGGACATCGACATTAGCAGCTACGTGAAGGAGGTGCGCGACGGCGAGGGCAACGTAGTCAACACACGCTCGCTGCCCAACTACGAGATGAACGCCACGGAGGGACTGAATACCCGCGCTGTAGGGCACTCCTCGTTCACCACGCCAGCACTCACTCTCAGCATGGACGACGGAAGCCACTGCAGCTGCGATGTCTCTGCCAAGATGAGCGTCGGCATGAGGCTGGCCATCGGTGTCATACACGGCGAACTGCAGTACATCTACCAGACCGTCAACCCCAAGTTGGAGATGAAGACCACCTTCGGGCTCTACGGGAAGTATGAGGTGGAGAAGCGCAAGCACCTCTGGACGTTCTACACAGCGGGCATCCCCATCGGTCCCGTCGTCGTGCTGCCCGAGGTGGCATTTAATGCCTTCGGAGGCATCAGCGGTGAAGTTAAGTTCAGTGCCTCAACTACATTCAACTACAACCTCGGCACCTACGGGATTATCTACAACAAAGGGCAAGGCGTCAGCTTCAAGCGCGACTATACAGAACCACAGCCGCAGGAACTCAATCCGCAATTTGAGGCGGGCGGTTCGCTGTCACTCACAGCCTATGGTGGCATCGGCATGCAGGCAGGCATCAGCATCTATGCCATGTGCTCATTGGGTGCTGCTACCGATGCAAAGCTGAATTTCGGCATCGCTGCTGACAAGGGCGTTGATGATTACTCGTCTGGTGTCAAACTGCACCTGACACCAGAAATCGATATCAAGCCTTACATTGCAGTGGTAGGCGGACGGTTTGCCAAAATGCTAGACGGTATAGGGACGAAAGTCGAGTTCGACCCTATATGGGAAAGGCTGATTATTCCCAACGTCAAGGGATGGGCAGGTGCTGGACTAACGTATTCAGAGCCGAATATATGGGAATTTAGAGATGAAGATGATAAGCATATTGTTCAGTTCCAAGAGCCTCAGAGCTACCCGATTGGTCCAGGATTTATTACTTATCATATGGATCTGAAGGGTAAACCGCTCGTCGATTGTCAGGTAGTGGTCGAGGTACTTGAAAGTTCCAACTATAATATTGTATGGCATACTGTGTTCGATGAAAACGAGTTTGACACATGGTTCCCTATATATAAAAACGCCGGTTATCCTCTGTTGTGGCCCCATCATGTCAATGTCAGTATGGACGACTGGCAAGTGGTGGAGAGGAGAGTCGTTGGCACCTATGCGGCTAACAGCCTGGAGGAGTCGAGTGTCATCGAAGGTTCCTTCTCACATAATTTCCCGTCCAACGTAGCTTGCAGCGCAAGGATCGGTCTGGAGGTTGGCAACTATAAGAAGTTCATCGGTCTCGGTGACTGGACAGTGTATTACTGACATGTACATCATCCGGCGGATATGCGTTCCCATTAAGGAAATGTCCGCCTAGGCGATGTGCCCATTCTGACACATCCACAGCCTCAAAATCGACGTGCCCCGCATCGACCAACCGATGTGGGGCACGTCAGCAAAGAGGCCGTGAGTAGGTTCTCGTACTCCTTCTCCATTGCAAGGGGAGTGTTTTTGTTGTTCTACCCGCATAGAAATGAGAAAAGAAGGAACATGCCCGTCGCTCAAACCTATTACGACGCTCTTCCACAGCCTCTGAACCGACGTCGTCGATGTCGATTTGGGGGCTTTGGATATCGTTTTTATGGTAGTGTTGGCTTTTAAGACAATACAGGAAGTTAGGGCTGTATGTGGTGGAACAGAATGTCGCCGCAAGCAGTCATAACTTCATCGAAAATCTCACGGCATCTCTTTTCTGTTATCTTGTTTTTTTTACCGACGGCTATCATGTCTGATAGAGTGGGATTGCCTGTACCATTGACGGACGTAGCATGTTCGCCATTATAGCCCTCTGTCCAGAGAGTCAAGTCGTAAGCTGGTGCAAGATGCCAAGCGTAATGCCCGGTTTGGTTTTGGTCGATGTAGAAACTGAAATTCTTACAATGGTCGTCTTTGTTATCGGTCAAGTAGTTGAACACCATGCGACGAAACATATCTTCTACATCATGACTGTTTTGAGTGAGATAGCCAGTCAGTGCAAGTAGGTTGCTATAATCAAGGACGGGGTTAGATGGTGACAAACAGAGCAGCCCTCCTGTTGTGGCTGTGTGTATCCGTTCGCCACCGTTGGCGATGTCGAAGCGTCGTGTGGCAAAATAGCGGCCGTTCATCAGTTTGAAGTCTGGCACATGAATGCCACATTTCCTTGCTACCTCATTGTAATGGTATTCTTGAAGTCCGATGTCCTTAGGGTCGAAGGTGTGACGAAACTTCATCAACCAATGTCCATCTTCATCATGGAAAACAGCTTTGGGACGTGCACCGCCGCTGTTACCGCTATTACATCATGGTTTTCTGTATGCCTTTTTTTGCCTGTATTTCTTCTTATTTGCATCAGCTCCTCCATCGTTGAGTATTTCGGAGTCTCAAATAAGTTCTTGATTTCAGATGTGTAGCCTAATGCAACGGCTATGGCTATCAAGTTTTTCAGCGAGATAAGCCCCTTCTGCTCAAACCTGACGATGTTGCTGGCGGAGATTCCTGCACGTTCGCCAATCTGTTCTCTTGTCAGATTTTTCTCAATTCGTCTGTGCCGAAAGTCCTCTGCCAACTTGAGTGCAATGTCATCCGTGGTCTCTAACATGTAGTTGTCAAGAACAGATAACATATTATTAGTATCCCCTTCTTCTATCATAGAAACTGATAAATTGTTATCAGTTGCAAAGATACGGTTTCTTTATGATTGGTGCAAATATTTCGTATTTTATTTTGTTTCACATTCAAAAAGCTGTTTCATTCTCTTCCATAAAAGGAACGGGTCCGTCGCTCAAACCTCTTTCGACGGGCTTCCGCAGCCTCTGAACCGACGTCGTCGAGGTCGGTGGGTCGATGTCGTCGAGGTCGGCAAACCGATGTCGACGATGTCGATTTTGGGGGTGTTAGTGTAAGTTTTGAGTGGTCATATGTTGCAGAAGTCAAGTTCTCTTCGTATCTTTGCATGACGAAACAAAGATGTCTAACATTTCAATATGAAAGTTGAGTAATAATGAGAGTACAATGGCTATACCGTACAGAAAAAGAAAGAAGAAGATATTAGGACCTGACCACCAGCAGCATGAGGCTTGGATCATGGAACAATTCAGCTATGAGCCTATCAAGTTTGAGGAATTCGTGAAAGAGTGTGTGGTGGCGCAGGGAGTGTCGGGCGCACAGGTGAAGGGCATTGTGGAAGCAATGTCGAACCGTCTGCGGACTTATCTGATGTTGGGTCACAGCGTGCAGATTGCGGGTATCGGGACGCTCAAGCCGACGTTCAATGCCCATAGCGCGGAAACGCCTGAGGAGTTGAGCGGCCAAAGCGTGTATAAGGTGAAGGTGCAATTCTATCCGCACAAGGAGTTTCAAGATGTGTTGAGTCAAATGACGTACGTTGACATGGACACGTTGAATGAGATTCCTGAAGAAGGCTAAAATGAAAGAGACGACAAAAAGACATATTTCTGCGATAGTGCTGTTGGCGGTGTTTCTGCCAATGCTGGTGTTGTCGTCTCTTCATGTGCATCCAGAGACGCATCTGGAGGATGAACATTGTGAGGAATGTGTGCACCATGTGCCGCATGCAGGTCACATGGGCAGCCAGACGACTTGCTCGTTCGACTGTGTGTTGTGCCAGTTCCTCACGTTGCCCTTCCTCGTGGCGCCGCTGGTTGTGTTCATCGCAACAGTTTTCTTACATGTCGCCCCTCATCGTCTTGAACAGCAAGGTGCTGTTTCCAGAGCGAGGGGTTTTGTCTTCTTGCGTGCTCCTCCTTTTGGAAATTGAAAGGTGACAATTGACAATTAAAGGAGTAATATTTTTTAAAGATTCAAGTTTCGCAAGCTCAACTTGTTTGGAAGTTAAAGAAGTTAGAGAAGTTAAAGAAGTTAAAGACGTGTGTTTTGCACGACAGATGGTCATTTTCATCCCGCATGGTGGCAAACGTCTTTAACTTCGAGCGAAAGCGATAACTTCTATAACTTCTGAGCGAAGCGATAACTTCAGAAACTTAAATTAAAGATAAAAAGAAAATGAAGACAAGATATGTTATCCTGTCGTTGCTGTGCTATTATGCTATGGCAATGACAGCACAGAATAAGCTGGACACGTGTGGTGTGCAGCATGAAAAAGACTCTGCGGATGTGTTTTACCGCCATCTGCAGTTGAACGAAGTGATGGTGACGGGTGTGACAGGCGACACGAAACTGAAGCACTCGACAGCTCCCATCTCGGTGGTGACGGGAAAGGAACTCCGTCAAACCACCTCGACGAACGTGATAGACGCTGTGGCGAAGCAGCCGGGAATGGCACAAATCACCACAGGTGGCGGCATCTCGAAGCCCATCATCCGCGGTTTGGGCTATAACCGCATCATCGTGATGAGCGAGGGTGTGCGCCAAGAGGGACAGCAGTGGGGCGACGAGCATGGTGTGGAAGTGGACGGCAACGGTGTCGGCTCTGTGGAGATACTGAAAGGGCCTGCCTCGCTCATGTATGGTTCGGATGCGATGGCGGGTGTGCTGATTCTGCATAGCGCACCTTCGCCTCTGGATGGGGAGATTCATGCCAATGTGAGCACGGAGTATCAGACGAACAACGGGCTGTTTGCCTACTCGCTGAATGCTGCCGGCAATCAGGGCGGTTTCGTGTGGGACGGACGTTTCTCCGACAAGATGGCGCATGCCTATAAGAATAAGTATGATGGATATGTGCCTGGTTCTCAGTTCCGCGAACGGGCAGGCCGCATGATGCTGGGGCTGGATAAGCAGTGGGGACATTCGCGTCTGACGTGGACGTGTTACCATCTGACACCTGGCATTGTGGAAAGTGAACGTGACGAGGAAACAGGAGAGTTGGAGAGGAATGAAGGTTGGAGTGCGAAGAGTTATCGGAGGTCGTTGCCTTTCCAGCAGGTGAAGCACTATCGGGCTGTGTGGGACAATGCCGTGAACTTGCCTAAGGGTTATCTGAAGGCTATTGTGGGTTATCAGCAGAACCGTCGGCAGGAGTATGAAGAGATCTTCGATGACTATGAGGTGTTCTTCAAACTGCATACGGTGACTTATGATGTGCGCTACCTGACGCAGGAGTTTAATGGATGTAAGGTGGCGACTGGTGTGAACGGCATGTGGCAGCGCTCGCTGAACTTGGGCGAAGAGGCCATCATCCCTGAGTATCGCCTGTTCGACTTTGGTGCATACGCTACGGTGAGCAAGTCGTGGGAGCGCTGGACGCTGAACGGAGGAGTTCGTTACGACAACCGCCATCTGAAGTATGACTTGTCGGAGGACTTCGATGGTGTGACAGGCAGTGTGGGCGCTGTGTGGAACGCGACAGATCATCTGAATGTGCGCCTGAACATGGCACGAGGTTTTCGTGCGCCTAACATGAGCGAACTGGGTGCCGATGGTGTGCATGAGGGAACCGTGCGCTATGAGTTGGGCAACCCTAATCTGAAGGCCGAATACAGTTGGCAAGCAGATTTGGGCGTGGATTTTGAGTCGCGTCATGTGTCGGCACAGGCAGCACTCTTTGCCAACCGCATCAGCGACTACATCTTCACGAAGCGCATCAATGTGGTGAAAGAAGAGGGATACAATACGTATGAATATACGCAAGGCGATGCCCGTCTGTTGGGCTTTGAAGTGGGTGTGGATATCCACCCTATTCACCGTCTGCACTTTGGCAACACATTCTCATACGTGGATGCCCGTCAGCTGAATCAGTCGGAGGAGACACGCTATCTGCCTTTCACGCCTGCTCCACGTTGGACATCGGAACTGAAGTATGAGATTACGCATCATGGCAAGACGCTGAACAATGCATACGTAGCGTTGGGATTGGAGTGCTATCTGCGTCAGAACCACTACTACAAGGCTGACCAGACGGAGACAGCCACGCCTTCCTACACGTTGCTGAACCTCTCGGCAGGCACCGACCTCATGGTGGGAAAAAGAAAGGTTGCCGAACTGTACTTGACAGCCGACAACCTCCTGAACCGCGCCTATCAGAGCCACTTGAGCCGACTGAAATATACGGACATCAATGCGGCAACTGGACGCATGGGCGTTTACAATATGGGAAGAAACATCGTGATGAAGGTGGTGATTCCATTAGTGTTTGAAACAAAGAAATAATAGTTCATGATATGAAAAGAATCGGGTTGCTATCCGACACGCATGGGTGTTGGGATGAGCGTTACGAAAAATACTTCAAGGAGTGTGACGAAATCTGGCATGCGGGCGACATCGGCTCAATGGAGGTGGCTGACCGACTGGCTGAGATTGCTCCCTTGCGTGCCGTGTATGGCAACATCGATAGTGGCGACGTGCGCATCCGCTTTCCTGAGGTGTACCGATGGAAATGTGAAGAAGTGGATGTGCTGATGACACATATCGGTGGGTATCCTGGCAAATACGATGCCAGGATACGCCGCTTGATTTATGCCAATCCTCCTCAACTCTTCATCGCAGGGCATTCGCATCTGCTCAAGGTGATGAATGACCCCACCATCAACTGCCTGCACATCAACCCTGGGGCTGCTGGCAGGTATGGCTTCCACGAAGTTCGCACTTTGGTGCGTTTCGTTATTGAGGGACGGGACATCAAGGATTTGGAAGTGGTGGAGTTGGGGGATAAAGTTTAAGCCTTAACCTTTAACCTTTAGAACGAAGTCTTTCAGTTTGTTCCACACCAATTCCTGAGTGATGAGGTTGTATTGCTGCTCTTTGGTCATCTTCGCCAGTTCGGCAGGGGTGGCAAGGTCGGTGGCAGCTATGCCTTCGGCTGGCACACTATTTTGTGGAAGCCAGACGGACTTGTTGTTGCCCGGGGCACAAATGACCAGCGAGGGGCATCCTGTGGCGTGCATGATATGACGTGCACCACCTTCGTTGCCGAAGAAGAGGGTCATGTAATAGCCCATTGCCACCAATTCTCTGGATGAGCGTGCCTGTACGTCGATGAAGACATTCAGGGGGCAGCCTAACTTCTTATACACACGGAGGGCATTCTCGGCCTCGGCTCCTGGTGCGTAGTTGAAGATGATCTGGTAGTGGGGGAACTCCTGCATGAACTGCTGCAGCACCCACACCATACGGTCTTCGTTCCACACTTTCGAGGCCAGTTTGGCGGTGACATTCGCCAGCATGATGGGTTTCGAGAGGTTGATGCCTTGCTGTTTCAGGTAGGCGCCAAAATCATCCTTCTCCTGGTTGGTGATGTAGAGAGAGAACTCCCTGACGGGTTCAATGGGTTTGATGGCATTGAGCGGCGATGCAAAGCTGATGTCGTGCTCCACCATCGACTTGCTGCCACAGGGAGGTATCATGTGGTTGAAAGACACACGGGTATAGCTCTTCTTTACGCCGATTCGATAAGGTGTGTGGGGGGAGAACCGTGCAAAGAGCATCGTGTTGGCCGTACTGCGCATGTCGATGATGACATCGTAGTGGGTGTGATGGACGATTTGCCACACTCGTTTTAGATAGTGCACAAAGTTATGGCGTTCCTCCTCGGCAAAGGTGATGATTTTGTCGATGGAGGGGTGTCCCTGAAAAAGGGGAGCAATCTTCTCGTTCAACACAAAATGTATCTGCGCCTCTGGAAAGTTGTGGCGCAAAGTGTTGAGCAATGCGGTGGAAAGGATGGCATCGCCCATCTGACGGAAACGCACGACAAGTATATTCATAGTGTCAATGTGATATGTGATGTATGGGGGGCAAAGGTAAGAATTATAAGTGAAAAGTAAAAAATATAAAAGTGAAAAAGTAAAAGTGAAAAGTGAAAAATTTGCTACCGCAGTAGTAAGCCAACAGTTGATGAACAAGCGCGGTAGCAAATTTTTCACTTTTCACTTTTACTTTTTCACTTTTATATTTTTTACTTTTCATTTATAATTCGTACCTTTGTGCCCATGGAAAAGAAAACTGTCCTGCTTGATCTTTGTGACATAGGAAACCCAACAAGCGGTTTTGGCCAGATTGCCAAGAACTATGCAACGTGGTATTCCCACATGGAGGATGAGGCGCTGAGGTTCCATTTTTTGTTGCCCATGGGATATGAAAAAGACTATGGGTCAAATGTTGATGTCAGTTACAGAAGGCGAAAGTTTCACAAGTACTTCCGTAAGGGATTGCCGACGGTGAATCTGTGGCACTCCACCACTCAGCAGCAACTCAAGCGAAGAAGGGGAAAGTGTGATTGCTTTGTGTTGACCATCCATGACCTCAACTATCTGACTGAGAAGAACTGGATTCGGCAGCAAAAGCACAAGATTGTGTTGCAGCATGGCATCAACCAGGCTGCAGCTGTGACTTGTATATCCAAGTATGTGGGCAAACAGATAGAGGAGCAGTTTGATCTGAAGGGCAAGTCCGTCAGGGTCATCTACAATGGTGTGGAGGACATCACGGGGGAACCTGAGGCAAAACCTGCCTTTGCCACAGGGCGACCATTCTTCTTTGCCATCGGGCAGATTCGTCCGAAGAAGAATTTCCATTTGCTGGTGGACATGATGAAGCATTTTCCCGACCACGACCTGTATGTGTGTGGCGATGATCACTTCGACTATGCCAAAGTGGTGCGGCAGCACATAGAGCAACTGGGTACGGGCAATGCAGTGTTGACGGGAAAGATTTTGGCAGAGGAGAAAGTGTGGTTGTACCGCCATTGCGAGGCTTTCCTCTTTCCAAGTGTGGGCGAGGGATTCGGGCTGCCTGCCATTGAAGCCATGCAGTTTGGACGGGCGGTGTTCATCTCGTCGGCCACCTGTCTGCCTGAGATATGTGGCGATTGTGCCACGGTGTGGGAAGACTTGCAGCCAGACAAGATGGCGGAGGTGGTGAAGAAGACCCTTCCTGGATTCTATGACCAAGCGGACAGGGTGGCTCACGTTCGGGAACATGCCAAGGAGTTTGGCTACGAGAAGCATATCGCAGCATACGTGGCGCTGTATAAGGAACTTTTAGTGAAGAATTGAAAGTTGAAAATTGAAAGTTGAAAAATGAGATTATCGACAGAAGCAGTACGTTACGACCTAAATGCTATACGCACAAAGCAACTTCCCATTCTCGATTGCCTTGACAAGGTGTGCCGGGAGCATGGGTTGCAATACTACATTTGGGCGGGTACTCAATTGGGTGCTGTGCGTCATGGCGGGTTCATCCCGTGGGATGACGATATGGACATCGGTATGCCACGTCCCGACTACGAACGCCTGATGGCGCATTGTCAGGAATGGATGCCAGAACCTTTCGAAGTGATAGGCTCCCACAACCGCCCAGATTACCCCTATCCCTTTGCCAAGGCCATCAATGGCAGCACAACCTTGCTGGAACGTCCCGATTTCATGTTTCCGGAAGGACTCTACATCGACATCTTTCCGCTCGACGGCTATCCTTCTGATGAACAGCAGGCTCGGCAGCACGTGAAACGCTACAAGTTCTGGAGGCATCTCCTCTTTTTGCGCGGTCGTGACCCCTTCAAACATGGGCATGGTCCACGTTCGTGGTGGCCGTGGCTTATCCACAAGGTTTTTACCTTGCGTTGGATGCAGAACAAGGTGCAGGGCATTATGCGAGAGTATGCTTTTGATGCCTGCGAACGATCAATTGACCATAAGCTCTTGGAACATGGCATTGTGGAAAAGAACTGGCTCGGCAAAGGAAAGACATACGAATTTGAGGGAAAGAAATACATCGGGGTGGACGATGCTGACAGCTGTCTCAGGGCCTTTTATGGTGACTATATGACCTTGCCACCCAAGGAAAAGCAGGTACAGCATGTCTATCATTATGTGAATCTTGACGTACCTTATCGTGAATATGCTAAACAAAACAATATAACAATTCCATCATATCAATAAATATCACCATGAAATATAAGTATATCATCAATCCCAAGTATGAGTCGATGGCTCATTTTGTGGAAAAGTTGCCAGCTAAGTATGATGAGGGAGGCATTCTCATCTATAATGCTCGTAATGAGGTGCGGGTGTTCAAACTGAATGGAGAAAAGATCGCGGCTAAGCGTTTCCGTGTTTCGCCGTTCCATCAGCGTATTGATTATACTTTCCGTCGCCCGAGCAAGGCGAAACGTGCATACGAATATGGCTTGAAGTTGTTGGAATTGGGTATCAGCACTCCAGAACCCATTGCGTGCATAGAAGAATACAAGTATGGCCTTTTCCGTAGAGGATATGTGGTGTTCACCTATTGCGGAGACCCGGATGCCCGTCTCCTGCGCGACGAATGGGATAGCCATGATGACTTGATCAATGCTATTGCCCATTTCTTGGTGGATATGCATGAGAAGGGGTTCTTGCATGGAGATGTGAATCTTTCCAACTTCCTCTATCGGGAAGACCCGACATCGCCCACAGGCTACCATATTACGACCATTGACATTAACCGTTCCCATTTTGTGACGAATCCTTCCCGTGAAGAATGTCTCAAGACGTTGATGCGCATCACTCATGTGCGACCCGTTATGAAGAAGATAGTGAAGCGCTATGCACAGATTCGAGGATGGGACGAGGATGAATCTTATCAGTATGTAAAGAAGGAACTGATTGCTTTTGAGGAACGTAAAAAACTTAAGAAGAAGATGACAGGGAAAAAATGATGGTATCTTTCATCATTCTGAACTATAACACTCCTGAGATTACACGGCAATGCGTGGATTCCATCGAGAAATTCTACGGAGAGCATCCGTATGAAATCATCGTGGTTGACAACTGTAGCAGTGAGGAGAACTATCAAGCGTTGGTGTCGCTTATCCCAACGCAGCACACCCTTGTGCGCAGTAAGATAAACATGGGTTTCGGAGGGGGTAACATGCTGGGTGCTATACAAGCACAGGGGGAGTTTCTCTGTTTTTTGAACAGCGATGTGCAGTTGGTGGAGGACTGTGTCACGCCACTCATTGAATACCTGTCTCAGCATCAGGACGTTGGAGTCGTAACTCCTCAGCAATACCGTTCCGACGGGTCGCCTGCCTCTGCCTTCCGCCATAAGTTTGGAATCAGACACGACCTCTTCGGTGATAATATATTTGAGTCGTTGTTCCCTAAAAAGTATCCACCACGACGAGACCTTTCACGCACAGAACCTTTTGTCGTGTCTGAGATTAACGGGAGTTTTATGCTTTTCCCTGCTGAGGTTTTCTGGAAGATAGGTGGGTTTGACACCAACATCTTTCTCTTCCATGAAGAGTATGACATTGGAAGAAGACTCGAACGGGAAGGTTATAAGAATGTGGTTTATCCTGCTGTGCGTTTTTTGCATGCTCATGGAGCCTCTTCCCATCAGGCAGAGAAAGAAATCAGGAAGGAGCGCTTTATCTCAAAAATCTATTGCTACAGCAAATATCATCATCCTTTGATGACTTTCCTTTTCCGTATGGAGCAGTTCATCATTAAGTCGGTGAACCCTAAAAACTGGTTCTTGATTCCAGTGTTCTTGAGAGGCAATGTGTTGGCTCTGTCCATGCGTCCAGCGGTACGGAAGAGCAAGAGTAAGTAGGAATACTATTGGGGCAAGGAGCAAGGGGCAAGAGGATACCCGTCAGGAATAGTTCTCTAAAGCCTTGAGAAGGATGTCCATGCGTGTATCCCAAGGAGCAAATTTCAGTGCCGTCTCACGATTGCGGTCAACCATTTCCTGATAATCTTCCAGGTGCGACAAGATATGCTTGATTTGTCCGCATGGATTTACAAAATCGGCTTCAATCACAGGGTTGTAGCCTATCAGGTCAATGAGTTCTTGTGGACAATGTCCCACCATGACACAACGAGAAAGCATGGATTCCCAGTAGCGCATGGTCAAGGTCTCCACAGTGCCTTTATACTTGGGGTTGGTCATGCTGGCAGGGAAAGAAATGACGATTTTGGAGTCTGCCAACTTCTCCGTGAAGCTGTTCCAACTCATATATACCAGTTCCAGTTTGACGTCGTATCCAGTAGGTTTGTGAACGAAAACGCAGCGTTCCTCCATGTTCCCGTCCATCAGTTTCTTATGATAGAAGTTATGCTTTCTCCCCATCTCATACACGTCAATGTTCCGTTCTGTCAGAGCTTTCCCTTCTATATATTCGGTGGTGTCAACCCCTTCAGGAACATGCACAAATTGTATGTTAGGAAGTCTTTTGCTGAACTCCTTAATGGTGTCTGACGAAGTACAGAAACACATCTTGCACTTGATCAGCCGTAAGTCCTTCTCCAGTTGATTCCATTTGGATGGCCAGCAATCCCACAGCATAGGGATGATTTCGCCATGAAAAAGGTAGGGGATGGAAGCCTTTAGTAGATGTCCCCCACGGGAACAGATGAGGAAGGCTTTATCGTGTTTCTTTCCACCCCAATGCATCATTGCAGCCAATTTCATCAGATGACCACAAATACGATACCGAAGCCACGGACTCTGTTCCACGGAAGCACCTCCACAAGCCATCCATGCTTGGCAGAAACTTTGCATGTAAACCTGGGTGTCGCGTGATTTGCGTGGGATATTGACGATGTAGACGTTTGGTTTCATCGAGAGATGGATAAATGATGGAACGGAAGTGGGTTAGATGGACGAGGCACTTTCGAGTGATTCATCATTGGCTTGATATGCTCGGTATGATTTCTCCAAGTCCAATAGATGGAAGTTATGCTGCTTCTGTTTGGGGCCTGGAGGGATGGTCATATAGTCACCATACAGGTGTGTCAGGTAATGATCGGGGTCTGCCACACCCCACACCGTTTGTCCCTCAAACTGGATGTCAGTGGGATGACCATACACGTTGTGTGGCATGATGCCTCGTTTGCCGAAATCATGGTCGATAATGAGGTCGGAAGTCTCATAGTCGTAGGTCGTCTGGAGTTTCTGCATGGTGCGTTGCACACCTGCCAATGTGTAGAAACGTCGGCAGAGCAGAGGAATCCACGAGGAGGGACCATGCCCGTGGCGGTAGGGATCTCTGCACAGGAAATAAATCACCTTCTTGTAGTAGAAGTAACGTATCAGGTGTAGGCGTTGCTTCAGGGGATTGGAGGTCATGCCGTCGAGCGGGAACACATCGATGTAAACACCTCCCAGATACTTTAGGTGCATCCGTTCGATGAGCGTTGTGCTGGCATCCTGAATTTTTGCAAAGGGGAGAGGGTAGGAGGTATCCGTCTCGTAAGCCACTACCTCATAGGGGGCAGGCATCCACTCCTTGGCATGTGCCATCAGCAGGTCATAGTCCTTGCGTGGCATACCCACATCAAGGTCATCATCCCATGGGATGAACCCTTTGTGGCGCACAGCCCCCAGCATTGTCCCAGCCACGATGAAGTAGCGCAAACCGTGCTTACGGCATACGGAATCAAGTGCCATGAGGTTGCCAAGAATGTGCAGTTGCAGTGGACGAATGTCGTAGGATGCCATCTTCTTATCTCTTATCTTTCACCTCTTACTTATCTCTATACCTCTATCTCATACTTTCTTAGTGCCTCTTCCAACACTACAAAGAAGTCATCGATATCCTGCTCGTCGATGGCACCCAGTGCACAGAGACGGAACGTGTTGGTTGTGCTGATTTTGCCAGGATAGATGGTGAAGCCACGCTCATAGCAGTAGTCGTGCACCTTCTCGAAGTCCCAGTTCGGGCTTTCGGGGTAGAGCACCGACACCACGAGACCCGACTGCCATTCGTGCTTAATGACATCTTTCAGTCCCAAACGCTCAATACCCCGGTGAATGGCATCGAACACACGGCGATGACGGGCAAACTTCGACTCCTCACCTTCGGCAAAATACTCCTTCAGAGCCTGCATCGTGGCATAGATAGTCTGTACAGGAGGCGTGAAGTGCATTTCGCCCGTCCTCTCGAAGAAGTCATACTGCATGTAGAGATTGCAGTAGTAGGAGCGTTTCGGGTAGTCCTTCGACTTGCGTATCTCCTCCGTGTTGCCCACGATGAACGACAATCCCGTCATTGCCATTAATCCCTTCTGAGCCGATGCCATGCAGAAATCCACGTTATCCTTTTCCATGTCAAACGGAATCATCCCTAACGATGAAGTCGTGTCGGTCACGAAAATGGCACCATGTTCATGTGCCAAAGCACCAATCTCACGGATGGGGTTCAAGATGCCTGTGCCCGTCTCGTGATGAGTGGTATAGACGATATAGATGTCGGGATTCTCGTCCAATGTCCTCTTCACCGCTTCAAGGTCGGGACGTTCATACACCGATGATTTCAGGTCAATATGCGGCAGTCCATAGTATTCACACACCTCCACCGCACGGGTGCTGTAGGCACCGTTGTTCACCACCAGCACCTTCTTCCCCTCAGGCAACAGCGAGTTCAGACACACGTCGATGTTGATGGTGCCTGAGCCACAGAACAGCACCGAGGTGAACTTCTCCTCAGGTGCATGTGCCACCCTCAACAAGTCGCTGCGCAACTGCTTCATCATGCCTGCAAACTCCTTCTCTCGTGGACAGATGTCAGGCACCACCTGTGCGTATTTCACGGTATCGGTAGTCGTTGCTGGCCCAGGGTTCAGCAACACATTTCTTTTAATCTTCTCCATATACATTATTATAAATAAGGAAGGATATGCTCCTCTGCATAGTTCAGGTCATCCACATCATCAATCTCATACCACTTCAATCCTTCCACTCGCATCACATATACCTTCATGATTTCTTGCGACATCGTGAGCAACTCATACTCATAACCCAATTTCGGCTTCTCCTCCACCTTCTGGGTATAGTCCTCACACATGGCACGGTAGAACTTGTTCGACAGTTTGTGGATGCCCACCAACTCTCCCTTCGCCTTCAGTTCCGTCTCCACCGTCGAGCAGCGGGTCAGCCTGTTCCCTTCGCCATACTCCACATAGTACTGGTCTTGAAATTTCGTCACAGGGGTAATCAGCATGATGTCAGGCTCGGGGCATTCCAGCAGCGACGTGATGGCCTTCTTCTCAAACACCAAGTCACTTTCCAGCAGCAGGAAGTCATCTTCACCCACCACCTTGCGGCAGTTCCACAACGTGTACATGCTGTTCGTCTCAGCATATCTGGGCGAAAAAACACACTCAATCTGTGGATACACCTCCTTCAGTGCCTCATACTTCTCTTTCAGATATCCCGTGCCGATGATGATGCGTTCAATGCCACAATCGATGAGTGTTCGGATGCTACGTTCCACCATAGACATGCCGCCACATTCCACAAAACCCTTTGGCACTGTTTCCGTCATTTTCCCGAAACGAGTACCCAAGCCTGCTGCCATGATGACCGCTGTCTTTATCAGCCCACGTGTTGGGCGTTCTTTCTCATTCATCATTTCTCATTTTAACATTTTCCATCCGCAAGGAATGTCATCAGTGCCTCCTTGTTCTGTATTGGTGTCGTGGTCGGTCTTCCGAGGTCTTTCCTTGCCCCTTTCTTCACCTTCACTTCAATGAGCCTTGGCCCATCTCCCTTCTCCTGTAGAGCCGCTTTCAAGTCCTCCATGTTATCCACCGACTTCACTGACTGGTAGCCACATGCTAACGCTACAGCGGGGATGTTGATGCGCAGTCCCACCGTAGGCTGACCGCCCACCGAGTCGTGTGCGCCGTTGTTAAACACCACGTGCGTGTAGTTTTTCACACCCATGTCTCCCACGATGCCGAGCGAGCCCATGTGCATGATGGTAGCCCCGTCCCCGTCAAAGCAATAGACAGGTCTCTTGGGCTGCTCCAAAGCAATGCCGAGAGCAATCTGCGAAGCGTGTCCCATCGACCCCACCGTAAGGAAGTCGCGGTCATGTCCCATGCCGTTGTTGGCACGATACTCAAACAACTCCCTTGAAATCATGCCGGTGGTCGAGACAATGACAGCCTCCTCCTCGATGCTTCCAGCCACCGCTTGAATTGCTTCTTCACGGCTCATGCTCAGCCTCGAGGTTGCCACCGATTGCAACTTATATTCGTCGAAGGTACCCTTCTGAATCACAAACGCAAACGCACGTTTCGTCTCCTTCACGTAAACGATGGCATCATCCAATTGTTGCTGCAAGTCCCCCTCCTCTGTTGCCATCACCACATTCCTGATGCCCATCGCATCCAACAGGGGTATAGTCACCTTCCCCTGCTTCACATGCTGTGGCTCATCATGCTTGCCAGGCTCTCCACGCCAACCTACCAGCAGCAGCACGGGGATGTTATACACATCCTCATCCGTCAGCGACATCAGCGGGTTCACCGTGTTGCCCAAGCCGGAGTTCTGCATATATACCACAGGAATCTGCCCCGATGCCAGATAATGTCCCGCAGCCAATCCTACAGCCGCGCCCTCATTGGCGGCAATGATGTTCTTCTCCTTCGGGGAATTATCTGTCAGATACGCACAAATGTTCTTCAGCAGCGAGTCAGGCACCCCTGCAAAGAAGTCAATGCCAGCTTTTGCCAGCGACTCCACAAAATACTTAGGTGAAATCATCCTTCTATCCTTCAATTTTTACTGAACCATCGCCCAGCGCATGGGCTGGTTACTTCGTTCCTGGAATCAGTTCCAGTATCTCCTTGATGGGCATACAGAGGTCTCTCGCCTCCTGTGCACGGTGATTCTCCAAGATGGAACGAGCCACCTTCATCATGGCAGGATAAGCCGCCCTCAGCATGTGGTTGGCATAAATCACGATGTTCACGCCCCACTGCTCAAAGTCTTCCGTACGGAACTGGTCATACGTCGTCGGCACAATCACGATAGGCACCTGCGAATGCTTCTTCCTGAACTCCGTGCAGAATTCCTTGATGTCAGCGCCCGTCTTCTCCTTGCTGTGAATCATCACCCCGTCAGCTCCAGCCTCCACATACGCAAAAGCCCTTTCCAGCGCATCTGCCACTGGCTTACCTGCGATGAGGCTCTCTACACGGGCGATAATCATGAAATCCTTTGTCACCTGCGCATTCTTGCCCGCCTTGATTTTGTTGCAAAAATTCTCGATGGTGTCCTGTGTCTGAACGGCATCCGTACCAAACAGCGAGTTCTTCTTCAGACCAATCTTGTCCTCGATGATGACTGCCGAGATGCCGTTACGCTCTAGCGTTCTCACCGTGAAGACAAAATGCTCCAACTTGCCGCCTGTGTCACCATCGTAGATGATAGGCTTCGTCGTGCATTCCAGAATATTCGTCAAGTCCTGCATGCGCGTTGTCAAATCCACTGCCTCAATGTCGGGCTTTCCCTTCGACGTTGAGTCCGTCAACGAACTTGACCACATACCGTCAAACGCCTCCATCACTCCGTCCTGCTCAAACTGCAGGTTCTCGATGATGAGGCCGCTCAGACCGTCATGCGCCTCCAGAATCCTCACGATAGGTTTTGCCGCAATCAGCCTCCTCAGCGACTTCATGCGCACCTCTGGAGTTGTGCCGATGCTCTTGATTTCCTCTGCCAGTGCTGATGAGTTGATGCCTTGCGTGTAGGGAATCTCGATGACTTCACCGCCCCACTGCTTCATCACCTCTATCACCTGCTCCCTGATTTCGCTGTCAGCCCCTGTCTTCCAGTCATCTCCGTGGATGATGTAGTCAGGCTTATACCTCTTCAGGTTCTCCACATAACTCCATTCCTCCTGCGGCACCACACACTTCACCCCCTTGATATTCTCCACCACCGTCTTCCGCTGCTCATACGTCAGGTGCGGAATACGCTTGTGCGTGGCAATTGCCCTGTCCGTGAATAAACCAATCATGAGGTCGCCATACTTCGCGCCCTCATTGATGATGTTAATCAGTCCTGGGTGCATGATGTCACCAATCATGCCCAGATAAACACTTTTAGCCATGTCTTAATGTTTTACTTTCTCATACACATCCATCACCTGCCGAGCCAGCCGCTTCGGGTCAAACGTCTGCATCGCATACTCGCGTCCACCCTCCATCGTTTTTTTCCGCAGCTCCGTGTCCGTCAGCAGTTTCACCATCTTGTCGCAGATGTCTTCAGGACTGTTGGGGTCGGCTTTCTGTGCCCAAGGGCCACCTGCTTCGGGCAGGCTGCTTACGTTGCTCGTCACCACAGGACACCCACACAATTGCGCCTCCACCACAGGAAGTCCAAAGCCCTCGTAGAAAGAAGGATAGACAAACAGTTCCGCATTTGTGTAGAGTCGTTTCATGCCCTCTGGGTCTATCATCTCCGGCCACACAAAACGGCTTTCCATTCCCTTCTCTGCAATGTACTGCTTCACTTGCCGCTTGTAGCTTCCACCACCGCCCACCACAACGAGGGGCAGTTGCAAGTCCTTCGGCATCAGTTCCATCGCTTTCACCACACCCAGCAGGTTCTTTCTTGAGTTGATGCTGCCTACATACAGCATGTAAGGTGGCAGGTTGTCGCGCTCCATCGGCTCCTGATAGTAGATGGGGTTCACGGGCTGATACACCACCTTCACTTTCCTTTCGGGTACATTGTAGAACTCCAGCACATCGCGTTTTGTGCATTCGCTGATGCAGATGATTCGGTCGGCATGGTTGCAGGCATATTGCCATTTCATGTCGTAAATCTTGCGGTCATGCCAGTGGTACATGTCGGGAAACGTCTTGAACGCCACATCGTGAATCGTCACCACAGATGCGATGCCCGAATGGAACAATCCCACAGGCATCTCGTTGCTCAATCCGTGGAACACCTCGATGCCGTCTTTCTTCATCTCGTTCACCAGCCCATACGTTCTCCATGCGCCACCTCTCATCATGCCCTTTGGCGTGACGATGTGGCATCCCTTCTTCCCCACATACGGCAACGTCACTCCGTTCAACCTCACCTTGGGCGTGTAGAGCCAATACTCATTCTCAGGAAACTCAGCAGTCAGGATGTCAATCGTTGTTCTGCTGTGGTTTCCTAAACCCGTGAAGTTGTTGAAGAGTCGTTTAGCGTCGAAGCCGATTTTCATAGAGAGAAACGCTTGTCTTTTTTACTTCTTTGTTTTCTTGTACAAGACAGGATTTGTGCTCTCGTCGTTGTACATCTTCATTTGTTTGTACACTTTCATGTACTTCCTTCCCGCCTCAATGTCCTCTATCAGTTGGTCGATGGCGGTTGAGAGGTCTTTTCGCTGCTCCAGCAACACATCCAGTTTCTGCTGACACTTTGCCTTGTGCTCTTCGCTGGCATCCGGACGATTCACCTGCTCCTGCATGTGGTAAATCTTCAGGGCCAGAATGGAAAGTCTGTCCACTGCCCATGCAGGACTTTCTGTGTTGATGGTGGCATCTTCCCTCACTTTCAGATCCTTGTATTTCGTCCAAAACCAAGAGTCGATTGTTTCCACCAGGTCAGTTCTGTCCTGATTGCTCTTGTCGATGCGACGTTTCAGCACCAATGCCTCTTTGGGGTCAATCTGTGGGTCGCGGATGATGTCCTCAAAGTGCCATTGCACCGTGTCAATCCAGTTCTTCGTGTAGAGGTCATGCTCAATCGTTCCCTCCGGATATGGATTTGCAATCGGTTGGTCGATGTTGTCATGCACATGATAGTCTTTGATTGCCTGTTCGAAAATGGGGTAGGCGCGTTGTGTGAAAAGCATAAAATCTTTATTTAATGTTAAAATTTGCCACAAAATTAAAGTTTTCTTTCGAAACATACAACTAAATACTCCAAAATCGCTAACTTTGCCCCCATAAATGAAAAAAAATTGTAGCCCCAACCTTCCCCAAGCGCACTGCAGGTTGATTCCGAAGTCGGTGCCCAAGTTGGAAGCGCAGGGGCTTCTTTCTTTAAAATGAGGTGCTTGTGAAGCCTTGCGTTATCATTCATCCCCAATACAAATCTTTCTTGAGATTCGCGGAGAATCTCCCTGCCATTTTTGAGGAAAGTGGCCTCCTGTTGCACGACAAGCGTAATGTGGTCAAGCGGTTCGAGGTCGATGGCTTGGCTTTGGTGGTGAAACGTTATAAAGTTCCACTTTTCTTTCAGTGCGTAGATTATACGTGGTTTCGTCCGTCGAAGGCGTTGCGCGCATATCGTTTTGCGCTGCGTCTGAAGGAGTTAGGCATTGACACACCAGAGGCTGTGGCGTGTGTTGAAGTGAAGCATTGGGGGTTGTTCCGACAGGGTTATTTTGTGTCGAGAGAATGTGTGGACAAGAATGTGAGATGCTTGTTGGAAGATCCTGATCATGCGCCTGAAGGATTGTTCGATGCCTATGTGAGGTTTCTGCTCGAAATGCATGAGAAGGGCTTCTTGCACGGCGACCTGAACATGACCAACACGCTTTATCGCAAGGAGAAAGATGGGGAAGGATTCCATTTCACCGTGATAGACATCAACCGTTCTCGCTTCATCACTCATCCCACTCGTGAACAATGTCTGAAGAACCTCATGCGCATCACTCGCACCCGTCCGTTCAGCCGTCAGGTGGTGAGCCGTTATGCAGAGTTGCGGGGATGGGATGTAGAGGAGAGTGTTCGTTTTGTCTTTCATGAAATAGACCTGTACGAACGGAAAAGAAAACTCAGGCGATTGGGCAAGCGGAAAGCGTCTTAAATTCTTTGGGATTTAAACTCTCTGTGGGAGATAGGTCTGTTTCCAGTATTGGTAACGAATCATCATTCGTCGAAACAGGTTTTGAGGTTTCGGCTTGAGCGTGTTTTGCTGATTCGTGATGAAGTCTTCCACAGCATCAAGAATGCGTGCGCAGTTATGTCCGTCGCGATGTGCCTCATGTTTCTCGAGGTATTGGTGCATTGCGTCGAACAGCGCTTGTGGGCGGGTCAAGGCCTTTTCTATCGCTTGTTCCACCTCGCCAACCTCCTTAACGTCAATGAGATGAGGCCCTGGAGCGGTGTTGTGGTAGGTGACGACTGGCTTATCCAGCAGCATATATTCGAGAATGATGCTGGAGGCATCGCACAGCATCACGTCGGTTTGAGCCATCACTTCGACGGGAGGGGTGATGGGGTAGAACTCCACATTGTCGTGAGTTTGAGCCAGTTGTGCGTATTTGGCTCTCAGTTTTTTGTCTTTCAGAACGGGGTGCATGGTGATTTTCCAGCGCCAGTCGCGCCGTTCGACCAGTTCTGCGATGGTGTCGTAGAGAATGTCGAGCGATGAGATGCCTTTGCTGAAGGTGGTGGCCACAAAGATTTCTGGTGTGTGGTTGGCCCCCTTCGGCATTTTTTTCTGCTGTTCTTTCACGCTGATGAGGTCGTCCGTTTTTGCCCATCCCGTCTCATACACCTTGAAGTATTTCTTCTCTTTGGCCAGTTGGAGGAAGGGTAGGGTGCTGGAAGGCCCCTGTGTGCAGTAAAGGTCAAACCAGCCTCTGAGACGGAAGTGGGTGTCGTGCACTCTGTTCCGCTTGTTGATGGGATAGCCGTGAAAGATTTCCACTTTTACACCTGGGAAAAAGTCGCACACCCGATTCCCCGGCACAAACACCGCGCGTGGGTTCCATTCCTCCACTTCTTTCAGGGTGCGCAGTTGCAAGTCTGTCTCCTTGAGCATCTGTTTAGGACACGTCGTCTCCAGAAACCACGCCACCTGGTCGCCTCTCCGCAGGATTTCCCGTTGGAGCGGCCGCAAGATGGGAACAGCGTAGCTGTGTGAGCAAAAGAAGAGATAATGATGACTCATGCGTGTCCTTTGTTGTTTTTGGGGGGCAAAGGTATCGCTTTTTCCCTAATCGTACAAAGATTTGGCGCGATGTTTTGACGTAAAGTGTGCATTTTAATGCAAATCCGTTCGTATAGAACAGAGGTGTTGTCACAACCACCTCAGCGGCACTTCCACATCCACTTCTTCCCTACACCGTATTCCTCGACTTCCTTTCTTCCACAGCCTCTAAACCGATGTCCCCGATGTCGGTCGACCGACATCGGGGACATCGGTGAACCGACATCGGGGAAGTCGGTTTAGAGGTTGTGGAAGTGACGATTTGGGGGTTGTGGCGTTGGGGACTTGGAGGTTATGCCGTTGGCGATGTGGAGGTTGTTCCATTCGATTTTATCGAACTCGCGTTGTTTTTAACATTTATTCGTGTAAATTAGCATTTTAACGCACGAGGAATGATGCGGTTTTCGGAAAAAAGGCGTACCTTTGCCGAGAAATGACTAAAGAAGGATAAAAAATGAAGATACTGATTCTGAATGGCCCCAACCTGAACCTGTTAGGTAAACGTGAACCAGGCATTTATGGCTCTCGTGGTTTCGAGGAATACTTCGAGGAGCTGAAAAGCCGTTTCCCTGAGGTGGAACTGGCTTACTTCCAGTCGAATGTGGAGGGCGAACTGATTGACAAGATTCATGAAGTCGGCTTCTCTTGGGACGGCATCGTGCTGAATGCAGGTGCCTACACGCATACGAGCATCGCGCTTCAGGATGCCATTAGAGGCGTGAAAACGCCTGTTGTGGAGGTGCACATCTCGAATGTGCACCAGCGTGAGGAGTTCCGCCACAAGTCGATGATCAGTTGTGCCTGTGTGGGTGTGATTTGTGGCTTCGGATTGGACAGCTACCGGTTAGGAATAGAAGCGTTGAAGACCCTCTCCCCAACCCTCCCCCATAATGGGGAGGGAGACCATGCGGCGAGGAATCAATAAGTCTTTAATTTATCAATTAAATGACTAACAAACCGAATGGTCTCCCCATTATGGGGGAGATGTCCGAAGGACAGAGAGGGTCTCTAGACGACTACATCCTCCAGCATATAGATCAGGAGAGTGAGTACATGCATCGGCTGTGGCGGGCAACCCAGTTGCATCTGCTGTATGGGCGGATGGCGAGTGGCCATTTGCAGGGAAGGCTGTTGAAGATGCTGGTGGGAATGGTGCGTCCGAAGCTCGTGTTGGAGATTGGCACCTACAGTGGTTATTCAGGCTTGTGCATCGCAGAAGGATTGCCGGAGGGAGGACATCTGCACACGGTGGAAATCAACGATGAACAGGAGGATTTCACGCTGCCTTGGTTCCAGAACTCCCCTTGGGCAGACAAAATCACGATGCACATCGGCGATGCGATGGACGTGGTGCCGAAGTTGGGCTTGATGTTCGATATGGCGTTCATCGATGGCGACAAGCGCAGATATGTGGAGTATTACGAGATGGTGATGGCGCATCTGAACGAGGGCGGCTACATCTTGGCAGACAACACGCTGTGGGACGGACATGTGGTGGAGGAAGATGCGAAGGATGCGCAGACAGAAGGCATCCGCGCATTCAACGATTTGGTGGCGAAGGACGACCGTGTGGAAAAGGTGATTCTTCCGTTAAGAGATGGATTGAGTATGATAAAAAAATTGAAAAATTAAAGAATTGAAAAATTGAAGTTTTTGCTAACATGCCGTATGGTAACTTCAACTCTTCAATTTTTCAACTCTTCAATTCTAAAGTAATATGGAAACAACAAGACAGAATAAGATTGCTCGGCTGATTCAGAAGGACTTGAGCAATATCTTTCAGGCACAGACGAGGCAGACGAGAAATCTGCTGGTGAGTGTGAGTGTGGTGCGCGTGAGTCCTGATTTAAGTGTGGCTAAGGCGTATCTGAGCATCTTCCCGTCGGAGAAGGCGCAGGAGGTGTTGCAGAACATCAACGACCACGCACAGGAGGTGCGCTACGAGTTAGGAAAGTTGGAACGTCATCAGTTGCGCATCATCCCAGAACTGAAGTTCTTCTTGGATGACTCGCTGGATTATGTGGAGAACATCGATAAACTGCTGAACAAGTAAGGAGTTTTTTCAGAACAACGAATGTGCCTAATGTTTCATTCGTTGTTGAAAAGAAGTATGAATGTATCGTTCTACATAGCATCGCGTTATCTGCTGTCGAAGAAGTCGCACCACGCCATCAACATCATATCGGGCGTATCGGTGTGTGGAGTGGCCATCGCAACAGCGGCATTGGTGTGCATCCTCTCTGTGTTCAACGGCTTTCAGGATATGGTCGCAGGCTTGTTCACATCGATGGATCCGCAGTTGAAGGTGGTGCCTGCCACAGGAAAGTTTATGCCGGCGGATGCGGAAGAACTGGTGGCGCTGAAGAAGGATCCTGATGTGGCGGTGCTGACGGAGACATTGGAAGATCAGGCGTTGCTGATGATGAACAACCGTCAGGTGATGGCAACGGTGAAAGGTGTGGAGGATAATTTTGAGGAACTGGTGGGCATCAACGATATCTTGTTTGGCGACGGTGTGTTTGAGTTGCACGCCGATGTGATAGATTATGGCATCTTGGGGGCAAATCTGCTGATGCAGTTGGGATTGTCTGCCGATTTTCCTTCAGCCATTCAGGTGTATGCCCCTCGAAAGGGAGAGCGCATCGACTTGAACGACCCTCGCGAGAGCCTGAATCAGGAGGAATTATATTCACCTGGAGTGGGTTTCATGGTGAAGCAGAACAAGTATGACTCGAACTATGTGATCACGAACTTGGCTTTCACTCGAAGAATCTTTGAAAGGTATGGGGAAGTGTCGGCGGTGGAGATGCGTCTGAAGCAGGGTGTGGACATCGACAAGGTGAAAGAGCGCATACGAAAGAACTTGGGTGAGCGCTATCTGGTGCTCGACCGCTATGAACAGCAGGAGGACACGTTCAAAATCATGCAGATAGAGAAACTCATCTCCTACATCTTCCTGACGTTCATTCTGATGATTGCCTGCTTCAACATCATCGGCTCGTTGTCGATGCTGATTATCGATAAGAAGCAGGATGCCATCACGCTGAGAAACCTGGGTGCGAACGAAAAGCAGATTCGAGGCATCTTCATGTTTGAGGGAAGAATGATTTGCATCTTGGGTGCAGTCATCGGCATTGCGTTGGGGCTGTTGCTCTGTTGGTTGCAACAGGAGTTTGGCCTCATCCGTTTTGGCAACAGCGAGGGTGACTACATCATCGATGCCTATCCTGTGAGTGTGCATCTGGTGGACATCGTGGTGGTGTTCCTGACGGTAATTGCCGTTGGATTCCTCTCAGTATGGTATCCCGTCAGACATTTAAGTAAGAAATATACAAGAAACTACTAAAAAAGAAAGAATATGAAGAAGAACATGTATGTGCTTTCAGCCGTAGCCGTTGTGCTGTTGGCTGGCTGTGGAAAGCAGAAGAGTTTTGTATCCGACAACTTCGCGGTTTCACCCACTCCATTGGAGTATTTGGCTGGGAATGTGCCCGCCACCATCAGCATTAACGTACCTGCTAAGACCATGAATAAGAAGGCCATTGTGACCTGTACGCCTGTGTTGAAGTGGGATGGTGGCTCGGCTGCTGGTGCCGACTACACGTTGCAGGGCGAGAAGGTGGAGGCGAACAACACCATCATCTCTTACAAGAACGGTGGTCATGCTACAATGCGTTTCAATGTGCCCTTCGAAGATGGAATGGAGAAGAGCGAATTGTTCATGCAGTTCAATGCACGAAAGGGAAACAGGGCGATGAAGATGCCGACCGTGAAGATTGGTTATGGCATTCAATGCACGGCTGCCCTCATCACGAAGACGGCTCGGACAGCAAACTTTGGTGTGGCTCCCGACAACTTCCAGCGTGTCATCAGTCAGAAGCAGGAGGCTGCTGTGAAGTTTCTCATTGGTCAAGCCAACCTGCGTGGCAGCGAGTTGAACAGCAAGACGGTGCAGGACTTCATCGCCACCCTGAAGAACATCAAGAGCGACGAGCAGAGTTTGGTGCTGAACAATATCGAGGTGAGTGCATACGCTTCGCCTGATGGTGCATACGCCATCAACGAACGATTGGCAGAAAGACGTGGTGAGGTGTCGGAAGGTTATGTGAACCAGCA
Source organism: Bacteroidaceae bacterium (assembly GCA_017448965.1). Classification (GTDB taxonomy): domain Bacteria; phylum Bacteroidota; class Bacteroidia; order Bacteroidales; family Bacteroidaceae; genus Minthosoma. The sequence continues at coordinate 4,785 of JAFSKK010000006.1, read as the reverse complement.
GTTGAAGCAGAACCAGTTGGTAACGAATGTAGATACACGCTACACCGCAGAGGATTGGGAAGGTTTTCAGGCGTTGGTGTCGCAGTCGAACCTCCAGGACAAGGAGATTATCTTGCGCGTGCTCTCCATGTATCAAGACCCTGAGCAGCGCGAACGCGAGATTCGCAATATTGCGGTCGTGTACAAGGAATTGGCCGATGCTGTGCTGCCAGAGTTGCGCCGTGCTCGCATGGTCATCAACTACGATGTGATTGGTCGTAGCGATGAGGCAATCATGCAATTGGCCGAAACCGATGCTTCACAGTTGAGCGTGGAGGAACTCATCTATGCAGCCAACACGCTTGCGACCAGCGATGCACAGAAAGAGAGCATCCTGAAGAAGGTGGTTTCACTCTTCCCCAACGACTATCGTGCCTACAACAATCTGGGTGAACTCGCTATGCGTCAAGGCAATATCGATGGGGCAAAAACCTATCTGCTTCAGGCACTAGCTATGAATGCCAAGGCTGCTGAGCCAAACGTAAATATGGGTATGATTGCTTTGCAGGATGGAAAGTTCCAAGATGCTGAAGCCTATATTGGTAAGGGTGTGGGTGCCAACAACTTCGACGAGGCACTGGGTCATCTCTATGTGGCACAAGGACGTTATCCACAGGCATCAGCCAAGTTTGCCAACTCGGCTAACAATAGTGCTGCATTGGCCAACATCCTGTCGCAAGACTATGCTGATGCGCTCAAGAAGTTGAACAACATCCAGAACCCCGACGCGATGACCTACTATCTTCAGGCCATCCTTGCTATGCGCATGGAGGAGAAGGCCAAGGTGAAGGAGTATCTTGACAAGGCCATCGCCCTCGACCCATCGCTGGCTAAACGGGCGGCTAACGACGCTGAGTTCTCCGATTACAACAAATAGGAGTTCACGTGAAAAAATCTCTGTACATATTATATATATGTGTGGTGGCCATTTCGATGCTCGCATCGTGTGGTCCTGGCGGGAACACTTTCCGTATCAAGGGGCGCTTTCGCGATATGCAGGCGGGGCAACTCTTCATCTACAATCTCTCCAATGGCAATGCACGTCTCGACACACTCACCGTGCAGGCAGGGCAGTTCCAGTATAAGGGAGAAGTGGACGAAGTCACTCCATTCATTCTTGTATTCCCCAACGGAGTGGAGCAGGTCATCTTTGTTGGTCCCGGCTATGACCTCTCCTATGAGGCCACAGCCAACGACCTGAAGAATTATGTGGTTAATGGTAGTGACGAGAACAAGTTGATGAACCAGTTCAGAGAGGAAACCTATACCCTGAATCCGTCTATGGTGACGGGTACAGCGCGTACCTACATCATGAACAATCCTGCCTCTCCTGTTGCCATCTACTTGCTTGACCGCTATTTTGTGCAGGAATCTAATGTGGAAGCGACCGAACTTCGCCAACTTCTGAAACCTCTTCTTGCACATCATCCCCACAATCACCATCTGCTTGACATCGAGAGTCAACTGACCAGTGAAGCCAAGCGGCAGCCAGGGAAGCAACTCCCCGACATCACCCTCGTCAAACGTGACTACACGAAAGAGAAACTATGGTCCACTTCCAGCAACTACCATCTCATCGCCTTTTGGGCAACATGGATGTCTGGAGGCTACGATTTCCAGTGGCGTCTGCGTCGCGGAAGCGAATCGTTTCGCGAGACAGGGCGTCTGCGTGTGGTGGCCATCTCCCTCGACTTGGAGCGCTACCGCTGGGAAGAAACCGTTCGGCAAGACTCTCTGAATGGCATCACTCACTATTGTGATGGACGGGGACTTGAATCCCCTGTTGTTAAGACTTTTGGCATCCACTCGATTCCGTTCTACATTCTCACGGATAAGAACCATCGTGTCCTTGATAGTGGTGATGATCCTGCGAAGATAGAGGAGATGCTCAAGAAACACATCAAATGAAAAAATAACGGGGAGTATGATTGCAAAGGTTCATAGTGCAGCATTGCAAGGTCTTGATGCCATGGTGGTTACTGTGGAGGTGGACAACTACGAAGGGGGACAAAATGCCAAGTTCACCATTGTGGGTTTGCCTGATAGTGCGGTGAAAGAGAGTCAGGAACGTGTGCAGTCGGCCTTACGTGTGAATGGTTATAAAGCACCTTGCAAGTCGGTGGTGGTCAATCTCGCGCCAGCCGATGTGCGCAAGGAAGGCTCTGGCTTTGATCTTCCTATGGCCATAGGTGTGCTTCTCTCCTATGGATTCATGAATATCCCTAATCCTGAGAAGTTCATGTTTGTGGGCGAATTGGGATTGGATGGAACCATCTTGCCCGTGAGAGGCATTCTGCCCATCTCCATCAAGGCGCGCGAAATGGGTTACGAGGCACTATTTGTTCCAGAGGAGAATGCTCGCGAGGCAGCCGTGGTGAACCGACTGAAGGTGTATGGCGTGAACAAACTGCAGGACATCGTTGGTTTCTTTGGTGGCATGCATCAGATAGAACCCACCGTTGTCAACACGCGTGAGGAGTTCTATGCCCAGCAGTTCTCTTTTCCTTACGATTTTGATGAGGTGAAAGGGCAAGCCAATGTGAAGCGCGCTTTTGAAGTGGCAGCGGCAGGAGGACACAACATCATTCTGGTAGGAAGTCCCGGTTGTGGCAAATCTATGATGGCGAAACGTCTTCCCTCCATCCTTCCTCCTCTGACCCTCAACGAGAGCCTCGAAACCACTCAGATACATTCCATTGCAGGCAAACTGAAGAAGGAGACTTCTCTCATCAGTCAGCGCCCTTTCCGTTCGCCTCATCATACTGTGTCTGATGTCGCCCTTGTGGGTGGTGGCAACACGTTTCTTCCTGGCGAAATCTGTCTGGCTCACAATGGGGTGCTATTTCTCGATGAACTCCCAGAGTTCAACCGTTCTGTGCTCGAAACGCTTCGTCAACCGCTTGAAGACCGTGTCATCTCCATCTCGCGGGCACGATACAATCTCACGCTCCCATGTTCCTTCATGTTGGTGGCTTCGATGAATCCCTGTCCCTGTGGTTACCATCATCATCCCACCCATAATTGTGCCTGCACTCCAGGGCAGATTCAGCGTTACATGAACAAGATCAGTGGTCCATTGATGGATCGCATCGACATTCAGGTGGAGGTGGAGAGTGTGCCCTTCGAGGAAATCTCCAAGGCACCCAAAGGCGAGCCTTCTTCCGCCATCCGCGAACGGGTGCTCAAAGCTCGCCAGATACAGAGTGAGCGCTACAAGGGTGTCAAAGGCATTCATTGCAATGCCCAGATGACCACTTCGTTGCTTCAGAAACATGTGCAACTCGATGAAAAAGCCCTCAATCTTCTTCGTTCTGCCATGAAGAAACTCAACCTCTCAGCCCGTGCCTACGACCGCATCCTGAAGGTCTCTCGCACCATTGCTGACCTTGAAGGCGCAGAACAGGTTCAGAGTCACCACATTGCCGAAGCCATTGGTTATCGCAACCTTGACCGTGATAACTGGGTGGAATGAGAAGCAAATTTTCCGTTTCTTCCACTACCCAATTTCTCTTTTTTTAAAATAATCCCCAAAAAAGTGCACGATTCTCAGATTTTTTTCCTAACGTTTGCCACGTCATTGAAGAATTTCAATTGCTTTGTTTTGCAGCACTGAAGTAAATGATATTTCTGATATGGCAAGTTCCTGGGCCACCCTGGCTCTGCCGCTTGCCTCGCAAGAACTTTATGTTGCTCAGGAACTTTAAAGTTCATTCAATGATAGTGCTGCGGTTTTAGAGTATATCGATATGAGACGTACATGTATATGGCAGAAGGTTGCTTGGCTGCTGCTATGGACTTTGTGGCTACCCACCATGATGCACGCCGGCAACGATATGGAAAACAGTTCCTATTGGATGATTACCCCATTGCGGGAGCCACCGTCAAGGAATTCGACAAAACAACTTCCAACTTCAACGCCTCAACGGGTGTGCTGACACTGAACTTCGTCGATGCCACCACTATCCAGGCGGGTACTCCCTATATCATCAAATGGGACGAAACCATTGCAGAGAACTTCTCCAACCCTGTCTTTCTTGGCGTGACGGTGGAAGAAAGGTCGAAAAGCGAATGTGCTGTCACCACGAATGACGGCAATGTGGCCTTCCAAGGTATCTTTGACCCTTTCCCTATTGCTCAAGAGGACAAAACTGTCCTCTACCTCGTCGATGCCGACAATCTCTATTATCCCAACGGTGCCATGACCATCGGCTCCTGCCGTGCCTACTTCCAACTGCTGAACGGTCTGACCGCTGGAGAGTCTGCTGACCCGAACACTCCCGCCAAGGCCCGCGTCATCGTGCTCAACCTTAGTGACGGTGAGCAGACTGGAATTCATGACCTTTCCGTCGATGCGGCCGCATCCCATGAGCCGGGGATTTCGAATTCCCTCCAACGCGCGTGGTACACCCTCGACGGTAGGAAACTCGACGGTAAGCCTTATGTGAAGGGCATGTATATCAAGAATGGCCGCAAGGTCGTTGTGGAATAAATAGGACGTATTGATAAGATGTCACCACATTGCCGAAGCATGGGTGATTTTATCCCTTTCGATATTCCTTCGGGCTCATGCCTTTCATACGCGAGAAGAACTTGCTGAACGAAGGGGTGTCGGTGAAATGGAGGCGGTCGGCTATCTGGGTGATGCTCAGTGGGGATGTTTGCAATAGGAAGGATGCTTCCATCAGCAGCATCTGGTTGATGTAGTCGATAACGGTGCGGCCTGTGACCTGACGAACGACTCGGGAG
>JAFSKK010000005.1 GCA_017448965.1 Bacteroidaceae bacterium | reverse complement strand
GAAAGTGGTATCTTTGCATAACATTGATTTTGATGTCGTAAAGGTACAACATTTTTACGACATAACAAAGCCCTGGCTTGAGAAAGTCGGGGCTTTGCGATAAAAAAAGAGGATGTGCCTATTTTGACACACCCTCTTTTATTTTATTGGATAAGTTCTGCAATAAAACAATAAAATATTTGGAGGTATCGAAAATAATACCTAATTTTGTGGCGTAATAACAATTAAAAGAATAGTTTTATGCCAGAGGTATTTAGATTTTTTGGTTTCTCGTTCTTCTTTTTCAGCAGAGAGCATGAGCCTGTGCATGTACATGTTGAGGGCAATGGCGGAATGGCTAAGTTTACATGGAACGGAACAGAGTTTGAGCTGAATGAGAAGCAAGGAATCAAGGCAAATGACTTCAAGAAGATAAAAAGAGTGATAGATGATAATGCCGATATAATCATGAAGCGCTGGAAGGATTATTTTGAAAATTAAATGGAGGAGTGTCTATGAAAATCAAGGAAATCTGGTTTGATGCCAACCACATTTGGGGCAGAGACGAAGCAGGAAAGGAATATAAGCAGTCACTTCTTTGGTATCCAAAGTTGCGAGCTGCATCTGCAGAACAGCGAAGCCAATATACTTTCGGCTTTGATGGCATTCATTGGCGGAATCTGGACGAGGACATCAGCTTCGAGAGTTTTGAGTACGAGGACGCTGAGCCAAGTGCCATGCAGCGATTCTTTCTGACACACAAGGAAATAAACGTTGCGGAGTTTGCCCGTTCCATGGACATGAACCCGACATTGCTTCGGAATTACATCAATGGATTCAAAAAACCTTCCAAGGAACGTGAACAAGACATAATGAACCACATCAAAAAATTGGGCGAAGACATGATTCAGGCATCATGCTATTCGTATAGGACAGACTTTGAGTCCGAATCGATGTTGGTTGCAGAACCATCATAACTGCAATAAGAAGACGGAGAATATTGATTGTTGATTTCATTTTCACAATCATTATACATCACAAGAGCCCGTGCAATCGCACAGGCTCTTATTGTTTTCATATATGCTGTTCTATACTGAATTTCGTTCCATGCTTCGGAACAAGCAGAAGATGAGGAGAATGCCAATCAAGTAGGCAAGGAGGTCTGTCCACAGGAAACCCTGCCCGAGCATCATGTGGCCGATGAATGTGCTGCGGAAGGACACTAACCATGACCAGCGAAGAATTTGCGAAAACTCCACGAGGAAGGAGTGCGTCAGGCTGATGATTGCCACCGGTCGCAGAGATTGCTTAACCAAGATGATACGCCAAAGACAAAAGACCATCATCGCCCAGAGTGCATCACCTGTTTCTTCGGGAATCCACTTGAGATGTCTGGAATAGAGTCCTAAGGGTATCAGCACAATGATTCCAATCAATGAGACCAAAATCTTTCTCCGTATAGGCATCGAGGTTTAAAAATGGATGCCGAACCATGATGGAACGGCATCCTTTGGGATGATGATATGTAAGTAAGTTTATTACTCTGCTGAGTAGTCAATCTTGCTCATGCGCACGTAGGTAGCGTAGCGGTGCTGTGCAGCCTTCTTGGCTGCGTCGAAGAGTTCCTGTGCCTCGGTTGGACAAACCTTCTTGAGAGAGAGGTAACGTACCTCACCGTCGAGGAATGCCTGGAAGTTGTCCCAGTTTGGAGCCTTGGAGTCGAGCTGGAATGGGTTCTTGCCTTCCTCGGCGAGACGTGGGTCGAAACGCCAGAGGTGCCAGTAACCGCACTCGACAGCCTTTGCTTCCTCAGCCTGGCTCTTACCCATGCCGCCCTTAGCCTTGAGGCCGTGGTTGATACATGGAGCGTAAGCGATGACGAGTGATGGACCTGGATATGCCTCTGCCTCGCGGAGAGCCTTGAGGCACTGTGCATTGTCTGCACCCATTGCCACCTGAGCCACGTAAACATAGCCGTAGGTTGACTGCATGAGACCGAGGTCCTTCTTGGTGATGCGCTTACCACCTGCTGCGAACTGAGCGATGGCACCGATTGGAGTAGCCTTTGAAGACTGACCACCCGTGTTAGAGTAAACCTCGGTGTCGATAACGAAGATGTTGATGTCCTCGCCAGAAGCAAGTGCGTGGTCGAGACCACCGTAACCGATGTCGTAAGAAGCACCGTCACCACCGATGATCCACTGGCTGCGCTTCACGAGATAGTGAGAAAGTTCGCTGAGGTCTTTGCAGATTGGGCAACCAGCGTTGCGGCCTGCCTCGATGGCTGGAGCCAACTTAGCGGCTGCTGCCTTAGAAGCATCTGCGTTGTCCTTGCCTGCAATCCACTCTTCAGCTGCTGCCTTGAACTCTGCTGGAGTGTCATCCTTAGCAAGGAGTTCGTTGAGCATAGCCACGATGCGAGCGCGCATCTTCTTGTTGGCGATAGCCATACCGAGACCGTATTCGCAGAAGTCCTCGAACAGAGAGTTAGACCATGCAGGACCCTGACCCTTAGCGTTCTTGGTGTATGGAGTAGATGGGATAGAACCTGAGTAGATAGAGGAGCAACCTGTAGCGTTAGCCACCATTTGACGGTCACCGAAGAGCTGAGAGATGAGCTTCACGTAAGGAGTCTCACCGCAACCAGAGCATGCGCCCGAGAACTCGAAGAGTGGGGTAGCGAACTGGCTCACACGTGGGTTTGCCTTGTAGTCGATGAGGTCTTGCTTGCTGGCTACGTTCTTCACGCAGTATTCCCAGTTCTTTGCCTCGCCGAGCTCGCCCTGTAGAGGAACCATCTTGAGTGCCTTGTTGCCCTTCTTGCCTGGACATACATCCACACAGTTGCCGCAGCCGAGACAGTCCATGACGCTCACCTGCATGCGGAACTTCATGCCCTTGAGCTGTGCTGGAGCCAGCATGTCGAGCTTAGCAGCGTCGATACCGGCAGCCTCCTTGTCGTCCATAACGAATGGGCGGATGGCAGCGTGAGGACAAACGAATGCACACTTGTTACACTGGATACAGTTCTCGCTGTCCCAAGTTGGAACGAAGGCAGACACACCACGCTTCTCGTAAGCAGCTGTGCCCTGCTCCCACATACCGTCCTCGTAACCCTTGTAGGCTGAAACGGGAAGGAGGTCACCGTTCTGTGCGTTGATAGGACGCACGAGCTTGTTGATGAACTCTGGGTCGTCGTTAGCCTCCACAGGATCAGCTGGGAGGTTCTTCCATGCTGGGTCAACGTCGAGCTTCTGATACTCGCCACCGCGGTCAACAGCAGCGAAGTTCATGTTCACCACGTCTTCACCCTTCTTGCCGTAAGACTTCACGATAGCCTTCTTCATCTGCTCTACAGCGAGGTCAACAGGAATTACCTCGGTGATGCGGAAGAATGCAGACTGGAGGATGGTGTTCGTGCGGTTGCCGAGACCAATCTCCTGAGCAATCTTAGTTGCGTTGATATAGTAAACGGTGATGTTCTTCTCAGCGAAGTACTTCTTCACGTTGTTGGGCAGGAAGTTCACGAGTTCCTCACCCTCGAAGATGGTGTTGAGGAGGAACTGACCGTTCTGACGAAGACCGCGGAGCACGTCGTACATGCGGAGATAAGCCTGCACGTGGCATGCAACGAAGTTTGGAGTCTTAATCTGGTAGGTAGAACGGATTGGAGTGTCACCGAAACGGAGGTGTGAGCAAGTGAAACCACCTGACTTCTTAGAGTCGTAAGAGAAGTAAGCCTGGCAGTACTTGTTGGTGTTGTCACCGATAATCTTCACAGAGTTCTTGTTGGCACCTACAGTACCGTCGGCACCCAAACCGAAGAACTTAGCCTCGAAGATGCCCTCGCCACCGAGTGCCATTTCCTCTTCGATAGGAAGTGAACGGAAAGTCACATCGTCAACGATACCCAAAGTGAAGTGGTTCTTTGGCTCTGGGAGTTCGAGGTTCTTGTAAACGGTGAGAATCATGGTTGGAGTCACGTCGGCAGAACCGAGACCGTAACGACCACCAATGATGAGAGGAGCATTCTCCTGACCGTAGAAGGCATCCTTTACGTCGAGGTAGAGAGGTTCGCCGTTAGCACCTGGCTCCTTCGTGCGGTCGAGTACAGCGATGCGCTTCACGCTCTTTGGAACAGCCGCGAGCAGACGCTCTACAGAGAATGGACGATAGAGGTGTACAGACACCATACCGTACTTCTTGCCGTTGGCGTTAGCGTAGTCGATAGCCTCGCGAGCAGCCTCAGTGGCAGAACCCATGAGGATGATGACGTCAGTAGCGTCCTCAGCACCGTAGTATGTGAATGGCTTGTACTCACGACCAGTAATCTTGGAGATGGCAGCCATGTACTTCTCAACAGCGGCAGGAACCTCCTCGTAGAATGGGTTGCAAGACTCGCGGTGTGCGAAGAATGTCTCAGGGTTCTCGGCCATACCCTTAGCCTCTGGATGCTCTGGAGAGAGTGCGCGAGCGCGGAACTCAGCCACCTTGTCCATTGGAACGAGTGGACGGATGTCTTCCATGTCCATCTCCTCAATCTTGTGATACTCGTGAGAAGTACGGAAACCGTCGAAGAAGTTGATGAATGGAACGCGAGTCTCAAGCGCTGCCAAGTGAGCAACAGCAGAGAGGTCCATCACTTCCTGTACAGAACCTTCGCAAAGCATAGCGAAACCAGTCTGACGGCAAGCCATCACGTCGCCGTGGTCACCGAAGATACAGAGTGAGTGGCTGGCAACAGTACGTGCAGAAACGTGGAATACAGATGGCAGCAACTCACCAGCAATCTTGTACATGTTAGGAATCATCAGGAGAAGACCCTGAGAAGCAGTGAAGGTGGTTGTGAGCGCACCTGCCTGAAGAGAACCGTGAACAGCACCTGCTGCACCAGCCTCAGACTGCATTTCCTGTACGAGAACTGTGTCGCCGAAGAGATTCTTGCGACCTGCTACTGCCCACTCATCCACGTGCTCAGCCATAGGAGAAGATGGAGTGATGGGGTAGATGGCAGCCACCTCAGAGAACATGTAAGCAACATGAGCCGCAGCGGTGTTACCATCACAAGTAATAAATTTCTTTTCTTTACCCATAATGTTAGAGATAAATATAATAATGTGTAATTTTTATTGATTCAATTTAATAAAGGAATCCGAAAAGCCAAAGTGGAATTTGGTTGCCATCGCCGATGTCACACTGGTTGACAGCGTAGAGGGCTTTTGCCTTGCTCTTCAGTTTGGTGCTGTGCTCAGCAATCTTGAATTCTATTTTTTCGTCAACGAGGAAAGAACAGAGGTTTCCGTGCTTGTTCACCTTGTGGTCTTTCCAGAGTGTGTTGCAGAAGAAGGTTTCCAACACATCGTGCTCATCGAAGCAGCGAGGATAGAAACTATACATCAGGTTAGAATTGTGCAGCAACACACGGGCAGGCTTCTTGGGGAACTCGTCGCCTTTGCCGTAAATCATGTTGACCAAACGGGCCTCTTCCAGATATTTGATGTAGTGCATCACGGTCGCACGGCTCATGCCCAGTTCCTGCGCCAGTTGGCTGACATTGGGAACGCTGCTGCCGCTTGTGGTGAGCATATAGAAGAGTTGCTTGATTTTTGCGAGATATTTCAGCTCAATCTGCTTCACGAGCAAGATGTCCACTTCAATCATCATGTTCATGTTCTTCAGCAAGTTCTCGCTGTAGTTAACCTTGTCGAGGAAGAACGGATAGAAACCATGATGGAGATAGGGCTGGAAAAATTCGCGCGGATTGACTTTCGAGAAGATTTCTGTGGCAATCTGCTTGTGGTTATTGATGATTTCTTCGAGCGAATATGAACGCAACTGCATGCCAGTGGACAGATTCAAAAACTCTCGGAAAGAGAAACCACGCAGATTGTACGATTTCACGATGCCGTTCAGTTCTGGATTCTCCTCTTTCAGACGCATCACAGGCGAACCCGTGAAGACAATTTTCAGTCCTGGATAACGGTCATAACATTCGCGCAACTGAACGCTCCAATCTGGTTGCTTGAACACTTGGTCGATCAGTAGCACTTTACCACCAGAATGATAGAATTCTCCAGCGAACTCTGCTATACCAACATTTTGGACGTAAAAGTTGTTGGTGTTGATGTACAAACACGAATGGTCATAGGGAGAAAAATGTTCTTTTGCGTATTGCAGCAAAAAGGTTGTTTTTCCCACGCCACGAGCACCTTTGATGCCGATCATTCGGTCTTTCCAGTTGATTTCATCCATCAGGTCGCGACGTACGGGCGCCTTCAGATGTTCCACTAAATAAGCATGTGTACGGAAAAAGGATTCCATGAGTTTAAGTGATTTTTAAAATGTCATGCGCGAATGTCAGTTATGGCACAAAAAATGCCATCACGACGAAAATTTTTGCAAAAGTACGACATATTTCATTAAAATGCAAACTTGACTTTGCAAAAGTTGCTTTTTCGAAGAAAATAATTACTTGAAGACCCTTTTTGTTCCGAAAAAGAACAGAAGAAGGGTTGTTCCGTTCTCTTTTTTAAATGGTTGGATACTGCATGGTGGAGCAATGAAGCGAACCATGCTGAAGGATGAGAACGCGGCAATCGATACCGATGATTTCACGGTCGGGAAAGGCTTTTTGAAGTTGCATCAATGCAAGGGCGTCTTTCTCGGGGTGGTTGTAGGTGGGAACAAGAACCGCACCATTGATGATGAGGAAGTTTGCATGCGTGGCTGGAAGTCGCAGCCCTTCTTCATCATAACAAGGGTCGGGGAGGGGAAGTGGGTAAAGTGTGTAGGGTTGTCCGTCTGGCGTGCGGAGAGCGAACAGTTCTTGCTCCATTGCTTGCAATTCCTCATAATGCTCGTCTGTGGGATTATCGCATTTCACGTAGGCGATGGAAGTGGACGAACAGAATCGTGCTACCGTGTCAATGTGTCCGTCGGTGTCGTCGCCTGCCAGCCATGAATGATGCAGCCATAGCACTCTTTCTGCATGAAAGTATCGCTTTAACTGATTCTCTATATCTTGTTTAGAAATAGTGTTGTTTCTGTTTTCTGAAAGCAAACAACTTGAGGTGACCAGAAGGGTTCCTTCACCATCGCTCTCGATGCTGCCACCTTCGAAAACGAAGTCCAGATGATTGATGTATTCTGTTTGAATGCCCAGCGTTTTGTAGCGGTCGGCGATGTGGGAAAAGATGGCCTTGTTGATTTGATTGTCGTGATTGGCGGCAAATTTGAGACCCCAACCATTGAACTGAAAATCGTTTAGGAGCATCCTTCGTTTCTGTTTATCGATGCAGGTGATGAAAGCGTGGTCACGCGCCCAAGTGTCGTTTGTTGCACATGGGATAATGGCGATGTTGTCGAGGTTGACACCATGCTGGATAAGCGCTTCCTTTGCCTCCTCAGGATATTGCGCCACGATGAGCAGCGGCTCCCGTTTGGCCACCTCTCTTGCGATGTCGCAAAAACAAGAAATGGCATCAGCAAGCACTGGTGCCCAATCCGTGTCTTTGTGAGGCCACGTGAGTTGCACAAATGCTTGCTGATGCCATTCTGGGGGGAAAAACATGATGATGGGATGTCAAAATGTTGATGTCAAAGGTCGGAACTCACTTCTTCTTCTGTTTGAGTGGTTCTGGACCGTTCAAGGTGGGCTTGACTGGAATGATGTTTCCCTTCTTGTCGAAGGTCATCTTGTCGATGCACACCTCACGATGTATGCCAGGTTGACGATCTATGAAGTTCTTGTTGATGCGGTGATAGACGATATACCACTCGTCTTTGCCCGGAATCTGAAGAATGCTGTTGTGGGCAGTTCCGTAGATCTTATCCTCTGGCACCTGTTCGATGACGCGGTAATTCTGTTCGTCGATGGTGATAGGGCCAAGGGGCGATTTTGCCGTGCCGTAGCACACATGATAGTTAGGCGAACCTGTGTCGTCCACCGACCAGAGGAAATAATATGTTCCCTTGCGGTAGAACACGTATGGTGCTTCACGATAAGCCCATGTCTGAAGATTGCCACCCTGAGGAGTCATGTGCGTAATGGTCTCTTTCTTCACTGAGAGCATATCGTCATTCAGTTCGGCACCAGCCATGAAGCCATTGCCCCAATAGAGGTAGTATTTGCCCGATTTTGGATCTTGGAACACATCCACGTCGATGGCTTGCCCGCCACGTGCTTCCTGTGGGCGGTCGGCATCGGTGATGATTGGAGCGCCTGCATCAACGAAGGGTCCTGTAGGGCTGTCGCTCACAGCCACACCAATCTCCTTGCGGTTGCTCTTCGGGTTATGTGCCGAATAATAGAAGTAATATCTGAATGGATTGTCGGCAGATACTTTCATGACTCCACTTCTGCCTGATGTGGAACTTTGAATGTTAATGAAACACTTCTCGATGATGCAAGGTGCCCATGCATTGCCTGTGGCCCATCTTACTTGGTCGCCCTTCACGTCAAGCATCTTTCCCTCATCTTCCCAATGGATGAGGTCGGTGGAAGAGAACACGCTGAAGTCGTGGCCGCCCCATCCTGGCGTTCCGTCTGTCGTGCTGTAGATGTAGTACTTTCCAGTCTTGTTGGAGTACATCACCTCTGGGTCAGCATGGAAACCTGTCAGGATGGGCTGATTAAAATTTCCGAATTCCTTCAGAAGACGGTCCTTTTCTGCCTGCGTGATGGGGATGATTGTGCCGTGACGAGGTGTGAACTTGCCCTTCGTTTCAGTGTTCTGTACAAACTCAAAGGTCTTCAGGTCGTAAGACTTGCAGAACTGGTAGTGTCCATTGCCATAACAGTCGTACATGATAATCCACGACTTGCCATCGAGGCTCTTGCACACGCCTACGCCTTCCACAGCTTCGTTCGTCTGCTCCACATGACCGTCTATCATGGTCCATCTGTCCGTCAGGTTAGCAGCCACTGCCTGATAAATGCCGCGACCCGATTCCTGCTTGTAGAAAAGATGGTAGAGTTTGTCTTCCTCATTGTAAACGATGTCACCGTCGATGGTGGCGTTGCCAGCATCGAAGAGCCACTTCGGCTCGCCTTCCAGGTCGGTGAAGTCCTCATTGGCATACTGATAGTAAATCTTGTCGAACGAATCGGAATCGCTGGTGCGCAGAGAGTAGAACACCATGTACTTGCCAGCCTTGTGGTCGTAGATGGTTTCTGGTGCCCACACACGGATGACGTTCTTCCACTTCTTCGTGTAACGGGTTGGGAAGTTGATGGCCGAGTGCTGCCAGTTGATGAGGTCGGTCGATTTCAGCAGCACCATACCGCGGTTGCTCGACCATCCAAGGCTCGACTTCATGTCAGTCACCACCATGTAGAACGTCTTTCCGTCTTCACCGCGCAGGATGTGCGGGTCGCGCACACACTGGGTCAATGCAATGGTGTCTGACGAGATGACGGGATTGCCGTTGTTCAGTGGTGTGAAGTTGTAACCGTCCTCCGAGATGGCATAGCAGATTTGCTCGTCTCTCGGGTCGTTGCTGTTGAAATAGGTGAACAGATAAGCCACCATTTTCTCTCCATCTTCAGGAGCATCCTTCGGTACATTCTGACCTGCCATAACAGGTGTGGCAAGCGATGCACAAAGCATTGTGGTTAATAAAAAGTTTTTGTTCATCGTATAGGTTTTTTAGTTAATATGTTTGTTGTTGTCAAGAAAAGCCTCAGCCTTTTCAATGTCGCTTGCATGGTCAACATCCAGAATCTTGCCGAAGGGATAAGCCTTTAGCCTCAATCCCTCTTTCACCAGCTGCCGTTGGAAGTTGCGCATACGTGATTGTCCTTCGGCGATGCATTTGTCAATCACGGGAAAACTCTTTTCATCCAATCCATAGATGCCTCCAGAGATGAAACGCTGCGGTTCTTGGTCGAGGAAAGCCGTGATGTTTAGCTGCTCATCGGTGGCGATGTAGAGCGGTTTCTCGTCATCCACATAGTCCGTCACCGCCATCATGCCGTCTTCTGTGGAATCTTGCCACGCCTGGATGTACTCCTTGAACTCATCCTCCCTGAAGATGGTGTCCACCGTGGTGAGGCAAAACTTCCCGTCGCCCATCACCTGTCGCAGTTCATAAAAACTATGCATCGACGATGGAGTGGTCTTCACGATGAGGCGTAGCGTTGCATCCGTCTCCTGCAACCGCTGCAAGTGCCCTTGCGTCAGCGGAGTGAGGTTGTTGGTGATGATGTAGATGCCCTCGGCACCGCAATCGTGGAAGATGCGGATGAGGCGGTCAATCATTGCCTCACCGCCAATCTTGACCAACGGCTTGGGCACTTCCACACCCTCTTGCGCCAGTCGAGACCCTTCTCCTGCTGCTAGAATGGCAAATGTCATTCTAATACATTATTTATATATTAGAAACTGAATTCTTCGCTCACGCTCTTCTGTTCAGCCACGGCACGGATGGCGCGGGCAAACATGTCGGCGATGGAGAGCTGCACCACCTTCGGACATTTCTGTGCGTAGGGGATCGAGTCGGTGAAGACGATTTCTTCCAATGCGGACTGCTGCACACGGTCGCTGGCAGGGTCGCTCATCACACAGTGGCTGGCCACAGCGCGAACACTTCTCGCTCCCGCCTTCATCATCTCGTCGGCAGCACGGGTGATGGTTCCTGCGGTGTCCACCATATCGTCCACCAGCACCACATCCTTGTCCTTCACATCACCGATAATCTGGATGCTGTCCACCACATTGGCCTGTAGGCGCACCTTGTTGCACAGCACGAGCGGCGCGTTCAGTTTCTTGGCAAACAGACGTGCACGCTTCGCACCACCCACATCAGGCGTGGCGATGACGAGGTCAGACAGATGGAGATTCTCCACGTATGGCACCTCGACGAGCGAACCATACAGGTGGTCAACAGGCACATCGAAGAAACCCTGAATCTGATCGGCATGCAAGTCCATCGTGATGAGGCGGTCGATGCCAGCCACACTCAACAAGTCTGCTACCAGCTTTGCGCCGATGCTCACACGGGGTTTGTCCTTGCGGTCCTGACGCGCCCAACCGAAGTAGGGGATGACAGCCACGATGCTACGTGCGCTGGCACGTTTGGCGGCATCAATCATCAGCAGCAACTCCATCAGGTTGTCGCTATTGGGGAAAGTGGACTGCACCAGGAACACATCGTTGCCACGGATGGACTCCTCGAACGAAACGGCAAACTCGCCGTCAGCAAAGTGTGAAATCACCATGTTGCCCAGCGGACAACCCAGACTCTGGCAGATGCGCTCTGCCAAATACCTTGTTTTCGTACCTGAAAACACCTTGAAAGGTCTTGCCTCACTCATGTTTTTCTAACTGTTAGAAAGTTGATTGTATAAAATCTTGTGCAAAGGTAAAGAAAATATATGGAATGTATGCTTTAAGAAGTTATAAAAAAAGAAAAAAAGTTTCAGCGATGTTCGGTGGACTTCATCTTGAGCACTATTTTTGTTCACCGACCGACACCGCATCATCGGGTCCGCATGGCAAATGAATGCTGTCATTGATCAATGGGGTAGTGGCCGTGACGGCATACGATTTCTGTTGTTCCTCCAGAGGAATGAAAAGCGAAACCTTTCCCTCCTCGTCCGACGTAACAGCCCGGCCATCCACCTTCACCGTGGTGTTTTTGAGATATTGTGAATGAACTGAATCCCACAGTGAGAAACACACATTGCCATAGACAGAAGGATTGCGATGGATGTTCAGCACCACATTGGGGGTTAATGTCAGGGTGGTGTCAAGATTCATGAAGTTCTGACAAGCGAACGTCATGCGCACCTCTTGGTTCAGATAGTGATGAGGAATATTGGTAAATGTGGCTGAGCCATCAATCGAGTGGATGGTGTCCGTCTTCGATTCGTTGTCCAGCGTGATGGTGACGACGGCATCTTTCAGCGGAGGCAGATTCTCGTTATGCACCGAAACCTCGTTCAGTTTCAATTCCACATTGACCGGTCGACCGCTTATCCACACGCCGACTATTGCTGCCACAACTGCTATAATGCCCACTACCCAGACAATGGCTTTCTGGACAAGCAGTCGCTTGTGCCGTTGCCAAATGGCATCAAACTCCACACCGAGCAGTTTGGAGATGAGTTGCACGTAGGCGCGTTGCTTGTTCAGCCACGGGCATGGGATGTTCGTGAAAGGATAGGTTTGTGTCTGTTCATGAATGTTGGCACCCAAAATCTCAGGAAGGCCTAATGTGTCCACCACAGGATTGAAGCACTCCGTGTCTTCATTCCCACTGTGTGGTTCACCTTCCACAATGAAGAAGTGAATCTGCTTTGTTCGTCCCAGTTCGTGGAAGAAGGCGATTTCCTTGCCCACCCATTCCGACTTCGCAGAGTTGGGCGAACAGATGACAATCAGGTTTCGCGATGCCCGCAGCCGCTCCTGAAGTTCCTCCGACAACCCTCCGGGCTGAATGTCCGTCGGTGCAAAGAATACGGGCTTGATGGGCGTGCGGCTCCATCCATGCTCACTGCACAGCGTGGCAGGCATCCTGTAATGCTCCAATTTCTGCTGCACTCGCTTGCCCCATGCGGTATCCTTGGAGTTGTAACTGATAAAGGCAAAGTATTTGTAGGTCTGTTCCATCTTTTGTGTGTTATTGCTCGTTTACTTTTTCAGTTCTTCAATTTGTTGCTGTGTCTGTCTCACACTCTCGCTGTCTTCTCCGTAGATAATTTTCTGGATGCCCAGCACTTTTTCCAGACAATCCAGTGCCTTTTCTTTCTCTCCCTGTGCAAGGTATTCCTGGATGAGGTTCTCGCTCAGCAGAATCACCCGTTTGGCATATTCGAGGTCGCGCAAGATGGCAGCCTTGTCTGCATTCGCTTTGTCGATGACGCTTTGGGCGAACTCGATGCGCAGACGGATTTCCTCTTTGGCAGCACGATTACGTTCCAGCACCGTTTCAGGGTCGAACACGGTGTGAATCAGTGAGTCAGCCTTGTCCAGTTCACCCTCTTCGATACATAGGTTGATTTCTCGGTCGAGCGAATCCAGTTGGTCGTAGTCGGTGCGGGCATAGCGGTCGGCCATATCGCCAATCAGCGACATGTAGTTTTCATATTTCTGCTGCAAATCCGACAACTCTGTGCGGTAGGTCTCTGCTGTTATTGCCCCCTCATCCCGCTGCTGTTCCAGCACTTTGACCTTCTTCTTGTAGTTCGTCTCCGCCACATGGTAAGCATTGGCCTCGATGCGCCGTTTGTCCGCTTCGAGTTGTTTCAAGTCCACCATCAAGATTTCCAACGGCACCTTCGTTGAGAATACCTGCGATCGCCCAATAAGTCCTCGGTCTTTCAACTCATAGCCACTTTTCTGTACACTCACCAATACGATGGCGTCGCCCTCCTTTTTCCGAGCCATCGGCAGATGAAACTCTCCCGTTTCTCGGGTTACCACGGCATTCATCTCTCCACGCAACCGAATCATTACACCCCCCAACATCACTCCAGGCTTATTGGGACGACCAATGGTTTTTACATAACCTTTTTGTGTGGGTGTTTGGGCATTCATATTTATTGTATATAATACGCACATTATGAGAAAAAACAGTTTTTTCATGATATATTTGTTCTTTAGTCTAATTCTTCAAGTAGCATTTTTACAGATTGTATATTCCAAAGTGCATTTTGAATTTTGGGGTTATCCGCATCATAAATTATTCTAAGAATATCGTATGCTCTCTCAAAATAGATGAGGGCTTTAGAATATAGACCTTTACTATAATATACATACCCAATATTTATATACGTTGTTGTTATATGAGGATTATTAGGTCCATATACCATATTATATATATTTAAAGATTTTTCGTAATATGAAAGAGACTTTGAATAATCATTCTTATCATAACTATAAAAGGTGTAATATATGAATCCTATATTATTATATGTTAGAGCAACATCTGGATGGTTCTCACCATAGATGTTTTTTTTGATTGCAAGTGATTTTTCTAGATATGTTAGTGCGAAATCGGGCTTACGTTGTACAAGATATACTCCAGCGATATTATTGTAGTCAGCTGCAGTATGCTCATTATTATCGCCATATAGTGAAGTGTCGATAATAAGGGACTTTCTGAAAAAGTTCAACGCTTTGGCAGAGTCGGCTTGATGGTAATAATAGAGTCCGATATTATTGTAACAGACAGCAACATTACTGGAATCATTCAATTCTTCATAAATTGAAAGAGCTTTCTCATAAAAAGCAAGTGGCTCTTTGTTTATAAGCCCAATGTTATTATAGCATTGAGCCACTAATGTGTGTTTCTCTCCGTATTGTATGATTGCCTTCCGTAGTGTACGATTATAATAAAATAAGGCCTTGGAATTATCGCTTAAAATGCCATGTGTGAATCTCCCTGCTTGAAGTTGCCATACCACATTTTTGGTGTCCAGCTCTGCTCTTGTCTCAATGTAATATCTCGCCTTCTCATTGTCGTACTTTGCAAGGGCGATGGTATATAGCTGATACAAATACTCTGCATCTTTTTCCTGTTGTTTCAGCACAGCGGCCATGTCGGTGTTGGCTTGGCGGATGATGTCGTTGGCTTGGTCGATTTGCTGGTCGAGTTTGGCGAGGGCATCGTGGTTGCGCTGGAGCACGTCGGTGGGGTCGAAGAGGGTGTGGATGAGGGAATCTGCACGGTCGAGGTCGCCTGCCTCGATGCAGAGGTTGATTTCACGTTCCGTGTCGGTCAGCAGGTCGTAGTCTGTGTGGGCATAGTGTTCTGCCAGACCGTCGATGAGCAGTTGGTAGCGCTCAAATTTCTCTCGCAGGTCAGCTGCTTCTGAGCGGTAGGTCTCCGCAGTGATGGTGTTTTTGTCACGCTGTCTCTCCAGTTCAGCCATTTTT
>JAFSKK010000071.1 GCA_017448965.1 Bacteroidaceae bacterium | reverse complement strand
ATCTTAACACGAATTTCACGAATTGATACGAAACCATGCGGACGGTATTCCTATTACTCGAAGCCGTGGACGGCAACGAATTTCACGAACCATCCGGATGGCATTAGTGCAATTCGTAGCACAGAAGGTGCTTTGTGTAATAAATTCTCGCTGCATAGTTTTGTGAAAATTTGTGTAATTCGTGTTAAAATGAACAAGTTGAACACTTCCGAAAGTTGAAATCATTACTATTTGTATCGTGGGGATAAGCTTTTATAAATGTCTAATGTGTCGTTTGTAGATTTGTAGATAATGGTGTCTATAAAGTAAAAACGACCATCAAAAGGTAATTTTATCCTATTGCAGCATAAAATAATGCTATTGCAATAGGATTTTTCATTCTACCTTTGCACACGAATAAAGTTTTGAGGTTAAAGTTTAAGGGTTAAAGCCCCCTGCGGCTTGCATCGCGCCAGCTCTCTGTAAACTCTAAACTCACAACTTTAAACTTTACAACTAACAAAAATAATTAACCTGTATGAAAAAGAATCTGTTTCTTTCTGTGCTGCTGACTTTGGGGCTTTCTGCCTCTGCGCAGCAAACTGACGTGACGATACAGACAGGCGCTTTCGAGCCTAACTGGGACTCGCTAAAGGGCTGGGAATGTCCTGATTGGTTTAAGGATGCGAAGTTTGGCATCTGGGCACACTGGGGGCCTCAGTGCCACGCTGAGGATGGTGACTGGTATGCACGATTCATGTATTACCAAGGTTCGGGACAGTACAATTGGCACGTAAGTCATTTTGGCAATCCGAAGGATTTTGGATTGAAAGATTTGTGTCACGACTGGAAGGCACAGAACTGGAATCCTGAGACGTTGGTGAACCTCTACAAGAGTGTGGGAGCACGTTATTTCATGGCATTGGGCAACCACCATGATAATTTTGACCTATGGAACTCTCCCTATCAGGAGTGGAACTCTGTGAACGTGGGGCCACAAAAAGATATCGTGAAAGGATGGAGCGACGCATGCAAGAAGGCTGGGCTTCCGCTGGGTGTGAGCATTCATGCCAGTCACGCATGGACGTGGCTGGAACCTTCGCAGGAGTATGACGGCAACCTGACCAAGGAGGATGGTTACAAACTGAACACGGACGGTACGGAGAAGTGGTGGAAGGGCATGGATCCGCAGGAACTGTATGCTCAGAAGCATGACCATTCGACGGGTTGGGACAATTCGGGCACCATCCACAGCCAGTGGGATTGGGGCAATGGAGCCAACTTGCCATCGAAGGCATACAAGCAGAAGTTCCAGAACCGCGTGTTGGAACTCATCAACGACTATGCTCCCGACATGATTTATTTCGACGACACAGCGATGCCTTTCTATGGTTGCGACGACGCGATTGGCCAGAACATCCTCACACATTATTATAATAAGAGTGCGGAGGCGAATGACGGCACACCTAACGTGGTGGTGACGGGCAAGCAGTTGACAGCCGACCAGAAGAAATATATGATGTGGGATGTGGAACGTGGCATCCCCGACAGAATGCAGGAGGAGTATTGGCAGACGTGTACGTGCATCGGTTCGTGGCACTACGACCAGAACGTCTATAAGAACAACGGATATAAGAGCGGTGCGACGGTGGTGAGGATGCTGGTGGACATCGTGTCGAAGAACGGCAACTTGCTCTTGTCTGTGCCCGTGAAAAGCGACGGAACCATCGACGAGAAGGAAGAGGCGGTGCTGGCCGACATCAAGGCATGGATGGACATCAACAGCGAATCCATCTACGGCACCCGCACCTGGAAGACATTCGGCGAAGGGCCTTTGGCTGATGCTGCCAACCCGATGAATGCACAGGGTTTCAACGAAGGGCAGAACTACTCGGCACAGGATGTGCGCTATGTGCAGAAGGACGGTGCGGTGTATGCCACCATCATGGCTTGGCCTGCAGCAGGTGACTTCACCCTCAAGGCCTTTTCCATCGCTGAATCATCGTACAGCGGCGAGGTGGAAAAGGTGACGCTCTTGGGTGGTGGTGACGTGGAGTTCACGCACGGCATCGACGGTCTCACCATCAAAGTGCCTGCCACAAAGCCCAACACGATTGCCCCCGTGTTCCGTATCACGTTCAAAAGCGATGACCGCACAGCCTACGAACTGCTGCAGGACTTCATCAGCGGTGTGGAGGCCACCGTTGCCTCTGCTGAGTTGTTGGCACAACCTTATAACACAGGCAAGTTCAGTCCTGCCAAACTGCAACAGCTGCGCGATGCTGCCACCAAGGCAAAGAATGTGCCCGCTGGCGCTACCGACGAAGAGGTGACCATCGCCCGCGAGGCCCTGATGATTGCCTACCGCTCGTTCCTGAACGACGGCATGAACAAAGGTGGCGCCTTTAGTGGCACCATCGAAGGCAACCTGACCACACAATTCCTTGTGGAAGGTTCTGACTTCACCCGTTCAGCAGGCAACTCCAAGCGTTTCGGTGCCCCCAAATACTGGACTGTGGAGAACTTCAACATCCCTAACGGGGGTGACGGCACGAAGCAGGGACTCGATATATACTCTGGGCACGAAGCCTTGATGCTGGGTGTGTGGAACGACGCCAACAGCAACACCTCCGGCAATTTGAGCAACGCCCGTATCTATCGCAAGATTACGCTGCCTGCAGGCAAGTATTACTTCGGTGCCGCATACAACACCACCTACAACCTCAGCAGCGAGGCTTACATGTTTGTCAGCAAGACACTCTGCAACACAGCCGAAATCCCTGAGCAAAGCCTTGCCTACTACGGCATCAATAACTGCACAGGCGACCTCAAGATACAGGGACTTTACTTCCAACTCGATGAGGAGACAGAAGTGTATGTAGGTTTCCAAGCCAACTTGCTCAATGGCTCATCCACTCAGGAGTTCCGTGCCGAACAAGTGGCTCTCTACTCACCCAAGGAGGCACAGGAGATGCACTCTGCCGAACATGGTTGGCAGAAAATTGAGGCGTTGCCCGAAGATGTGAGCCAGTATTTCTTCGCCATCTATGAACATGGCACCGACAACGGTCTGGTTCTCGCTGACGGCAATCAGCAAGACAAGAACTTTCAGACTATATGGTACGAGACCGAAGTCTATCCCGAAGTGAACAAGAATGCACTCTGGATCTTCGATGCCTTCAACGCCAACAACTATTCCGGTGCCAAGGCTGACGAGGCCAAATGGCTTGTCATCACAGGGGTTGGCAATGCCGATGTCTGCCTGCAGTCCTACGACAACACGACCATGAACTATCGCACCGACAACAACGGCGAGGGTTGGACAGACCGTGCATACATCACGCCTGCTTATATGCCTGACGGATATTGGACGCTACAGAACAACAAGGGCGGCAATTACCTAGGACGTTGGGATGCCACCAACGAGATTTCGGGCAACACCACAGGCAACAACATAGGCAAGTATGACATCTATGCCATCCAGCGAGGTCAGTACGCCGCTGTGGTGGAGAACATCGACAAGGCTACAGAGGAGAACCCTGTTGATATCTCTTACCTCATCACCAATGCCGATGCCACCCGTTACAACAACTTCCACGCCAAGCAGCCTGTCGGTTGGACACTCTCTCAAGATGATGCCTTCGAAGTGGAATATGCCAACTATCTAAATGCCAAGGTGGGCAGCAGTTACTTCAACAAGTGGCAAGGTTCTGGGAACCTTAGTGCGCGCTCCATCAGTCAACAGCTATCAGGCATGCCAAACGGTCGTTATCGTATCTCCGTGCGCACCAGCAGCAACGTCATCCATCAAGGTGCTTCGCTCTTCGCCAATAGCGAAAAGACCAACATGACCACCGTGGTGGGCGATGGTACCGTGAGTGTCATGACTGACATCAACGACGGACAGCTCACCTTTGGTGTAGAACTCAAGAACTACCAAAGCAACGATTGCAAATTCGACCACTTCACACTCGAATACCTGGGCAACGATTCTGAACCTGATGGCATCAAAAACATTCGGAATCCCCAATCAGGAACTCCGAATGTGATCTACGACCTTACAGGCCGACGCCTCAACCGTCCTACAAAAGGTCTGAATATCGTAGGTGGCCAGAAAATATTGAACAAGTAAACAACCCAACTTTTTGAAGCACCATTTCACCAGCCAAGGGCAGGTGCAACATAGGAAACGGAGGAGCGTCAAGCCTGTCTTACTATAGAAAAAGCGGGCAACACGCTCCTCTGTGCGTTTGCGGGTGAACGTACTGTGGCAGACCTCAGCAAAGGAACGTCCCGACGTATGGATGAAAAAAAATGTACAAATAGTTGGAAGGGAAGAAAGGATGTTGTATTTTTGCACACAAAATCGGAAAACGAGATAGCAACCTTTTACAACAAGACTCAATGAAAACAATCTTTTTATCACTTACGCTGGTGACTGCAGCTCTTTGTACTGCCGCTTGCGGTGGTAGCGGAAACAAGGACGTGTCCACATCAATGAATGAGAATGATTCTGCCTCTGTCGCAGAAGAACCAATGGAAGAAGTGCTGCAACCGATTGGTGACCGTGCACGGTATCAAGTGCATGGCAACGTGAACAGCATCACTTTTGTGCAAGGGTGCGAGAAGTTCAAAACTACATTTGAGCCATGGCACGATGATGAGGAATATGATGCAAAGGTGAAGCAGAAAGTGCTGGCTTTCATTAAAGAATGCAGCATAACGCACTCTGTCACCTTCGACGAGGCGGGAAAGGGTATCTCCAGCCATCAGGATTTCTACACACCCAACAAAAGCGACGAGGGGACAACATACACTTGTATTTTCTACGATGGGGAGTCTGACTATGCAGTGGATTACAACCTTGCCTGCATGTATGGAGGGGTATACACCTACGACCACAACGGAAAATTGATTTATACGGGCGGCATTGACTGGGGAACCTCATACGAATATGACGAACACGGATATCTTGTGAAGGAATCTGGTGGCGGCGAAGGGGGATACGGCTTCGAAACGGCCTACACCTATGACGAAGACGGCAATTGTGTGAAGGAACAATATGAGGAGACGGAATTTGATGAGGTAACCGAGTCGTCAGTAACAACCTACACCATTCTGGAGAAAGACAACAGGGGAAACTGGACGAAGAGAAAGTCGTCGAAGGGTGAGATAGACGAGAGAACCATCACATATTATTAGACCTTTCAACTTTCGGATGTTAAGAAGATAGAAGAAGATAAAGGAAGATAGCCGCATTTCAGCGGCGGAAGATAGAGGACGATACCTTGCCATTAGCATTACATTTGTCTTCTATCTCCTTCTATCTTCTTCTATCTCCCTTTATCTACAAGGCATACAAAGCTTGCGAAACT
>JAFSKK010000067.1 GCA_017448965.1 Bacteroidaceae bacterium | reverse complement strand
CCATCATTGAAACCATCAACGATGAGTTGAAGAACATTGCACAGGTGGAGCACTCAAGACACAGGTCATTTGACAACTTCATCGTGAACATGCTGGGGGCGCTAGCCGCTTACTGCTTCTTCCCAAAGAAACCATGCATCGTATGTGAAAGAACTTTAGACACACAACTTGCACTGTTTTGAATTCGTCGAACTCACGTTAATTACGGTAGTGACAGTGGGGTAATTACGGTAGCGGAAGACCCTCTCAAGACCCTCTTCGACTCTCTCTGTTGAGGGAGAGAGAAGTGTTGAGGAAAGAGAAGAAACCCTTATTTCACACTGAAATCACGGATTTTTTTCAGTTTTTCGGGTGATGGTGCATGTGGGTTGAAGAAAAATGGTTACTTTTGTCAACTACAACCTAATGATACCAATACGGAGTATGCATCAAGTAAGAATCACCGCCATCCGTCAGACGGAATACCCTGACCTGATGGCAAAATACGAGAACCCCATTGAGCACACCTGCGATGTCAGGGAGGGGCAGCAATGGATTTCGAAGGAGGGCAACTGTCCCGAAGGGATGTGCCCTGCTGCATGGTATGCTATGCGGGAATTCGTAGAGGCTCTTGCCAGAGGCGAGGAGAATTTCTACGATGGTTGGATGCAAAACCCGAGGAGTGCAATGATTAGTTGCAACGACGGTTTTCGTCCTTTCAGTTTTTATATAGAGGTTGTGGAGTGATGTGCCTATTGGCGCTATCCGATATCAGTACTCATCTTCATCCCACAGAAAGTCTTCTTTGGAGGGGTAGTCGGGCCAGATTTCTTCGATGGATTCGTAGATGTCGCCCTCGTCCTCGATTTCCTCAAGGTTCTCTATCACTTCAAGTGGGGCACCCGAGCGGGTGGCGTAGTCAATCAGTTCTTCCTTGGTTGCTGGCCAAGGAGCGTCTTCCAGTTTTGATGCTAATTCAAGTGTCCAATACATAGTTTAGTCTTTATTTATTGGTATGTGATTATTTTTGGCGTGCAAAGATAGTGCAAATCGGAGATAATACAAAATAAAAAGCACTTTTTTTATGATGTTATGTCTTCCGTTGCCAGATGACTTCGGGATGGTTTTCGTCGGCATTGAGTTTCCGTGCCAAGACGAAAAGGTAGTCGCTGAGACGGTTGATGTAGGCGATGACCAGCGTGTCGACGGTGGCGCCTTCTTCGCATAGGGCGAGGATGCGGCGTTCGGCTCGGCGGCATACGGTGCGGCAAACGTGGCATTGGGCAGCGGCTTGGCATCCTCCTGGCAGGATGAAGTGGCGGAAGGGTGGGAGTGTGGCGTTGATGCTGTCAATTTGTTCCTCGATGGCGGTCACCATCTCTTGAGTGACGATGTTGCCTGGACGCACGTCGCGCTGGCTGTTGTCGGTGGCCAGATAGCCTCCCACTACGAAGAGATTGCTTTGCACATCGGTGAGAAATTCGCAATCGTGCTCATCGGTACAATAGGTGATGAGCAGTCCTATGTGGGAGCAGAGTTCATCGACGGTGCCGTAAGACTCAAGCCGTGCGCAGGTTTTGCTCACGCGTTGTCCTCCCACGAGGGAAGTCTGACCTTGGTCGCCTGTGCGTGTATATATCTTCATAAGAGGTAGTTTTGTTTGATGCGCTTTTTGTCGAAGGTGACCATGCCTCGCTTGCCCATGTCGAAGGTGGTGATGGCACGAGGGTCACTTACTATGTAGTTCCACAACGATGCGTTTTCGTCGTGTGTGTGTTCAAGAATGAGGATGGTGTCGTCTGTGAGGTGATGCAACGTGTCCTCATAGTGCGACTGGGCTGCTTCTCCCTTTTCGTCGATGATGACGATGGGGTTTCCTCGAAAGTGGTTGCGGATGCGATAGAGCTGCTGTTGCTGGGGCGTGTCAAGATGCTGTTCCCGATAGGCATAGTAGGGCAGGGGCTCGAAGAGCACATCGCGGATGAGTTCGTAGGCCCAAGGCGACTGTACGCCAAATCCGTGCCGATGGGCGGCACGGCTCATCGAGGTGAGAAGGAGGTGTGTGGTGCGGCGCAGATTCATTCGATATCCTTATTGGGCACTGTGAAGACGAAGCGCGCCCCTTTTTTGTAACTGGTGTCGAGATAAATGTCGCCTCCCAAAGCTCGTGCAATGAGTCGGCAAACGTAGAGGCCGAGACCCAGACCTGGAGCGTAGTGGTCAAGTTTCTCAAAGTGCTCGAAGATGACATCTGTCTTCTCGGGCGGAATGCCGGGGCCAGTGTCTGCCACCACAAATTCAATGCTGTCGTTGGCAATCTGGTGTGCCACGCTGAGGGTGATGGAACCTTCGGTGGTGTTCTTGCAGGCGTTGGAGAGGAGGTTGTGCAGTACCTGACCCACTCGCTTCTGGTCTGAATAGAGCTGCAATCCCTTTTGTAAAGGCTGGTAGTTGAATGCCACTCCTGCCACCAACTGTTCACGTGCGGTTTCCATGCGCTCGTAGCAGAGCGTGTCGATGTCGAAGTTCTCGAAGTGGAAGTTGAAGGTGCCCACTTCCATGTTGCTCACATCGATGATGTCGTCGAGGGTGGCGAGCAGATGGTCATTGCTTTCCTTTATATAATTTTGGTAGAGGGCTCTTTCTTCTTGGGAAAGGTCGTTCGACATGAGTTGTGCAAAGCCCATGATGGCATTGAGCGGTGTGCGGATTTCGTGTCGCATGTTCTGGATGAAGACCGTCTTCACGCGGTCGGCGATAGTGGCCTGATCCAATGCCTTCTGCAACTGGTCGGCACGCTTCTTCTCTTTTCTTGCGTTGTTTTGGTGCCATCCCAGATAGAAGGACACGGCGAGGGTGAGTGCCAGCAGGGCAAATGTGACGAGCAGTGACTGACGTTTCGTCTGATCAGCTTTTTCCTCGTCTGCGTGGTGGCTGCTGTATGCGCGGTTGATGATGGGGAAGTAGCGTGACACGTCGAGTGAGAGGCTGCGTGAAGGGTAGGCATTGGCATCTTCCATCATGCACATGAGGTAAACGTAGGCACGATTGACATATTCGCCTTCTTCGTAACCGTAGAGCACATGCACCAGACGTGCCAGCGCAATGTACTCTGTGGTGCCGCTCTGGATGTTCTCGATAGCCGCTTGGGCGAGATAGTAGATTTGGTTCTGCTGGTTGCCTTTCTGCTCGTAGATGGAAGCGAGGGCCAGCAACTGGTAGATGAGACGTCTTCCTTCCTGGGGCGTCTTGATGCGCGCGAGAGCCAGTAATGCACCTTCGGGACGGTGCAACTCAATCTCCTTGCTGGCCAACATCAAATGGGCCATGACCTCGTCGAGGCCCAGTTCGATAATTTTGTCGTAGTAGGCGATGCGGTTTCTTTCTTCGTCCTGTACCACACTGATGTCGGACAGGTAATCGGAGATGTTCTCAATGTTTCGCAAACAAATGATGTAATAGTGCTGCTGTTCTTCGGGCGTGAGTTCCTTTGGGTCGATTCTGTTGGTGATGCCGTTAGCATTGTGGTAGAGTCCCATAATGGCGTACACCCTTGATTGGTTCAGCAGCACCCAAGTCTGGAGAACTTTGTCTTCTTGGTAAGCATTGGTCTTCTCGATGCGTTCGAGTGCTTTGAGCGAACGCCTTCCATCATAGTCGCTCAAGGCGCTGTAGAGTTCCTTGCAGTTATCCACATAGAGGTCAGGTGGGCACGTGTTAACTACGTGCTCGATGCTGTCGATACGCTGCTGTCGTTGCTTCTGATATTCCTTTTTATGAACGACAGCGCTGTCCAGCATGTCCAGCATGGCATCCACCTCCTTCTTGCTGTAATTCTTGTTTTGTGCAAAGAGCAATGCAGGTAGGAGAAAGACGATGGTTAGTATGACGATACGACTGAGCCGCATGTGAATCAATGGAGGTTAATAAGGTGAAGATGATGGGTGTTCCCCAAAATCGGATGGCAAATGTAGGGAATAGTTTGTGAAAAAAACAAAAAAATAAGGTTTTTTCTTACACAACCATGAAATTTGTGTCTCTTCAAGGGCTTTTTTGCCCTTTTTGCATTAACTTTGCAAGAAAAATAAGCACATGGAGCCCATTTCTCGTATCAATCTTCCAACGGTCGATTCCACCAACTCTTTCGTTCGTGAGATGCTGGCCGAGGAAAGCACGGGGAGCGTGGTGTCAGCCTCGTCACTGCCAGGCTTCACGGTGGTGGTGGCTGACGAACAAACCTGTGGACGTGGTCAGCGGGGCAACTTGTGGGAGTCTGAACGAGGAAAGAATCTCACGTTCTCTTTGCTTTGCCATCCTGCATTTGTGGTTGCCTCGCAACAGTTTTTGTTGTCGCAGTGCATGGCCGTATCCATCCGCGAGGCGTTGGCTGAATACGTGGAGGATGTGACGGTGAAGTGGCCTAACGACATCTATGTGGGTGACCAGAAAATCAGTGGAACGCTCATAGAGTGCGACCTGCAGGGTAAGACCATCTCCAACTGCATTATCGGTGTGGGTGTCAACATCAACCAGACCGTGTTCAGAAGTGATGCGCCCAACCCGACGTCGTTGCAACTGCTGACGGGGCGTGAGCATGACAGGGAGACCATCTTGCTGTCCATCATCAACCACTTTCAGACTTATTACAAACAACTGGAAAGCGGGGGTGAGAAGGTGCTTCAGTTATACATGAGTCACTTGTATCGCCGCGAGGGTATGCACCGTTACCGTGATGTGCGAGGGGAGTTTATGGCTGAGGTGGCGGGAGTGGAACCGACGGGACACCTGCTGCTCCGTTTCGAGAACGGCAACGTGGTTCGTTATGAGTTGAAAGAAGTGCAGTTTTTAAGAGATTGAACAATTGAAGATGCTGAATCCGAAGAATATACATATTGCTGAATACAATTACGACTTGCCTGACGAACGCATCGCCAAGTTTCCATTGGCGGAGCGTGATGCCAGCAAGTTGCTCATCTACAATCATGGAGAAGTAAGCGAGGATGTGTTTACTTCTCTGCCCAAGTATCTGCCATCAGGTGCACTGATGGTGTTTAATAACACGAAGGTCATACAAGCACGTCTGCACTTCAGGAAGTCATCGAACGATGGTGTGCTTGGTGCACTCATAGAGGTGTTCTGCCTCGAACCTGCCGTGCCGAACGATTACCAACTGAACTTCTCCCAAAAGGGGAGTGTGCAGTGGTATTGTCTGGTGGGCAATCTGAAAAAGTGGAAGGAGGGTAAACTCTTTCGTGAGATTGAGATGCCCGATGGCGAGAAGGTGACCCTGGCATGTGAACGGAAGGGCGTTCATGGTACATCTCATATCATCGCATTCATGTGGGACGGCAATTACACGTGGGCGGAACTGCTGGACGCGGTGGGCGAACTGCCCATTCCTCCCTATCTGAACCGTGAGACGCAGGAGAGTGATAAACGTACTTATCAGACGGTCTATTCCAAAATCAAGGGTTCGGTGGCAGCTCCGACAGCGGGGTTACATTTCACGGAACGTGTGCTCAAGGCATTGGATGAGGTGGGCATTGACCGTGAGGAACTGACGCTCCATGTGGGGGCAGGCACGTTCAAGCCTGTGAAGAGCGAGGAGATCGGTGGGCATGATATGCATACGGAGCACATTGCCGTGCGCCGACAGACCATAGAGAAACTGGTTGCGCATGGGGGTGAGGCCATTGCGGTGGGCACCACCAGTGTGCGCACCCTTGAGAGTCTCTACTACATGGGCATTTTGGCTGCTCAAGGAAAGGAGGAGCTGCATGTTCCCCAGTGGATGCCCTACGAGGCTCTCAACTCTCAACCTTCAACTCTCAACTCTCTGGAGGCTCTCCTTTCCTACATGGATAGGCATCATCTGGATGTGCTCCATTCTTCCACCCAAATCATCATCGCTCCTGGTTACGAATACCACATCGTTCGTCGCATGGTCACCAATTTCCATCAGCCACAATCCACGCTGTTGCTGTTGGTGTCGGCCTTCTTGAAGGGTGACTGGAAGAAAGTGTATGACTATGCTCTCTCGCATGGTTTCCGTTTTCTGAGTTATGGCGATTCATCCCTTTTAATTCCTTGAGACAATGAAAGATAACAACCAAGAAATGTTCCCCATAGTGGATGAGGATGGCAACATCGTTGGTGCTGCCACACGTGGTGAGTGCCATAATGGCAGCAAACTCCTGCATCCTGTGGTACACCTGCATGTGTTTAACAGCCAAGGTGAACTCTATTTGCAGAAGCGCCCTGATTGGAAGGATATCCAACCTGGTAAGTGGGATACGGCGGTGGGTGGTCATGTGGATCTTGGTGAGTGTGTCGACGAAGCCTTGAAGCGTGAGGTGCGCGAGGAACTGGGCATCACCGACTTTACTCCTGAGCGCATCACCCAATATGTCTTCGAGAGTAATCGGGAGAAAGAACTTGTCTTTGTCTTCAAGACCGTGTATGACGGCGAAGTGAACCCTTCTGACGAACTGGATGGCGGACGCTTCTGGACACCCCAAGAGGTGAAGGACAATCTTGGCAAGGGCATCTTTACACCCAATTTCGAGAGTGAACTACAACGTGTACAACTTATATAATGATAGCCTATTATGAAAAAGTTACTGACAATCCTATTGACAACTTCAATTCTTCAATTCTTCAACTTTTCAATTCTTCATGCTCAGCATGACATCTGGGTGGACATCAACGGTGTGAGAGACTTGACTGCTGACTCCATCGAGATAGCCAATCAGGCACGTCCCGTTCCGGGCAGCAGCCGTAAGGGCAACAACCCTGTGCTCTTCCTTGTCGGCAACAGCACTATGCGTACTGGTACGCTTGGTAACGGCAGTAACGGCCAATGGGGGTGGGGCTTTTATGCTCATGAGTATTACGATGAGGATAAAATCACGGTGGAGAATCATGCGCTTGGCGGCACATCGCCTCGCACTTTCTACAATATGTTGTGGAAACCTGTGCTCAGCGCTGTGCAGAAGGGCGATTATGTGTTTTTGGAGCTGGGTCATAACGACAATGGCCCTATCGACTCCATCCGTGCACGTTCCT
This sequence comes from Bacteroidaceae bacterium, assembly GCA_017448965.1. GTDB lineage: Bacteria > Bacteroidota > Bacteroidia > Bacteroidales > Bacteroidaceae > Minthosoma. The sequence continues at coordinate 16,039 of JAFSKK010000067.1, read as the reverse complement.
CTTACCGTCCCGATGGAGAACTGGAAGTGAGGGAAGATTCCATCTCCATTTATAATAAGGTGACCAAGCAACAGGAGACGGTCTATACTTTCGGTGGCTACACGCGTCGTTTCATTAACGAGATTCGTGCCAAGGGAGCGACTCCTATCCTCTTCACGTTGACCCCTCGTAATGACTATGAGAAGGATGACCCCATGAGGATTCAGCGCAAACTCACGGATTTTACACCAGCCATCTTTGCCATTGGCCAAGAGATGAACGTGCCCGTCATTGACTTGAACGATATCTCTGCCACCAAGTTGGAGGCATACGGCCCGTGGAAAACGGATTATCACTTCTATTTGGATAAAATCCACACCTCTGCTTATGGCGCTCGTATGAATGCAGCCAGTGCCGCTGAAGGCATTCTCCTGTCCCAAGACCCTCAGGTGCAACCGCTGAAGGCGTACTTCAACGACAAAATCATTCCAAAACGTTGTGACCAGATGCGCAAGAAGGGCAAGCCTATGGTTTTCCTCTGTGGCGACTCCACAGGCAAGAACGAGGATAAGAATCCTGATGGCATGTGGGGCTGGGGCAGTCAGGGTTATACGGTGTTCGACTCCACCAAGTGTGTCTTCCAGAATCAGGCAAAGGCTGGGCGAAGCACGCGCACCTATGTGGATGAAGACCGTTGGGAAGAGGTGTACAACTCACTGGAACCTGGTGATGTGGTATTCATTCAGTTTGGCCACAACGATATTGGCGGCATCAAGGATGGAAAGGAACGTGGCGTGATTGCCTGCTCGAAGGACTCCAGCCATGTTTATCGCATGGAGAGTAGCGGCATCTATAAGGTCATCTACTCCTATGGCTGGTATCTGAAGAAGATGATACGCGATGCCCAAGAGAAAGGTGCCACCCCCATTCTGCTCTCGTTGACTCCTCGCAATGAGTGGCATGAGGGCAATGGCCACAGCCGTGGTTTTGTCTATCCTGTCAATGAGAAAAAAGGCAAGAAATACATTGAGCGTCGTAACGAAACCTATGGAACGTGGTGCCGTGACGTGGCGAGAGAGACAGGGTGCTTGTTTATTGATGTACACAACATCACGGCCGATGCCCTTGACAAAATGGGGCAGAAGAAGGCTGCCGCCTACTTCAATCACGACCATACGCACACATCCCTCAAAGGTGCACGCCTCAACGCCCAGAGCGTCGCCAAAGGCTTGCGTGCTAACGGCAGCCCCGTGGCAGGGTTGCTGAAGAAGTGAAAAGGTCTGTGTGCACGGTTCCAGTTCCGCACACCCAGCGAGGGCGGCGTGGAACTATAATATAAAAAGACAGAAAACAAAGAGCGGAAACCAATGCCGAAGATGTCGGCGTGGGTTTCCGCTCTTGCTTATGCAGGGTCACGATACTATTCTGCCCGTTCCAATTGGTAAATGTAACTCTTTTTGCCCCAGTCCACTTTGAATTCAGCCTTGTTGTTTCCATCATAGGAGACCAACTCTACACCAGTGGAGAATGTGTATTTGCTGCCTTCCTTTTTCCATGTGCCAGTGCCGTCCTCATGGTAGTAGTTGCTACCAAAGACACGTTCTCTGTCGCCGTAGTCTTCGGGTTCTTGCCCGTCATATTCCCAATACTCCATCTTGCCATCTTCGGTGAAAACTATCATGTCGTATGGTTTGTTCTGCTCCTCATCAACCCATTCTCCGTCACGAAGCCGCTGCCAGTGCACGATATTCCACTTACCCACCAAACTGCGACCGTCTGTCACCGTCGAGCCACTTCCGTGTCGTTCGGCAGTAAGCCTGTCCATCAGTTGTTCAACCAATCCCTCTGCGACTAGTTGCTCGGCTGTTTTGCCCTTTGCCAACAGATATATCGTCTCGGCATCTCCTAACGTTCCGTTGCTTTTTACGGGGCGCATGGTTGTTGAAGTGCCATTGGTGATGTCCAGTTGCGCTACACGCGTGTCGCCATCACTTTCGATGATGGTTAACCTGTTTCCTGCAATAGAATAGTTGACGGTGAATCTTTCACCCTGTGTTGTAGTAAAACCGTCACTGCTACGACGCTTCAGTTCTGCTACGTCTGCCTTACCATTGGAGTTGAACAGATATAGTTCCACTTCTATAAGGTCACTGCTTTCGTAAACGATATACCATGCATTGCCAACCAGCATTTCCTGCAGCGTGAGAGAATCAGCATTGCCACTCTCGCCAGGATTGTTGTCACCGTCGTCATCGCTGCTACAAGCGCTAAAGGGAAATGCGCACATCATCATCAAGGCCAGTGCGCTAAGCCATTTCATTGTTTTTTTCATAAAGCAAAAAGTTTTTGGACGTTAATAATATATATAAATGGTGGTGTGGTGGTCTAATCGAAATAATAATAACGTTTTGAGCCGACATCGGGGTCTATCACACGATAGGTATATGAACCGACGCTATATGGTCCACGTTTTGAATCGTTGTTCCTGCTGGCGACACCAATCAGATTCGTGCACGATGAATTGGTGTATAGCGTTACCTTTCCATCAGAAATCTTCTTATAGCAAGTCTTTTCAGAATACGAATAACTGTCGGTAACATCCACTTCCAAAATGACCAAGGCTTTCGTGCTGACAACCTGTTCTTCCTCTGTCGTCGTTCCGCTTCCTCCCGACGCTCCTTTGTCTCCGCTGCCAGTTTTCGTCAAGTTGTACTCACCTTGAACCGCTACGTTAAGGTCGGTCAGTACTACCTGCATTGTGGTTGTGGTCAACGATTCCACCCAGACGAATATCCGATGTGTAGGGTCGTCCTTGAAAACCATAGAAATATGGTTGGGTGCAATGTAACTATAGTTCTCGATAGATTTTACAACAATCACTCCCGATGTCGATACCACCATGGCTCCTGTTCCGTCGCTGTAGAGTTTGAGCGTCATGGAGGCATGTTTGCCAGCCAAGGTGGTGCCACTGCCTTCCCACTCGCCCCATACGGGAGCGTCGGGGCTTGTCGTTTCGGTGGATGTGGTGTTCGGGGTGTTGTCGTCGTCATCACCGCCGCATGATGCGGCAGAGATACTTACCATTGCGACCATCATGATGACCAGCAATCTCCAAAGTCTTTTCATTTTTATCATAAGTATTGTATTTAGATAGTTAATACTGTTATAAATCTTTCATCATAAGCCAGCACTAACTTTCGGGCAAAAAAGAAAGCGCAGACCTTCCATTTTCTCTGTCAGGCCTTGCACTGCCTCTATTCACAATGGGAAGTCTACGCCGTAGGGCGCATACTCCTTGTGAATAGATTCGCTCTTATTATCTCATTCCGAGGTGCAAGTTCGACAGAGAAAGTTGAGCAAAAAATGTTGTGCTCCCGAGAACACGGTGGCAAAATTACATATTTTTCTTTATTTTTCAATCTGTTTGGCTAAAAAATTGCTAAATTTCATGTGATTTTAGCAGAAAAGTGCTCTTTGTGGGTCTGAATAGGATGATTTTTCGCGATTTGTGGTTAAAAATTGGATATAGGCAGAAAAAAAGCCGGTAAACAATATTTTATGTTCGACGCTGCAAAGTAAAGCACTTTTCCCCAACCGTGCAAGAGGATGCCCTGCCTTTTAACATCCATTAGATGTTGAATTGCTCCGCCTCTATAGATTTTCTCCCCACGGCTTTCGTGTTACACAAAAAAGCCGTAACTTTGCATCGGAAAAAGGTGACGGCAATGACAACTGACGAACGATACATGACACTTGCCTTGGACGAGGCGAGGGCGGCACAGGCTCAGGGGGAAATCCCCATTGGGGCAGTGGTGGTGGCGGATGGGCAGGTGGTCGGCAGGGGACACAACCTGACGGAGACGCTGCACGACGTGACGGCGCATGCCGAGATGCAGGCAATAACGGCTGCAGAGGAATGGATGGGCGGCAAGTATCTGACGGGCTGCTCGTTGTATGTGACGGTAGAGCCATGCGTAATGTGTGCCGGTGCCATCGGCTGGAGCCAGTTGGGGCGATTGGTGTATGGAGCCAGCGACGAGAAGCGAGGCTTCCAGCGGTTTGCGCCACAGGCGTTGCACCCCAAGACGGTGGTGGTGAGCGGGGTGCTGGAGGAAGAGTGTGCCCAACTGATGAAGGCGTTTTTTAGAGGGAAAAGATGAAAGAAAGTGGAATTTGGACGGCGAGCCCAATGCTACTCTTCCACGTATTTGGGTGATGGCCCATACTTGTTCGTGGTTTTCTCGCTGTCGGAACAGAGGAAGAAGAAGAGTAGCAGGTCATAAAGCGTGGTGAGGATGATGAGGATGAGGTAGCGCATCATGAAGGAAATCATGAGGTTGAGGTAAAGGTCACCCGCACTGTGTGCTTGGAAGGCATTGAGGAGTTTGAAGAGAAGATCGAACACCAGCACAAGGTTGGTCACGATGGTAATGATGACTCCGCCAGCCAGCCACCAACCTGAATGACCTGCATCGTGTAGACGTCGTAAGGTCAACGGGAGGGCGAGCAGATGAAGAATGCTGCCGATGGCGGGGGTGAAAAACGTGTCGACGAGGTAGATGAAAGCCATTGTCCACCAATATTCGGAACGGCGGGAACGACCTTCTATCTGGAACATCTTGTTGAAGAAGTTGCTAACGGCATCGAATGCACTCAGTTGAGGAAGCTTTTTCATTTTAGTGATCATGTTAATGAGGCTGTGTCTAAAGACTCGCTTCAACAACCTCGAAACCGATGTCCCCGACATCGGTTAACCGACCTCCCCGACATCGGCGAACCGACGTCGGGGAGGTCGGTTTTGAAGGTGTGGGATAGTTCTTTTTGACACAAACCGTTTATTCTGGTTCTTTTTCGCTAGTCACACGAAGGAACTTGCCGTCAGGCGAGTAGGCCTTGGTGCAGGTGTACCGTCCGCCTTGTGGGTAGTAGCCATAGGAGGCAAGGATGATTTCGCCTCTGTCCCAGTTAAGTTCTTGTACGCCCTCGGTTGAAGGGAACTGCTTGGCGGTGCCCGTTTTTGTGTCGATGATGTAGGTCCAGATGTTACGTGCATCAGGACAACCTTCTACAATCACCTTGGTGGGATCGCCAGGAGCGAGATAAGCTTTGGAGGCTGTGGCGATGAGGTGGATAGGCACATCGGCGGCATCGGCATTCTCACCGGACATTTGTTCCCATTGTGGGGCTGCCGTAGGGTTGGTGAGGCAGATCTTGTACAGGGCACCAGCACGTTCGTCGGCGAGCCAGACGGAGTAGATATTGTCGGAGTATTCGTCGGCTGCAGGTTGCTCCACGTTCACATAGACGGCATACTGAAAGTGCTTGTCCTGAAGTGTTGCGGTGTTGGGCAGTTGGCTGATGTCCATCTTCTCTTGTGCATAGGGGGCTAACCCCATGCCTTCGGTATCGTCGGCTTCTCCTTCCTCGTAGTTGTAGAATGCGGAGGTGCTGGTGGTGTCTTCTTCTTCGGATGCTGCTTGTCCTGGCAAGAAGTTCCCAAGCCTTTTACAGTTGGTCAGCAGCAGAACTGCTGAGAGTATCAGGAGTGTCTTTCTCATTGTTATTGGTGGATGAATCGCTGGACACTCCCTTGGAAGAAGTGGTGCCATTGGTTTGTACGTTGATGTTGATTTCCCGGATGCTGTCGGTGTTGAACACGATGGTGTCGGTACCGTTTTCGCCGTTGATGGTCACCTGGCCTTTGCAGGAAGTACAGAGAAGTCCTGCTGTGAGAAAGGCACCCGTCAGGAGGGGGAGGATCGTCTTTTTCATTGTTCTGGTAGTTTATATGGTTTAAGAAATAGGTTTGTTATTCTTCACCGGAAGTGTCGGGCAGATTGCCCTCATAACCCAAGTATACGAAGTCCTGACCGTTGAAATCGAACACGTGATGGTAGTCAGGTTCTGTGGCTCCTTTCTCATACTCGCCCACAGCGAAGATGCCTTCGAAAAGGTCAAAGAGCGGACGCAGTTCGTTGCCTTCCACCACTGGCTTCACGTTCGCCCATGGTTCCTTCTCTGGTTTGAGATAGGTAGTTTGTGGGTCGTAGTCGTAGAAGAGGTAGAAGCCGTCGTAAGTGCTGTTCCCATCTTTTTTGTGGCATTGCCTGAGGTTGAGGAGAAGGAGCGTGTGGCCGTTGTTACGACGAATGGTGCAGGCATCCAAGCACTCTGCGCCATCCTTTTCGGAGAAGTATTGTACGAAGGGATAGGGGCGGGCATAGTATGTCAGGATGATGTCGCTTGTGCCGTCATCGGGTGAATAACTACCTTCGAAGTCGGGTTCATTGATCTTGGTCAGCAGCGAATCTACGACCTTGGTCTCCCAAATCTCATTGAAGGCCTTCAGCAACTGTTTGATGTCAGGATTGCTGTCGCTATGTACTACGATGAGACGGTCTTCCCAACGCTGTTGCAGGTCACTCAGCGAAATGGGGCGTGGGTCTTCATTGACCATGCCAGGACCATCGAGCACGTCACCTATATGGAAGTGCTTGCACCCTGCCAACAGGAGGGTGAGGAGTGAGAATACGATGATTTTTCTCATGTCTTTTCTTTTATGAGGATGGAGTAATCTTTTGAATGTTTTTATAGATGATGGTGTGAGGCTATGCGTACAGATAACGTCGGATGCTACGTTTGGGGGTCTTCTCAAACTCCTTGTCCTGCACCTCGATGGCAGAGATGTTGGCGAAAGCAGGAAGATAGGAATTGATTTGCCGTTTGTAGGTGTCGAGTTTCTGCAGCAAGCTCTCGTGGGTCAGCCCATGGTGTTCGAGGGCTTTCTCGCTGACATACACGAGGGCGACAAGTTTCTCACCACGTTGTACGACGAGACTCTCCTCGAAGATGGTGTGCGTTCCGATGGCATCTTCAATTTCCTCGGGATAGACATTCTGTCCATTGGCTCCGAGTAGCATGGTCTTCTTTCTGCCACGGATGAAGATGTTGCCATTTTTGTCAATAATGCCGAGGTCGCCTGTGTGTAGCCAACCTGCATCGTCAATGGCTTCGAGGGTTTCCTGCTCGTTCTTGTAGTAGCCGAGCATGACATTGGTGCCTCGGGTGAGGATTTCACCGGTTATGTTTTGTGGATCAGGGGAGTCAATCTTCACCTCCATGCGTGGAGCGACCTTGCCGCAAGAGCCTTTGGAGAAAAGATGCCAGTCTTCATAGCCAATGATGGGACCGCACTCTGTCATGCCGTAGCCGACCGTGTAGGGGAAATGAATTTGACGGAGAAAGTCTTCCACTTCTTTGTTAAAAGCCGCTCCACCGATGATGCACTCATAAAAACTGCCTCCAAGGGCAGAATAGAGCTTGTTGCGGATTTGCCGATAAACCACATCGCGCAGGATGGGGATGGCGGTGAGGGTACGGATGCGGCGGGTGCGCAGGATGGGGAAGATTTGTTTCTGTACGATTTTCTCCAGAATAAGAGGCACAACGATGACTACCACAGGCTTGATGTCGCCAAAGGCCTTGATGACCACATGGGGCGAAGGTGTCTTGGTGAGGAAATGGATGTGGCATCCGATGTTGAAGGCGAAGAAGAAATCGTAGGCAAATCCGTACATGTGAGCCAACGGCAGAATGGAAAGCGTGTTGTCGCCAGGTTTGAAGTCAAGCACCTCGTCAGCAAAGTGGCAATTGGACCAAATGGAGCGATAGGGAAGCATCACTCCCTTGCTACGGCCTGTGGAGCCACTGGTGTAGCTGAGCAAGGCGAGGTCGTCTGGCTGTTCACGGAAATAGTGTACGTCGCCGGGTTGAAGGTCGGTGAAGGCGCTCATGTCGATGGATAGAGGCTCTTCCTTCATGGTGAAATCTGCCATGTTGAGGATGCGTGCATGTAGCCCTTGGGCGTATTTCTCTCCGCAGATGATGAGCGAGGACTCTGAGTGATCGTAGATGTTCTGGATCTGATCGATACTGAACTCAGAGAGAATGGGTACGACGACAGCACCATAACTGAAGGCTGCAAAGAAGGAAATGGCCCAGTGGGCGTTGTTTTTGTCGCACAGGGCAATCTTATTGCCTGGTTCGATGCCCAACCGACGGAACAGTTGATGGAGACGGGCAATCATCTTGGCCGTGTCGCCATACGTGTAACTCTCGCTGGTGCCGTAGTTGGTGACGCACGGGCGATCCCAGTTCTGTTTGAGAGAGTTCTCCATCATGCCGATGATGGAGGTGTCGGTAGGCTTGAATATTCTTGTTGTTGCTTTAGCCAAAATGTTATTCTGTTTGAGGTGAATGTTAGGTGAAGAGTTTAGTCCATGTGGAACATCTCGGGTAGTGGAATAGATACAGGGCTGTTGTCAGGGTTGGTCTCCATGATGTCGGCCATATATGCCCACCACTTTTTGCAAATCTCTGTGCCGCCAAGGTCTTGGCTGCCACCTTCGCCTTCCAGTTCCTGATAGGCAAAAAGAATGTTGGTGTCTTCGTCCAAATAGATGCTGTAGTTGCGTACACCGCTTTCGCTGAGCAATGCTTTAAGCTCAGGGAACAGGTTCGCATGGCGACGTTTGTATTCTTCCTTGAAGCCAGGTTTCAAGAACATCTTGAATGCTTCTCTTTTCATAAGGTTAATGGTTTTTTAGAGGGTTAGTATTTATAATATTTGTAATTCTCCAATGTTTGTTGTGGGCTTGGCCGGCTGTTTTTGTTTGGTTTGGCGTGCCATTGCCTGTTCGTTCTTTTGCAAGTTGAACTTGGCTTCCAGTAGGGCGATGCGTGACTCCATCTGCTGGCGTTGCTGCTCGTTCTGCTGAATGGTCTGCTCTAACCGCTGGATGGTTAGTACCTGCTGTTGCATGGTGCGTTCCAAACGGGTGATTTTTGCCTCCAGTTGCTCGTCCACCACATCTTCCTCTTCGGCAGGTTTCACGGTCTTCGACTGGAGGTATTCCCGACCATCAAACATGTTTTTTTCTTCTTTCTTTGTGGATGAGCGGGGTTTTGCTGTTTGCTTTGTGGCTGGTGCGGTGTCCTTTTTCTCCGTCTTGGGAGTGCTATCCTCTATGACGACCACTTCATGTTGGGATATGGGCATCTCGAAGCCGTCCTCGCCTTCCACCAGAACGATGCCACCGGGGCGGAATCCTGTGATGGTTCCACCGCCCACATCGTTCAGAAATCTCACTTTGTCACCTATGTTCATCATAAAATGTGATTGTTTGTTATGCAAATGTAGAAAAAAAATAGCATGAAAGAAAAAAATATGATAACTTTGCATCGTTTTTCTGTGTGGGAACCACGAAAAAAGGTGATTTTTGACCTCAAACGCGCGTATATATAATAATGTATAGGATGAAAAGAAGCTATTACAGCATAGCCCTTGAGCGGTATTTCAGCACTCCTGTTCCTTACTTTCTGTTGGGGACACTTCCATTGCTGTTGTATGGCTACTATGAGAACGACTTGTTGTTCTGGGTGGGACTGGTGCTTACGGTGGCGGTGTTTGTGGTCAACCATTTCCTGATGCGTTCGCTGACCAACACGTTTGGTTTGTATGCAACGAAAAAGCAGATGGACTATGTGAGCCACTTTGTGGTGGGCAAGACCGAAGTCTTTTCAGAACAAGAGAGCAACACGCTGATGGACATGATTGCGCAGCAGTCGGACAACGAACGTATCGGCATTGAAGATTACATCAATTACATCAATAACCGCCTGAAGGAGAAGTCGGAGAAGGGGAATGCTGAGGCGACTTATTGGTTGGGCATTTATCACCGTGTTTTGGGTGAGGAAGAAAACCATAATTCTGTGGCACGTGAACTGATTGAAAAATCGGCAAATATGGGTTTTGAACGTGCCAAAAAACTGGAAGAGAGGGCTAAAAGGTGGACTTAATTGCTCCTTCGGGTGAAAAAAAAGCCGTAAAGTTTTGTGGTTAAAGAAATTTGCCGTAATTTTGCCGACCGTTGGGAAAATCCCAGCGGTTTTAATATACTAATTTATAAACATTTTCTAAAAAGAATTGTAATGATTATTGTACCTGTAAAAGAAGGTGAGAACATTGAGAGAGCTCTCAAGAAGTTCAAGAGAAAAGCCGAGAAAACCGGCATCATTAAGGAAGTTCGCACACGCAAGCAGTTCAACAAGCCATCTGTCGTAAAGCGCGAGAAGATGCAGCATGCGATTTATGTGAACAAACTGCATCAGGCGGAAGAGTAAGTCCCCTGAATGACGCAAACACTCGTGAAAAACGAGAAATTTAAGAAGAAAAACAAAGTTTTCAGTCGAAAATTTGGTCGTTTGACTAAAAGGTCATAAATTAGTCGCAGAAAACGACGAAACATGGAACTGTGGACTGCTCCTTTCCTGGAATATCTGAGGTCGGAACGTAACGACTCGCCAGCCACTGTCGTGTCTTACGGGAAAGACGTGTCATTGTTTCAGGAGTTCCTGGAGGCACAAAATCCGGATGCTTCGTGGGCGGCTGTGGATGCCGCTGACGTCCGTGAGTGGGTGATTTACCTGCTGGATGAACAGAAGTTATCCGCCGCCTCGGTCAATCGGAGACTGAGTGCGCTCCGTACCTTCTACAAATATCTGCGTAGGATGGGGTGGACGAGCACTAATCCGATGGAGAAGGTTGTCGCTCCAAAGAAAAAACGCCCCCTCCCATTTTTTGTGAGGGAGTCGGAGATGGATCGACTGCTGGAGCTGACCGCAGAGGACCGAAGTTTCAAAGGTGTCAGAGACAGGCTCATCCTGATGATGTTCTACGAAACGGGAGTGAGACGTGCAGAATTGCTGGGTATGACAGATGCAAGCGTGGATCTGGTGACCAGGCAAGTAAAAGTGACGGGTAAGCGCAACAAACAGCGCATTGTTCCCTTTGGCGAGGAACTGGGGGATGAAATCAAAGCCTATTTGTCAGCTCGAGAAGAGACGCTGGGCTCAGGTGGCTATCCTACGTTGTTCGTGACAGAAAAGGGCACGGCGATGAGTGAGGCGCAAGTCGCCAAGATCGTGAAGGATAACCTTTCGTTGGTGACCACCATCAAGAAAAGAAGTCCCCATGTGCTCCGCCACTCCTTCGCCACTGCTATGCTGAACAATGATGCCGATTTGACATCCATCCAGAAATTGCTGGGGCACGAAAGTGTAGCGACGACGGAAATCTACACACATGTTTCGTTCGAAGAACTGAAGAGTGAATACAAAAATGCGCATCCGCGCAAGTAAATATTTGTCTAACTTAAACATCAGTGACTATGGACATTAACATTAAAGCGATTAAATTCGACGCAACCGAAAAGTTGCAAGAGTTCATCCAGAAGAAAGTGGGAAAACTGGATAAGTATTGCAATGATATAAGAAAGGTGGAGGTGTCATTAAAGGTCGTAAAGCCCGAAACGGCAATGAACAAGCAGGCAAGCCTCACTGTGGTGCTGCCAAAATCTGAGTTGTTCGCCGATAAAATTTGCGACACATTTGAAGAAGCAATCATGGAATCACTGGCTGCAATTGAAAAACAGCTAGGAAAATACAAGGAAAAACAGACAAATATTTAAAAAAGTCTGTAAAAAGTTTTGCATTTGGAAAATAATGCCTAAATTTGCACCCGTTTCGCATGGATTCGTCTGTGCGAACGGTTTTATAAGCCTCTTTAGCTCAGTTGGCCAGAGCACGTGATTTGTAATCTCGGGGTCGTTGGTTCGAATCCGACAAGAGGCTCAAAAAGAGAAGATTGTCGGTTCGGCGACAGCCACTCCGACAAGAGGCTCAAAAAGAGAAGATTGTCGGTTCGGCGACAGCCACTCCGACAAGAGGCTCAAAAAGAGGGAAAGACGCGAATCATATATATAATAATGTGTAGCGTGAAAGGCTGTTATAGCTCAGTGGTAGAGCACTTCCTTGGTAAGGAAGAGGTCACGAGTTCAAATCTCGTTAACAGCTCTCTCGAAAAAAGTAAGAGATCAACCAAAAACAATTAGTAACTCTAAAGAAAAAAGTTTTTAGCTATGGCAAAAGAACAGTTCGTGCGTACCAAACCACACGTAAACATCGGTACAATCGGTCACGTTGACCACGGTAAGACTACTCTTACTGCTGCGATTTCTAAGGTTCTTCATGAGAAGGGCTTCGGTTCTGAGGAAGCTAAGTCTTTCGACCAGATTGACAATGCTCCAGAAGAGAAGGAGCGTGGTATCACTATCAACACTGCTCACATCGAGTATGAGACTGCAAAGCGTCACTATGCTCACGTGGACTGCCCTGGACACGCCGACTATGTGAAGAACATGGTAACTGGTGCTGCTCAGATGGACGGTGCTATCATCGTGGTTGCTGCAACTGACGGTCCTATGCCTCAGACTCGTGAGCACATCCTGCTCGCTCGTCAGGTGAACGTGCCTCGTCTGGTTGTGTTCATGAACAAGTGTGACATGGTTGACGATGAGGAAATGCTCGAACTCGTTGAGATGGACATGCAGGACCTCCTCGCTCAGTATGACTTCGAGGCAGAGACTCCTATCATCCGCGGTTCTGCTCTTGGTGCCCTCAACGGCGTTAAGGAGTGGGAAGACAAGGTGATGGAGCTCATGGACGCTTGCGACACTTGGATTCAGGAGCCTGTTCGCGACATCGATAAGCCTTTCTTGATGCCTGTTGAGGACGTGTTCTCAATCACAGGTCGTGGTACAGTGGCTACTGGCCGTATCGAGACTGGTGTTGTGAAGGTTGGTGACGAAGTTCAGCTCCTCGGTCTTGGTGAGGACAAGAAGTCTGTGGTAACAGGCGTTGAGATGTTCCGCAAGATTCTGGATCAGGGTCAGGCTGGTGACAACGTAGGTCTCCTCCTCCGTGGTATCGACAAGAAGGAAGTGAAGCGTGGTATGGTGATCACTCACCCAGGTGTTATCACTCCTCACAAGGGCTTCAAGGCTTCTATCTACGTCCTCAAGAAGGAAGAAGGCGGCCGTCACACTCCATTCAAGAACCACTATCGTCCACAGTTCTACCTCCGTACAATGGACTGCACCGGTGAAATCTCTCTCCCAGACGGAATCGAGATGGTTATGCCAGGTGACAACGTTGAGATCAAGGTTGAACTCATTTACCCAGTTGCCATCAACGTAGGTCTTCGTTTCGCTATCCGCGAAGGTGGTCGTACCGTTGGTTCTGGTCAGATCACTGAGGTTTACGATTAATAGATCATTCACATCGAACAATATGGTGTCAGGCAGCACTCTTGTTGCTTGACACCTAACTACGGGAATAGCTCAGTTGGCAGAGCACTGGTCTCCAAAACCAGGTGTCGGGAGTTCGAGCCTCTCTTCCCGTGCAAAAAATGTAAGAATATGAATAGCATTATTACATATTGCAAAGAATCCTACGATGAACTTGTGCACAAGGTAACTTGGCCCACAAGCAAAGAGTTGACCTCGCAGGCGATACTTGTTTTATCAGCTTCCATCATTATCGCTCTGCTGGTCGGTGGCATCGACACTGCTTTCGAGGAACTCATGAAACTGATTTATTCACTCTTTAACTAATTGCGGAGAGTAAAATGGCAGATTCTGAAGTTAGAAATGATGGGAAAGCAGGCCTGAAGGTTTGGGCGAAAAAACCTCAGGACGCTCCTGCGCTGAGATGGTATGTTCTTAAGGCCATCAGTGGTAAAGAGGCTTCTGTGAAGGAATATATTGACCTTGACATGAAGAACCACGGCTATGAGGACAGGGTCACTCAGGTTCTCATCCCTCAAGAGAGCTACATCAAGGTAGGCGCCAACAACAAGCGTATACCAGCCAAGAGAAATCTTCTTCCTGGTTATGTGCTCGTTGAGGCTGCCCTCGATGGCGAAATCACACACATGCTTCGCAACACTCCCAACGTTCTCGGATTCCTGGGTGGCACCGACAAACCTTCTCCTGTACGTCAGGCAGAGGTGAATCGGATGCTCGGTTTGGGTTCTGAGGAAGATTCAGAGGTTGTAGATGCAGCTGTCAATGTTGACTTCCTGGTGGGTGAGTCTGTCAAAGTGAATGATGGACCGTTCACAGGCTTCGATGGCATCATTGAAGAAATCAACGCGGACAAGCAGAAACTCAAGGTGTCGGTCAAGATTTTCGGTAGGGTCACTCCTCTCGAATTGAGCTTTACACAAGTCTCAAAGGAACTCGCCTGATGTTACGCGGCGTGTCCTTTTTATCGTTAAATTTTAAAATACAGATTAAAAAATGGCTAAAGAAGTTGCTGGATTAATCAAACTGCAGATTAAAGGTGGCGCAGCAAATCCATCTCCCCCAGTAGGTCCCGCATTGGGTTCTAAGGGAATCAACATCATGGATTTCTGTAAAGCATTCAACGCCAGAACTCAGGATAAGGCAGGCAAAGTTCTTCCTGTCGTTATCACTTACTATGCTGATAAGTCATATGATTTCGTTGTCAAAACCCCACCAGCAGCCATTCAGTTGATGGAGGCTGCCAAGGTGAAGAAGGGTTCTGCCGAGCCAAACCGTAAGAAGGTGGCAGAGGTGACTTGGGATCAGATTCGCACTATCGCAGAGGATAAGATGCCTGACTTGAACTGCTTTACAATCGAGTCCGCAATGTCTATGATTGCAGGCACAGCAAGAAGTATGGGTATTAAAGTGAAAGGAGAATTCCCTGGTAAATAATTAAAAATTCAATCAAATGAGTAAACTAACAAAAAATCAGAAAGCAGTTGCTGACAAGGTTGAAGCAGGGAAGGAATACACACTCGCTGAAGCATCGCAGTTGGTGAAGGACATCACCTTCACTAAGTTTGATGCGTCTCTCGACATCGACATCCGTCTGGGCGTCGATCCTCGTAAGGCCAATCAGATGGTGCGTGGCGTGGTGTCTCTCCCCAACGGTACGGGTAAGGAAGTTCGTGTCCTCGCCCTCGTTACTTCAGATCAGGTTGCTGCTGCGACAGAGGCTGGTGCTGACTATGTTGGTCTTGAAGAGTACATCGAAAAGATCAAGGGTGGCTGGACAGACATTGATGTCATCATTACTATGCCTTCATGCATGGGTAAGATTGGTGCTCTCGGTCGTGTTCTCGGTCCTCGTGGCCTCATGCCAAACCCCAAGAGCGGCACTGTGACAATGGATGTTGCCAAAGCTATCCGTGAGGTGAAGCAGGGTAAGATTGATTTCAAGGTTGACAAGACTGGTATCGTTCACGCTTCTATCGGCAAGATTTCTTTCTCTGCCGAGAAGATTGCACAGAACGCTCAGGAGTTCATCAACACCATCATCAAGCTCAAGCCTGCTACAGCGAAGGGTACTTACATTAAGAGCATTTATCTTTCAAGTACCATGAGTAAGGGTGTCAAGGTTGACCCTAAGTCTGTTGAATAATTAATAGTAAGATCAGAATCATGAAGAAAGAAGATAAAGCTTTACTTATTGATAGTCTCGTTGAGAAACTCAACAGCTATCCTCACTTCTACGTGGTAGATGTGACTGCTCTTGACTCTCAGACTACAAGCGACCTTCGTCGTGCATGCTTCAAGAATGATATCAAGCTTCAGGTTGTCAAGAATACACTCTTCATCAAGGCTCTTGAGAGGGTGGGCAATCCTGAGTTTGAGGCTCTCAAGCCAATCCTCAAGAATACGACAGGTATCATGTTCTGCCAGGTTGCCAACCAGCCTGCCAAACTGATCAAGTCTTTCGGCAAAGATCACGGCGACATGCCTGCACTCAAGGGTGCATTTGCTGAGGAAAGCGTTTATGTTGGTGCAGACCAGCTCAGCGCATTGGCATCGATCAAGAGCAAGAACGAACTCATTGCCGAGGTTGTTTCTATGCTCGAGGGTCCTGTTAACAGCGTTCTCTCTGCTCTTGACGGAGGTACAACCATTCACGGTTTGCTTGACGCAATTGAGAAGAAGAGCGAATAAAAAATAAAAAAATAATAATAACACATAAAAAACATTTAAGAAAAATGGCAGATGTTAAAGCTATTGCTGAAGAGTTGGTTAACTTGACAGTGAAAGAAGTAAGTGAACTTAAGACTATCCTCAAGGATGAGTACGGAATTGAGCCTGCTGCTGCAGCTGTTGCTGTT
>JAFSKK010000070.1 GCA_017448965.1 Bacteroidaceae bacterium | reverse complement strand
AAAGAAGTTAAAGGAGTTAGAGGAGTTAAAGCCGAATGTAATGCTGGCGTGAAAACTCCTCTCCACAGTTGACAGAGTATAGGCTTTAACTACTATAACTCCCTTAACTCCTGAGCGAAGCGGTAACTTCCGAAAGTTGAATAATATAATAACAATCATCAAATAACCAACAATCATGAAAAAGAACACTTTGCAAACCATTCTTGCCTTTGTCCTCCTGATGGGCATCTCCCTTGGGAGCCAGGCAGTAAACGTTTATCTGAAGACCGACAAGCCACGTACCGCCGCCGTCAACAATGCGGAGCGCAACCTGGCAGCCCTTCTCACCAACATCGATGCAGCACAGCGCAGCCGTAACAACGTGTCCATGCGCGGCGTGTCCATGTCCGAGTTCTCCAAGAAGTCACTCGCCCGTCTGTGGGCTGTTACTCCTTTCCATTGCGAGAGCAAGATTCAGAGTGCAGGTCTGGAGCGTCGTCTTTGGGTGCTCCGCAACGGCGTCATGGTCGTGCGCGACATTCCTCTCACCATCACTCCGCTTGATGGCGGCTGGGGTATGAACGAGTATCAGGAGGCCACTGTGGAGTTCGACCGCAACGGCACCATCACCGACTTCCGCTTCACCTTCAACGCACAGGCTGTCGGCCTCAATATGGAAGAAGGCGGTGATGAGGTGCAGAGCTGGGAAGAGCAGTACGTCATCCTGCAGACGCTGGAGCGTTTCCGTACCGCTTACAACCAGAAGGACCTTGCCACCATCGAGGCTATGTTCTCCGACGACGCCCTCATCATCACGGGTAACGTGGTGCAGCGCCGCAAGCCAGGCGACCGTGGCGGTGCCACTTACGACGTGCAGTTCAACCGTCAGAACAAGCAACAGTACATCAGCAACCTGCGCCGTTGCTTCGCCCGCAACTCTTGGATCAACGTGACCTTCGAGTTGGACGACGACTATCTGGCACAGCAGACAGGCAATCCTAACATCTCCTGCATCACCCGTTCCACCAAGGACGGCACGAAGTATGGTGTGCGTCTGCGTCAGACCTGGAAGTCCAGCACCTACTCCGATGTGGGTCTGCTCTTCCTCCTCTTCGAGTTCCCTGCTGATGGCAGCGATCCTATCATCCACGTGCGCACTTGGCAGCCAGAGATGGTGGGCGGCAGACGTAACAGCTACCGCGACGACATCTCCACGCTGGGTGGCTTCGGCTGGTAATATCCGCATGAACAACCAAAGGAGGGGGAGCGCATCCCCCTCCGCAACCAAATCTTAAAAACAGAAACGACCATGAGAAGAATCCTGACAACTTGGCTCCTGCTGGCTGTTACATCCGTTGTGGCGATGGCGCAGTCGCAGTATATCTCCTACGAACGCTACGAGAAGGCTGACCGCGAGGCCAGTCTGGATGGTTCTGGCGGTGTGCTCGTTCTCTCAGAGCATGGAGACCTGGCCATTACGGTCGTCAATGCCAATGTTCCTTCCATCATCAACAAGGGGCAGGGCACCAGCGGCTTCTACGAGTATGAAGTGGTGGTCAATCCCAATGAGACCCGCAATCCAAAGTTGGAGGTGAACCGTCGTGGTGACGTGAACCGTGTGCCTATCACGGCTTCCATCCGCCCCAACACCTACCGTGCCTATCTGGTGAAGGAAGTGGCAAAGCCCATCCATCTCGAAGACCAGACGGCTCCCAACGATGCCATTCTCGACTCCACGTTGGCCGAAGTGGTCATCTCATCAGCCATTTCTGACTTGCAGGTGGATTGTCAAGCCTTGCAGGCGAAAGGTGCCGAGGTGAAGACCCTCACCAACGCCGGCGACAGGAGCATCACCAGCAAGTCCATCATCATTCCTATCCGCATTCTTCGCGAGGCCAAGGCTGCTGCCGATCGTGCCGAGCAGGCTTACAACGAGAAGAACCGTGTGCTCGAAGACCCCAAGGCAGCCAAGAAGCTCAAGGACAGTTTCTATGACGAACTGGATGCCCTCGAGAACAAGATGAACGAGGCGCAGGCAGAATATAACGGCCTGACCAACATCACCGTGAGTGCCGCAGGAACCAACGTCCTGTCCATCTTCGTGGGCGACCTCAAGCCCCGCACCAAGAAGGTGTATGGCGTAGCCGTGCTGAAGGTGGTGGAGGAGAAGCACGTGTCGGTGTGCAGCGGTTTCCTGGCTGAAGGTGCCCGACTCTTCACCGCACGTGAGTATGCCAATGCCAAGAAGGCCTTCGGCAACGCACTCAGGGCGAAGGACTGTCCTGCCGACCTGAAGCGCAGCATCAATGCCAACATCAACCAGTGCGACACTTGCGCCCTCTACGAGCGATATGCCCTGGCAGCCCTTGCGCAGCTGAAGCAGGTGCGCGACAATGGCGGCACGCAGGAAGATGTGGTGCGCTATGCATCGGCAGGCATCGAGTTCCTGGAGAAACTCACCTTGTACAACGACATCGAGTTCTACAAAGAGCGCATCACGCGTCTGAACAAGATCATCGAAGACCAGCCGCTTAACATCAAGTTCACCTTTGTGGAATGGCTCAGCAATGCTACGGGCTACTACGAGGGCGACCGTCTTGATGGCATCGAGGTGTGGGCTTACAGTGGCGACGAGTTGCCTCTGCCGGCCGACTATCGCAACGAGAAGCGCTTCGCCAACCTGATGAAGCGCAACAGTTGCCAGCGTCTGGGCACCTCCGCCGATGGAGGCATCCTCGACCTGACGTTCGACCGCAAGTCACTCCCGACGGGTCTCTTCATCCATCCTGCCAGTGAGAACCTGCGGGTGAAGACCTCCTACATCGACATGCGCGAGGTGATGCAGAACTCTGACGGCGACTTCCAGAAGCGTCAGTACCGCACGAAGATGTATCGCGAAAACAAAAAATAGAATCCTTTATCATTAACTTAAAATCCAAACAACATGAAAACATTCATCTTGAAGAGTCTCTTGGCGCTTATCGTCTTGAGCTTCAGTGCAACGCCGGCATCGGCACAGTTAGGAAAATTGCTCAGCAAGTCGAAGGCAAAGACCGAAGCAGCCGACACCACGGCGGTGGACAGTGCAGCTGCCACCATCGACTGGGACAACATCCCTGTCTATCACGCACAGTTGGTCAACCTGACCGACGAGGCAGGCAATCCTGTTCTCAACGAAGATGGCACTCAGCAGACCCGTGTGATGCTCGTCGACCAGTTCGGCAACTACCGTAGCCAGGCTGCTGTCGATGCACAGCGCAAGAAACTGAAGAAGTACATCGGCAACATCCTGAAGAAAGTGGGTATCGGTGCAGCTACCGGTGCTGCAGGCAGCTTGATTGCTGGTGGCAACATCGGCCAGACCGCCATTGCAGCCGGAGCAGGTGCAGTAGCAGGTGCGGCGCTTAGCGCTGGCGACTTCAAGAAGGCTCGCGAACTCCACAAGTCACTCAAGGCGCAGGACAAGCTGATGGAGGCATACGCCAAGAACTTCACCAACGAAGGTGAGAAGGTGGACGCTGCCGCCAACATCGAGAGCATCGAAGGACTCGACATCGACAAGGACGCTGCCGTGTCGAAGACGGCTGGAGAAATCAAGTCCATTGTGGACAGCGAAGACTTCGACAAGCCTGCCGAAGGCATCTGGGACAGCATCTGACAATCCTCCACAAGTGGCAACGGCGTTGCCCATGAATTGAAAACGCCGCTTCCAAATAATTGAAACCCCCGTTCTGAATTGATAGGCAACGGGGGTTTCATTTTTGTGTCGGCGAATTTTTCGAATGAAACGAATAGAAATCGTGGACGATTTCTGGGCTACCGCACTGTTGGCGACCTATCCGGACGGCCAGAATCGCTTGCGATTCCAATATTCGTTTCATTCGAAAAATTCGCCGACAAAAAAATCATCATAATCTGTAGTTAACGTGAGTTCGGTGTAAGTTATTCGCCTTCGGCGGACGAAGAAAAAACCTAAAAAAACCGATAAAAACCATAAAAACATGTTCTTCGTTATACATTGAACTGAACAAGAAAGACCGGTTTTTATTTGTTTTTTCTGGTTT
>JAFSKK010000066.1 GCA_017448965.1 Bacteroidaceae bacterium | reverse complement strand
TAACTTTGTCCTCGGTAAACATTAGCGATACGTTTTAGTGAATGCTTGTGGTTTGGTCACTACAAAGTTACTAAAAATATCGCTAATGTGCTAATAATTAAACAATTATTTTTTAAGAAATTTTCATCGAACTCACGTTAACACGAATAAAAAAAAGGGACAAGAGGCATCAACGCCTCTTGTCCCTTTTTCCTTTCTTTCTGTTCAACTTAGGAGCCTTGCCTGTTTTGCGAGGCTCTTTTTTCTGGTCTTTACCTACAAAAGAAGTATAGAACGGTACGGGAGTAGGTCGGTCAGAAGTGGCAGAGGACAACTGCTTGACCAGTTCATAGTTGAGTTGCTTGCGGAAAAGGTCGGCATGAGCAACCTTGATACGGACGGCATCTCCAAGAGAATATACCTGATGCGTCTGACGACCAACCAGACAATAGTTCTTGTCATCGAAGTAGAAGGTGTCGTCACCGAGATAGCGTACAGCAATGAGTCCTTCGCAATGATTCTCGTCTATCTCAGCATAGATGCCAAACTCGGTCACTCCGCTAATGTGGGCATCAAACTCCTCGCCCAGTTTATCCGACATGAACTCCACCTGCTTGTATTTGATGCTGGCACGCTCTGCAGTGGCAGCCAACTGTTCCATCTGCGAAGAGTGCTGGCAGAGGTTTTCATACTTCTTTTGACTGGCAGAAGCACCTCCTTGTTCATAACGCGTGAGCAAACGATGCACCATCAAGTCGGGATAACGACGGATGGGGGAGGTGAAGTGGGTATAGTAGTCAAAGCCAAGTCCATAGTGCCCGATATTGTAAGTGGAGTAACATGCCTTCTGCATGGCTCGGAGAGAAGCCATCTCTATGAGGTTTTGAATACGATTGCCACGCACATCTTGCAGTAACTTGTTGATGCTATGCGCCACATCGGAGTTCTTTCCCTGCGTGATGACATGAAATCCAAAACGGGAGGCCATATCGGCAAGATTTTCCAATTTGTTCATATCGGGCTGTTCGTGAATACGATAAGGCAAGGTCTTAGGATGCTGACCTTTCCTGACCACTCCAACACTTTCTGCCACTGTTCGGTTGGCCAAGAGCATGAACTCCTCGATGAGTTTGTTTGCATCTTTGGCATTCTTAAAGTACACACGAATGGGCTTTCCCTTCTCATCAATCTCAAAACGAGGCTCTTCCCTATCGAAGTTGATGGCACCCTCCACAAATCTTTCCTCACGCAGTTTGTGCGCCATACGGTTGAGCGTGATGAGTTCGTCGGCGTACTCTCCTGTGCGATGGTCTGCTGGCACAGGTGTGACAGGAATTTTCGCAGGGTCGATAGTCGGCAATTGGTCGCGGAAGGCATTGAGTTCTGTGTCAGGCAGCACTTCCTGCGCCGGGATAGGTTGTGTGGGCTTCGCCTCACCCTTTCTAATCATCTCACACTCTGTTGCCTCACCATTCTGCTCCAGCAGATACTGCACCTCTTCGTAGGTATAGCGGCGGCAAGACTTGATGACCGTATGCTTGATGCGGTGGGAAAGCACCTCTGCCTCCTCATTCATCTCGAAAATGACGGAGAAGGTTAATTTCTCCTCGTTGGGACGGAGGGAACAGAGTTTGTTGCACAGATGTTCGGGCAGCATCGGGATGGTTCGGTCCACCAGATAGATGGACGTGGCACGCTGTTGCGCCTCCACATCAATGACGGAACCCTCAAGCACATAGTGACTCACATCGGCGATGTGTACACCCACTTCCCAGATTCCATCGCGGATTTTCTTGATAGAAAGTGCATCGTCAAAGTCCTTGGCATCGCGTGGGTCGATAGTGATGGTAAAGGTCTCACGGAAGTCTTCACGCTGAGCGATTTCTGCTTCGGTGATTCCATCGGAAATTTTATTGGCAGCAGCTTCCACATTCTCTGGATACTTGTAAGGTAAGCCGTACTCTGCAAGAATGGCATGCATCTCCGTGTTATTGTCGCCAGCATCACCCAGCACATCTACCACCTCACCTATTGGATTTCTCGCTTCCATCGGCCAATCGGTCACCCTCACCACCACTTTCTGTCCATTCTTGGCTCCTTTCAATTTGTCGACAGGAATGACGATATCGCTCTGCAAGATGCCCGATGGAATGGTGAGAAATGCCACGCTATGCTGCACATCCAATGTCCCCACAAAAGGTTTTTCGCGCCGCTTCACAATTTCAATCACCTCACCATGTACCTTGTGATTGCCGTATTTCTTCGCATGGATACCCACCAGCACACGGTCGCCCGGCAGAGCATGATGGGTGTCTTCATCATAGATGGAAATGCCCATTCCATCGTCGGTGTCCACATAATTTCTTCCTCCCATGGTGCGATTGAAAGTCCCCTCCACCGTATGGGACAGTTGATTGAACACAATGTTGCCATCATGGTCGCGGGTGATGTAACCACTGTCCAGCATTTCGTTCAGCACTTCCATGCACAGCATCTTTAGAGGATGGTTCGTCAAGTTGAGACCTCTAAAAAGCCGCTTAACGGTAAACGCCTCGCCCGAATGCTCCCGCAAGTAATTCATCAGCATTTCGGTCAATTCCCGCTTGTTGATGCCTGACTTCAGAAGTCCGTCTTTCTTCTTTCCCATAGTCTTTCTATTTTTTGAGTTTTTCAGTTTCCGTGTAAATTTAGCCCTTTTTCCTGGATAAAAACAAGACAAAGCCGTTAAAATGTTGAAATTAGGGCAAAAAGTCGTAACTTTGCCCCCAAATTGAACGAAAGCATGAAGATTTTAGTGACAGGAGCGAGCGGTTTCATCGGAAGTTTTCTCTGTGAAGAAGGGCTGAAACGCAACATGGAAACATGGGCAGGCATGAGGGAACATTCGAGCCGCCGATGGCTGACAGACAAGCGTCTGAAGTTTGCCACGCTCGACATGACCGACGCAGAACGGCTGAAGGGGCAACTCGCTGACTACAAGAAGGAAGTGGGAAGATGGGATGTCATCATCCATGCTGGAGGAGCGACGAAGTGCCTGAAAAGGGAGGACTTCGACCTGCACAACTACATTTGTACCAAGAATCTGGTCAATACGCTGGCCGAACTTAACATGCTGCCCACGCAGTTCCTCTACGTGAGCAGCCTCAGTGTGTTAGGTCCCATCCGCGAGGAACAGAATGCCGATGGAACCTACAACGACATGCTCACCACCGATGCTCCTCAACCCAATACGGCGTATGGGGAGAGCAAGGTGAAGAGCGAGATTTTTTTGAAAAGTGCGCACAAGAAAGAGGAAGGCTTTTCCTACACCATTTTCCGTCCCACTGGCGTGTATGGCCCACGCGAGAAGGACTATTTCATGATGGCCAAAAGCATCAAGCAGCACATCGATTTTGGAGCAGGATTCAAGAGACAGGTGCTCACGTTCGTGTATGTACGTGACCTCGTCAATGCCATCTTTTCCGCCATCGGGAAGGCTGAAGTGGCGAATGGGAAATCCTACCTTGTGAGCGATGGCCAGAACTACTCCAGCCGTGCGTTCAGCGACCTCATCCAGAAAGAGTTAGGCATCAAGCAGGTGTTCCATTTCACAGCGCCGCTTGGGTTGCTTCGGGTGATTTGTGCGGTCGCGGAGTTCTTCTCGCATCTCACCCATAAGGCCAGCACGCTGAATGGTGACAAATACCGTATCATGCGCCAGCGCAACTGGCAGTGCGACATCACACCGCTGAAGGAAGACCTCGGATATGTGCCTGAATGGCCGTTGGAAAGAGGGGTGAAAGAGTGCATCGCATGGTATAAAGAGAATCATTGGATATGAACATGAAACTACAAGATTACTTCAAGAAAGACTACGAAAAAGGGCTGTGGAGCATGGAGAGCATCACGCTGATATACATGGTGTTCACCTCTGTTCTCATCGGCTTCTACTGGAACAAATTGGCTGACCCGATGGGGATGGTGGTTACGCGACTCATCATGTTGGCGGCGATGGGAGCCGTCTATGGCATTTATCGTCTCTACCCCTGCCGCGCCCTCCGCATCCTACGTGTGGTTCCGCCCCTGCTCGGCCTCATCTCTTGGTATCCAGAGACCTACGATTTCTGTTCCCAACTTCCCTATCTCGACCACATCTTCGCAGGCATCGACCAGACGCTCTTCGGCTGCCAACCCGCATTGGTGTTCAACACGGTCGTGACCAGCACCTTCTGGAGCGAAGCCTTCAACATGGGCTACTATGCCTATTATTATATGATGGGAGCCACCCTCATCTTCTATCTGCTTTGCCGCTATCCTGAGGCTGATAAGGCGGGCTTTGTGTTTCTCGCCTCCTTCTTCCTCTTCTACTTGATTTATGAGTTTCTGCCCGTGGCTGGCCCTCAATATTATTTCAAGGCGGTTGGGGTGGAAACTGCCGACACAGGCGTGTTTCCTGCTGTTGGTTACTACTTCCAGACGCACACAGAGATGCTGATGCCTGAAATCAAGGGCATCTTCAGCCAGCTGGTGCTGGGAGCACAGGAGGTTGGCGAACGTCCTACTGCCGCCTTCCCCAGCAGTCATGTGGGCATGAGCACGGTGACGATGCTGCTGGCTTGGAAAGCCCAAAACAAGTGGCTCTTCTGGGTCATGATGCCGCTGTATCTCCTGCTGTGCTGTGCCACTGTTTACATTCAGGCACACTACCTTATCGACTCCATTTGCGGTTTCTTCACGGCGCTGCTGTTCTTTGGATTGACCTGGTGGCTCTACGACCGAATCCATCCAAGCCGCAGGGCAAATGGTCATTTGTAAATTGTCAAATAGTACATCAAAAAGATGACTGTCATCTATCCATCCCCCATTTTTGGCCCCATTCATAGCCGCCGTCTGGGCGTTTCGCTGGGCATCAACCTCTTGCCTGGCGATGGCAAGTGCTGTTCGTTTGACTGCATCTATTGTGAATGCGGCTTCAACCACGATTTCGTGCCCAAGCAGAAGATGCCGACACGAGAAGAAGTGCTGCAGGCTCTTGAGGCTCAGCTCATCAAGATGAAGGCCGAAGGGCCCACACCCGACGTGTTCACGTTTGCTGGAAACGGGGAACCTACTCTCCATCCCCACTTCCCTGAAATCATCGACGACACGCTGGCGCTGCGCGACCAATATTTCCCCAATGCCAAGGTGAGCGTCTTGACCAACGCCACCCAAATCCTGCGGCAACCTGTGTTCGACGCGCTCTGCAAGGTGGACAACAACATCTGCAAACTTGACACCATCTCAGCCGACTACATTCAGCACATCGACCGCCCCAACGGTTCCTACGATGTGCAGCAAATCATCGGTCGGCTGAAGGATTTTGGCAACCGCTGCATCATCCAAACGATGTTCATGAAAGGCGAGCACGATGGGAAATCGGCAGACAACACGGGCGAGGCGTTTGTGGAGCCTTGGCTGAAGACCGTCGGCGAGATACAGCCTCGCGAGGTGATGATTTACACGATTGACCGCGAGACACCTGCCCACCAACTGAAAAAAGCCTCACCAGAAGTGCTGGATGCCATCGGCGAACGGGTGCGGCAGCTCGGCATCCACTGCAAGGTTGCCTACTAACCAACTGCCACTTGCAACACCCACTCACTGTTACACTTGTAACACACGCAATGTTACACTTGTAACACTGGCAGTGTAACATTTGTAACACTGGAACTGTTACAAATGTTACAAAACCAAGGGAAGAAAAGCGGCATTGACGCTGAAGCATCAGGACGACACAAAGCCGCCCACCGACAAGAGAGAAACAATCAGAACAAACCTATATAAAACCTGTTGAACATGAAGAATTTAGTATTTCTAACCGGTGCAGGGATGTCGGCCGAGAGCGGCATCAGCACTTTCCGCGACAGCGGAGGTCTTTGGGAGCAGTACCCAGTGGAAGCAGTGGCCAGCATACAGGGTTACGAACGTGACCCTGAATTGGTGCAGAAGTTCTACAACGAACGTCGTCAGCAACTCAGCAGCGTCACCCCCAACGAGGGCCACAAACTGGTGGCAAGTCTGGAGGACAAGTTCAACGTGACAGTCATCACACAGAATGTGGATAATCTTCACGAACGTGCTGGTTCTCAGCACATCATACACCTTCACGGCGAGCTGATGAAGGCCACCTCCAGTCGCCATCCGAACGACCCTAACTGCATCGTGACGCTGCCCGAAGACAACCCTGTCATCCACATGGGTGATAAGGCCAAGGATGGCAGCCAACTGCGACCGTTCATCGTGTGGTTTGGCGAAAGCGTGCCCATGATTGAGCCTGCCATCGAAAAAGTGAGTCAGGCTGACATTTTGGTGGTCATCGGCACCTCGCTCAACGTCTATCCTGCAGCCGGATTGCTGAACTACACCAACTCCCATTGCAAGATTTACCTCATCGACCCCAAAGACGTGCCTTACAACCCCTCGCTGGGCATCCGCCACATCATGAAAGGCGCCAGCGAAGGCATGAAAGAGCTGTGCGAGATGCTGAAGAATGAGTGAGAATTGCTAAATAGCTGTTAAATAGCTCCCAATATAGCATAAAATCCGTTAAAATCGGACGTTTCACTTCGTAGATGCAAAAATTGTTCGTAATTTTGCACCGTTTTGTATATTGGCTCATTACGAACAATGAAGAAAAAGACCATCACATATACGCTCTGGACAAGCATGGCACTGGCGCTGACGCTGCTCATGTCATCCTGTCTGGGCAGCAACGACGATACAGCAAACACACCACAGTGTGCCATCGTGGCATTCTCGGTGGGAAACATCACCAGCAATGTCACCGTCAAGAAATACGACAGCAAGGGGAATGCCACCGACACCATTGTGGCAAGAACCATTCTGGGCTCCGACATCTACTTCAACATCGACCAACTGAATGGATACATCCACGTGGTCGACTCGCTGCCCGACTGGGTAAACATCACACGCGTGATGCCCTACTTCACCAGTCAAGGCAATGTCTATGCCAAACAGAATGAGGAGGATGAGATTTACTACCCCCTCTCGTCGGGAACCGACTCCCTCGACTTCAGCAAGAAGGTGGAACTCCTCTGCGTATCAACCGATGGATTATCGTCCAGAACTTACACGGTAGACCTCTACAAGCACCAAGTCAGCACCGATACGCTCAAATGGACAGAAAAAACGTCCGACCTTGACATTGCAGGTTCCAGCAAAGTGTTCTATGCGGACGAAAAAGTATTTGTCTTCGCTCAAAATGCAGAAGGAGAGCCTGTTGTGACATTCGCCAACGACGATGATGCAACCACTTGGAGCGTGCCTGTCACCATCCCTGTTGATGGCGGCTCCATCACCTATTTCAACAACACATTCTACGGCCTCGGCACTGATGGCTACATCTATAGTTCCACCCCTGCCCAACTGGCCGCCACCTGGGAGAAAGCCTCCAGCCAGACAGTGACACGTCTGCTGGCCGCAGATGCCTATTATCTCTACGCATACGACGGAGACGCCATCATCGCGACCTCTGACCTCAGCGAATGGACACCACAAGGCACAAGCAACCTTGACATGCTGCCAGAAAACAACTGCCACTCGACATTCTACACCTCCAACACCAACAGCAACCTCTGCGTGGCGGTGATGGCAGGCCTCTCCAGCAACAACGAGAAGAATGGAGTCAGTTGGTACAAAGTATCCTCTCAAGACGAAAGCCCCAACCAGAGTTGGACCTACATAGAGGTGACAAACGACAATCCCTACGGATTGCCACATCTCGCCAACTTCAGCATGACCTATTACAAACGCGCATTATATGCCATCGGAGCGGAATCGGGCAACTACAAATACCTGTACCGCTCAGAAGACAACGGCATCACGTGGCATCCGCAAACAAAGATGTACCCAGTGCCCAGCAAACTTGATGCGGCCAACGGAGCTGCGAGCATCGCTGCTGTAGGCAAGGAACTCTGGATCATCCAGGAAAACGGCAAAGTATGGCAAGGCTCTATACAATAATAAGCGTTGCCCTCATCACCTTCTTCGGGCCGGGAAGCACATTAAGCACAAAAGCCCAAGAACTGGAGTATGCGCTGGAACTTGGTGCCATGGGAGGCCCCGGATTCTACATGGGAGATGCCAACCTCGGCGGATTATACAAGAACGTGACGATGGCAGGTGCCTTGATGGGGCGCTACAACCTCAACCCACGCATGGCCTTGAAATTCGACATCGGCTACGGAAGCGTGAAAGGAAATGCGGCAAAAGAAAAGAACAGATACCCAGCCACCAACGGGCAAAAATGGGAGTTTAATAACTCACTGGTCGATGTGGGTTGCCAATATGAATTGAACTTCTGGGGATACGGAATGGGCAACAGTTACAAAGGTCACAAACGCCTCACGCCTTATATCCAAACAGGCTTGGGCTTCACCTACGGCAACAAGGCTTTAACCATGAACATTCCGCTGGGTTTCGGGGTCAAGTACAAAATTAAGCCTCGACTCAACGTGGGAATTGACTGGACTGTACGCTTCACGATGGGCGACAAACTGGACGGCATCGAAGATCCTTACCGCGTCAAGAGTGGCATGTTGAAGAACAAGGACAGTTACTCATGGACAATGATTTTCCTCTCCTACGACCTCTGCCCCAAATACCGCAAGTGCAACAACTGAAACAGGAGCATCTTGCCTCACTAAAAACTTAGCAAAAAAGAAACACTATGTATAAAGAACAAATAGACATGACCCGTCTGCCACACCATGTGGCCATTATCATGGACGGTAACGGACGTTGGGCGCAAGCGCGTAACAAAGAACGCACTTTCGGCCACCAAGAAGGTGTAGCACGCGTGCGTGATATTATGACCACCTCTGTGCAACTGGGTATCGACTATTTGACACTTTATACGTTCTCCACTGAGAACTGGAATCGTCCTGCGGCAGAAGTAGCCGCCCTGATGACGCTGTTGCTCAAGAATCTGGAGGAAGAAATCTTCTTGAAGAACGATGCTCGCTTCAGAGTGATCGGCGACATCAAGCGACTGCCACCCGTTGTGCAGGATGCCTGTCACCAGTTGGAAAAGAAAACAGAAAAAGGCACAAAAACCTGTATGGTGCTTGCCCTGAGCTACTCCTCAAAATGGGAAATTACTGAGGCAACCAGACAAATAGCCCAAAAGGTGAAAGACGGAGAACTGAACGCCGAAGACATCACGGAGGAGACCATCAGCGAGCATCTTACCACCAACTTCATGCCTGAACCAGAACTGATGATTCGCACAGGTGGTGAAGAACGTCTGAGCAACTACCTGCTGTGGCAATGCGCCTACTCTGAGTTCTACTTCACCCCGACCTACTGGCCTGATTTTGGCGAGGAAGAATTCTGCAAGGCCATCGTGGACTATCAGCACCGTCAACGCCGTTTCGGCAAGACGGGCGAACAAGTAACCGAGAACAAGTAAAGCAATACATTATATATAATATACATGAGGATTTTAAGATTCATCATTTTCACTACCGCATTTCTTCTCTCTTCGCTTGCATGCCTAAGGGCACAGGTGCAAGAGAAGCCAAACATTGTATATGGCAAGAGTCAGAAATACGAGATTGGAGGAATCGCTGTTGAAAGTGTCAGAAACTACGAAGACTACATACTGATTGGCCTTTCTGGGCTCAGCGTGGGAGAGACCATCTCTCTGCCAGGCGATGAGATAACGGAGGCTATCAAACGATATTGGAAACATGGACTCTTTTCTGCCGTAAGGATTGAAGCCGACAGCATTGTGGACGATAAGGTGTTCCTGAAGATTTTCCTCACCATGCGTCCACGCGTGTCACAGTTGAACATCAATGGTGTGAAGAAATCGGAACATGATGATTTGCAAGAGAAAATCGGGCTGGTGAAAGGAAATCAACTCACACCCAACAGAGTTGACCAAGCCAAGATTGTCATCAAGAGATACTTCGACGAGAAAGGCTTCAAGAATGCAGAAGTGGAGATTGTGCAACGTGACGACCCCGCCAATGATGACCAACTCATCGTGGATGTCAACATCGACAAGAAGGAGAAGGTGAAAGTGAACAAGATCTTCATCACTGGCAACCAACATCTCCCCACCAAGAAATTCCATGGCGGCTTCTTCTCGGGCGGTCTGTTGAAGAAGACCAACGAAAAGGGTTTCAAGAGTCTCTTCAAGGCCAAGAAATTCATCAAAGAAAAGTACGAGGAAGATAAAGAGCGTGTGATTGAGAAGTATAACGAACTGGGATACCGCGATGCCTTCATTGCGTCTGACAGCGTGGTCGACCTCGGCAACAACATGGTGGATGTGTACCTTAACATTGATGAAGGAATCAAATACTACGTGCGCGACATTCACTGGGTAGGTAACTCCATCTACAGCACTGACTTGCTCAACCGCACTTTGCAGATGAAGCGAGGCGATGTCTATAACAAGAAGCACATCCAAAAACGTCTGCACGAAGATGATTTGGCCGTGAGCAACCTCTACTTCAACGAGGGATATGTGTTCAACCAAGTCAACGATGTGGAAGTAGATGTAGATGGCGATTCCATCGACCTTGAGATTCGTATCTACGAAGGCATACAGGCAACCATCAACAAAATAAAGATTTACGGTAACACCCGTGTCTATGAGGAAGTCATCCGCCGCGAACTGCTGCTCAAACCTGGTGACCTATTCAACATGGATGCCTACAAGATGTCTTATCAAGAGATTGCCCAGATGGGGCACTTCGACCCAGAGCAAATAGACTTCAAGCCTGTGCCCGACCGCGTGAACGGAACGGTCGATCTCAACCTCGGTCTTGTGCCTAAGGCCAGCGACCAGGTGGAATTCTCGCTCGGTTGGGGTCAAACGGGTATCATCGGTAGAGTGGGCTTGAAGTTCACCAACTTCTCCATGCGCAATCTCTTTGGCAAGAACCGCAATCACCGAGGCATCATCCCACAAGGTGATGCACAAGAACTGGAAATCAGTGCCTCCACCAATGGTACTTACTACCAGTCATACAGCATCTCATTCCTTGATCCTTGGTTTGGTCGCAAACGCCCGAACCAGTTCTCCGTCAGTGCCTTCTTCTCTCGCCAAACTGACATCAGCAGTAGTTACTACAACAGTGCTTACTACAACAACTACTACTCCATGCTCTATGGCACTGGCAACTACAACAGTAGCTACTACAACAACTACTCCAGTTACTACGACCCCGACAAGTACATCGAACTTTTCGGCCTCAACATCGGCTTCGGAAAGCGACTCACTTGGCCTGACAACAACTTCCGTTTCACGGCATCGCTGGGTTATACGCGCTATATGATGAAAGACTGGGAATACTTCATCATCCAGAACGGCAACTGCAACAACATCAACCTGACACTCAACCTCTCACGTACATCCATCAGCAACCCGATGTTCCCACGTAGCGGCTCACAAATCAGTGCATCTGTGTCATTCACTCCACCCTACTCCCTTTTTGATGGAGTGGACTACAAACACATGGCCACCAACTACTACGATGCCAACTACCAAAGGGACATGAGCAAGAAATACAAGTGGATTGAGTACCACAAGTGGAAGTTCAACTCACGTTTCTACACACCACTTGGCAACAACAGCAAATGCTTTGTGCTGATGAGCCGTTTTGACTTCGGTTTGCTCGGCCATTACAGCAAATACAAGAAGTCACCATTCGAGACCTTCTACGTCGGTGGTGACGGCATGTCAGGATATTCATCCACTTACTACTCAGAAACCATCGGTTTGAGAGGTTACGACAATGGTGCCCTCACCCAGGGTTACAACTATGGCTATGCCTACGACCGCATGACGCTCGAACTGCGTTACCCACTCATGCTCAACGGTTCCACCAACATCTATGCCCTCGCTTTTGCTGAGGCAGGAAATGCCTGGACCGAGATGAAGAAGTTCAATCCTTTCGACATGAAGCGTTCCGCAGGTGTCGGTGTGCGTCTCTTCCTCCCAATGGTTGGTCTGATGGGTATCGACTGGGCTTACGGCTTCGACAACATCAACGGCTCCAAGAGTTACAGCGGCGGACAGTTCCACTTCATCCTTGGCCAAGAGTTCTAACCTCTACTCATTTCATTCAAAACGACTCCGATTATTCGACAACTCAAAAATCAGAAAATATGAAAAAGCTTTTATTGACCATGACCGTGCTTTTGGCATCCATCGCTGCCAACGCACAGAAGTTTGCCCTCGTCGATATGGAATATATCCTCAAGAACATTCCTGCCTATGAGCGTGCCAACGAACAACTTAACCAGGTATCCAGGCGTTGGGAAGGAGAAGTAGAAGCATTGCTCAACGAAGCCGAAGCACTATATAAGAAGTATCAGTCAGAATCCGTATTCCTCTCCGATGCACAGAAAAACAAGGCAGAAGAGGCCATCATGGCCAAAGAGAAAGAGGCCAGCGAACTGAAAAAGAAGTATTTCGGCAGCGAAGGTGAACTCTACAAGAAGCGTCAGAGCCTTCTTGCCCCCATCCAAGACGAGATTTACAACGCCGTCAAAGACATCTGTGACCAGAAAGGGTACCAACTGGTGCTTGACCGTGCGTCAGGTGGAAGTATCATCTATGCCTCACCCAAAATTGACATTAGCGAAGAAGTGCTGACCAAACTGGGGTATGCTCACTAATTCCCTCCAATAGAAAAACCAATTATTAACAAAAAAGAAAGAATAACAATGAAGAAATTTATTTTTGCGATGCTCTTGGCGCTGCCAATGACCATGTTCGCACAGAAAATTGGACACGTAGACATTGACGAGGTAGCCAAGGTCATGCCTGAGGTTACTGCACTCCAGACCGAAATTCAAAACCTGCAAAAACAGTTTGACGAGGAAATGGAGCGCAAGAAGAGTGCTTTCCAGACCAAAGCCGAGGCCTATGAGAAAGAAAAGGGCGGCCTTTCCGAGGCTCTCCGCTCTTTCCGCGAAGAGGAACTCCGGAAAGACTACGAGGCACTGCAGCAGTTTGACCAGACCTGCTCACAGGAGTTGCAGCGCGTGTCTTCCACTAAGCAGAACGAAATCATGGGCAAGATTCTCGATGCCATTAAGGAAGTGGGAGCAGCAGGTTCTTACACCTACATTCTTCCTGTCAGCGGCATCGCTTATGTGGGCGCTGGAGCCAACGACATCACCGACCAGGTGAAAGCTAAGGTCAGCAAATAACTGAGGTTCAACTGACGATTGGCCCACAACACTAAATTGGCCGATTGACTCTTCGTAAAATGAAACAAATGTCATCTATGAAGAATCTTCTCACATTGATAGCACTGTTTTCTTGCGCCAGCATCCTGCCGGCACAAGAAACAGTGCCAACTGTTTCCACCCCAGCCCCTCAGCAGGTGGTCATCAAGCCCCAGCACTTCGGATATCTCTCTTATGAGGACGTGATGAAAGCCATGCCCGAATATGCCCAGGCCATGAAGAGCCTTACTGAACTCAAGAGGAGTTACGATCAGGAAATGGAACGTGCCGAGCAGGATTTCTCCAAGAAGTTTGCCGAATATATTGACGGGCAACGTTCTTTCCCCGAGAACATCATGCTCAAGCGACAGAAAGAACTACAACTGCTCATGCAACAAAGCATGCAGTTCAAGCAAGAGGCACAGGAACTCCTCACCAAAGCTGAGGCAGAACTCATGGCACCTGTCCGCAACCGGCTGAACGAGGCCATCCAAGCCGTGGGAAAAAAGCACAACTACGCCTACGTGCTCAACACCGATGCCAATGCCTACCCCTACATCAGTAGCGACGGAGAGGCAGAGAACTGCACCGACGCAGTGCTCATCCAACTTGGCATCAAGTAAATTCATCATACAACATGAAGCAGGGTTCCATTGGTGTTTTTGATTCTGGCTACGGCGGTTTGACCATTCTTGATGGCATTCGCCAACGTATGCCTCAATACGACTACATCTATCTTGGCGACAACGCACGCGCACCTTATGGTACGCGTTCTTTTGATGTTGTGTATGAGTTCACCCTGCAAGCCGTCCAGAAACTTTTCGAATTGGGTTGCCCTCTCGTCATCCTCGGCTGCAACACCGCCTCCGCCAAAGCCCTGCGTTCCATTCAGCAGAACTTTCTGCCCGAACATGCACCCGACCGCCGTGTGCTCGGTGTCATCCGACCGACTGCCGAAGTTGTCGGAGAACTTTCCCACACCCACCACATCGGTGTGCTGGCCACTGAGGGAACCATCCGTTCCCGCTCCTACAATCTGGAGATAGAGAAACTCTATCCCGACAGCACCATCGTAGGCCAAGCCTGCCCCATGTGGGTGCCACTGGTCGAAAACAACGAGTTCGACAAACCTGGTGCCGATTACTTCGTCAAGGACTCCATCGATAAACTTCTTGCACAGGATTCCCTCATCGACACCATCATCCTCGGATGCACCCACTACCCCCTGCTTCTCGACAAAATCCGCCGCTACCTTCCCAGCGGCATCACCGTCATTCCCCAAGGTCAATACATCGCCACCAGCCTTGAGGATTATCTTCGTCGCCACTCCGAAATGGATCAGCGGCTCTCTCGTGGTGGCACTTGCCAATACTTTACAACGGAATCAGCCACTAAGTTCCGCGAATCAGCCAGCCTTTTCCTCCACGAAGAGGTCACTGCTCAACACATCGCACTCAACTGATTCTCCCCTTCTCCCATTGCCATACACTCCCTTTTCCGGAAAAAGGAGCGTTGCAGAAGGGCAATAAATGAACTTTTTTGAGAGAAAAAGAAAAATTTCCAGAAAAAGTTTTGGCAGACGAGCTATTTGCATTATCTTTGCAGCTCTTAGATTTTCCGCCAGCACCCAATACTGGTGGGAACAAACGAGAGATGCTTTACGATAAAACATATTACTAACCCTAAAACTCTAACATTTATGGCTAAAAAATGGGTATGCCCAGTATGTGGGTATGTGTATGAGGGTGAGAACCCTCCAGAGAAATGTCCTCAGTGCAAAGTGCCTGGCGAAAAGTTCAAGCTGAAGGAAGAAAGCGAGGGAGGACTGAAATTTGCGTGTGAACATGAAGTGGGTGTGGCAAAGGCTATCCCCGAAGGTGAAGAGGGTGACTTCATCCGTCAGGGCCTGAAGAACGATTTCATGGGCGAGTGCACAGAGGTGGGCATGTATCTGGCCATGAGCCGTCAGGCCGACCGTGAGGGCTATCCCGAAGTGGCTGAGGCCTTCAAGCGCTATGCCTTCGAGGAGGCAGAACATGCCGCCAAGTTTGCCGAACTTCTCGGCGAGGTGGTGTGGGACACGAAAACCAACCTGAAGCGCCGCATGGAAGCTGAGGAAGGCGCTTGTGCCGGCAAACTGAAAGTGGCTCAAGTGGCCAAGAAACTGAACCTCGACGCTATCCACGACACGGTTCACGAGATGGCTAAGGACGAAGCACGTCACGGTGCAGGTTTCCAAGGACTTTATAACAGATTTTTCAAATAGAAAATTCTTTAACTTCTAAAAACAAAGACAACAATGAAGAAATATGTATGCGACACCTGCGGATGGGAGTACGACCCAGAGGTAGGTTATCCAGAAGGTGGCATTGAGCCAGGTACAGCATTTGAAGACCTTCCTGAAGATTTCGAATGCCCACTTTGTGGTGTAGGTAAAAGCGAATTTTCGGAGGCATAACCTGTGAAAATCAGAAACATCAATCTTGGTAATAAGCCTGTTCTGTTAGCGCCCATGGAGGACGTGACAGATCAGGCTTTTCGTCTTTTGTGCAAAGAGTTCGGGGCAAGCATGGTCTATTCCGAGTTTGTGAGTGCCGATGCCCTCATCCGCAACGTGAACCGCTCGTTGGAGAAGATTCGCGTGGATGACCGCGAACGCCCTGTGGCCATCCAGATTTATGGACGCGATGTGCCCAGCATGGTGGAGGCAGCCAAGATTGTGGAGAGCGAGGCGCACCCCGACATTCTCGACATCAATTTTGGCTGCCCCGTCAAGAAGGTGGCAGGCAAAGGCGCTGGTGCCGGCATGCTGAAGACACCGCAGTTGATGCTCGACATCACTCGCGAGGTGGTCAAGGCCGTCTCCATCCCCGTCACCGTGAAGACTCGCCTCGGATGGGACGTTCCTTCACTCTACGAACTTCCATCCGAATGGCATCGTACCACAGAAGAAAAGACACCTTTCATCTTAGAGTTGGCCGAAAGGCTGCAAGACTGCGGCATCGAGGCTCTCACCATCCACGGGCGCACACGCAGTCAGATGTATCAGGGTGAAGCTGACTGGACACTCATCGGGCAGGTGAAGGCTTCACCACGTATTCATATCCCCATCATCGGCAATGGCGACATCTGCACTGCCGAACAGGCGGCTGATGCTTTCGGCCGCTATGGTGTCGATGCCGTCATGATTGGTCGCGCCACCTTCGGGCAACCGTGGCTCTTCAAGGATGTGCGCACCTATCTCGACACAGGCAGGCACGACGACACCATGACCCTCGATTGGAAAATGTCTGTCCTCAAACGCCAGGTGCAGAAGAGTGTCGAATACTCTCTGCGCGAGGACAATGCCCTGAAGGAACGCAAGCGCACAGAACTTGGCGGCATCATGCACGTGCGCCGCCATCTCGCCAACAGCCCTCTCTTCAAGGGCATCCCCGATTTCCGCCAAACCCGCATCAAGATTCTTCGTGCCGAAACACAGGAAGAACTCTTTGCCCTGCTCGACGAGGCAAAGGAACGGATCCTGTGCAAGTGATGGCGAAACGGCACTTCATGTTTCACCTTTTACTCTATTGCAATTCCTCATGCAAGGCTGCGAAACCACCTCCGAAACGGTGTGAGTCACACCGAGGGTGGCGGTCTGAGTCACACCGGGGTGGTCGGTGTGAGTCACACCGTCTTTGAGGCAGTGGAACAAGCGAAAAGGAGGATACGCCATCGGGGTATGGGCGGCTCTGCGTATCCTTCCTCCACTCACCTTTTGATGCTGTCGGTTGCATCAAAAGAGAAAAAACACCTCCGAACCTTGACCACGCCAGAAAAGAAACACAAATCTTCAAAATAAATGGGGTTTATGGTTCACTTCTCCGAAATTTTCGTATCTTTGCACCATCAATCTATACATCTAAGCAATATGGGAAAAGTTCTTATTATTGGTGCAGGAGGCGTTGCCTCGGTGGCTGCACATAAGGTCGCTCAGAACAGCGACGTGTTTACGGACATCATGATTGCCAGCCGCACGGAGTCGAAGTGCAAGGCGCTGGCAAAAGCGATTGAGGACAAAGGGCTGGTGCCTGCCGGAAGTATCAAGACAGCGCAGGTAGATGCTGACAATGTGCCTGAACTGGTGGCACTCTTCAACAGCTACAAGCCCGACCTCGTGATGAACTTGGCACTGCCCTATCAGGACTTGACCATCATGGAGGCTTGCCTGCAGAGCGGTGTGAGTTACCTGGATACGGCGAACTATGAGCCGAAGGACGAGGCCCACTTCGAATACTCGTGGCAATGGGCATTCAAGGAGCGGTTTGAGCAGGCAGGTTTGACTGCCATTCTCGGCTGTGGCTTCGACCCTGGTGTGACCTCCATCTACACAGCATACGCTGCCAAGCACCACTTCGACGAGATTCAATATCTTGACATTGTGGATTGCAACGCAGGTGACCATCACAAGGCGTTTGCCACCAACTTCAACCCCGAAATCAACATCCGCGAAATCACCCAGAAGGGACTCTACTGGGAGAACGGACAGTGGGTGGAGACAGAACCGCTGGAGATTCACAAGCCCCTCAACTACCCAGAGATTGGTCCAAAGGAGTCATACCTGCTCCACCACGAGGAGATTGAGTCATTGGTGAAGAACTACCCGACCATCAAGCGTGCCCGTTTCTGGATGACGTTTGGTGAGCAATACCTGAAGCATTTGGATGTGATTCAGAACATAGGCATGAGCCGCATCGATGAGATTGAGTACACGGCAGAAGCTGCTGATGGCAGCGGCCCTGTGAAGGTAAAGATTGTGCCCCTGCAGTTCTTGAAGGCGGTGCTTCCCAATCCACAGGAACTGGGCGAGAACTACGAAGGTCAGACCTCCATCGGCTGCCGCATCCGAGGCATCAAGGATGGCAAGGAGCGCACCTACTACGTGTACAACAACTGCTCGCACCGTGCTGCCTATGAAGAGACAGGCATGCAGGGTGTCAGCTACACGACCGGTGTGCCAGCAATGATTGGCGCAAAACTGTTCATGCAGGGCATCTGGAAACGTCCAGGCGTGTGGAACGTGGAAGAATTCGACCCTGACCCATTCATGGAGCAACTGAACACGCAAGGACTTCCTTGGCATGAGATATTCGACGGAGATTTAGAATTGTAATAAAATCTAAGATTTATGGCAAAAGAAAAGAAGGAAGAGGCGAACTTGACGCCTCAGCAGCAGAAGATGAAGGCGCTTCAGGCTGCAATGGAAAAGATAGAGAAGAGTTTTGGCAAGGGTGCCATCATGAAGATGGGCGAGGAGAACATTGAGCATATCGACGTGATTCCATCGGGTTCCATCGGGTTGAACACCGCGCTGGGTGTGGGTGGCTATCCTAAAGGACGCATCATCGAGATTTTCGGTCCTGAGTCATCAGGTAAGACCACGTTGGCGATTCACGCCATCGCGGAGTGCCAAAAGAGTGGCGGTGTGGCTGCCTTCATCGATGCAGAGCATGCGTTCGACCGCTTCTATGCAGAGAAGTTGGGCGTGGACATCGACAACCTGCTGATCAGCCAACCCGACAACGGTGAGCAGGCGTTGGAGATTGCTGACCAACTCATCCGTTCGAGTGCGGTGGATATCATCGTGATTGACTCGGTGGCAGCCTTGACACCCAAAGCCGAGATTGAGGGGGATATGGGCGAAAACAAAGTGGGTCTTCATGCACGTCTGATGAGCCAGGCGCTCCGCAAACTCACAGGCACCATCAACAAGACGAACACCACGTGCATCTTCATCAACCAGTTGCGCGAAAAGATAGGTGTGACGTTTGGCAACCCTGAGACGACCACAGGCGGTAATGCGCTGAAGTTCTATGCCAGTGTGCGCATTGATGTTCGCAAGAGCACACCCATTAAGAATGGCGATGAAATTCTGGGCAACCTCACCAAGGTGAAGATTGTGAAGAACAAGGTGGCACCTCCATTCCGCCGTTGCGAGTTCGACATCATGTATGGCGAAGGCATCAGCAAGAGCGGTGAGATTGTCGATCTTGGTGTGGATGCAGGCATCATCCAGAAGAGCGGCAGTTGGTACAGTTACGAAGGCACCCGTCTGGCACAGGGCCGCGATGCCACGAAGCAACTGATGATTGATAACCCAGAGTTGGCAGAGGAGATAGAAAAGAAAATTATGGCGAAGATTTCTGGCAATGACTTCGTGCCATCTTCGACAGCGGAAGAGAATGAGGATTGACTGGAAACATGAGGTGGAGGATTATCTCTTCATCACTTTCGGACTGCTCCTCTATGCGATTGGGTGGACGGTTTTCTTGTTGCCCTACGAGATTCCGTCGGGAGGATTGACAGGTATTTCGGCCTTGATATACTATACAACAGGCCTGGAAATGCAGGTGTCTTACCTCATTGCCAATGCGCTGCTGCTGATAGGCGCATTGAAGATATTGGGGTTGAAGTTCTGTGTCAAGACCATCTACGCCGTGTTGGTGCTCACCTTCTTTCTGTGGGCGTTACAACGTTTCTTATTGACCAACGCAGGAGAAGGTGTGACCAAACTTCCTCGCTACTTGGGTGAAGATCAAGGCTTCATGGCGGTTATCTTTGGCTCTTCGATTTGTGGCATGGGTTTGGCACAATGTTTTCTGCATCAGGGCAGCACGGGTGGTGTGGACATCATCGCCGCTGTGGTGAACAAATACAAGCACATCAGCCTTGGGCGCATGTTGCTCTACCTCGACATATTCATCGTCAGTGCCTCTTATCCACTCCTTCACGACTGGCAACGTTTGGCGTTCGGCTTCGTCGACATGTTTGTGTGCAACATGGTGCTCGACTACGTGATGAACTATGTACAGCAATCCGTTCAGTTCTTCATCATCACCAAGCATCCGCAGGAAATCTACGAGGCCATCAGCAAGGAGATGGATCGTTCTGCCACGCTGCTGCCTGGTACAGGATGTTATAGTGGACAACCTGTCAGTGTGCTGATGGTGGTGGCTAAGAAAAACCAGTCGGTGGCTCTCTTCCGACTGGTGAAAGCTATCGACCCCACAGCTTTTATTTCGCAAACCAAGGCTGAGGGTGTGTATGGAGAAGGGTTTGCACAGTTGAAGTGATGATTAATTGGCAGAAAAAGGGAAAGACCCGATGTTGCGTTAATGCGACATCGGGTCTTTCTTATTTCTTTTCATTGAAGCGGTCGTAGAGATGTTCCCACGTTTCCAAGTCTTGCAAAATCTCGTTGACATTGTTGTAGCGGTCTTCCATCTTAGACTTCATGCATTTGGCGGCAATCAGTTTCAAGTGGTTGCTGGCGCGTGTGGGGTCTTTTTTCCTCACCTCAATAATCATGCGGATGATTTTGCCTATTTGCCAGATGTCGGTGCGTGGGTCATAGCCTGTACCGTTCTTCAGTTCTGGCGGCATGTCTGTGTTGATGCAGCGGCCAAGCGGCAAATGGTCGTAGGTGGCAGCTGCAAGACCGTTATTCAAGAGCACAATGTTGTGTTCCGCATCGGCTTTCACAAGGATGCAGGCAGGAGTGATGTCGAGATGGCACATCCCCTTGCTGTGGAGGAATCCGATGGATTTGACCAGTTGCTTCAGCATCCTCAAGGTCGTCTTGCGCTTGAAGTAATACTCTGGCTCCTGCTTGACGAAGAGGTGGAGCGGAAGACCCGGAATGAGTTCGCTGATGAGTGCGCCCTCCTCATCGATATAATCAATCAGTTT
The DNA here is from genome assembly GCA_017448965.1 of Bacteroidaceae bacterium. Lineage (GTDB taxonomy): Bacteria > Bacteroidota > Bacteroidia > Bacteroidales > Bacteroidaceae > Minthosoma. The sequence goes on along the minus strand of JAFSKK010000066.1, from coordinate 3,515 downwards.
CACGAGATAGGGGCACTCATACATCTTCAGTTGCTGGAAGAGTTCCCATTCCCGCTTCAGCAACTTGTCGCAGTTAGGGTGCTGTGTGACAAAGTCTTTCACCATGCGCCGAAGCACGAGAGACTTTTCGTTCTCCGATTCATCTTCCAGCGAGAGGCGAAAGCACTCATTCACCCGACTACCGTGGAGCATGATTCCACGTGCCTTGTAGTGCTCGTTGCCGATGCAGATGTCGGCATGTTTCAGGTCTCCAACGCTGAAGGCACTGCCTCCCGTGAAGATTTGGAAGAATGATGCCAAGGCATCCGACACCGCAGAAAAGGCGGTCTCATTACGAATAATCTTTGACTTTGCCATAGAACAGGTGGTTATTGAATGGTGTGTGCGGACTATTTGCCGCGTACAATTCGTTTGATTTCGTTGAGTTTGTTAAGAGCCTCCAGCGGCGTGAGGCTGTCGATGTCGAGATGAAGAATCTCGTCCCGAATCTGGCACAGCACAGGGTCGTCCAGTTGGAAGAAGCTGAGTTGTATGCCGCTCTTGCTCACCGTCTGGATGGTTTCGGTCTTCGGACGGCTGATGCCATCGCCCGAGTTGTTGGCTTCCAGCTCCTTCATCACCTGCTCAGCGCGTTTCACCACACTTGGCACCATACCTGCAATCTTCGCCACATGAATACCGAACGAGTGTTCGCTGCCTCCTGGCACCAGTTTTCGCATGAAGATGACACGTCCGTCCACCTCTTTCACACTCACGTTGAAGTTCTTCACCCTCGGCATCATCTTCTCCATTTCGTTCAGTTCGTGGTAGTGGGTGGCAAAGAGGGTTCTTGCATGCGCCTTCGGGTTCTCATGAATGTACTCCACAATAGCCCACGCGATGGAGATGCCGTCGTAGGTGGATGTGCCTCGTCCCAGTTCGTCGAAGAGCACCAGTGAACGTGCGCTCAGGTTGTTCAGGATGCTGGCAGCCTCGTTCATCTCCACCATGAAAGTGGACTCACCCACCGAGATGTTGTCGGAGGCTCCTACACGGGTGAAAATCTTATCGGTCAATCCGATGCGGGCGCTGTCGGCAGGCACGAAACTGCCTATCTGTGCCAGGATGGTGATGAGGGCTGTCTGTCGGAGCAATGCCGACTTACCAGCCATGTTAGGACCTGTCAGGATGATGATTTGCTGCTTGTCGGAGTCGAGATAGAGGTCGTTGGCCACATACTCTTCGCCCACAGGCATTTGCCTTTCGATAACGGGATGGCGACCCTGCTTGATGTCAATCACCATGCTCTCGTCCACCACTGGCCGGTTGTAGCGATATTCCTTGGCAGCGATGGCGAATGAGAGGAGGCAATCTATCTTTCCAATCAGCGCGGCATCCGTCTGTATCTGTGGAATGAAGTCGGCTGCTGCCACCACCAACTCGCCGAAGAGCTTCATCTCCAGCGAAAGAATCTTCTCTTCCGCGCCCAAAATCTTCTCTTCATACTCCTTCAGTTCTTGGGTGATGTAGCGTTCCGCTTGGGTCAAAGTCTGCTTGCGAATCCAATCTTGCGGCACCATATCCTTGTAGGTGTTGCGCACTTCCATATAGTAGCCAAACACATTGTTGAAGCCAATCTTCAGGCTCTGTATGCCTGTGGCTTCTGCCTCACGCTGTTGGATTTGCAGGAGGTAGTCCTTGCCTGAATAGGCGATTTGCCGCAGTTCGTCAAGTTCGGCATTGACACCGTTAGCGATGACGTTGCCCTTGTTCACCAGAATAGGCGGTGAGGGGTTCAACTCCTTTCTGATGCGGTCGCGCAGGGGGATGCAGGCATCCAACTGCTCGCCCAAACGTTGAAGACTCTCGCTGTCGGTGGCCAAGCAGAGGTTCTTGATGGGTTCTATCGCATCCAGCGCCAACATCAGCTGCACCATCTCTCTGGGGTTCACTCTGCCCACCGCCACCTTGCTGGCGATGCGCTCCAAGTCGCCTATCTGATGCAGCAGTTCTTCGATGCCGTCGCGCAGGTCGGGATCGCGGAAGAAGTGCTCCACCACGTTTTGGCGTTCCACGATGGGCTTGATTTCTTTCAGGGGAAAGACTAACCATCTTCTCAGCAGACGTGCTCCCATCGGGCTAATCGTCTTGTCGAGAACCGACAAAAGACTGTTGCCGCCTTCGTTCATCGAGCCGAGCAGTTCCAGGCTCCTCACCGTGAACTTGTCCATCCTCACATAGCGGTTTTCTTCTATCTGACGGATGTTGCGGATGTGTGAGATGTGTGTGTGCAGGGTCTGTTCCAAATAGAAGAGCACGGCTCCTGCTGCCACGATGCCGTTCTTCAGATGCTCCACGCCGTAGCCCTTCAGGTTCTTCGTGCCGAAGTGAGCCAGAAGTTTCTTCCGTGCCGCATCGTCCGTATAGATCCAGTCGTCCAGTTCGTAGGTGAAGAACTTGCTGCCGAAGTTGCCCTCAAACATGGGGCGTTTGCCACGCTCGAAGAGCACTTCCTTGGGAGAGAAGTTGGTGAGCAGTTTCTCCACATAGTCGGTGGTACCTTCGGCACAGAGAAATTCGCCCGTCGAGATGTCGAGCAAGGCCAAGCCACAAGCAGACTTGCCAAAGTGGACGGAAGCCAGGAAGTTGTTCTCCTTGGTGTTCAGCACGTTATCGGTCAGCGCCACACCAGGGGTCACCAGTTCGGTGATGCCGCGCTTCACCAGCTTCTTCGTCAGTTTGGGGTCTTCCAGCTGGTCGCAGATGGCCACACGCTTGCCTGCCCTGATGAGTTTGGGCAGATACGAATCCAGCGCATGATAGGGAAATCCAGCCATCGCCGTTCCGCTGGCCGATGTGCCCGCCACGCTGCTCCGCTTCGTCAGCGTAATGCCCAGAATCTCGGCTGCCACACTGGCATCCTCGTTGTATGTCTCATAGAAGTCACCACAACGAAACAGCAGCAGAGCATCAGGATGCTTTGCCTTAAAATCGTAAAACTGTTTCATCATCGGGGTGAGTTCTTCCTTCTTCGCCATAATCTTTTGTCAATTCATTTGCCTACAAAGGTAACACTTTTTCTTTCATCTCACCAAATGAATGGACAGGTTTTTATATGATAATTGAAAAGTCTCCCGTGTTCTGTGAATGCGGGAGATTTTTTTTGTAACATGCAAATCCGCATCCGAGCCGTGTATCCATCGGCATCGGATGCGGATTTGTGTGTTTTCATTAGATGTTATTTCTTCAGTTGAATCGTGGTTTTCTGTCCTCGGTGGATATATACACCAGGCTGCGTGGGCTTGTGGCCTATCTTGAAGCCTTGCAGAGTCCACCAATCCTCGTCGTCATCCGCATTGGCCGTTACAGAACGGATAGCCGTTGCATCGATGTCGAGCACGTATGGTTCGTCCAGCGAGCCGTAGGAGGCATCGCTGAAGAACGGCAGGGTGTCGTCAACGGTGTACTCATCGCCGTCAACATAGACGCGCAGTTCCATCTTCCGTTCGCTGTCTTCTTCCGATGAACCCATGACG
>JAFSKK010000065.1 GCA_017448965.1 Bacteroidaceae bacterium | reverse complement strand
TGACATGAAAGGGCATAAAAGGGCATAAAAGGGCATAATGAAAAGTAGATTGCTAATCCGTGTGTAACGGCTATGTGCAATCTGCTTTTTTGTTAATAATAGAGAAGTCTTCATATCTTGAGGACTTTTTCAGTGCCCTCCCGCTTGACTACCCCTTTTGCGGAAAGTGAGGGATTCGAACCCCCGGAACAGTTACCCGTTCACCGCATTTCGAGTGCGGCCCGATCGACCACTCCGGCAACTTTCCTTGCAAAGGGTGAACCTATATGAAGATAGGCTCACCCTTTATAAAAGCCGGGAGGAGATGTGATGAAACTCCGACGTGATAAGATTTGAGTATTTACCGTCCTTTGTAATCCACCGACTCTATGGTTTCCAGAGGCCGAACCTCCATATTCGATGACATGGCGACTTCTGGGTTGTGGCCCGCCATTAAACGGTAAAATCATCTCGGTTTCAATGTATAATTTGATGAGTATCCCGATCGATCCTGTACCCCGGCTATATGTATAAAATCAGACGATTCTTTCCTCTTTTCAGAGATCCTTCTCTCTCGAAGTTGACCGTCTTCTTTCTTTTCTGTTAGCAAAGGTAACACATAATATAAATAAAAACAAGGGATTTGAAAAAAAAATTCTCAAATCCCTTGTTTTTTAACATTCCACCCCTGTTATTCACCCAAGTATACTGCAAATGACATAGTTCTTCCGGCAGGAGTCTTACCCCATATAAAGAGTGTCTGTTCATCGCTTGCCTGCGCAGATCTGAAGACGGATTCCATATCTGCTGAGGATTTTATACTCTGGTTGTTCGCCTTCAGAATGATAAATCCTTCTGGTACACCAGCATCCCTCAAATAGCCAGACTTCAAGTTGGTCACTTGGACACCATACGAGAGGTTTAGCGTCTTCTTTTGGCTGTCGGTCAGTTCCTTGAATTCAGCGCCCAACGCATCCACTTTCTGTGTCTTGATCACACTCGTACTACCCTTTGCGTTGCGGAAGGTGATGGTCGTGAACTTCTGCTTCTTGTCGCGGATATACCCAATCTCAGCTTTGTCGCCAGGATGATATTTGGTAGTGGATTCCTGCAACTCAGACATCTTCGTAATCTTCTTTCCATCGACAGACACAATAATATCGCCACTCTTGATGCCAGCCTCTGCTGCGGCTCCGTCATCCACCACTTCAGCCACATACACACCGTCAACTGTTCCAAAATCAGCTGTAAACTTATCATCCTTCGACTTTTGATTGTCCACATAGTCGCGCAACGTCAAACCACTCACACCAAGCATGGCACGCTGAACCGTTCCATAAGCCTGCAGATCGGCCACCACTTTCTTCATAATTGTGGTAGGAATCGCGAAACCGTATCCTGTGAAAGAGCCTGTCTGCGAATACAGCATGGCATTGATGCCCACCAACTCACCACGAGTGTTCACCAGAGCACCACCTGAATTGCCCGCATTGATGGCAGCATCCGTCTGGATGAATGACTCAATGCCATTCTTGTGTGCACCCAAATTACGTGCCTTTGCCGACACAATGCCAGCCGTCACCGTTGAAGTGAGGTTGAAGGGATTGCCTACTGCAAGTACCCACTCGCCCACCTTCAGTTGGTCGGAGTCACCAATAACGATTGTTGGAAGTCCTTTGGCTTCAATCTTCAGGAGCGCCAGGTCTGTGTCCGCATCCAACCCGATGACACGTGCCGTAAACTCACGGTTATCGTTCAGCGTGACGGTAATTTCATCAGCATTCTCCACCACGTGATTGTTCGTCACGATATAACCGTCGTCCGAGATGATGACCCCTGAACCAGCAGCCTCACGTTTTGGGGTCTCCACCTGCCGACGCTGTGTACCGCCGCCACGACCGAAGAAGTCTCCAAAGAAATCCTCAAAAGGGTCTCGATATTCTATGGTTTGTGTCTTACCTTTCTGTACAACTTTGATATACACCACAGCGTTGCAAGCCTTCTCGGCCGCTTCGGTCAAGTCAACGGGCTGCACGGTTGGGGCCGTCACGTTTGAGAGTTGCATCAAGCCTGTGTTTTCTGTTGTGGGCTCTGTCTTTTCAGCCACAGGCAAAAGTGAACCAACTGATTTTTGAGAGAGAGAATAGGCAAAAGCACCTGTCAATCCCGAGAAAAAGGCAACACATACGAGTGTGCCATAAAATCTTTTTGTAGTCTGCTTCATAGTCTTCTAACTATTCTTTTGGTTATCTTTTTGTTATGTTTATGTTCCACTCATCATTGGAATGATTCTCTTCCGATGCTATGCGTCTTGAGAAGTTACATCCTCCTATTTCGGGCACAAAATAACGACTATTTGCCGTTATGACAAAACATTTTTCCGCTATTTTTCCCTTTCTTTGATGTAGTTTAACAAATCCCCTCCAAGTGTTAACACCAATTAAGGGAGATTCTTAAATTTTTCACATTGTGTTAACACAACAGCCTGACTTGATACTCTATCCCTCAACTTTGTCAACAGAATCAAAAAAATCCTCCATAGCAACACTAGATTTGTCACTACAGAGGATATGATACAAAATCTTCTATACGTTATCCGTCGACTGCCTATCGGAGAATGTTGTAGAGCAGAGAAGCCAACGAAACAAGGATGCTGGTGGATGTGAACCACAGACTTGTTTCAGAACCAATGCCAGAGTTTTTCGACTTGGCCTTGTTGGGCGTCACATAGACGATGTCGTTCTGCTGCAATTGATAGTAAGGAGAGTTGATGATGTTGGCATCGTTCAGGTTGAGAGCCACAATTTTCTTCTCGCCCTGTGCACTTTCGCGAATAATTTTCACGCAGTCACGCTGTCCCCAGATGGTGAGGTCACCAGCCATTGCCAAAGCCTCAAAAATGTTCACCTTGCCTGTGGTGGCAGTATATTGACCAGGACGAGCCACTTCACCCAGCACAGAGACTTTATAGTTAGACATCTGCACATGTACCAACGGGAAATCCTTCGTATAGGCACCCTGGATTTTGGAAGCAATCAGTGTCTCAAGTTCCGTTTTGGTCAATCCGAGCACTTTCAGGCGACCCAGAATAGGATAATTGATATAGCCCTCGTTGTCCACCAGATAGTTCTGCAACTGCGTCTGAGAGCTGAATCGCGTAGCTGTTGCATTGACGGTGTTGTCCGCCTGCATGGTCAAGTTGAACATCTTGACAGCTTCAGGGTCGACAGGATAGTTCACACTGATGACCAACTGATCCTTGGGCATGATTTTGGCATCGTAGAGCATCGTTGCAGGCGAGAGATCCACATTCTCACTATTCTGGAGGTATGGAACATTCTTGTAAGAAGTGCAACTGGCCATCGTCAGCAAAACAGCCAACACAAATAGAAATAATGACTTTTTCATATTGGAAACTTTAATTTTTCGTTTTCTATTTCTTCTATTTTTCATGTTTATTCCCATTCGATGGTTGCTGGCGGTTTGGACGACACGTCGTAGCAAACACGGTTAACGCCCTTGACGTTGCGGATGATTTGGTTGCTCACCTCGGCCAAGAACTCGTATGGGAGTTTTGCCCAGTCGGCCGTCATTGCATCGGCTGAAGTGACTGCACGGAGAGCAACGGGGTTCTCGTAAGTGCGCTCATCGCCCATCACACCGACACTCTTCACGTCGGAAAGGAGAATGGCACCGGCTTGCCAAATCTGATCGTAGAGAGACACCTCTATTTCACCATCCTTCATGTCGGCTGGCACACCAGCTGCAAGCACCTTGCGTGCCTCTTCACCTGAGAGTTTCACTTTCCAATTGCGAAGACCACGAATGAAGATGTCATCGGCATCTTGCAACACACGCACCTTCTCTGGCGTAATATCGCCAAGAATGCGAACAGCCAAACCTGGACCCGGGAACGGATGGCGTGTGATGAGATGTTCGGGCATCTGAAGTTGACGACCCACACGGCGCACTTCGTCCTTGAAGAGCCACTTCAGCGGTTCGCAAAGCTTGAGACCCATCTTTTCAGGAAGACCACCCACATTATGATGAGACTTTATTACTTTGCCCGTAATGTTCAGTGATTCGATGCGGTCGGGATAGATGGTTCCCTGAGCAAGCCACTTCGCACCCTCAATCTTCTTGGCTTCGGCTTCGAACACGTCGATGAAGCCAGCACCAATAATCTTGCGCTTCTTTTCAGGTTCGGACACACCTGCCAGTTCTGTATAGAACTTCTGCGAAGCATCGACACCCACCACGTTGAGGCCAAGGCACTCATAGTCGCGAAGCACATCAGTGAACTCGTTCTTGCGAAGGAGTCCGTTGTTGACGAAGATACAAGTGAGGTTCTTGCCGATGGCACGGTTGAGCAACACTGCTGCCACAGAAGAATCGACACCGCCAGAAAGACCGAGAATCACCTTGTCGTCGCCCACTTGTTCTCGAAGTTCTGCTACCGTCTGATCAACGAACGAAGCTGGCGACCAATTCTGTTTGCCGCCACAGATATCCACCACAAAGTTCTTCAGAAGTTGTGTGCCATCGATGGAGTGGAACACTTCAGGATGATATTGCACACCCCAAATCTTCTCGTCGTTGGCAGCATAGGCTGCATACTTGACGGTGGCTGTCGAGGCGATGCAGCGGAAGCCATCAGGCAGTTTCGTGATGGTGTCGCCGTGCGACATCCATACTTGGCTGTTCTCGGCAAAGCCCTTCAAAAGCGGGTTGCCCTCTTCCATATATTCAAGATTGGCACGTCCATACTCGCGAGTGCCCTCTGGCTCCACTTTGCCTCCAAACGTGTGTGCCATCAACTGGGCACCATAACAGATGCCGAGAATCGGGTACTTGCCACGAATCTGCGCAAAGTCAAGCTTGAAGGCGCGCTCCTCATAGACGCTATAAGGAGAACCCGACAGAATCACACCAATCACATCGGGGTCATTCTGCGGAAACTTGTTGTAAGGCATGATTTCGCAAAACGTGTTCAACTCACGCACACGACGGCCTATCAGCTGCGTGGTTTGCGAACCAAAGTCCAAAATGATAATTTTCTGCATATATATATATATAAATATGTGTGAATTCTCTTGTGTGATGCAAAGGTAGTCATTTTTTTCCAAAACTCAACTTTTTACCCACATAAAAACGAAAACTCATGACAATGCCGAAAAAAAATCACAACTTTGCACTCTGAAACAGAAGAACTTTTCCCTGTTGAACGTGTTTGCGGCAACGCGTAAAAGTAACTAGAGAGATTGCGTCTGGCGACTCAACCCCAATGGACATGGATGAGGATGAATGTGAAAAGTAATCATCGCAAGAAAGCATAACGTAAAGTCTTTAGAGGTTATAGAGATAAAAAAAAACGTCATTTTCTTCCGTTTCTTCAAAATAAGTCGTACTTTTGCAACAGAATCACACATCATTGAGAACATGAAACACAGATTTCGGGTGATAAGGTCTTTCTCTGCTCGCCTCAGCCTTTGGGTCATCGTGACTGCCACCATCATTTTATTGGTGACAGCGATGGTGATGAATATCGTTGTGCGCGAGGGCATTCTCCGTGAGGAGAAACTGAGAGCCAGCTATGCGCTGGAAAATGCCGAGCAACACATTGACGGTGTGTTCATTGCGGTGGAAACAGCCGTCAAGAACAACGTCAACGAAATCAAAAAGAACATCCATGCTCCCCACGAGGAGATGTATCGCATCACCCGTGAAATGGTGGAAACCAACCCCATGATTGTCGGTTCAGCCATCGCTTTTGAACCGAATTTTTATCCAGATCAGGGGCGTTGGTTCTCTCCCTATAGTTATCGCGACACATCGTCGGCGGATGGTGACCCAACCACGGTCATACACGAGAAACAATTAGGCAACAGTGCCTATGACTATCCTAACAAAGAGTGGTATCAAACACCACGAAATCTGAAGCAAGGCTACTGGAGTGAGCCATATTGCGACACAGGCGGTGGCGAAATCACAATGGTCACCTATAGTTATCCGTTGCTCGACGATGCGGGCAATGTCTATGCGGTGGTGACAGCAGATGTGTCGCTTGAGTGGTTGTCGCAACTGATGGATTCGCTCAAGTACTACGACCATTCTTACAGTTTTGTGTTGTCACGCAACGGAACCTTCATCACCCATCCTAAACAGGATGTGGTGCTGAATGAGACCATCTTTTCGTTCGCAGAAAAGGTGGGAGATACCAAAATGGCACAAATCGGCAAGGAGATGGTGGCTGGAAAGATGGACATGGAACCCATGAAGTCACCAAAACTCGGGAAGGCATTCATATTCTACAAGCCCGTGAAGCATACACAGTGGTCAATGGCCATCGTTTGTAGTGCTGAAGATTTCTTCAAAACGGCCACTCAAGCAGGGATCCTCGTAGGGACACTCATCCTGCTGATGCTGTTGATACTCACTTTCATCCTGTACAAGGGAGTGAAGCGCCTTTCACAGCCATTGACCCTTTTCACACAAGCAGTTGACGAAGTGGCAAACGGAAATCTGCAAGCCACACTGCCTGAGATACACACAGAAGATGAGATGCAACGACTGCGCAACTCTTTCTGCACCATGCAGCAATCGCTAATTCAGCAGATGGAGGAACTGAAACGCGTGAACGAACAGAAAGGTCGCATTGAGGGTGAGCTGAAAGTGGCAAGCAATATTCAGCGGGCCATGCTTCCCAAAACATTCCCACCCTACCCTGACCGGGACGACATCGACATCTATGGGCAACTGACCTCTGCCAAAGAGGTGGGCGGCGACCTTTTCGACTTTTATATCCGCGACGAAAAACTCTTCTTCTGCATCGGTGATGTGTCAGGCAAAGGAGTGCCTGCATCGTTGGTCATGGCGGTGATACGCTCTCTGTTCCGCACGCTTTCTGCACATGAGCACCACCCTGAACGTATCATCACACAGATGAACGACCGCATGGCTGAGAACAATGAACAAAACATGTTCGTCACACTTTTTGTTGGAGTGCTGGATTTGCCAACAGGGAAACTACGCTACTGCAATGCGGGGCACAACCCTCCCCTCCTTCTCACAGAGAAAGACGGCACGAAGCAGAAAGAGTTCTTACCTTGCGACAACAATCTCCCCGTTGGTGTGATGGGTGGATGGAAATTCGCACTCCAAGAAACAATGGTGGACACCAACACCACAATTTTCCTCTATACGGACGGATTGACGGAAGCGGAAAACGCGGATCACCAACTGTTTGGCGAGGAAAGAATGATGGATGTTATCCTCTTCGCCACCTCCCAGAAAATCATTGACCACATGACTGACGCAGTCCAAACTTTCGCCGGCGACGCTGAACAAAGCGATGACTTGACCATGCTCGCCATCCGCTACTCCCAAGTGCAAAACACAGTGCGATTCCATCAGAAAATCACGCTGAACAATGATGTTGAGCAGGTGCCACTACTCTCAGAGTTTGTTGACACAGTTTGTGAATCTTTAGGCTTCGATCCTGCCACCACCATGCAACTGAACCTTGCGCTTGAAGAGGCAGTGGTCAATGTCATGAACTATGCTTATCCTCCAGACACCAAGGGAGACATCCACATCGTGGCAGAAGCAGACGACAAGCGCTTAAAGGTCACCGTCAGCGATAATGGCATGCCGTTCGACCCCACAACTCACCGTTCAGTCGACACCACACTATCGGCAGAGGAACGCCCCATCGGAGGACTCGGCATCCACCTCATCACACAACTCATGGACAGTGTAAACTATGAACGCAAGAATAACATGAATGTCCTTACGCTCCGCAAAAAATTGCCTCGAATGGAAGAATTGAAGAGTTGAAAAATGGGGACATTGAAAAATTAAAGAGAAGTCAAACTTAAATTATTCACTATAAAATCAATAACAATTATGATGAAAACAACATTAAAAGAAGAGAATAACGATTATGTGATGTACTTCGAAGGACGTCTCGACACAGCAACAGCCTCACAAGTACAACTTGATGTGAAGCCACTCATCGACAACACCGATCATGACATCATCCTCGACTGCTCAAAGCTGGAGTATATCTCATCAAGTGGTCTCCGCATCTTCCTCAGCATTCTCAAAAGCACAAAGGCTAATGGCCATCACGTCTATATCCGTGAGTTGAGCAACGACCTCCGACAGGTGTTCACCATGACTGGCTTCATCAATCTATTCGAGTTCAAATAGAGCCACTTCTAGAACTCCTCCTCTACGGCTACAAAAAGGCTTCGGCTTTAGCAATGGAGTCTAATTTGCCCACATCAAGCAACTGCAGTTGTGGGTCGAAGCAGCCTTTGATTTCCACCTTGTCGCAAATGGAAAGGTAGAAATCGATGATAGAGAATTTGCCTTGCCAAGAATCCATCAGAGGCAACAGAGAGGGATGGAAGACCTGAATGCCAGAGAAAGCCAACCCACGCGAAGGACGTTCTTTTATATCAGGGAAAGGTGACTTATACTCACCCGTGGCAATGTTCTTCCAACCGATGAGACGATTGGTGTCATCAAAAAGAAGGTAACGCTGGGTGTCACGTTGGGAGACAAGAAGAGTGGTTGTCTCAGCATTGTTGTAGAGAGAAAAAAGGTCAGCATTGCTGAGGATATCCACATTGTGAACAAGAATAGGCTGTTCGTCTGAAAAGAGACGGACAGCCTTTTTCAGCCCTCCACCCGTCTCGAGCAACATACCAGTTTCATCGCTGAACTTGATATTGATGCCGAAGCTGTTGTTGGCTTCCACAAAATCGATGATTTGCTGAGCAAAGTGATGGACATTAATCACTATTTCGTTTACGCCAATGCCTTTCAGCTTCTCTATGAGAATCTGCACGAGAGGCCTGCCGTTGACAGGCACCATTGCTTTAGGCATCGTGTCGGTAAGAGGTTTGAGGCGGGTGCCAAGACCTGCTGCGAATATAAGTGCGTTCATTTATTTGAGTTCTTGTGTGATATTTTGTTCTCTGTGGCAAATACGTACTTCCACGCCAAACTTCTCGTGGATGTGTTCTGCAACGTGCTGAGCACTATAGACAGAACGATGGCGACCACCTGTACAGCCAAAACTAATCTGCATGTTGGCAAAGCCGCGCTCCTTAAAACGGGCGACGTGGAAATCGACGATTTTGTACACGCTCTCAAGGAAGGTGAGAATCTCGCCATCTGCTTCAAGAAAATCGATGACTGGTTGATCTAAACCCGTGAGAGGTTTGTATTCGTCATAACGTCCAGGATTGTGAGTGCTGCGACAATCAAACACATAGCCGCCACCATTTCCGCTTTCATCTTCTGGTATCCCCTTCTTGAAAGAGAAAGAGAAAACACGAACAAGAAGAGAAGACCCCCTCTGTCCTGCGGACATCCCCCCTTCTGTGGGGAGAAAACCATTCGGAATGTATGTCTTGTCGTTTTGCAGATAGGCAGCCACTTTGGCTTTCTTGGCTGCTTCGGTTGCCCAAATCTTTTCTTTCTCAGCATTCCACGCGATGAGAGATTGGCAGACCCCCTTTAGGAAAGGATAAGCATCACATGTGGCCAATGAGAGTTCCTTTTGCAAGTTATTGATGGCCAATGGAATGCTATTGGCAAAATAAACCTTCTTTTCCCACAAGCCTCTGTAGCCGTATGCGCCAAGCACCTGCAAAATGCGGAAAAGCACGAAGAGGTGGAGACGTTGCAAGAAGACTTCTTTAGCAATCTTCTTATAGGACTGCAAAGCCGCGAGATATTCATCAATCAGCAAATTGCGCAGCTCGTCAGAGAACTTTGCCGACGACTGCCAAAGGAATGACGCCACATCGTAGTAGATAGGTCCTTTGCGACCACCCTGAAAGTCGATGAGATAAGGCTTTCCTTCCTTCAGCATCACGTTACGCGATTGGAAGTCTCGATAGAGGAAAGTGTTCTCCTTCTCCATCAACAAATCATCCGCCAAGCGTTCAAAATCCTGTTGTAACTTGAACTCGTTAAACTCAACACCCACCAATTTCAGAAAGCAATACTTGAAATAGTTGAGGTCGAACATAACACTGGTTCTATCCATCTCGCGTTGTGGATAGCAATGGGCAAAAATCTCCTCTGCTTCATCTTTATCAACAGTTGAGAACTGAAAACTTGGCAACACCTGAATGGTTTGTCGCAAAGTTGTAAGGGCTTCGGCATCCAACGTGCCATCCTCCTGTCGATGTTGAGCCATGAAGGAATACAGAGAAACCTCGCCACAATCCTCCTGCAGATACACCATTTGATCTTCTGAAACAGCCAGCACAGAAGGCACAGGCAAATCGTTTGTCCGAAAGAAGCGGGACAGATAAACAAAGGCATCATTCTCTTCCTGATTGGTTCCGATGACAGCGATGAGAGAATTAAGGGGCAAGGAGCAAGGAGCAAGAGTCAAGAGTTCTTCGCCGCCATAGACGCGGAAATACCGTCGATTGCTGCCAGCACCTGCCAACGGAATGATGCTTTGAGGCTCTGCGCCTGTCAAACCCTTATAGAGATGAATGATTCTATCCATAAACTTCAATTCTTCAATTCTTCAATCCTTTCTTTTCCAAATGCTCATCACCTTACCATACACAGCAATGATGTTGAAGATGCTTACTATGACCAGCAAGCCCATGCCCACAACCAATGCCTGCCAAATGCCTGGCACCTGAAGGTCGGGGAAGAAGTTCTCGAACATCTCCAAATAGATGCCTCTCACCAGCAACATGATGACTACCGCCAAAACGAACACCAGCACGTTCAACCCCACCGTCAATGCCTGATATGGGAAGGAAACTTTGGCAGGCGAAAAGCCAATGAGCAAGAGGTTCTCCAGCTTGGTGCTGTTCTTCTGCACAAGAAGGAACACGCTCAACATCAAGATGTAAATAGAAAGAATGCTGATGACCATACCCACCACCATCACGATGCTGACAATAACACGCAGAATGAAAGTGGTCTTTGAGGCATCCAGTTTGTCTTCGTCCGTCTCATAATCACGTTCCTGCAAATAACTGGTGATGCGGTCATCGGTAGGATTGTTAACCTCCATAATCAGTCGCGTCGGTTCTTTTACAGCCTCACCGTCAGCATATTGCTGATTCGCCCATTGCATGAATTTCTCAGGCACCAGAATCGTGTTGAGGCGTGATGAGAAGCCGACAATGCGGCCGTCAAAACTATCATTATTTCCATTGCCCGCAATCTGAACATTCAGTTTCATCGCGCCCAAGATGCCCTCGCTGAGTTTGGGCAATCCCTTTCCTTGTGCATAACCGAAGTTATAGAGGTCAAGGTAGTTCTTAGGCAGGATGATGGGAATTTCGTTGCTCCCCTCCTGATAATCCCACGCATCACTCTTCACATCGACAAACTCATCTGGCACACTCTCGAAGAACATCTCTGTGGAGAAGTTCACAAAACCCTCCACATCAAAGCGAGCTTTCACATTGAAGGAACTGGGCGTGAAAGCACCGATGCGTTCCACAAAGTCCTCATTCTTCAGTTCCTCAATTTCTGCACGGGTGAAAGCATTGCTCTTGCCCGTCAAGCCTGAAAGTGCACCTATCTTCTTGTTGACAATCAGATAGTCAGCCTTCATGAAACTATCCTCATTGTCAAGTGCCTTATAGTCGTTGTAGAACTGCACACCCAGCAGTATGATGACCACACCCACCAGATTGGCAAAGAAGAACCCCAAAAACTGCGGGATGCTGATGTGCTGTCTTAAAAGTTTCCAAACCAGTTTCATCTTCATCACCATTTATAGGTTAAACACTCTTTCATACTCCAAATCGATATGCTTGCCAATACTCGTAGCGATGATGCCCGCACCCTGTTTGTCAGCCTCAGCAGTCATGATGCGTCCCATGATGGCCGAGTTGGTGTCGTCCAAGTGGCTGATAGGTTCATCGACAAACAGGAAATCGAAAGGCTGACACAAGGCACGAATCAATGCGACACGTTGCTGTTGACCAAACGACATGCGTCCCATCTTGGCATCCAGTTTATCTGTGATGCCCAGCATATCAAACCATTCAAGAATCTGCTCTTTTGTCTGATACCCCGTCAGTTTATTCTTGATTTCCACATTCTCCCAAGCAGTCAGTTCTGGGAACATGCGTAACTCTTGCCACAACAGGGCAAAGTGATTCTTGCGGATGTCCGTCCACTTTGCCACCGCATATCTGCGGATGTCCTCGCCATCAAAGAGTATCTGCCCCTGATAGTCGTGGCGATACCCATAAATATAACTGCACAACGACGATTTGCCCGTGCCCGAATTGGCTTCCACCAGATATTTCTTGCCCTTCTCAAAAGTTACGTCCTGATTCCAGATGTCGCTCACAATATCTGTACGACTCTGAAACACGTTAGGCAGCGTATGAATCAGTTCTATCTTATTCATTGAAGTATTTGTTTCAAGAAGTTCTCGTCCTGGTTCTCCTGCACTATGGTCAGAGCCATTCCGTTTGCTGACCATGATTGCACAATGATGCGGTTGATGTGGAGATAATGCCCATACACCTGTGAGGCCAAACCCACAGTGCTCATTCCAGCCTCTCTTCCTAACGCATCCAAATCAAGAATGAAGAACACTTGACTTTTCTTAATTGCTTTCTCGTATGGCCTCAAAAAGGCGCCTGTCGATTCCTTCGAATGATTGAATGCCTGAACAGTTCCCCAATAGAGGTCATCATCCTGAACGCCCCATTCGTATGTCTGTCCATCCAATGTGAGTAGATATTGGTTGTTTCCTTTATCTTTCATGTCGATGCCAAACTCTTTGTGGCTCTGTTTCCAGTCATTCACATCGGCAAGGAATTTCGAGTTATCCAACTTTGCATACATCATGTATTCCACATCGTTTGGGTTCACTTCTGAAGCGGAAAGTTCCAAAGAGACATCTCCATCAATTGCTTGGAGCATCTGCCCCGCATCAACTGCCCGTTCTGAAGCAAACAGCAAACCGTTCAGCGTCTTGTTCGCCTTGATTTTCTCCAGCAACCACTTTCCTTTCACGCCTGCACCCATCCAAATCACAGCATTGTCAGACACCTTGTCAAGATAACGGCCTTCTATCTTGCTCATGTTCTCGTTCGCCTCATCAATCAACTTCTGCGCCTCATCAGTCTTAGCAATCAAAGCCGTAGTGAGGGTTGCCGTTCCTTTCTCAAAGTTGAGGTCAGCCACAACGTCCACGTCTGAAGGTTTGATGTTCTTAGGGAAGAGCTCCAGCAATGGAGTCATCACCTCCTTGGGCAAATTGCCACCGCAGGCATAGCATTTCACAGGACCATACAGTTCAGTTTTCCAAACATCTTTCACATAGAAGAAACTGTCTTCCCTCTTCTGATCCATCAACCGTTGCGCCAATTTTGACATTTTGGCACCACCACTTTTCTCCAGCGATGCCAACAAAAGGAATGTAGTACCATCGTATGTATAAGACACGTCATCCAACAAGGTGCCACAAATCAAATTGTTCTTCTCTTGAGGCTTTGAAGCCATACCTTGCTTGTTGAGCAACAACAGGAAATCTTTCACGGCATCCTCATCATCCACCTTCATGGTCAAGCCCAACGTCTGCATGTCCACCATAAACGCATAGACAGGCATACTAAAGTCAATACCCATTGACATGGGATCTTCGATGTATCCTTTCACCTTCTCCATGTCCTTGGCAGCAACAACAGCCGAGAGACTTTTCTCCAACTCTTGCATACCTTTCGATTGCTGAAACTCGCTCTTTTCTGCAATCGAGCGTATATCGACTTCCATCACCAATGGTGCGTTAGCAGGTATCACATTCTTGTAATCCGTGTTGGTACAAGAGCTCAACGCTAAGACTGCCAGCACCACCGCTGCAATTAAATGAAACTTTTTCATGATGTTATTGATTGATTAAGTTAATAATATGCACCGCCACCAGAGCCGCCGTTTCTGTTCTCAGTCGGCTCTTGCCAAGTGTCACGCTTTGAAAGCCTTTCGACTCTGCCAGCTTCACTTCGTCAATGGAGAAATCACCCTCGGGACCCACCAATACCAACACGTCTTCCCCACTCTTGACAGCATCCTTCAACGCCACTTTCTCGCCCAATCCTTCCTCTTCGTAACAATGACAGATGAACTTCTGCATCGTCTTTCCACTCGCCTTCTCCCTTTCCTCTATCTCTTGCAAGAAGACCTTGAAATCCGTCATCTCATTCAGGACAGGTTTCCATGCCTTATGGCTTTGCTTCATCGCAGAAACAAGTATCTTCTCTATGCGTTCTGTCTTGACGACCGTCCGTGCTGACCATCGGCAACGCAAGAAGCTCAGTTCGTCAAACCCTATCTCCGTCGCCTTTTCTGCGAACCACTCCGTCCTGTCCATATTCTTCGTAGGCGCCATAGCCAGATGAAGATGAGGCTGCCATTGCCGTTTCTGTGGTAAGTTTTCTTCTATGCGGAAAAAGCAACGCTTCTTGGTCGCTTCGGTCACAACGGCACGATAGAAAGTGCCTTGTCCATCCATCAGCATCATCTCGTCGCCCATCTCCATACGGAGCACACGCACAGCATGCTGAGCCTCCTCTTCTGGCAACTCATTCACGCTCGAAGCGTTAGGAACATAGAAGAAACGAACCTCTTTCATCACTTCAATTTATCAATTCTACAACTTTTCCACTCGTGCGTAGGCAGGTAAATCAATGGATGCAAAGTCTTTGTCGAGATACTTGAAGTAGCCCGTAATGCCAATCATAGCCGCATTGTCAGTCGTGTAGGAGAACTTTGGAATGAAAATCTTCCATTTGTAGCGCCTCGCATGATCGCGGAATGCGTTACGAAGTCCGTTGTTAGCACTCACACCACCAGCCACAGCCACCTGCTTGATGCCCGTGTCCTTCACCGCCTTGCGGAGTTTCTTCATAAGGATATCAACAATCGTTTTCTCCAACGATGCCGCTAAGTCTTCTTTGTGGTGCTCGATGAAGTCAGGGTCGTCCTTTAACCAATCTCTCAGATGATAGAGGAACGAAGTCTTCAAGCCTGAGAAACTGTAATCGTAACCTGCAATGTCTGGTTTCGAAAACTCGAATGCCTCTGGATTTCCTTGACGCGCCAACTTGTCGATGATAGGACCACCTGGATAGCCAAGCCCCATCACTTTGGAACACTTGTCAATCGCCTCACCAGCCGCATCGTCAATGGTTTGTCCCAATATCTCCATATCCTTATAGGAGTTCACCTTCACAATCTGGCTATTGCCGCCACTGACGAGCAAACACAGATATGGGAAAGTCGGCTGATCGTGATCATCTTCACTCTCACGGATGAAATGAGCCAACACATGACCTTGCAGGTGGTTCACGTCAATCATCGGAATGCCGAGACTTCTTGCAAAGCCCTTGGCAAAACTCACACCCACCAAAAGGCTTCCCATCAAACCCGGCCCTCTTGTGAAGGCAACAGCATTGAGGTCTTCCTTCGTGATACCTGCCCGCTTGATGGCTGCATCCACCACAGGCACGATGTTTTGCTGATGAGCACGGCTCGCCAATTCAGGCACCACCCCACCATATTCCTCATGCACGGCTTGCGAGGCGGTCACATTGCTCAACAAAATACCGTCTTTCAAGACTGCCGCACTCGTGTCGTCACACGAACTTTCTATCGCCAAAATATACATATATATTTAATATGTGAGTGTTTCCAATCCTTCTTCCGTCATCACATAGGTATGTTCCCATTGTGCCGAGTCGCTGTAGTCGTCGGTCACCACTGTCCAGTCATCATCACTATCGACAAACACCTGCCAACCGCCTGCGTTAATCATCGGTTCGATGGTGAACACCATACCTGGCACCAGCAGCATGCCTGTACCTTTCTTTCCATAATGCTCCATGTCAGGGTCTTCGTGGAACGCATTGCCCACACCATGTCCGCAGAGGTCACGAACCACCGTGCAACCATTCTTGTGCGCATGCTTGGTGATGGCTGCTGCAGAATCGCCCACAAACGTGTAAGGTTTGCAAGCCTCAGCACCAATCTCCATACATTCCTTGGCCACTTGCACCAGGCGTTCACGTTCAGGCGTGGTGCGGCCGATGATGAACATACGGCTGGCATCGGCAAAGTAGCCATCCAGAATGGTGGTGCAATCCACATTGATGATATCGCCCTCTTCCAACACGTCTTCCTCGCAGGGGATGCCGTGACACACCACCTCGTTGATGCTGGTGCAGCAACTCTTGGGGAAGCCCTCATAGTTGAGCGGAGCAGGAATGCCACCGTGTTTGGTGGTGAAGTCATACACCAGTTTGTCAATCTCCAGCGTTGACATACCTTCATGAATCTTCTCTGCCACAAGGTCGAGCACAGCGGTGTTGAGCACACCCGCCTTGCGGATGCCCTCTATCTGTTCAGGAGTCTTGATTAAATCGCGAGTTGGAACGAGATGTCCCTTGTTCTGAAAATACAGAATCCTCTTGTCCATTTCCGTGAGTGGTTGACCACTCTTCACGTGCCAATTCCGTGGATTCTTCTTCAACAATCCCATGTCTTCAAATTTGTTTCAATAAAATTTCATGCAAAGGTAGGAATTATGAATATAAAAATACTTATCTTTGCATCATAAATAACAAAAAATAACACCCCATACCTATGAGAACTTTGAAAACAGCAGCTGCAGCACTCCTCGCATTGATGACTGTGGCATGTGACAACACTCCAAAGCCAGCACCAACGGAACGCGTGGTGGAAGACACAGACCCCACGACAGGCGTCATCACGCTGCGCAACTACACCATCAAGGACACCATCAAGGTGGGAGGCGCACTCTACCACTACACCTGCGCGTTCGAATCCGTCGACACGATGCCTGTGCTCATCAATCCACAAGGCCTCGAATACCACGAGAGCCGTGTGCGCATCGACATCCGTCGCGACAGCACCCATGTGTTCAACAAGACTTTCTACAAAAGCAACTTCCACGAGTATGTGCCTGCCAATGTCCTGAAGACCTCCACAATGGTGGGTGTGAACTACAATTTCATCAAAGGCGAAGAAGACCGTTCCGCTTTCTACTTCATCGTGACGGTAGGCGACCCAGACGAAACGTCAGATATGTCCTACCCACTTGAATTGAAAGTGGCCACCGACGGTTCCTACTCATTCAAGAAAGCAGAAAATCTGGAAACGGAGCCCCTACGCCCAGGATTGAACATCGACCCAGGTGAAGACGGAACCATCTAAACAACAACGACATAACAACCACATCGGAAGCCTCCTCAATGGAGGCTTTTTTTGTGTGTCATAGTCATCGCGACGGGCACGAAACAACCACCTATACAGCAACGACGTTGCCGTAATTACCTCAACGACGTTACCGTAATTACGTTAGTGGCGTAAACGTAATTACGGCTACGACGCTCCTGTTGGAGCACAAAAAAGTGATGAGTCTCCGCAGAAACTCATCACTCATTTTCAGTCGATTGCCAAGCGAACTTGGCAGATAGTTTTTACTTCTGGTAAACCACGCGGCCGTTCTTGATAACGAAGCCCTTGTAGCCGGCATTGACACGCTGACCTGCAACGTTGTACGTACCACGAGACTTAGCAGTCTTGGCAGCGATGCCTTCTACTGCATCCAGTTCTTCTGGCACCTCAGGCAGTTCATCGTAAGTGTAGATGTCGATGTTGTAAACATAGACACTTTGACCAATTGAGAGTTCGCAACCCTTGGCAGAAGCCTCTGACTTCGTTACGGTCGTGCCACCATTCGTGTTCAGAACCACATATTCACCATACTGCACAGGCTGAACATTGATGGTACCTCTGCTCATGAAGTAAAGTCCCTTATTATTACCTGGGGCAGCGTAAATAGCTATAGTGGAATAACTTGGATGTGAGTTATCAACCACTAAATCATGGAAGAGACCTGTTTGTTCATCTGCATACACAGCACTTTCACGAGTCGTAGTTGGAATACCTTCTCCATCTAAAACATACGTTACAATTTCTGTTCTCCAGAAACGACCTCCATCACGAGAATCAAGCGCATCCCAACCGAAATACTTCTGGATTGGTTTCAATTCTGCACCTTCTGGATATTCATTATTTTCATACTGCTCAATCGTAAAGGTTTCGAGCTCCTCTCCATTATCACCAAGAATAGCATAGTGGTCAATCACTTGCCCGTTAATCATGGAAGATACTTCCTCTGTGAGGTTCTGGAAATCCCAATCGTGAAGAGGTTCTTGCTGCTCATTAGTACCAGGATTGAACTTACGCCTAAACTCGATGCCTGGCACATCAGCTTCTTGTTCGCAAACACCATCTTCGTATGCAGAACCAGCAGAAACGGTCACAATCACTTTCTCAGAGCAACTAATGACCTCTCCGACAGCTGTTTCCACAGCAGAACCACCATCAGCTTCATAGGTAACAGTATATTCAACATCTTTACCCACATTGCTTGTCCAGTTAATCTTGTACAAACGCTGTGTTCCCTCGAAACCAACCAGCGTGAGAGTTGGAGCGTTCAGTTGGATATAGCTTACATCCACCTTAAGGTCAACGATTTCAGAAATCACACCTGTAGAAGATACGGCCACTGCCTTCACGGTCACGATATTGTCCTCCACACCATCGCTGGATTCATCATCGTTGGCATCCACATGCACATAAACACCCGACTCTGAAGGCATACCATCGCCTATATAACCATCAGGAATATCGTCAAGGCTGCCGAAAGTGTTCTCTACATCCAACAGACCTTCTTCCGTCAAGGCAATTGGCATTTCACCATCAACAGAATAGAACACATATACAGGATTTCCGTAGGTTGAAGGACTTGTCTTGAAGATAATTTCACGAGCGCTTCCATTTGTCTCAGCAACTTCAAATGTTGGAGCGGCAACAACTTCATCTTCACCATTAGGCGACCAAATTTGGAAACGAGAAAGGTAGTTTGGAGTAGCTGTTCCATTCACCTTTCCACCTTTGAAATTAATATAAAGAGGACCTTCATTAATCACCTCATAATAAACGAAGGAATCAGCACCGCCCTCTTGAGCGTCACCACCTTCCTGACTCTCTTCTCCTCCCTGTTCTTGACCAGCAGCAAGCTCCTGCAACTTATGAATCTCATCCGAAATAGGTTGAGCAATCAGCGGATCAACAGGAACATCGTCCCAGTTAGCCGTGTTTTTATCCACACCACCAGAATTCACCATGAAACGACTGGCATCTGAAACTTCAAAAACAAGGATTTGGCCGACACGCAAATTAGAAATAGATATCCATCGTTCATTGGAACTTGAAGAAAGAGCTTTACCCTCACTCCATCCGATATTATTCTTCATCGTGTGGACTGCTAGGAATTCCAAACCTGTATTAGTTACCTTGTCAAGGGCAGTACCATTGATTTTATAGTCAGTCTGACCGTTAAACTGCAAACCTGTAGCAGGTGTGATTGGCTCACCATTCACGGCTGAACCCACGAAATTCACATCTGTTTCTAGACGGTAGCCATCTTTATAGTTGGCGAGCGTCTCATTTTCTTCTGTCATTGTCTGGGCATTGACTGCCAAAGGCATAGCCACAAGCGCTGACAACACAAGTGAGTAAAATTTTCTCATAAAGTTAAAATTTAGTTAGTTAAAAATTGAGTTAGTAATGTATAAATTATAGAATTTTTGATTCTTCTAATATATACGAATTCTCGGCAAAGATAAAAAGAAAAGGACAAACGACAAAAGGAAAGACTGTCAAATGCCTAACTTTTAACATTTTGCCGCTTCAACTATCATTGTCTGAGCACCAGCGACACAATCCGCTTGTTCTCGTTAAGCACAGCCACACCCGTGAAATGCTTCACATCCTCAGGCTTTGGCCCTTCTGCGTCAGCATCGCCACCAGCGGTTGCATCACCCTCTGTTCTAGCAGGACGGGCAGAACGCGAATAAGTTTCTTCGTCGAGGACAAACTGCATATTGTACAGCACACTTCCAGTCATTTCCATCTTGGTGACAACGGGATTTTTCACCAAGAACACAATTGCACGTGATGTGGAGTGCATCGAGCGCATATACGCATAGATGTCCTCCATCTCTGGAGCGTTCTTCCCAAGATAAGAGTTGATGGTTTCAGCCAAAGTGGCGGCCACACCAGCACGGTCATTGGTAGCCAAAGCATCAAAGTGAGCAGAAACAGCCTCTTGAACTGCGGCCTTTTCTTCGACGGTGATGGCCACATTGTCCAAGTCCTCCATCAATTCACGCGCTTCTTTCAAATAGGCTCCCTCTGGGAACTGCGCAAGATACTGTTCGTAAGCATCGCGGGTATCTGCCTCAGAAGCAGCACGAAAAGAGAGTGAATCCATCAAATGGTTGGCTTGCTTGAGGTAAACACCATCGGGATGCACATCCAGAAAATGGCGAATTGCATCGACAGACATGATGCCCTGAGCCGCCTGCCAGTCAGCACGTTCTGTGAAGAATTTTTCTCGCAAATCCTTCAACTGCAGATAGTGGCTGGCATCCGAATCGTAGATATCGAAATAGTCTTCCAATGCATCTGCCAAGGAGTCGAGCTGGTTCTCGTTCTGCAAACGGACAATACGTTCGTAGGCAGCACGTTCATCGCTATCGTCTCCACCTCTCAAGAACATATACGACACACCGGCACCCGCCAGCGCAACAATCACCAACGAAAGAATCACAATCGTGGCCGTAGCCGATTTGCTGGAAGTTTTTTGTTTACATCCACAATGTGGACATGATGCGGCCTTGTCGCTGATGTCTTGGCCGCATTCCGGACATTTAACTAATGACATTTTCGTAAAAAAAATAAATCTTTGTTGTTTTCTGCGGCAAAATTAGATATTATTGTCGGATAACACACATGATAAGGAGAAAAAATCGTAACTTTGCGCCCGAATTTGACAAAAGGACGATGAAAAGACACCGCATATATTGCACATTACTGTTTTTAGGAGCAAGCATTACTTTCCTGCTGACGGCATGTCAGTCGAACGCACGTTGGAACGATTTGGAGTTCTACAACGTGGAAAAATTGGAGCACCTGCAAGAGACACCCCAACCCTCTGAAGATGGGAAACCCACCCTGCACGAGGAGCCGAAACGCGAAATGGATGTGAAGGTGGACATGCAGTTCATGAAATCGAACAACGCAATGAACGAGAAGGCTTGCAGGCTCATCAACGACCAGCTGAAAGAGATTATCCTGAACCAACCAAGCGAGATGTCCGTAGATGAGGCAGTTGCACAATATATTGAAGACGTGAAAGCTGAGTTTCACGGCGATGAAATCGTCGAGGTGTACTATGACCACCTGACAGGACGCGCTGAATATGGAATGGAAAATGTGATCAACTACCGACTCATGGAGGAAGCCTTCACAGGAGGTGCGCATCCCAGTAAAGAAACCACTATTCTACGATTCGATGCCACTACTGGGGAGTTCATCTCTTTGGAGGCCATCTTCCCGCTCGAAAAACAACGAGGGCTCAAGGAACTGCTGCTGAACAAGCTGATGGAAAGCACCCATGCGAAATCATTGGCAGAACTCCAAGCAAAAGGCTTTCTGGATATGGGCGATATGGTCATCAGCCACAACTTCGCGTTGCGTGAGGACAGCATCGAGTTCCACTACAACGAATACGACATCGCACCCTATGCATACGGCACCTGTACCATCTGCCTGAGTTACGACGAAGCCAAAGAGGTGATGGCCATTCAGACGGTGAATCCGTAGGTGAGCTTGAGGGTGTCCATCACAAAGCAGGAACTGACTTTCGAAATGTAGGGAAAATCGCCGAGTTTGTCGAGAATGAACTGCTGATAGCGCTGCATGCTGCTCACACAGACTTTCAGCAGGTAGTCACCATCACCAGAGATATTGTAACACTCAGTCACTTCAGGCCATCCGCCAACGGTTTCACAAAAATCGTAAGCGATTTTTTTGTTGATTTGCTTCATCGACACGCTGCAGAAGACCATAAAGCCACGTTCGAGTTTGTTGGCATCCAACACAGCCACATAACCCTTGATATAGCCCATGCGTTCGAGGCGGCGCTGACGCTCATAGGTGGGTGTGACGGACAGGTGAATCTGCTGTGCCAGTTCTTTGGTGGTCAAGCGGCTGTTGTCTTGCAAAATACGAAGAATCTGCAAGTCAGTTTCGTCTAATTCGTGAATATAAGTTTCCATGTGATCGTTTTGTCGGGAGTTATCAGAGTATTCTGAGTATTCTGAGTAATCTGAATTTTCAGAAAGAGAATGATTTCAGTTCTGTGTAGAGCCGTTGGATGGGCAAGCCCATCACGTTGAAGTAGGAGCCTTCGATGCGGGTGACCGCCACATAGCCAATCCATTCCTGAACACCATAGGCACCAGCCTTGTCGAAAGGTTGATAATGATCTACATAATAGATTATTTCTTCGTCAGTTAAGGAAGCGAAAAACACCTTTGAGGTGGAGGCAAATTGGGAGGTCTTTTCCTTCGTCACAATCGACACGCCTGTGATGACTTCGTGGGCATGTCCTGAGAGTTGGCGCAGCATCTGAATAGCCTCTTCCCTATCCTTGGGTTTGCCAAGCACTTGCCCGTTGTCATAGACGATGGTGTCTGCCGTGATGATCATCTCATCGTCGGCCATCGACTGCTGATAAGCCTCGGCTTTCTTGCCTGAGATATACATGGGGATTTCCTCACCACAAAGGGTGTCGGGGTAACTCTCGTCGATACCACTCAACGTGCGCACCTCGAAAGGAATGCCCAGTCCTCCCAGCAACTCCTTGCGTCGAGGCGAATTGCTGGCCAATATCACCTTGTAGCCTTCTACCAACCGAAGGCCGTGCTGTTGTGCATCCATAAGTCTTGTGCTTTTAAAATTTGTTCGAGAATGTCGCGAACGCATCCCTTACCTCCATCTTTGTGGGAGACATAGGTGCAGATGGCCTTGATTTCAGGTGCCGCATCAGAAGGACAGCAAGGAAGTCCGCAGGTTTGAAGCACTTCGTAGTCGGGAATATCGTCACCCACATATACAATCTCCTCATCCTTAAGATTGTACTTCTCTTTCAATTCATTGTAGGTCTTAATCTTCACAGCGGCACCAAGAATGACATCTTTCAATCCCAATCCTTCATAACGAATGCGCACAGCTTCCGTTCTGCCACCTGTGATGATGGCAAGAATCAAGCCGCACTTTACCGCATGCTGCATCGCATAACCATCCTTGATATTGACGGTTCGCATCGGGTCGCCATTCGGATGCTGCGGAATGGTTTCGCAAGAGAGGACACCATCCACGTCGAAGAAGACAGCGCGTATTTTTGTAAGGTCGTAATTAATCATATTCTTCTATTGACTCTTAAAGGTTCTTCAATTCTTCAACTCTTCCTCGTGTATGCTTTTACTCAGTAATTCGTATATTTTTTGTATCTCAGGTGTATCAGAGAGCAGTTGCAGATGCTTGTCCATCACATTGGTATCCCAACGTACAGCAGGGCCTGTCTGTGCCTCCCGGGGCAAAAGCGAATGGAGTTTGCCTGCCGTCTCGTCAATCAGAGGGAGCATCACATGGAAGGGTATGTTGCCGTGTTCTTTCAGCAGATCGGCACTCAACGCAAAGCAATGGTTTGCAAAGTTGCAACAGAAGACAGCTGCCAGATGGAGGTACTTGCGATTCTCACTGTCGAGTTCGTAAACGGTGTCAGAGATGGTTAACGCAAGTTTCTTCAGCAGTTGAATATCATTTTCATTTACCGCTTCAACAAAACAAGGTATCACACTGAAATCCACCTCTTTATTTTTAGAGAAAGTTTGCATCGGATAGAACACACCTCGCCGTTCAAAAGACAAAACATCCATCGACATACTGCCTGCCGTATGAACGAACAACTGTCCTTCGCGACTAACTTGCAAAGAGGATGCTAACGTTTGAAGTGCGGCATCTTTCACCGCAACCACAAACACATCCGCTTTCCTCACCACGTTTTCTGTCTGAGTGGTGTAAGGGCATTTCAGCACCGACGCCAAAGTCTTGGCAGATTCCTCCGTGCGGCTATACACCTGCACGATTTCATGTCCTGCATGAAACAGCGCCTTACCCAAATTGGTGGCAAGATTGCCCGCCCCTATCAACACTATTTTCATAACAACTTCAACTCTTCAATTTTTCAATTCTTCAATCCTCCTCTGGAAAAGGCCCCACATGCACATTCTCCCACTTCAATTTATCCTCATCCTGTGGTTTGCGTTCGATGGCAGGATAGCCGAGGCCAATGACACATTCAGCCGTCAGGTTTTCTGGATAGCGAAGCAGGAAACGGAGCACATTATCTGATGGTTCGCCGTTCTCCATGAAGCGGTTACGAATCTGGCACCAACAGGAGCCCAAACCAAGGTCTGTAGCCTGATACTGCATGGTGACAGCAGCCAATGAAGCATCCTCACACCAAGCATCCGTCACTTCCCTGTCGCCCAACACCACGACGGCCACCTTGGCACCTGCAATAAATTGGCTCCCCATAGGACGGCAGAGAGAAATCTTCTCTAACAAGACAGGATCGTCCACCACCACAAAATGCCAAGCACGAGTGCCTTTGCTGGTGGGAGACATCAATGCAGCACGAAGAATTGTCTGGAGGTCTTCTGCCTTAATATCCTCGTCGGTGAACTTGCGCACACTACGGCGCTTCTGCACCAAATCTCTGAAATTTTCCATTACTTTTTCTGTTAAATAAATGAATTCGGGTGTAAAGTTACGAAACTTTCCAAAAACACGAAAAGATTATCTGAGTTTTCTCGAAAAGTCAGATAAAAAAGTGTCCCGAAGTCGTATTGACCTTGGGACACTTACAATATCAAACCGTTATTGGAGGAACATTACAAATGGTTCCGCCCATTAACGAAGAACATACGAGAAATTACTTCACCATGATTTTCTTATTGCCTTGAATGTAAACACCCTTCTGTGCGGGTTTGCTCTTGAGACGACGGCCCTGCAAATCATAATAAGTGGCGGCAGCACCTGCACCTGCGGGTTTTGCGATGCCTGTCGTAGTCTCTTCTATGCGGCTCGCATCATACTCGGGATCAAGTTTTGAGTCGTTGTTGGTCAGCAGGTACAACTGTCCTCCATAGAATGGGTTACAAGTACCGATGTAGAGACCTTCTTCTGTTGCAAGGAACGAAGGACAACCGTAGTTGTACTTGTCGTTGAAGCCATTGCGTGTGATGACTTCGAAATTCTCACCATCGGAGGTGCGTACAAGGTCGAAGCCCCACTCGTCATTCTTCACTCTGTTGTTGATGTACAGATATTTCTCCATACCTTCAATGTCAATCTTATCAGCAACTTCCTGCAGACCCTCTTTCACCTTGGTCATCGCCAGCAGAATGGCTTTCGAGCTAAGGTCTTCACCTGGCAGGGTAGCCAGATACATATCAATCATGGTCTTCACAACAGGAACAAGTTTTTGGAAATCAATCATCTTTTCAACCTGTCCATCAGCATTCTCCTTTTCAATCGTGAATGATTTGAGAAGCACCTCCACGAGCGCAAGTTTCTGCTTCAGGTCAGCAGCCGATGTGCCCTTCTTTTCGTCAGCAAGCAACTTGATGACCGCATTCACATAACCAATTTTTGTACGGATTTCTTCTGGGCTCATCTTGAGGAGACTTCCGTTGGTGAGCTGTGTGAGATAGCCGTAGAAGATGCCTGCATCCATCGTGGAGATGTAGAGCTGACCGTCATATTCGCCCATACGCCACACGTACTCGTTGGTCGTTCCCTCCATGAGTTTGGTGAAGTTTTTGCACTCAACGAATTTGCCTGTTTCATCATCCAGCTTCCACACTTTCTGCGGATTGTGCAATGAGTTGTACATGTATTCCAGATAGTCAGAAGATTTCACATCCTTACCCGCAAGTTGCTGGAACACACCTGCGAAAGCAGCAGCCTCGCCACCGAAAGAGTGGTCGAAATTGTAAGCATACAATTCACCATTGAACTCATAGACTGAGCCAATGAGAGACCTCATAGTTCCAGGTTCTCCACCTGTGATGTCGCTCAATCCAGGGTTGTTGATGCCATTGTTCGTGCCTGCCACTTCTTCCCAATGCCAGCCATACTCGTTAGCTGATTCACCAGCCTGTGCAGGACGTCCCTTGAAGATGACGAAACCACGGTAGCTGGGTGCGGTGGCATAGATGTAGCCATTGTGTACAGCCAGTTCCCAAATGGGGCATCCTGCCCAGCTGCTCATGATGGGGTCGTAAGGAATGAGGCCAAAGTCCTTGTAGTCGGCCACACGATCCCACACGGTATCATCTTCGTTGCTCTTTTTCAGGATGGCCATCTTGGCAGGTGTTCCTTCACCCTCCACGATTTCCCTGTCGTCGGCACCGGCAAAGAACAGATGACCGTCGTATTCACAGTTGGCACGAAGCGATACAGAATTCATGGTTTCGAACACTTTCGTGAAGTTGCCCTCAGCATCCAGTTTCAGGATGTACTGTGGATTGGCTGGATTGGCAGAATAGGAGCCAAAATAAACATCGTCGCCAAAGGTGACAGCCATGCGGAAATAATCTCCTAGATCAGCTGTATAGACCACCTTGAACTCGCCTGTTTTGCGGTTGTAAGAGATGATGTTAGCACCCTCACTCACGTCGTTGCGGTAGATGTCGCCGTTGGAGATGGCATTAATCATTGCCCAGAAGGTATCGAGTGAGATTCCTGCTTCGGCAAAGGCTGAGCCATACATGTTGACCAGTGCGCTGGCGATGTTTCTGGCGGTGGCGATGTAAATCTCGTCACCCCTCATGGCCAAGCGCCAAGTGTAGCTGTTTTCTCTGTCTCCACCCTCTACAAGGCCGTCGATTTCTCGTTCACCATGTTCGGGATTGGAGATTTTCGTCACCGCGTAGTTCACGTCTGTCGCGACTTCCTGCGACTTAGCCCCTGTAGAAACCATCAGGAACAGGGCTAATACCGATAGTAGTTTTGTTTTCATAATTGCTAAATTTTGAGGTAAATAAATAAAGTATCCGTTGTGCTTTTACTTGTCGAGCCATTGGCGAAGTTGCTGTTCGTATCGTTCAGCTGGTGTCATCGTTGGGTGCTCCACGATGTTAAGGAGTCGTGCTGCAGCCCTGTTGGAAGCTGCTTCAATTTTGTTATCCTCAGCGTCTTCACTCTGGTCACCTTCGACATTTTCAACTTCATCATTCTCAGCATTTTCAGTCTCTTCGCTGAAGTAG
This sequence comes from Bacteroidaceae bacterium, assembly GCA_017448965.1. GTDB lineage: Bacteria > Bacteroidota > Bacteroidia > Bacteroidales > Bacteroidaceae > Minthosoma. The sequence goes on along the minus strand of JAFSKK010000065.1, from coordinate 23,675 downwards.
GCAATCAGGTCTGTGATGAACGCATTCAAGTCGATACCGCTGTCGTAGCACATTTCGTTGAGTTCTTCAAAAGTGATGCCCATCTTCTCGCATGCTTGACTCATCAGCACCATTATAGTCATAGGATTGAACTCAACGTTGCCGGCTTCCTCATCGCCCTGTTTAGACAGTTGTGCCAAAACCTCCTTGATAATGGCGCGGCAGTCGATGCCCATCGCGTCCAGACGGCGCATGGTGGCAACGAGGTCAAGTTCTCCACTGATGATAGAAGCATAGATAGGGTTCAGCTGACCGTTTGTGTACATTTCGGGCCAAGCCTCGATGGCAGCCAAGCTCTGAATAAGATAGACGACAGTAGCCGTGAGATGCCCCATGTCGCGCACCAGGAAGTTGGTTTGGAGATTGGTCTTACCGGGCACGATGCTGGCTTCGAAGCCATTGTTCTGTAAGAATTTAACAATGCCACGAGCCGACTGAACAGGCACGTAGTCATCGCCACGTGAGTGGTAGATGAAGAGTCGCTGCGAAGGATCTGGCACCCAACCGGTTGCGATGCTCAAGTCGTGGAATATGGAGAGAATTGTTTGGCATCCCTCCTTATTGAGGTCGCAATACTCAGGTGTAAGAATCTCGTGCACCTTTTTCTCTCGTCCCACGCTGTCGCATACAGGCCACGAAGAAAAGTTCTTGGAGTGGATGAGTTTGTCTATGCGATTAGCAATACCAGGTTGGAACACATCGGTGTATTCTATATCCATCCTTTGCGTCTCCTTGGTCGAGACCATCAGCAATAGGGGCACCGCATTGTAGGCAGTAGAGTCGATGGTCACATACTGACGATAACATTCAGCAAGGTCGTATGGACCACCACCGGCAAAGGTCTTATCGAAGGATACCCGGTCAGCATATTCCATGTCGCGCAATTTCTGGGTGGCAAGTGCGTCGAAACCACCACTCGAATAGCCTAAATTGAAGCAGAGCGGGCCGTAATCGATGCCCATCTCTTCAAGAATGCGACGTGCAGCCAACAGACCGTCAAGGCTGGCACGAGCGTTGTTGGTGCCTTGCAGGAAAGCCTGCGGAAAGCGTACCGTTGAGCCAAATCCATAGAAATCGCTCTCCACGACGATATAATTGGGTTTCAAAGGATTAGCCATAAACATGCTTTCCAGCGGAGCATATCCTCGAGTGGGAGCCTCATCGCGGTGGAAGACGGTGTAGTGATTGAACAGCATGATGCCTTCGCTACTTTTTTCGCCGTTCCAAATCTCGTCGGGGATGATGATGGTGCCGCTCAGCGATATGGGTTCACCAAAAGGATCGGTGGAAGGATAGAAGTAGTTGAGCCTGGTGACGGGACGCTTATCATTCAGTTTAATGGGCATACCATCCACGTCCATATCAAACAGTAAAACATCTGACTTCTGTTCATAAACCGCCTCATCCTCGTCAATGGTCAGCATATCCAGCGCACCTTCACTTTCCAGAAGGATTTGTCCGTCGTAACCAGTCACCGTCACATAACCCTCTTCACTAAAATCGATGGCAGAGAGCTGACTGCTGGTGTAGACTTTCGTCGAACCATCAGCAAAGACTATCTTGATGATTTTTGCCTCAGCAGCAAAAGTCGTCAAAAGAACAAAGAGTGTAAGTAGAATTTTCTTCATAGCTGTTACTTTTTGACGATTTTTCGAACCTGTTTTCCTTCTCGCTTGATGTACACGCCCTTGCGTTGGGGCGCAGCAGTCAGTTTGCGACCTTGCAAGTCATACAATTCGCTGTTCTTGGACTTTTTGCCTTTGATGCCCTTGATGGATGTGGTTTTGCCTTCCTTTTTCACGACAATCCCATTGTCAGCTTCCTCTTGGGTGCCATCAGCATAAACAACTGTCACTTGCTCGCGATCAAACAAGATACGCTTGACTTTCTTGTCGTTGTCTGCGCTTTGAGCTTGTATGTGAACAATACCACATAGAAGCATCATGAGTGTAAAAATCAATTTCATATTCATCATTTTCTTTTCCATGGTTATTGTTTTCGTTAGAAAATGCAAAGGTATAGAAAAAAAAAAAAAAACAGCCAAATTTTTTTTTACTTTTTTTCATCATTAGTTGATTTTTGTAAAAAAAACATTTTTTACTTCACGATTCACTTTATCATGTCAGCAAGATTTCTTACCTTTGCCACATTATTAATATAATATATGGCAAAAAACAAGAAGAACGTTTGGATTTGGTGGGTGCTGTGCATCTTTATAGCGGCTACATGTGTGGCAGCTTGGCGGGTGTACTGGAGCGGCTTCGACTTGGAGGAGACCACCTATATTTATATTGATGACGATGACGATGTGGATTCCATCCGCCTGAAAGTGGAACAGCAGGCAAAGCCACAGAGCATGCAGGTGTTCGACCTCTATGCAAGACTGCTGAAACTGAAAGACCGCATCCGCACAGGACGCTACGAGGTGAGATCCGACCTGACCATGCTGAACTTCATACGCGACATCCGCAACCACAACGAGAAGCCCATCATGCTGGTGGTGCCCTCTGTGAGGACGGTGAACATGATGGCGGGCCGATTGGCTCATCAGCTGATGGCCGACTCTGCCAGCATCTCCCAATACCTTGCCAACGAAGAGAACATCAAGGCGTTGGGGTACACCCAGGAAACGCTGCCAGGATTGTTCATCCCCAACACGTATGAAGTGTATTGGGACGTGAGCATCGAGAAACTCATGGAACGCATGCAGAAAGAGAACCAACGTTTCTGGAACGAGAAACGCATGCAGAAGCTGAAGGAAGTGAGTGCGTATGCCGGAATGGAAATGACGAAAGAAGGGGTCATCACGTTGGCCTCCATCGTGGACAGCGAAACAGCCAACGACGGCGAGAAGCCCACCATTGCCGCCCTCTACCTGAACAGATTGCGCCGAGGAATGGCGCTACAAAGCGACCCCACCGTGATTTACGCTGTGGGCGACTTCTCCATCCGCAGAGTGCTGAACGAGCATCTGGCAGTGGAATCGCCCTACAACACCTACCGCCACACGGGTCTGCCTCCTGGCCCCATCCGGGTGCCCAGCATTGCAGGGCTGGATGCGGTGCTCAATCACGCCAAAAACGACTACCTCTATATGTGCGCCAAGGAAGACTTCTCGGGCACACACAACTTTGCCGTAACTTACGGCGAACACCAACGCAATGCCGCTCGCTACATCCGTGCGCTGAATGAGAGAGGAATACGCCGCTAACGTATTTTCCCCACCGACAGTAACGGACTTACGGCACTTCCACTACCGAAAAGACGGTAACGACAGTAGAGAAGTTGTTCATAAGTTATGAATATTTGTTCATAAGTTATGAATAATTATCCGTAACTTATGAATAATTATCCGTAAGTTATGAACAACGGAAAAGAAGAAGATTTGTTTAGATTAGTTTATATGAAAATGGAAATGAAAAGAATTGTTTTACCACTCCTGCTGATGGCTTCGACCACCCTGTCTGCCCAGCAGCGACCGAGAGAGTACACACCATCGCCCGTTGCGGGCACCGCTTGGAATGAGCCGGGGAATGCAAACCCTTTCATCCCAGGTTATTTCGCCGACCCCACCATCCGAAAGTTTGGCGATACGTATTATCTGTATGCCACCACCGACGGGACGGGCAACGGATACGGCCCTGCACAAGTGTGGGTGAGCAAGGATTTCGTCAACTGGAAGAACATCGTGATGAACTGGCCGACCACCGAAGTGGTGTGGGCACCCGATGTGGTGCTGATGCCCAACGGAAAATACCGCTACTTCTATTGCGAACCTTGCAACATCAACATCGGTGAAAGCGACTCCCCCATCGGCCCTTGGCACAACATTCTTGGAAAAGAAGACGCCGTGATGGTGCCCGATCGATATGTGCACAATGTGATTACTCTTGACCCGCAACTGTTTGTGGATGATGACAAGAGTCAATATCTCTACTTCACCACTTGGGGCATCTACAAAGGCTTTGGTTGTGGTGTGGCGAAACTCAAGGATGGCGATTTCGACGTGTCTGCTTTGAAGGAGAATGTGGCGAAAGATGCCCGTCGATGGAACGAGAACCGTCCCTTCCCCATCGCTGCCGATGAGTTCTTCGCGGAGAAACGGCTGATTCCCAACACAGAATTGAAAGACATCTTCGAGGCACCTTTCGTGTTCAAACGTAACGGCATTTATTACTTCACCTACTCCAGCGGCTCTTGCCACACAGACACTTATCGTGTGCAGTACGCCACTTCCACCGTAGGGCCAATGGGTCCCTTCGAGTATAAAGGCGAACTCCTCACCACCAACGAGGATGAAACCGTTCATGGGCCTGGTCATCACTCCATCATCGACATCGATGGGAAATATTACATCGTCTATCATCGCCACAACAATCCGAAATCCATCCACGGATTCAACCGTCAGGTGTGCATCGACGAACTGAAATTTGATGCACAGGGAAACATCATTCCGATTGTTCCCACACACAATGCTCAGAACGTGGACCTCTTCAAAGGAGCCTCGAAATACAAGAATCTCGCATACGGAGCCAAAGTGACTGCCTCTTCTTACTACGACGAGTGGTTTAAGCCCGAATATGCTGTGGATGACAATAACGCAACTTTGTGGAAGGCACAAAAGTGCAATTGGGACAGCAGAAAACCCTCTACTGCGCATGAAGAATGGTTGCAGATTGACCTCGGCAAACCCATGAAGTTCAATGAGGTGTGGACACAATTCGAATATGCCACCTTCTTCTATCAGTATAAGATTGAGACCTCTTTAGATGGCAAAAACTGGACACTCTACGCCGACCGCACGAACAACACCATGCAGGGTTCTCCCATGATTGACAAGGGAACCGTGAAGGCACAGTATGTGCGCATCACCATCACCGACACACAGAAGAACGGCCACATGCCTGCCATCTGGAACGTGAAAGTGTGGGCGAAAGCGCCAACCCTTCCCGACACGAATGTGGAAAGCAACGACGGTTATCCAGGCATGCACAAGAAAGATGTGGAGGCCAACGAAAGAGATCTTCCTCACTCGGCATTTGTCCTGTTTGTTGACCAATTGGCTGAAAAGAATCCCAATAAACCATTTGATGTGACAGAAGTAGAATGCGATGGAGAGAGTAAGCCTTCTATGATATTTAAGGCTAACAAGCCCATCCGTGCACGTGTGAAAGATGGCAAATGGGGACTTTTCTTCAATGGTACTCAACAACTGGTGAGCGAGAAACCTCTGCCACAATTTTATCGCTACAATGCCCCCTACACCATTGCCGCTAGGGTGCTCAGCACGAAGGTCGGTCCTGTTTCGACGCTTGTTTCATTGTCACCTTCCAGAGCAGACCTCGCCACCACTGAGTTCCGTTTGGGTACTGACCCATCAACAGGACTCATCAACCACAATGGCTCCTTCGAGAGCAGCGGTGCAACTAAGGAAATAAAAGAAGGTGAAGGAAAGTGGCAGTTCTGGGTGATTACTTTCGACGGATGGATGGAAAAAGTGTATTTGAATGGGGAACTCATCAAGGAGAAGAACAACTTTCTGATGACACGTCCCGACGGCCACATCACCATTGGTGCTGATGGTTCAGGAGCCAACAACTTTATGGGCTATCTCAACTATTTGGGCATCTATCCACAATCTCTCTCCGAAGATGCTGTTAAGTTCCTTTACGAAGCATTTAATAAACAGAAAGATATTCCTTCCCTCGGCGACGATGACTTCGAGGAAATTGACCCCGACAGCAAGTTCACCCTTTCACCCAACATGAAGCCCACTTTTGAGAAGAAAGATGAGTTCACGCTTTCCACAAAATCGGGCGACTTCAACAACGCCCCATTAGCAAACGGAGGTGAAATCTATCAAGAAGTGACTGGAGACTTTGTGGTGATGGCAACTGTTGCTGATATGGAGGGATTAAAACAGCACAACGTGACAGGCTTCAACGAAGGCGGCATCCTCATCGCTGATGGGGCAACCTACTATCAGTTGGGCGCATTCCCTCTCTACAATTGTGGCAATATGTTCACCATGTTGAGTGGTCATGGGCGTCCTCAGTTCCCCAATTATAAGGGTTACGACTTCGACCCTATCATCCAGTTCGAGCGTCGCGGCAACCAACTCTTTGCCCGCACCAGCAAGGACGGAAAGACTTGGAACAACATGCCCGGCTCGCCCATCGAAGTGAACAGCCCCACGCTGAAAGTGGGTGCCTACCAAACCACCTATAATGAGAATGCATCGTGGGTGAAACTCAAAGACTACATCATTTATCAGAAAAAATAACTAACACCTATTCATTAATATGACTATCTATCGAAACATCCTCAGAGGTCTGCTGTACATCGGATTGATGACCACAGCAATGACTGTTGTGGCTCAGCGGAAAGAGACCGTGCTGCGCGACGGCTGGAAGTTCTCGCGTGGAGAAGGGCTTGATGCCACCGCACCTGCTCAGGTTGGCTACAACGACAAAAAGTGGCAAACCGTACAAGTGCCTCACGACTGGGCAATCAGCGGACCTTTCGACAAAGAGATTGACAAACAAACCGTTGCCATCGAGCAGAATGGTGAAAAGGAAGCCACCGAAAAAACAGGACGTTCGGGTTCCCTGCCTTGGATTGGAGAAGGTTGGTACCGCACCACCTTCACGGTAGATAAAGACTGCCCTCGCGCCTTGCTCAACTTCGATGGAGCCATGTCTGAACCTGTGGTGTATGTGAATGGTCAGAAAGCAGGCGAATGGAAATATGGCTACAGCAGTTTCAATGTGGACATCACGCCTTTCGTCAACAAGGACGGCTCACCCAACACTTTGGCTGTTCACTTGCAGAATGTGGAAGAGAGCAGCCGATGGTATCCTGGTGCAGGCTTATATCGTCCTGTCACCTTGATTCAGACTCCTAAGGTGGCCATTGAACAATGGAGCATCGAAGCCAACATTTTGTCGCTCGTTCAAGGTGGTTTTGCCCCAACCGTCCGCCCCAACCAACTGTACGGTTGTGCGATGGAGTTCAAGGCGCAGGTGGCTGGCATGCAACCCAAAGCACGATATGCCTTCGAGTTCACCATCAAAAACGACATGGGCAAGCAACAAACCTTCTTGGCAAAAGCAGATGAAAATGGCATCGCTCAGATTTTCGGCAATATCGAAAACGTGACCCCTTGGTCGCCAGAGAATCCCAAACTCTACAACCTGCAAGTGACGCTCTACACCATCCGCGATGGCGCACCTGACCGCATTCTCGACAAACAGACGAAGAAAATCGGTTTCCGTACCGTAAAGTGCTCTGCCGAAGGAGGTTTCCAACTGAACGGACAAACTCGCAAGTTCAAGGGTGTTTGTCTGCACCACGACCTTGGCATGTTGGGTGCCGCTGTCAACAAGAGTGCCCTCATCCGTCAGGTGGAACTGCTAAAGAGCATGGGATGCGATGCCATCCGCACCTCCCACAACTCGCCCAGCCAGATGCAGATGGAAGTGTACGATTCCCTCGGCATGATGGTGATGGCTGAGAGTTTCGACATGTGGGTTTATCCCAAATGCAAGAACGGTTATGCCCGATTCTTCAAGGAGTGGAGCGACCGCGACATCGAGAACCTGGTACGCGCCAACCGTCTGCATCCCAGCGTGGTGATGTGGAGCGTCGGCAACGAAATTCCCGAACAATGGTCGGCCGAAGGCGCCAAGATGCTGCGTCATCTGCAAGACCAAGTCCGCAAGTTCGACACCACCCGCCCCATCACCAATGGAATGGATCGCATCGAGGCTGCCATCAAGAGCGGTTTTGCCGATGTGGCCGATGTGCCGGGCATGAACTATCGTACACACCTCTACAAGAAAGCATACGAGAGCCTCGGTCAAGGATATGTGCTGGGTAGCGAAACCGCTTCCACCATTTCCTCCCGTGGCGTTTATAAATTCCCACTCACAGAACAGAAAGGCATCGCCTACGATGATGGTCAATGCTCTAGTTATGATCTGACCGCATGCTCATGGAGCAACCTGCCCGAAGACGACTGGTTCCTGCAAGACGATGAGCCTTGGGTGATTGGTGAGTTTGTCTGGACAGGCTTCGACTATCTTGGCGAACCTACTCCTTACGATGAATACTGGCCAAGCCGTTCCTCCTACTTCGGTATCTTTGACTTGGCAGGTCTTCCCAAAGACCGCTACTACCTCTACCGCTCCCACTGGAACCAGCAGGACAAGACCATTCATCTTTTGCCACACTGGACATTCCCTGGCAGAGAAGGAGAAGTCACTCCCGTTTTCTGCTATACCAACTACCCCACAGCCGAACTTTTCGTGAACGGCAAGAGCCAAGGAAAAATCACCAAAAATCCAGCAGAACGTCTTGACCGCTACCGTCTCCGCTGGAACAATGTCAAGTACGAACCAGGCGAAATCAAAGTGGTGGTATATGATGAACAAGGCAAGCAAGTGGGCACTCAAACCGTCAAGACCGCTGGTGCTGCCTCGCAGATTCAACTCACAGGCGACCTCGGTGCCGAAATCAAGCCCCTCAAGGCCAATGGTGAGGATATGACCTTCATCACCGTCAACATCCTCGATAAAGACGGCAACCTCGTGCCCGACGCCAACCATCAAATCAATGTCAGCGTCTCGGGTGCTGCCCTCTTCAAAGGCATCTGCAATGGTGATGCCACCAGTCTCGAAGTCTTCACTAAGCCTACGATGAAAGTCTTCCACGGCCAACTCGTCATCGGCATCCAGAGTAACGGCAAGCAAGGTACTGCTACCGTGAAAGTGACAGGCAAAGGGTTGACACCTGCCACCGCCACCATTGATGCCCAATAAGTTCTGCCGAAAAATAGTAAAAAGTAAATCGTCAAATAGTAAATAATCTTATGAATTACGGTTTTGTCAAAGTAGCATCCGCCATTCCTTCTTTGAAAGTGGCCGACTGCACCTACAACATTCAACAAATCGAAAGCCTCATCATTCAGGCTGAGGGTAAAGGTGTTGAAATCATCGTGTTCCCCGAACTCTGCATCAGCGGCTACACCTGTCAAGACCTCTTCGGACAGCAATTACTGCTTGAGAAGTGCGAAGAGAGCTTGTTCAAACTGCTCGACTTCACCCGTTCATTGCAAATCATCTCTATCGTCGGCATGCCCGTTATGGTAGATTCGTTGCTGATGAACTGCGCCATCGTCGTGCAGGGTGGCAAGATACTTGGTGTGGTGCCCAAGACTTATCTGCCCAATTACAAAGAATTCTACGAGCAGCGTTGGTTTGCCCCATCAACAGCCATCGACGACACACAGATACACCTCTGTGCACAGACCGTCACCTTCGGCCGCGACCTCCTCTTCCATACCCAGAAGACCACCTTTGGCATCGAAATTTGCGAAGACCTTTGGGCACCCATACCTCCGAGCAGCGAACTCGCTTTGAAGGGGGCTGAAATCATCTTCAACCTCAGTGCCAGCAACGAACTCATCGGCAAGCACCAATACTTGCTCTCCCTCATCGGTCAGCAAAGCGCCCGATGCATCGCTGGCTACGTCTACAGTTCCTGCGGATTTGGCGAAAGCACCCAAGACCTTGTCTTTGCAGGCAATGCGCTCATCTACGAAAACGGCACGCTCATCGCCCGCAGCAAACGGTTCAGCCTCGACGAGCAAATGGTCATCACCGAGATAGACACCGAACGACTCCTCACCGAGCGACGCCACAACACCACATTCTGTGAAAATGTGCGACTTGCCAACAGTGCCCATCGGGTAGATATCCAGTGCCAAACCGTCAATCCCGCTTACACATTCGAACTCACCCGTTGGATTAACCCTCACCCCTTCGTGCCTGGTGGTGCAGCACTCAACGAACGATGCGAAGAAATCTTCGCCATTCAGACCTCCGCACTCGCCAAGCGCATCGTCCACACCGGTGCCCGCAGCATCGTCGTAGGCATCAGTGGCGGACTTGACTCCACACTTGCCCTACTCGTGTGTGTCAAGACAATGGATATGCTCCAGCGCCCCCGTAAAGAAGTCATCGGCATCACCATGCCAGGCTTCGGCACAACCGACCGTACTTACAACAACGCACTCTCCCTCATGCAGTCGCTCGATATCACCATCAAGGAAATCAGCATCAAGGAAGCCTGCATCCGTCACTTCCTCGATATAGGTCACGACCTCAATAACCACGACGTCACTTACGAAAATAGCCAAGCACGTGAGCGAACCCAGATACTCATGGACGTAGCCAACCAGTGCAACGGTTTCGTAGTCGGTACGGGTGACCTCAGCGAACTTGCCCTCGGATGGTGTACCTACAATGCTGACCACATGTCCAACTACGGTGTCAACACTTCCATCCCCAAAACCCTCGTCAAATACCTTGTTAAGTGGGTGGCTTTGACCAGTGTGGATGAGGCATCGAAAGAGACCCTGCTCGACATCATCGACACCCCCATCTCACCTGAACTCACACCCGCTGCTGCAGACGGCACCATCCAGCAGAAGACCGAAGACCTCGTTGGACCCTACGAGCTTCACGACTTCTTCCTCTACCACTTCCTGCGCCTCGGTTTCCGTCCTGCCAAGATACTCTACTTGGCACAGCAAGCCTTCATCAAGCAAGCCGCACCTACAGCCGACGACGGCATCCTCAGCATGGAACGCGGCACCTACGACGAAGACACCATCCGCAAATGGCTCCATACCTTCTGCCGACGTTTCTTCACCCAGCAGTTCAAGCGCAGTTGCCTGCCCGATGGTCCGAAAGTCGGTTCCGTTTCCCTCTCACCTCGTGGCGACTGGCGCATGCCGAGCGATGCCAGCAGTGCCGATTGGTTGGCCGACCTTGAAAGTTAAATGGTAAATCGTAAATCGTTAAATAGTAAATCTCAAGATGCCAACAGTTGACGACAAGAAAGTGATATTCTCGATGGTCGGAGTGAGCAAGACCATCCAACAGAATCAAAAACAAGTGCTCAAGAACATCTACCTCTCGTTCTTCTATGGTGCCAAGATTGGCATCGTGGGTTTGAACGGAGCGGGCAAGTCCACCTTGATGAAGATCATTGCCGGCATTGACCAGCAGTATCAGGGACAAGTGGTTTGGGCACCAGGATACTCGGTGGGCTACTTGCCACAGGATCCGCCACTGAACGAAGAGAAGACCGTGAAGGAGAACGTGATGGAAGGAGTACAACACATCTACGATGCCTTGGCCGAATACGACAAAATCAACGCGGACTTCGGTTTACCCGAAGTCTATGAGGACCCCGACAAGATGGAGAAGCTGATGAGTCGCCAAGCGGAACTGCAGGACATCATCGATGCAACTGACGCTTGGAACATCGACTCCAAACTTGACCGCGCGATGGATGCGCTTCATTGCCCTCCTGCCGACTGGAGCGTGAAGAACCTATCAGGAGGTGAACGTCGTCGTGTCGCACTCTGCCGTCTGCTTCTGCAACAGCCCGATGTGCTTCTGCTCGATGAGCCGACCAACCACCTTGATGCCGAGAGTATCGACTGGCTCGAACAGCACCTACAGCAGTATGCTGGAACAGTCATCGCAGTCACCCACGACCGCTACTTCCTCGATGACGTATCAGAGTGGATTCTCGAACTCGATCGTGGCGAATGCATCCCTTGGAAGGGCAACTACTCCAGTTGGCTCGACCAGAAGTCGAAACGTATGGCACAGGAAGAAAAGACGGCCTCGAAACGTCGTAAGGCACTCGAACGAGAGCTCGAATGGGTGCGCATGGCTCCGAAGGCACGTCAAGCAAAGGGAAAGGCTCGTTTGAATTCCTACGACCGCATGCTCAACGAGGAACAGAAGGAGAAGGAAGAGAAACTCGAAATCTTCATCCCCAACGGCTCACGTCTCGGCAACAAGGTCATCGAAGCTCTGCATGTAGCAAAATCCTTTGGCGAAAAGGTGCTCTATACCGACCTCAACTTCAACTTGCCTCCTAACGGCATCGTGGGAGTCATTGGTCCAAACGGTGCTGGTAAGACTACCCTCTTCCGCCTCATCATGGGACTTGACAAGGCTGATGCTGGCACATTCGAAGTGGGCGAAACCGTCAAACTCGCATACGTTGACCAACAACACAAGGACATCGACCCAGCTCAGACGGTATATCAAGTGGTAAGTGGCGGCAACGAGACCATCCGCATGGGTGGACGCGATGTGAATGTGCGTGCCTACCTGAGCAAGTTCAATTTCAGCGGAGCCGACCAAGAGAAACTCTGTGGTGTGCTCTCAGGTGGTGAGAGAAACCGCTTGCAATTGGCTCTTGCTCTGAAACAGGAAGGCAACGTGCTCTTGCTCGACGAGCCCACCAACGACATCGACGTGAACACCCTTCGAGCGCTTGAAGAAGGTTTGGAGAACTTCGCAGGTTGTGCCGTTGTCATCAGTCACGACCGCTGGTTCCTCGACCGCATCTGCACCCACATCCTTGCTTTCGAGGGTGATGGCAACGTCTTCTACTTCGAAGGCTCTTATACCGATTACGAAGTGAACAAAGCCAAGCGTCTTGGGCTTGAAGAGCCTAAACGCATCCGCTACCGTAAGCTGATGGATGAATAAAGTTGAAAATTGAAAGTTGAGAGTTTAGAGTGAGGAACGACAATACTCTATTAACTGCTGATACAGTGCATTCTGTGTCAGCAGTTTTTGATTGCCCAAAATGAAGAGTTGCTTACGGGCACGTGTGATGGCCACATTGAGTTTGCGGTCAACTATACCCGAAGGCATTTCAACGAGATTGGAGAGGATTTCGAGTTCGTAGGGTTGGGTGATGGTGGTACCATAGATGATGATGTCGCGCTGGGAACCTTGATAGCGCTCCACAGTATCTATCACCAACTCTTGAGCCACTTTTGGCAGCACTTTGGCAATTTCAGAACGGACAAGAGAAATCTGTCGTCGGAAAGGCACAATGACACCCACTTGACGGGCAGGTTCGAAAGATTTTCCGTTCTTCTCATGCAACGAAACAACAGCCCTGATGAGTTGGGCAATCATTCGTGCTTCCAGCATATTGGCCTTAGGTGTCCGTTCTTCTGGCAATGGACATGGAACATTGATGAAGGCACAACGACGGGTGGCCACCAAACTCTCCACAGGGTCTTCATGGTCATAAACAGCATAAGCCAAGGGTTCCTTCTGATGCGGCAATCCGACAGGAAGCAGACGCCCTTCGTAAAATGCGGCAGACGCAAAATCTGCGATGCTTGGATGCATGCGCCCCTGATGATCAAGCATGGCCACCACATCTGCATTCTCTCGGTTCTGCTCATAAAGACGCTCAAAGAAGGAATTGCGGCAATTGGTCAAACCGATGGCATGAAGCAAGGGAGATGTGACAGCCGACTTACCCTCGTCCTGCACCACAACAGCAGGCAGTTGCTTGTGGTCGCCTATCATGATGAACTTGTCGATGGCCGAAGAAGTGAGGATGCCCATGATTTGAGGTTCGAGCAGTTGGGAGGCCTCGTCGAAGATGGCCACCTGAAAGTGCTTGAGTCGAAGGAGTGCTGTATGACTATTCATCGAGGCAACGGTACTGACAAAGACACGTTTCCCCTCCAGCATCTCCCGCACTTGTTGACGAGTGGTGAGGGGTGCAACGGCACGAATGAGGAGATGTTCCTGAAACTGAGGGGCACATGAGAGTTCACGTCCCATACGGATATAATCCACTTGAGGGTCTATGGTGCCAAGCATCTCGCAAATCTCATCCACAGCACGATTGGTGTAGGCGAGCAAGAGGATATTGTGCTGCTGTTCCAAATGCTCCTCCACCATCCGTTTCAGCGCCACAGACGTTTTTCCTGTTCCAGGAGGTCCCATCAGAAGGAACATATCGTCGGAGGTGGGCTTCCGTTGACAGAGCAGCAAGTCGCGACGAGCCTTCTTGCAGGTCAGCAGGGAGAACAAACCACTATAGAGGCTTCGGTAGTTGGCATCCACATGGTCGTGCTCGATGGCATACAGATCCTCTCGACTGAACACACCCTTGCTGCGTTGAGGGTTCTTCAGTCTCAGCCAGATGCGTTCACCTTCGTATGACTCCACTCCACAACGCACCACCTGTTGGGTAATGGCCGAATCAGTTTCGGCGTTTCGTTTATACAGAATAACGGAATCCCCTATTCGAAAGTTGGGAATGTTGTCAGTATCGTTGGAAGGTTCGAGACAGACGGCCACCACCCCATCCTTCCATTTCAAGTCAACGATGATGAGATTTAGGAAGATGTCGCCATTGTCCATTTTCGTCTGCAAGTCGGCATTCCACAACGAGGAGAGTGTGCGTGTAGAATCAGGACGTGTGTCTGGCATCTTGCTGTCATATTGTTCCCGCTCAATAAATTGGAGGAAAGTCTGGAAGTATTCAGCCGTCAGTTCGTCCATCCCGTGCAAGGCATCGGTCACAGGTTTGATTTCGGGCATGCACCATACTGTCCAGAACTTCTCGCTACAATTCGGATTGCGCCTCAAGGCTTCAGGAGTGAGACGAGGCACCCATTGACGTGCTTCCCCTTGCAGCAGCCCCATTTCCATCGCCACAATGCTGTTGCGGATGTTCATGGCTCGAAACACCATCTCTGGGAAACTGCTTTGTTCCTGCAAATGTGGATATTTGGAATAGAGCAGGTTGCCCATCACATCCGTTTGCGGCACATCCATGTTGTAGAAGAGGATTTCCTTGTAGAGCAGCATCTGCATGAGGTGCTCCTCCTTCGAGCGGTTGCGATACTCATCCCATTTGCCCGACTTCAACTCGATGAGGAACTTCTTGCCTTCGTCGTCGAGGTCAATCAGACAGTCCATACGTCCTTGCAAGCCCAGCGCCTCGCAGAAGAAAGAAGGCTCGATGTGGATGTCCACCTTGCCGCTATGCATGAAAGGCTGCTGGTAGAGTTCCTTCACCACCTGCTGAATGTGGGCGAACTGCCGCTTCGTCTCCTCGAAGAAAGAGGCATTGATGCCCTGACAGGCGCAGATGTCGATGGCACGCTCGGCAAACACCTTGCGCATCGAGGTGAGATAGTCGGCATCGGGCGAGTTGAAGGCATCGTCGAGAAACTGATTGGCAAAGTCGCCCAACAACGTGTATTTCGTGTTTTCCAAAGGCTTGAACTTCGCAATGAAATGGTTGAAAGCCGATTCGCCCCACCCCTTGATGCAACCAGTCACACTCGTTGTGTCGAGCAGGAAATCAGGCTCTATCACGATATACTGGGGATGATAGACACCCTCGGCATCTATCGTGAAGGAGAGGGCGTTGAACTGCATGCCCTCCTTCAGCATCTGCGAAGCTTGGAGCGTGTGCTGATTCGTCGAGACATCCACCCGAAAGAGTTCCCCCGATGGCACATCTCCTGCAAGCGCATAGATGTAAGGTTCCTCTATGCGCTGCACCACGAAACGGACACGCTTCCCTTCACTCATGCATCCAGTTGTCCGATGATTTCGCTTACTGACTTGCACCCATGACGGTCAAGCCATTCGTCGATGCCCTTCACCACTTTCAGGGTCACAGCAGGGTCGATGAAGTTGGCCGTACCGATCTCCACAGCCGATGCTCCTGCCAGAAGGAACTCGATGGCATCCTCAGCATTCATGATGCCGCCCAAGCCCACCACGGGAATCTGGACAGCCTTGGCCACCTGCCACACACAACGGACGGCAACGGGCTTCACAGCTGGCCCCGACATGCCTCCCGTGGCGATGCTCAACACAGGCTTACGCTTCTCAATGTCGATGACCATCCCCATCAGCGTGTTGATGAGCGAGACGGCATCGGCTCCCGCATCCTGCACAGCCAATGCTATATCAGAGATTGAAGTAACATTGGGCGATAGTTTGACAATCAAAGTCTTATGACAAGCCTCACGAACAGCCTTCACCACAGCGGCAGCACCTTCAGTTGTCACGCCAAAAGCCATACCGCCCTGCTTCACGTTGGGGCAAGAGATGTTCAGTTCGATGGCAGGAATCCCGTCAAGTTCATTCACACGTGCAGCACATTCGGCATAATCTTCAGGCGACGAGCCGCTCACGTTGACAAGAAAATTCGTCTTGATGTTCTTGAGTTCAGGATAGATGTGCTTGCAGAAGTAGTCAACACCCTTGTTCTGCAAACCTACACAATTCAGCATACCGCTGGCTGTCTCCACCATGCGTGGATAGTCATTTCCCTCGCGAGGATGGAGCGTGGTGCCCTTCACGATGATGCCGCCAATCTCTTCCAGATTCACGAAGTCGGCAAATTCCACACCATAACCAAACGTGCCCGATGCCGTCATCACGGGGTTCTTCATCTCAAGACCCGCTATTTTTGTCCTTAAATCTGCCATACCTTAAATGTTCCAAGTTAAATCGTTAATGTCAAACACGGGGCCTTCCTTGCACACGCACACGTTGCCCTTCACAGTCTTCTCCACACAACAGAGGCAGGCACCCAAGCCGCAAGCCATCATGTTCTCAAGACTCACCTCACAAGGGGTGTTCGTTGCCTTCGCATACCTTGCCACACTCACCATCATGGGTTTGGGGCCACACACGGAGATGCGGTCGAAGTGCTCTTTATTTAATAATGTGTGTTGCGTCACAAAGCCACGTTCGCCCTCAGAGCCGTCTTCCGTCGTCACATAGACAGGCGCGATGGCCTTGAAGAGTTCCTGTTCCAAAAGGTCACTCTTGCTCCTGGCACCCAGCAGAAACACAGGGTTGGCACCATGCGCCTTCAGATACTGCCCATAATCGAGCAAGGGAGCCACACCAACGCCACCTCCCACCAGCAGCACCTTCTCGTCCTCCTTCTGAACAGGCGAAAAACCATTACCCAAGGGGAACACCAGATTCAGGGTGTCGCCCACCTTCAACTCAGCCAACTTGTGTGTACCCTCACCCACCTTCTTGATGAGCAGCCACAATTCATTTTTTTCCCTGTCCACGAAGTTGATGGAGATGGGTCGGCGCAAGAACGTCCGAGGACTTCCCTCCACCTTCACTTCCACAAACTGACCAGGTACTGTTTCTGGCAAAGTTTCCTTATCCGTGAGTTTCAACAGCACGTACAACTCATGCGGAAATTCCACCGCCTTCACCGTCAAATCCTTTACGTATTTCTTCATATCTTTCAGTTTTCAATTTTCAACTTTCAATTTTCAACTTACCTCAAATTCCCCAAGCGGCAGGACTACAATCCCGCTCCAGTTCCTTCTCCAACTTATCTTCCAAGCGATGAAAGAAGTCGATGCCCGTCTCTTTCTCAACCCTGTCCACAGGGACGGCATACTGGCGCATGTCGCCGTTGCAGGGCTTGTTGGGGTAGATGAAACCGATGGCCTTCGGCACGCGCCCGAGGGTGAGAATCACCTTGAAAAAGCGGTCGGGAACAGCAATCCGTATGTTGCGGCGCTGGCCGAAGGCCTTGGGGGTATCGGAGTCGAAGATGGGGCCGCAACAAATGTACAACGTGCCATAATTCTTCGCCCACGAACGGCATTGCATCTCAAGATCGTTCCAGGCACCCGTGTTGAGGTCATGATTCTGCGGACACATGTTGGTCATGCAGAAAGACTCATCCATCGCCTTCGCCGTGTTCTTGTTGTCGCCAGCAGGACACATGTGCCCACGGTCATACCCTGAGCCATTGTAGTCGAAATGCTCCACGCGGATTTCCTCCCTCATGGATGGGTCGCCATGAAAGTTGTTGGTTCGCTGCACCTTTCCATACGCACGGTTCGCATCCAAACTCCAGCACACGTAGTTGGGGCAAAGCCTCGCCGTATTGTACGAAATCAGGAACTGGGTCTTGTAGATCAGCGTCTCCTTGGCATTACCCAAAGAGGCGGGCTGTTCCAGATTGTCCTGCAATTCCTGCGAGAACTCGCTCTCGTTGATTTCCGCAGTCTCCTCATTAGCCTCGGCACGTGCTTCCACAAAGGAGGCCTCCTCCTGCTCCTGAGCCGCATACTGGGCATTCCTTTCCTCACTGCTCGACGGGGCAAAAGCGCCGCCATTCACCTCGGCAGGAAGCGAGTCGCCACATCCTACACAAGCCCACAGGTTGCTCAACCCGACCATCGCCGAGATGAGCACAAGACAAGTGGCCAAAATCGACCAAGATTTCTTGTTTTTTCCCATTTCAAACATAGTTTTTGTCGCCTCTAAAGCGCATTTTTCATTATTGAGGCACAAATTTATGAAACATTTAACAAAAAGTTGTTGTCATCACAAAAAAAAGTATTACCTTTGCAGCGCTTTTAACAAAAAGACACCTTCTTTTTGCCATCAGCAACGCCGAATTGGCTCAGTTGGTAGAGCAACGCATTCGTAATGCGTGGGTCGGGGGTTCGAGTCCCCCATTCGGCTCAAGAAAGCAAGGGTGTGCCCAGAGGTACACCCTTTTTTTATCCTATCACACGCATGACGAGACAGAACCCCCACATAGAGAAAATCATCCTCGGAATAGACCCAGGCACCAACCTGATGGGCTATGGCGTGCTGCGTGTGGTGGGCAACAAGGCCGAACTCCTGGCGATGGGCGTCATCGAGCTCAAGAAATACGCCAGCCACTACCTCCGTCTCGGCAAGATATTCGAGCGCATCACCAGCATCATCGACTCCTACCACCCCGACGAAATGGCCATCGAAGCCCCCTTCTACGGCAAGAACGTGCAGTCAATGCTCAAACTCGGACGCGCCCAAGGAGTGGCTATCACAGCCGCCATCATGCGCGACATCCCCATCACCGAATACGAACCCCGCAAAATCAAGATGGCCATCACAGGCAATGGCTCCGCCTCCAAGGAGCAAGTGGCAGGCATGCTCCAGCGGATGCTCCACATCTCGAAGGAGGACATGGACGTGCAACTCGATGCCACCGATGCTCTCGGCGCCGCCTACTGCCACTTCATCCAGATGGGTAAGCCCGAAGTGGAACACAAATTCAGCTCATGGAAAGACTTTGTCAAGAAAAATGAGGACAAAGTGCATAAATAGCTCGGAAAGCAACAAGTTGTTCATAAGTTACGGATAATTATTCATAACTTACGGATAATTATTCATAAGTTATGAACAAATATTCATAAGTTATGAACGACTTCTGTTACGGCGGTGAGGGGGAGGCGAATACGACACTTCCACCATGCCTGTAGTGGAAAAAGTCCGACGGAAGTTTCGCTACAAAATGGGGACTTATTTTTCATAAACAATTATTTTTAGAGGAAAAAAGGTCTTTTCTTTGTTGGTGATAAAAAAAAGATGTACCTTTGTGGACTTTTTCACGCGCATGCCCACATACACGTGAACTTTAACATATATAATGCGAAACACTTTTCAACACTTTTTTAATTGATATTTTATGGCTAACATGAAAGAAAAACTCTTCTCGGAGTTTCAGGCGCCTACCACACAAGAGTGGTTGGACAAGATTGAGGTGGACCTCAAGGGTGCTGACTTCCAGAAGAGATTGGTTTGGAGAACCAACGAAGGCTTCAACGTGCAGCCTTTCTATCGCCGTGAGGACTTGGCTGACCTCAAGGCAGTCGATTCTCTCCCTGGAGAATTCCCATTCATCCGTGGTAACAAGAAAGACAACAACCTCTGGTTCGTGCGCCAGGAGATTAACGCTGAAGATGCGAAGGCTGCGAACGCCAAGGCACTCGACATCCTGAACAAAGGCGTTGACTCACTCGGTTTCAAGGTGCCAGGCAAGAGCGTGAACAAGGAGTTCATCGCCACCCTGCTCGATGGCATCCTGCCTCAGTATGTGGAACTGAACTTCAAGACTTGCCAACGTCATTGCGTGGAACTGGCTCAGGTGCTTGTTGAGTATTTCAAGGAGAAGAACTACCCGCTGGCAGAATTGAAGGGTTCTATCAACTTCGACCCCATCAGCAAGGTGCTTTGCAAGGGTAAGGATGTAACTCCCGTGCTCGAATATGCCAAACCGTTGATTGAAGCGTTGGCTGAACTTCCGGGCTACAAGTGCATCAACGTCAACACAGTGGCACTCAACAATGCCGGTGCTTACATCTATCAGGAACTCGGCTATGCCCTCGCTTGGGGTGCTGAATATCTGAACATCCTCACCGAGGCTGGTGTGGAGGCTACAGAAGCAGCCAAGCGCATCAAGTTCAACATGGGCGTGAGCGAGAACTACTTCATGGAGATTGCGAAATTCCGTGCAGCCCGTATGCTTTGGGCACAGATCGTGAAGCAGTATGAGCCTAAGTGCGACTGCGCTTGCCAGATGCACGTGTGCGCCTTCACTTCAGAGTACAACCAGACGTTGTTTGACTCATACGTGAACTTGCTCCGCTCTCAGACAGAAGCTATGTCGGCAGCCATCGCCAATGTGGATTCTATTGTAGTGACTCCATTCGACAAACCATACGAAGTGCCCACCGACTTTGCCGAGCGCATCGCCCGCAACCAGCAGTTGCTGCTGAAGGAAGAGGCACACTTTGACAAACTCGTCGATGTGGCTGGCGGTTCTTACACCATCGAGCATCTGACTGATGCCATTGCCAAGGAAGGCTGGAAACTATTCCTCGAAGTGGAGAACGCTGGCGGTTTCTTGGCAGAAGCCCTCAACGGCAACATCGTGAAGGCTGTGAACGCATCGAACGACAAGCGTCATGCCGATGCTGCTAAGCGTAAGGAGTTCATCCTCGGAACCAACCAATTCCCCAACTTCACAGAAGTATCAGAAGGCAAGACCCCAATGGCTTGCTGCTGCTCATGCCATGAGGACGGCGAACTGCCAGCCCTCAACAAGGAGCGTCTGGCTTCTGAGTTCGAGTCTTTGCGTCTCTCTTCCGAAAAGGCAGCCAAGCAGCCTATCGCGTTCATGCTCACCATCGGCAACCTCGCCATGCGTCAGGCACGTGCGCAGTTCTCCTGCAACTTCCTCGCTGCAGCAGGTTACAAGGTGATGGACAACCTCGGCTTCAAGACCGTCGAGGAAGGTGTTGATGCCGCTCTTGCAGCTGGTGCCGACATCGTGGTCATCTGCTCTTCTGACGATGAGTACGCAGAGTACGCTATCCCAGCATTCCAGTACCTCAACGGTCGCGCCATGTATGTGGTGGCAGGTGCACCCGCTTGCTCCGAAGACCTCAAGGCTGCTGGCATCGAGAATTTCATTCATGTTAAGTCAAACCAGCTCGAAACGCTCAAGGCGTACAATGCTAAACTCGGAATCTAATTATGGCACGCAAGAATTTTAATGATATAGATATCTACGCTGGCATTCAGCAGAAGAATGGTCAGCAGTGGCAGAAAGAGAATGGCATCAGCGCAAATTGGAGAACTCCTGAGCAGATTGACATTCAGCCCGTTTATACCAAGGAAGACCTCGAAGGCATGGAGCACCTCGACTTCACTGCCGGTATTCCTCCTTATCTCCGTGGTCCTTACTCGATGATGTACCCCTTCCGTCCTTGGACCATCCGTCAGTACGCAGGTTTCTCCACGGCAGAAGAATCCAACGCATTCTACAGAAGAAACCTCGCTTCTGGTCAGAAGGGACTTTCAGTGGCATTCGACCTCCCAACTCACCGTGGTTACGACCCCGACAACGCTCGTGTGGTAGGTGACGTGGGTAAGGCTGGTGTGTCTATCTGTTCTTTGGAGAACATGAAGGTGCTCTTCGATGGCATCCCATTGAGCAAGATGTCTGTCTCCATGACCATGAACGGTGCCGTGCTCCCTATCCTCGCCTTCTACATCAACGCAGGTCTGGAACAGGGTGCGAAACTCGAAGAGATGGCTGGTACCATCCAGAATGATATCCTCAAGGAGTTCATGGTGCGTAATACATATATATATCCACCAGCATTCTCCATGAAGATTATCGCTGATATCTTCGAATACACATCCCAGAAGATGCCTAAGTTCAATAGCATCTCCATCTCTGGCTACCACATGCAGGAAGCAGGTGCCACTGCCGACATCGAGTTGGCTTACACACTTGCCGACGGTATGGACTACCTCCGCACGGGTGTGAACGCAGGTATCGACGTGGATGCTTTTGCTCCTCGCCTCTCTTTCTTCTGGGCTATTGGCATGAACCACTTCATGGAGATTGCCAAGATGCGCGCAGGCCGTCTGTTGTGGGCAAAGATTGTGAAGAGTTTCGGTGCCAAGAATCCGAAGTCACTCGCACTCCGCACTCACTCTCAGACCTCAGGTTGGTCACTCACCGAGCAAGACCCCTTCAACAATGTGGGTCGTACCTGTATCGAGGCAATGGCAGCCGTGCTGGGTCACACTCAGTCACTCCACACCAACGCGCTCGACGAGGCTATCGCCCTGCCAACCGACTTCTCTGCCCGTATCGCTCGTAACACACAGATTTACATCCAGAACGAGACGAAGGTGTGCAAGCAGATTGACCCTTGGGCAGGTTCTTACTACGTGGAGACGCTGACCAACGAGTTGGTTCACAAGGCTTGGGAACACATTCAGGAAATCGAGAAACTTGGCGGTATGGCAAAGGCTATCGAAACAGGTCTGCCAAAGATGCGTATTGAGGAAGCTGCAGCACGTACTCAGGCACGTATCGACTCTGGCACTCAGACCATCGTGGGCACCAACAAGTACCGTCTTGAGCATGAAGACCCACTCGACATCCTCGAAGTCGATAACACAGCAGTTCGTCTGCAGCAGGAAGCTGCCCTCAAGGAACTCAAGGCAAACCGCGATGAAGCCGCTTGCCAGGCAGCATTGGCTGAAATCACCAAGTGTGTACAAGAGTTCAAGGATGGCAAGAAGAGCGAGAACAACCTCCTCGACCTCGCTGTGAAAGCAGCAGGCTTGCGTTGTACACTTGGCGAAATCTCCGACGCTTGCGAGGCTGTCGTAGGTCGTTATAAAGCAATTATCAGAACAATCAGCAACGTGTATAGTTCAGAATCCAAGAGCGACAAGGCCTTCGAAGAGGCTTGCGCTGCAACTGAGAAGTTTGCTCAGGCAAATGGTCGCCGTCCTCGCATCATGATTGCCAAGATGGGACAGGACGGCCACGACCGTGGTGCCAAGGTGTGTGCAACAGGTTATGCCGACTGCGGCATGGACGTGGACATGGGTCCTCTTTTCCAAACCCCAGCCGAGTCTGCCCGTCAGGCAGTAGAGAACGATGTCGATGTACTTGGCGTTTCCTCTCTTGCCGCAGGTCACAAGACCCTTGTGCCACAGGTGATCGAAGAGCTGAAGAAACTGGGTCGTGAGGACATCCTCGTCATTGCTGGTGGTGTCATCCCAGCACAAGACTATGACTTCCTCTACAAGGCAGGTGTAGCCGCCATCTTCGGTCCTGGCACCTCTGTTGCTAAGGCCTGTTGCGAAATCATGAAGATTCTCAACGAGGAGTAAAAAACTTACACATAATTATATATATAAAAGAGGTCTGTGACAACGGGAGGGCACTGAAAAAGTCCCGTTAGCATCTTTTTGACACTTCATCTCTGCACATAGTCACTAAATAATTTGGCTATGTGCAGATTTTTTTGTACCTTTATGGCATAAAACGTAAAGGTTATGCTGTCTCAGGAACACGAGTTTGCATTGAGTGAATATAGTGGCTTGTATGACATTGTCGTCCCGCAAGACAATCTTTTGCGACGC
>JAFSKK010000064.1 GCA_017448965.1 Bacteroidaceae bacterium | reverse complement strand
TAACTTTGTCCTCGGTAAACATTAGCGATACGTTTTAGTGAATGCTTGTGGTTTGGTCACTACAAAGTTACTAAAAATATCGCTAATGTGCTAATAATTAAACAATTATTTTTTAAGAAATTTTCATCGAACTCACGTTAAGTATGAAAACAAATAAGATTATGGATGAGATTCGTAGTACGATCTCTCCTGAAATAAAGTTGCAGATGGAGCTTTCTGTAGCTATTTCAAACCGCATCTACAACATCCTTGAGAAAAAGGGTATGACACAGAAGGACTTTGCACAACTGATGGGTAAGACAGAAACGGAAGTGAGCCGTTGGCTGTCTGGTACTCACAATTTGACTATGGCCACGATCTGTAAGATATCTACTGCTCTTGGGGAAGACATCATCCAAGTGGCAAGTCATTCATATCAACCTGACTACGAGGTTAGTTGATGTGCTACCAGAGGTTGGCAAGGAGACTGCTGTATGGGAGGCCTATCAGACGGCGGTTGGTGAAGTGGCCAGGTATGAAGATCATGGGAGTTCTACCCCTATGTATGTTTGCGGTGTTATCAATCAGGGAATAACGCTGAGAGAGGTGTCTGTTTACAACCTGTGGCGTCACCTACAGGGCGAAAAGGTTGTGTTAAGCAAGACGCAATTCACGGATGCGATGATTGATGAAGCGTACGCTGCTTTTATCGAAGTCCAAAAAGATGTGGCCGAGCAGGACGAACAGGCTGCCTTTCAGCAATCGATACACAAGGAGCAGCAATGCTGGAAGGACTGGATGGCATGCAGAGCGACTATTGCCCGGAATCTGCCAGCGGATATAAGGAAAGTGTATGATGATTGCACTAATCTGATTAAGCGCACCAAGTTGCTACAGCTGAAGAATCAGAACAGAACCTTAGGTTTGACAAGTGAAGATGCGATAGAATGTGCGCTTTCAGATGAATGTTCAGACAAGGAATTGCTGGATTATCCTGGCTTTGACAAGGTGTGGGAGCAGTATTTGGCTGAATTTGAATAGAAGTGTATGAAGAAACTAAGGCTGAGGGTATAAAAAGACATCCTCCAAATCATCAGGTCGAGATTTGGAGGATGTCTTTGTTTATATTGTATCGGTCAGTGGATAGTTCTCGAAGTCGTACAGAACTGTTGAGAGGTAGCGTTCGCCTGTGTCGGGCAGGAGCGCCACGATGACCTTGTCCTTGTTGGCTGGGTCTTTGGCGAGTTGGGTGGCTGCGTAGGCGGATGCGCCTGAGGAGATGCCGACGAGGAGGCCTTCGCTGGCTGCAATCTTGCGGCTGGTGAGGATGGCGGCATCGTTGGGTGCCTTGAAGATCTCATCGACAGCGTTGCGGTCGAAGGTCTTGGGGATGAAGCCTGCACCGATACCCTGAATCTTGTGGGCACCTGGAGCCTCACCACTCAGTACGGCAGATGTTTCTGGCTCAACGGCCACAATCTTGATGTTGGGATTGAGTTCCTTCAGACGCTTGCCGATACCGCTCACCGTTCCGCCTGTGCCGACTCCTGCCACAAAGATGTCTATCTTGCCATCGGTGTCGCGCCAGATTTCCTCTGCTGTGGTGGCATAGTGAGTGGCGGGGTTGGCTGGGTTCTCAAACTGCTGCAGGATGATGGAACCCGGTGTGTTGTCGCGCAGTTCCTCTGCTTTGGCAATGGCGCCCTTCATGCCTGCTGAGCCGGGTGTGAGCACTACGGTGGCACCGTATGCCTTCACGAGGTTGCGACGCTCGATGCTCATCGTCTCAGGCATCGTGAGGATGAGTTTGTAGCCCTTCACGGCGCTGACAAATGCGAGACCTACACCTGTGTTGCCCGAGGTGGGTTCGATGATGGTGGCTCCTGGTTTGATGACGCCACGCTTTTCTGCATCCTCAATCATGGCGAGTGCGATGCGGTCTTTCACGGAGCCTGCAGGGTTGAAGTACTCCAGTTTGGCGATGATGTTTGTGTTGAGGTTCTCCTTCTTCGAGTATGAGTTGAGTTGAAGGAGCGGTGTGTTACCCACGAGTTCTGTGAGTTGTTTTGCGATTTTTGCCATAGTTGTATGAAGTTTTTTGTTTGTTTTTTGTTTGATGATGCAAAGGTACTAATATTATATATATGTGTAAAGGGATTATGTGAAAAAGGGCGGTAAAATACCATGTTTGTGGTAGGTCGACCGCCCTTTTTATACCCTTGTTGTAGGACATAACTCCGAATAGAAGGAGAAGCCCAGTACATGGGCGGTTAAGAGATTTGACTGAATGCCTGGTCGAGGTCGGCGATGATGTCGTCGATATGCTCTACACCGACTGAGAGACGGATGGTGGTTGGCGTGATGTGCTGCTCAGCCAGTTCTTCAGGACTCAACTGTGAATGTGTTGTGGTGTAAGGATGGATGACCAGCGACTTCACATCGGCCACATTGGCCAGCAATGAGAAGATTTGCAGCGAGTCGATGAATTTCCATGCGTCCTCTTGGGTGCCCTTGATCTCGAACGTGAAGATGCTGCCGCCACCATTGGGGAAATACTTCGTGTAGAGGTCGTGGTCGGGATGAGAGGGGAGCAATGGATGGCTCACACTCTTCACCTTTGGATGCTGATTCAGATATTCAACCACCTTCTTGGCGTTGTAAGAGTGACGCTCGATGCGGAGTGGGAGAGACTCTACGCCTTGCAGAAGAATCCATGCGTTGAACGGAGAGATGGTGGAACCTGTGTCGCGAAGGATGACGGCACGAATACGGGTGACGAACGCTGCTGCACCAGCCACATCAGCAAAGACGGCACCGTGATAAGATGGGTCTGGCTTGGCGATGGTTGGGTACTTGTCTGCATTGGCTTTCCAATCGAAGGTGCCTGCATCTACAATCACACCACCGAGAGATGAACCGTGACCGCCGATGAACTTGGTGGCAGAGTGAACCACGATGTCAGCACCGTGCTCGATGGGCTTGAAGATGATAGGGGCGAAAGTGTTGTCGACTATCACTGCCACGTGGTGCTTGTGAGCAATCTCGGCAATAGCATCCAAGTTGGTTACGTCGCTGTTGGGATTGCCGAAGGTTTCTACATACACCGCCTTGGTGTTAGGTTGGATGGCAGCTTCCAGCGCCTTGAGGTCGTTCACATTGATAATTGTGTTTGTGACACCCTGCGTAGAAAGCGTGTGGGTGATGAGGTTGTAAGAACCGCCATAGAGATTGTCGGCTGCCACGATGTGGTCACCATTCTGGGCGATGTTCTGGAGAGCGTATGTGATAGCAGCGGCACCAGAAGCCACAGCCAAACCAGCCACACCACCTTCGAGGGCAGCGACACGCTCTTCAAACACACTTTGAGTTGTGTTGGTCAGACGGCCATAGATATTACCTGCATCGCGAAGACCGAAGCGGTCGGCTGCATGCTGTGAGTTACGGAACACGTAAGAAGTGGTTTGATAGATGGGCACAGCGCGTGAATCGGTTGCTGGATCTGGAGTTTCCTGTCCTACATGGAGTGCCAATGTTTCGATGTGAAGATTTTTTGCCATAGTTGTATGTGTTTTTAGTTGTTAATAATTTGCTTTGTTTTTTAAATCCGATGCAAAGTTACGGTATGTAGAAAACATGTCCAAGAAAAATAATAAACAAAGGAAAATCTTTCCATAAATTAATTCTTCAATAGAAAAACAATACTACTCATAGCCGTTTATTAAAAGAAAAGGGCCAAACCCGTATGAGTTCAGCCCTTATGGTGCCTGCATGGCATAAGTACTTATATATAATAATGTGTAGCTATCATCACATCATCTTACCGTGACAATTCTTGTACTTCTTGCCCGAACCGCATGGACATGGGTCGTTGCGGCCAATCTTGGGGCCATTGTTCACGATGGGTGAGATGGGTTGACGGGCACGCGTGTCGGTGTGTGCGGCTTGTGCCTGCTGACGCTGTGTCTCCGATGGCTCATCCAGGTTCTGGTGCGTTTCAGTGAGGTGTTGCTGGCTGGGTTCTTCCATGCTTGCAGCGGGTGCCTGCTGCACATCACGCTCCTGAGCGATAGGAATGGAACAACGCATCAGCACGGAGATGGTGCCGTCGTTGATTTCGTTCACCATGTTGTCGAAGAGGTTCACCGACTCCAATTTGAAGATGAGGAGCGGGTCTTTCTGCTCGTAGGAGGCATTCTGAACGGAGTGCTTCAGTTCGTCGAGGGCACGGAGATTCTCTTTCCATGCATCGTCAATGGTATGAAGCAGAATGGCCTTTTCGAAAGCTACAAGAATCGAGTTGCCCTGTGTCTCGTAAGCCTCTTTGAGAGGTATGCTGATTTGATAGACACGACGGCCATCGGTGATAGGCACGAGGATGTTCTCGTACATGCTGCCTTTCGTTTTATACACTTCCTTGATGACAGGGAATGCAACCGAAGCCAATCGTGCGCTACGCTTCTTGAAGTTATCAATGACGATGTCGAATGCTTCGTCTTCCAGTTGCGTGCGGCTGTCGGATTCAAACTTCTCCATGCTGAACGGAATGTCCATCGCAAAGATGCGGAGGAAGTCTTCCTTGCAACTTTCATAGTCACCATTATGGAGGATATGAACCACGCGATCCCAAATCATGTTGGAGATGTCCATACCGATACGTTCACCCATGAGGGCATGACGGCGACGCTCGTAGATGACCTTACGTTGCTTGTTCATCACGTCGTCATATTCGAGCAGGCGCTTACGGATGCCGAAGTTGTTCTCTTCCACCTTCTTCTGGGCACGTTCGATGGATTGGTTAATCATCTTGTGCTCAATCATTTCGCCATCTTCGAAACCGAGACGGTCCATCACCTTCGAGATGCGGTCGCTGGCAAAGAGACGCATGAGTTTGTCTTCGAGTGACACATAGAAAACAGAAGAACCTGGGTCACCCTGACGACCGGAACGTCCACGTAACTGACGGTCGACGCGGCGGCTCTCGTGGCGCTCTGTACCGATGATGGCAAGTCCACCAGCAGCCTTCACCTCGTCAGAGAGCTTGATGTCGGTACCACGACCAGCCATGTTGGTGGCGATGGTTACAGCACCCAGCATCTTCTCTTCCTTGGTGCCATCTTCGTTGATGACTTCGCCAAGTGTGCTTTGACCAGCCAATGCCACGATGTCGGCTTCCTTCTGGTGCAACTTGGCGTTGAGCACCTGATGAGGAATCTTGCGCATCTTAAGCATGCGGGAAAGCAACTCGGAGATTTCCACGGAAGTGGTGCCGACAAGGACGGGGCGTCCGCTGTTGCGCATCTTCACAATCTCTTCAATCACAGCGTTGTACTTCTCGCGGTTGGTCTTATAGACACGGTCATTCATATCGTTACGAGCGATGGGACGATTCGTCGGAATCTCCACCACGTCGAGCTTGTAGATGTCCCAGAACTCACCTGCCTCCGTAATGGCGGTACCGGTCATACCAGCCAGTTTGTGGTACATACGGAAGTAGTTCTGCAGGGTGATGGTGGCAAACGTCTGTGTGGCAGCCTCCACTTTCACACGTTCCTTGGCTTCCACAGCCTGATGAAGTCCATCGCTCCAACGGCGACCTTCCATGATACGGCCTGTCTGTTCATCCACAATCTTCACCTCACCGTCCATGATGACATAATCGTCGTCTTTCACGAACATTGTGTAAGCCTTCAGGAGTTGCTGGATGGTGTGCACACGTTCAGACTTGATGGCGTAATCCTGCATGAGTTCATCCTTCTTGGCCAGTTTCTCATCCTCATTCTCAAACTTTTCGTTCTCAAGTTCGGCAAGTTGAGTGGTGATGTCGGGAAGCACGAAGAAAGTGTCGTCCTTCACGATGTTGGCAATGAGTTGGTTACCCTTGTCGGTCATCTCCACTGACTTCAATTTCTCGTCCACCACGAAGAAGAGCGGCTCAATGGCTTCTGGCATACGGCGGTTGTTGTTCTCCATGTAGATTTCTTCTGTTTGGAGAAGACCCGTCTTGATGCCTGGTTGAGAGAGGTATTTGATGAGTGCATTGCTCTTTGGAAGACTCTTGTAGGCACGAAACAGCGAGAGGAAACCAGCCGTCACATCGTCCTTGTTGTCTGATTCGATGAGCTTCTTGGCCTCTGTCAGGTAATTCTGTGCCAGACGGCGTTGTGCCTCCACGAGTTGCTCCACGATGGGGCAATACTCCTCAAACATCTGCACATCACCTTTTGGAATAGGACCAGAGATGATGAGTGGTGTACGGGCATCGTCGATTAGCACAGAGTCCACCTCATCGACAATGGCATAGTTGTGGATGCGTTGCACGAGGTCTTTAGGAGCCATTGCCATGTTGTCACGCAGGTAGTCGAAACCGAACTCGTTGTTAGTACCGAATGTGATATCAGCTTGGTATGCCTTGCGACGCTCCTCTGAGTTGGGTTGGTGCTTGTCGATGCAATCGACGCTCAAACCGTGGAACATATAGAGAGGCCCCATCCATTCAGAGTCACGCTTGGCGAGGTAGTCGTTGACGGTCACCACATGCACACCATTGCGCGAAAGTGCGTTGAGGAATACAGGCAAAGTGGCCACGAGGGTCTTACCTTCACCTGTCGCCATCTCGGCAATCTTACCCTGATGGAGCACGATGCCACCAAACAACTGCACATTGTAGTGAATCATGTTCCACGTCATCTCGTTGCCGCCTGCCACCCAATGATTATGCCAAATGGCCTTATCACCCTCGATGTCCACAAAGTCGTGGTCGATGGAGAGGTCGCGGTCGAAATCAGTGGCGGTCACGATGACATCGCCATTCTCGGCTTGTGCGAATCGTCTGGCCGTGTCCTTCACGATGGCATACACTGTTGGGAGTGCTTCTGTCAAACCCTCCTCGAAGAGGTCGAGCACTTCCACCTCCTTCTTGTCGATGGCTTCGAAGATGGGTTGGCGTTTGTCGATATCTGTCTCCTGAATCTTGTTTTTCAGCGCCTCGATTTCAGCGCGTACATCTTTAACCTTATCTTGCAGTTGTGCTTTGATTTCATCCACTTTGGCACGCAATTCGTCGTTGCTGAGTTTCTGGATGTCAGGTTCCACCGCAAGAATCTGCTCCACGATGGGGCGAATCTCTTTGATGTCACGTGTGGCTTTGTTGCCGAAGAGGGTGCTGAGAAATTTATTGATTGAAAATCCCATATTTATTTACTATTTGACTATTTACGATTTACTATTTACGATGATAGTATTGGTTTATTTGACTATTAGAAGAATTTGCTATTGAGGAGAGAGGCTTCTTTTTCCTCAGAAGAGTGGGGGAGAAGCGCATGCATTGGGTGCACGGATGCGGATGTGATGCGCAACCGTTGGAGCGATGCAGTCAACCGTGACAGGTGTGGCTACTTGCTCTGGCTGGATGGTGTAACCAAAGAAAATGAGGGGGAACTCAAAGAAAGATTCCCTTTGCAATTTCTTCGTCGAGCGGTTCTCATCGGTGAGTGTCCAACCTGGCGATACTTGTACAATGATGTCGCCTGAACATTTGGGGTTGAATCCGTTGCGAATGGTGCTGATGCCAGGTGTCCATGCTCCCTGCGTGATGCGATGAGCCGTGAAAACGTCTTGTACGCCGCTGAATTGGAACAGGAAATCCTCACAATGTTCCAGTACCTCAACCAGTTTCAGTTGCTTTTGCTCCAGCAGTTGATGGTTCAGATAGAACTGACCATTGAAGAAACTTTCCACATAGGTCCCATTGCCATACATGGCGCAGAGATACATGTTGAGCAGGGTGGCACAGCGGCTCATGTTGAACTCGCCTGTAGGAATGCGGTATTTGGACAATTCCTCCGAGTTGTCCACCTCGTCATATCCTGTCGAAGTGATGTAGATGAGCGTCTTGTCCAACCCCACCAGTTGGTCAATCCTTTGTAGCAATACGGCAAGTTCCTCGTCCAGACGCTTGTATGTGTCCTGCAATTCAGTGGTGGAGGCTGTGGAACTGATGCCGTTGAAGTTGCCCGCATAGTAGCAGACAGACAGGAAATCTGTCACCTCGTCCACGCCTGCGTTGCCATTTTCCAGACAATGACGTGCAGCCTTGGTCACTTCTTCGTTCACCAAGCCCGATGTCTTGAACAGTCGGAAACGCCCGTCACCCACAAACTTGTGCGTGAAAGGCTTCTGTGTGGTGGTCAGGTAGTAATTGTATCCACCTACGGCTTCGTTGACAGGTTTCCATGCCAGCGAAGCAATCTTGTCGGAGAGTGAAGAACTGCTTTCCAGATAGCGGAACCACGAGGGTGTTTCCCCATAATAGGTGGTGCCTGCCCATTTGCCGCTCTCGTTGTCTATCCACATCGCCCAGTCAGCCGCATGACCCGCAGCCAACACGGCGGCCTCTCTGAATGGCGCTACGCTATACACCAGCGCCTTGCCCCTTGAGGCTGCTTTCAGTTCATCGCCGATGGTGCTCACCAGCAGATGTTTGGGCGAAGAGCCGTCACGTGTTCCAACCCCCTTCTGGCGATTGTCCTCCACACAGAAATTCGTGTGCAGTTCCGTACGGTTCATCCACTCCTCCGCTATGATGCCATGATTGTAGGGTACGGTGCCCGTCACGATAGACGCAATGGCTGATGCGCGGTCAACGGGCGTATGCTTATATTGTACGTTCGAATAGACTTGACCCTTCTCCAGCAGCAACTTGAAGCCCCCTTCGCCATACAGCGGCATGAAGGCCCGCAGGTAGTCAGAGCGCAATTGGTCAATGCTGATGCCCACAACAAGACGTGGCACAGAAGTTGTCTGTGCCATCGCGCCTGCTATGGTGATAGACGCAAAAACCGTTGTCAGTAACTGCTTTTTCAATTTTCAACTTTCAATTTTAACTTTTCCATGAAATGCAAAATGTGCCTGCATGGCCGCTCTTATCAGCAGCGTCACCACCACCAGCCACATGGCTGGGTTGAAAGACTGCGGACACACACACATCGTCACCAAAAAGCCTGCCATCACCACCAAGTTTACATACGCCAGAACATTCTTCCGCTCCTTCTTGTGGCAATACCACATCCATGCCGCATACACCAGCGCTAACGGGTTCAGGATGATGACCAGCCAGTTGCTATCCACAGCAGGGTGTACTGAGAAGAAAAACAGGAATGCCACCAGCAAGCCCGTCAATCCTTGGCACACATGCATCGTGATGTCCAGCCACACCGTCGGACGTTTTCGGCTGAATTCCTCTACCGATAGTGCCATCGAACCCAGCAGCAGCAAGGTGAACACACAGATAGGTGCCCACACCAACGTGGCTTCGTCGGGTTCATTCTTGTCTTCCAGCACCGTCGCTCTCGCTCCTACATACACCACGCGTTCACCATTCGCCCTCACGATGTGTGCTCCGTCCGACTCTTTCTCGAACACGCCAGGCAGGAACATCATCACACGCTGATCCACACGCCTGTCAATCTCGGCACCTAGAATGAGGTCGATGCCAAATGCCACCCAAGGCGAATTTTCCAGACACTCATGCAACATATCACGCACAGTCACGTCATCATCAGCCAATCCTGCATACTCTATCTCCCCATCCACAGCCTTCTCCAACATATCACGCGCACGTTCCGTACAATTATCGTAGAGCCAGTTGTAGCGATATTCCAGATTCTCAGGTTGCAAGTTCTCCAAGAGCAGAGCCAGCAGACGGTTCGCCTCCAGTTGGCTCAGGTTCAGACGTTGTTCCGTCACTCCGTTGCCCAACATTCCATATCTGTATTTCAAATAGTCAAACGGCTCGTCGTCCAACAGATAATCGGTCTGACCCAAAAGGAACTTCAGCACAAAATTGTTCGCATTATAGTCAAAGCATCCATAATTGAACACTACATCCTCGCCTCTGGTGTAGTCGCGCACCCTCAGCGCCGTATGTCCAAACTTCGCATACATATCCTTTCC
The DNA here is from genome assembly GCA_017448965.1 of Bacteroidaceae bacterium. Classification (GTDB taxonomy): domain Bacteria; phylum Bacteroidota; class Bacteroidia; order Bacteroidales; family Bacteroidaceae; genus Minthosoma. Next base: position 14,917 of record JAFSKK010000064.1, on the reverse strand, counting down.
AGGCGTACACGTCAAGATGGACACCTCGATGGAATCCAGCAAGAGAGTGTCCCCATCGGCAGGCACCGTCACCAACGAATTTTGTGCCGACAAGGGCAACCCTGCCAGCACAACCATTGTCAACAGATAAATATAACGTTTCATCCTTTCCATAAAACGAGTGCAAAGGTACGAATAAGTGAGAGAATAACCAAATTTATTTGAGTTTTTCCGAACGAGAGTACCTCGCGCGACTTCCACTGCCGTATTTACGATAACGTCGCTGCCGTAATGACGACAACGACGTATTCACACAGGCATCAAAAGCCTTACCGCTCTGGCGGGAAGATGATGCGGTATCTGCCGCTCAGATGCATGAAGGCGAAAAGCCGCAAAAGCCCATCGTAATAAGCGTCAAAATAGCCATCCTCATCTGGCTCATGCTTGGCATTCCAAAAAGCATCCACAAACTCCTTGCTTTCTTTGCCGTTGCATAGAGTCGCAGTCGTGGCAATCGTGGCCACCAAACCGATGGAGTGACGCAGTTTCTTGGGGTAATTGCCAGCGGGAAGAATCTCGTCCTCCGATGGAAGTTCACCATTCACTCTGTATTGATCCACGAAGGTGTTCACCCCCTGTGAATAAAAGAACTTCTGAATCTTCTCCCCATATTGTTCCTGCCATTCGCTGTCGGCACAACTCCACTCATAATCCAGCACAATATTCATGGGTACACGCCACGAGTCATATCGGAAGTTGCTGCCGCCACGCATGCGACCTCCCATCACAGAACCGTCGTATTGGCACAAATCGGGGTTCAGTCCTGTCTGTGGATGAATAGCCTTGTGCAGAAACTTCCTCGACTTCTTGGCAGCCTCCATCCAATATGCGCTTCGCCCGTCGTTTGCCCAACGTGCCCACACCTCGTAGAAGGCAGGAATGTGGTAGGAAGGGTCGGTGAAACGTGCTCCAAACCCGTCGGGTGTGAAGGTGATGAGTTGCGTTTCTGGGTCAATCAGATACTTCTTCGGCTCTCCCTCGTTCATGCCCATGCAGGCATTCAGAATACGTTGAGCCTCAGCCTTATAGTTAATGCCTGTATGGTCACCCCATAGATTGGAGGCAAACAGGAGTGCTGTGATGAAATACAGTTCCCCGTCAGAAGCGGAACCAGCAGCGTTTTTCGTACCGTCAGTCTTACAACTCCAAGCAAAGAATCCGTCACGCTCACCTCCTTGATGCTGCATATATTTCTTGCTCCACCGCCACAAACGGTCGAAGATGTCCTTCTTGTTAAACTGGACGGCCACCATCATGCCGTAAGACATACCCTCCGTGCGGGCATCATTGTTCTTGATATCAGACACATAGGCCATCGAGTCACCCACCTCAAAATACACTTTGTTCGGGCCATAGAAGACATCGTTGAACACCTCCTCCACCTTGGCATCCACCTCAGCAGGCGTGTATCCCATTTCAACGAAAATGTTGCGGTATTCCCGTGTCTCAAACGCCCCCTTTTCTTCAGAACCCTTTTCAGGTGTAGTGCTGGCGGAAACAATCGTGCTGGTCAGCAACCAGCATACAGTCAGTAGTGTTTGTGCGATTCTATTCATCTTTAATTAATGATGGATTTTAAAGTGATACACTTCGTTGTGAATTCACGTTGCAAAGTTACTACATAAGAACCATACGTGCCAAGTGATTGGTGCGTTTTTTTTTGAAATTTCTTTTAATTTTCCAAACGACTTCCACTTACTCTTCGTATTACCTTCCAGTCATAGGACGTATTACCTTCCAGTGATAATCCGTATTACCTTCCTGTGACAAGGCAGAGCATGTGGAAGTCGCTTGATGGAGTACCTTCGTTTCGTTGATAAACGCTCTCATCGTCTCAAAAGGCTGTTTGTTACAAAAATGTAACCCCATAGAGAAAACGTGTATCATGAAAAACTTTGGTATGTCAATTTTATATAGTACATTTGCAAAGGAATTACTTTTACGAACAACCTATGAGGAAATCTATCATTCTTTCACTGCTCTGTTTACCGCTTGGATTGGCGGCACAGAATCCTGTGGTGCGCAACCAGTTTTCGGCTGACCCCACAGCGCGTGTGTTTAACAACAAAGTGTACCTGTATCCGTCGCATGACATCCCTGCTCCTGAAGGGCAACGGCAGGATTGGTTCTGCATGGCTGACTACCATGTGTTTTCGTCGGCAAATCTGACGGACTGGGAAGACCACGGTGTAATCATCACCCAGAACAATGTGCCTTGGGTGAAACCTGACTCCTATGCGATGTGGGCACCTGACTGTGTGTGCCGCGATGGCAAGTATTATTTCTATTTCCCTGCAGCACCCAAAGAGGGACGCGGATTTGATATTGGCGTGGCTACGGCTGATCAGCCAGAAGGACCTTTCGTATGTGAGCAGGAACCTATCAAGGGGGTGATGGGCATCGACCCCTGTGTGTTAGTGGATGATGACGGCCAAAGTTACATCTACTGGTCAGGCATGGGCATCCGTGGTGCCCGTCTGAAACAGAACATGAAGGAACTGGAGAGCGAAGGCATGGTGATGGAAGGTCTTCCAGAGGGGTTCAAGGAAGGACCATACGCCTTCAAGCAGGGCGGTTGGTATTACCTCACTTTCCCGTGGGTGCGTGTGGAGAAGGGTACGGAAACGTTAGCATACGCCATGTCGAGGAATCCGCTGGGCCCTTGGGATTTCAAGGGCATCATCATGGCTGAGCACGCCAACGGCTGTTGGACGAACCATCATTCCATCACCCAATACAACGGGCAGTGGTATCTGTTCTATCACCACAACGACTATTCTCCCAGCATGGACAAGCACCGTTCTGTGTGCATCGACCGACTTAGTTTCAACGCTGATGGAACCATCATGGAGGTGAAGCCAACCCTCAGAGGAGTGGGTGTCAATCAGGCAACTGATCAGATTGAAGTGGACAGATATAGCACGGCGAGCGAGGATGTGACGATTCAGTATCACGACACGCTCAATACGTTCCGCGGATGGTATGCAGAACTCCCAAAGAAGGGTAGTTTTCTTTGCTATAACGATGTGGATTTCAGCGGAGTGGATGATGCTTATTTAACTGCTAATGTAAAGGCTAATGCCAACACACAATTGCTGATTCGCGAGAAGAACGAAAAGGGAAAAGTCATCGCAAAAATAGATATTGTGTGTGTGAGCGAGGGGCAGTATCGTCGTGACCAACGCGGTCAATGGCTCCATGTGACGGCCCCATTGCAGTATGTGCCTAAGGGTGTGACGGATCTCTGCATCACTTGCGAGGGTGAGGATGCGTGTGTTGATTGGATTCAATTCAAAAACCGCCAGTCATACTTTAAGCCTGTGGGAGCGCAGCCTTCATTGCCTGACGCTAATGGCTTCATCCGTCGGTGGACGTTGTTGGAACCTATTGACAAGCCGAACAGAAGCAATACGGTTTTCACAGACACTTATCTGCGTGAACATTTCAACAAGGAGTATTTCGCTCAGCAGTTCACTATCCTGCCGAAAGACGGACAGAAAGTGAAGGCTGGCAAGCAGACGCTGACTTGGCATGCGCTGGAAAGCCAGGCCTACAACGTGAAGCTGTTCCGATTCTCGGAGAAACTCCAGAAGCAGATGTATGGCGTGCTTTTCTGGGCGGTGACTACAATTGATTGTCCTGAAGAGATCAAGGATGTCCGTCTGGCTGTTGGTTCCAATTCCGCTTCCATGTGGTGGTTCAATGGCGAGGAGGTGCTCCTCTTGTCGGGCGACCGCCGCATGGTGGAAGACGATGGCATGTCGCCACGTGTAACTCTGAAAAAGGGACGGAATGTGCTTCGAGGTGCCATCATCAATGGTCCTGGTATGAGCGACTTCTGCGTTCGTTTCCTCGACGACAAGAATAATCCTGTGACTAACTACACAATCATCAACAATAAATAAGAATAGACAATGGAAAAGTTTCGTAATATATTGGCAGCCAGTGCCTTGATGGTGGCTGCATCCAGTTCGGCACAAATAGGACAACCATACATCCATGACCCCTCCACCTTGGCGCTGTGTGATGGCAAGTATTACACGTTCGGAACAGGTAGCGGAGGCTTGATTTCGGAGGATGGATGGAGTTGGAAGGGTGGAGTCGTTCGCCCTGGTGGAGGTGCCGCTCCTGATGTGATGAAGATAGGAGACCGCTATCTGGTGATTTATGGAGCCACTGGTGGTGGGCTTGGCGGTGGACACAGCGGTCGCATCTTGACGATGTGGAACAAGACGCTTGATCCCAATTCGCCCGACTTCAAATATACGGAACCAGTGGAAGTGGCTGCTTCTGATGGATTGGAAGACAACGATGCCATTGACCCAGGTTTGCTGCTCGACCCGAAAACGGGACGCATGTGGGTGAGCTATGGCACTTATTTCGGCAACATCCGTCTGATTGAGCTTGACCCCAAAACGGGTGAGCGTGTGAAGGGAAACAAACCGATTGACATCGCCATCGACTGCGAGGCAACGGACTTGATTTACAGGGATGGCTGGTACTATCTGCTGGGCACACATGGCACCTGTTGTGATGGTGTGAATTCCACCTACAACATTGTAGTGGGTCGCTCTCGCAAGGTGACAGGCCCATACGTGGACAATGTAGGACGTGACATGTTTCATGGTGGCGGAAAGATGGTGATTGCAGCAGGCGACCGTGTGTGTGGCCCTGGTCACTTCGGACGCACTGTGATTGATGAGGGCGTGGAGGTGATGTCATGCCACTATGAGGCAGACTTCAACATGAATGGACGTAGTGTTCTGGGCATCCGTCCGTTGTTGTGGAAGAATGATTGGCCAGTAGCAGGTGACCGTCTGAAAGAAGGCACCTACGAAATCACGTCAGAACGTCGTGGTTATTCGCTGGAGTTGGCTGTTGATTTTGTTCGAATGGCACAGGAACGTGAACGCTTCTGGGAGATGGATATGACGAAACCGATTAAGCCCATTCCTGACCAGACGTTGCAGGAGGTCATCGGCACTTGGCCAACAGGTGAGATTGGTGTGCGTGCTGGTGATTATATGTTCCGTCCTCACCAACATTGGACGATCACGGCTGTACCGGAAGCAGGTGGTTATTTGAGCAATCCTTATTTTAAAATCACGATTGACGGAACGGAACGTGCGCTTGCTGCCACACAGGATATGGAACTGACCACTGTTCCGACTTTCACGGGTGCACCTGAGCAGTTGTGGCGCATCGAGCAACTGGTGGATGGCACGTTCCGTATTATGCCCAAGCAGATTCCTGGTCAAGAAACGCTCAACACGCGTTACGTGATCTACTCAGCAGGTGACAGCACACCAACGCTGGCAGAGTATGACTTCAAGAGTGACAACTCGAAGTGGAATCTTCGTTGTCTTCGCATGAAATAAATAAATCAATCAATGAAGAAGTATAGGATTCATATCATAGTGGGTGCATTGTTCTTGTGCATCGTGTTGGTGGTGTGGATTCTATACATCAATCGTTCGTGGACGGAGAAAGAAGCGGAAAGCGCCAAGGTGAACGTGGTGCAATTCGCTTGTTTCTCCTTGCTTGCTGATGGGAATGAAGTGGCTTATTTCTCACGCCTCACTCCTGTCGATTCGCTGATGGAAGGGATGACCACATCGCTTGATTCTGCGCTCGTCAGGAGCGAGAACGTCGGGGTGTGGGTGAATAGCTCATCGATGTTTCCTTCTGCATTTGGCTTGGTGATGGCGGTGGATGAGAATCCACAAATGGAAGCCCAAAGAGACAAGATGAATGAGACGATGGAGGATTTCATCACCAGAAACAGAGAGTGGATGATTGTTGAACAGCGGAGAATGGCCAATATGGCTGATGAGGTGGATTATTACCTGCAGCATCACGACCTTGATGACCCGGAATACATGGGTGTGGCAAACTATTCCCGCTGGTTGGCATCGGCGCAAGGACAGGGAACACGGATGATGGAACTGCTCGACTCTGTGATTCAGCATGCACGAAAGATTGAAGTGGGAGTGGTGAGGATGTATGAGATGGATTCTTTGCAGATGACTCCTGTGAACAATATCTTGAGAAGACCTTCTTTGTGGCACATGCACTCTGAAATAGATGAGGACGCCCGATTTTTGGTGCTGGAGAATGATAAACTTTCGGAGATTCCCGACAGTTGTGTTGCGCTCAGCACACCTCTTTTCCTGGACACGGATTTTTCGGACTTGATTGCGGAATGGAAGGTGAAGTTCCTCCATCTAAATGACCCCCGACCGCTGAAAGGAAGTGCCTTGATGGAGTTGTCGTTGTTGAGACCCGTTCCAAATGATTCTCTTTCTCTTTATGAGGGAGCGTCGTGTGACACGCTTCGTAATCGCTATTGGGGAGTGATGACGGAGAAGGGAGTGCCGCATGGGTTTGGTGTGATGCGTTACGGTAATGGCAATTACTATGAAGGGGAATGGGAGTATGGACTCCGTCATGGTAGAGGGTTCTGTGTGTCAAAGGGAAAGATAGTACGGGCAGGAGAATGGAACGCAGGAGTATATCTGGGTGAGAAGATGGCATATACGGACAATCGGGTGTTTGGTATCGACATCAGCCGTTATCAGCATGAAAAGGGTGGACAAATACATCCTATCAACTGGAATGGCATGCGCATCACTTCTTTGGGCTTCCGACATAATGCTCAAGTGGAGGGCAGTGCCAATTTCCCTGTGAGTTTTGTCTTTATCAAGTCAACTCAAGGTGTCACCATTCAGTCGGCATATTATGAGCAGGATGCACGTGCTGCACGTGCGCATGGGATCCTTTGTGGTGCCTATCATTTCTTCTCCCTGAAAGCAGGGGGAAAGGAGCAGGCATCTTATTTTCTGGAAAACACGGAGATGGTGGCAGAAGATTTGCCTCCCGTACTGGATGTGGAACCCACGAAGGAGCAATTGGCTCAGTATGGGGATGTGAGGAAGTTGCTGGATGAGGTGCGCATGTGGCTGCAAGCGGTGGAAAAGGCGACTGGAAGGCGTCCGATTCTCTACACGAACCAGTCGTTTGTACAAGAGCATCTGGTGCACGCTCCTGATTTGTACAAGAGTTACAAAATGTGGATTGCCCGCTACAATGCATATCGCCCAGAAGTGAGACAGGATTTCTGGCAGATGTGTGATAATGGCCGTGTGGCAGGCATTTACGGGAATGTGGACATCAATGTGTTCAATGGCTGTCGTGAACAATTTGATGTGAGTATCCCTTTCTGATTTTTAGAGTTGAATGGTCATGCCATCTTGAGCAAGGATGGTGTTCGGAAAAAACTGTTGTGCCTCTTCCAGAAGGGGCGCTTCTGTTTTGTAGCGTGAAGAGAAATGCCCGATGATGAGTTTCTGAACACCAGCATCACGAGCAATCTGTGCAGCTTGTGCTGCTGTGCTATGGTGGGTCTGTTTGGCGAGAAGAGCATGCTCTTGCGCGAAGGTGGCTTCGTGGTAGAGGCAAGTGACTCCCTGAATATGTGGAATGATGTCGGGAAAATAGGAAGTGTCTGTGCAGTAAGCATAGGAACGCACTGGGTCGGAAGGTGTGGTGAGTCGTTGGTTGGGAATGGTTTCTCCATCGGGAGTTACCCAATCCATGCCTGCTTTGATGTTGTTGATTTGGGAGATGGGAATCTGATAGTAATCAATGGCTTCACGACGAATATGTGGGAGTGTAGGTTTCTCGCGGAGAAGATAGCCCTGACAGGGAATGCGATGGTGTAGAGGAATGGTGGTAATGCTGAGGGAACGGTCTTCGTAAATGGTTTGTGGTGTTTTTGTTTCTATCTCGTGAAGGATGATGGGATAGGGGGAGTCTGCACAGAAATAATCAATTTGTGGTTGGAAGATTCGTTGGAGGTCTTTGGGACCATAGATATGCAGTTCCTGATTGCGTCCCAACAATCCAAGGGTGGAGAGAAGTCCGATGAGTCCAAACGCATGGTCTCCATGTAGATGGGTGAGAAGGATGGCTTGTAGACGTGAGAGGTTGAGGTGTGTGCGACGAAGTGCCATTTGTGCCCCTTCTGCACAATCGAGCAGGAAGAGTTTTTGGCGTATGTTGACGACTTGTGCAGAACTGAGACGACGTGGTGTGGGAAGTGCAGCACCACAACCAAGAATATGTATGTCGAAAGGAAGCATGGGGAGAATTGAAGAATTGAAAAAATGAATTTCAGGAGGGGTGACGTTGGCAGAGTGTGATGAAGTCGCAATGGGTACAATGTTGGAGATTGGTGCACTGAGTGAATGTGCCATGTGGATTGTCTTCAGCGTAGGGAGTGAAGATTTCGTCAATCAGCGTGGTGAGCAACTGATTGAAGTCATTTTCGTATTGTGTACGGTAATCTTCTATTTCTGTTTTCTTGCCGTGGTCTGGTGGGGTGAGTTTGACGATGCCACTGGGAGATGTTGTGCTTTTTGTACAATACATGAGTGCGGGAACGATGGATGAAGAAAATTGAGTGTTGGCTGTTGAGAGTTGAGTGAGTACGTGGCAGTAGTAGAGAACCTGAAAAATGTGATAGTTGTTGGTGCAGGTGTCGGAATTGAAAAGTTCGTCGAGGGTGCTGGCAGTGTGTGGTTTACTGCTTGTTTTGTAGTCAACGATACGAAGTCGGTTTCCTTGAGGTGATACAAGCAAGTCGAGACGGTCGATGATTCCGCCAAGTTGGAGGTTGGACAATGGAGTGCAGAGAGTTGAATGCTGGGTAATGTAGGATTTCTCTTGACTGACAATTTCCCAATGGCCTCCTTTGGCTTCGAGTTGTTCAGCGATTGTGGCATCGGCTTGAAGTTGATTGAGAATGAATTGCGTGATGACATATCGAGAGATGAGTTGGGTGCCATTGAGCGAGAGTTTGTCGTAGTTGACCGTATTCCCTTGCGAGTCAATTTCTGGTTGACTGAAAAGGTTGACAGCAATGGCATTGTTGATGGATTGAAGGATGAGATCTCCATTTTGTGCCAATGCTCGTACATCGCTGCTGGAGATGGTGCGACCTTCCCATGGAAGGTACAGATGATGCATGGCATCATGGAAGATGGTGCCAAAGAGAGGACTGTCAATGTCATCAGTGAGGTCTTTAGGAGGACGAATACCTTCCACGTAGTTGAAATAGAACTGAAGAGGACACTTGATGTAAGTGATAAGTGCTGAAGGAGATAGTATCTTAGGAGAGGTGAAACGTTGTTGAAGACGAAGCATGACGTCTTCATCTTTTTTCACGCTAATGGGAGGTGGCGCAGTTGTTTCGCTGGCGGCTGTGAAGACTTTGAGGTGGATCTCTTGTCCATGAGCAAAGAGTTCATCTTTTTCCACAAGGGTCTGAAGCATGAAGCGTGACATCTCTCCTTTTCCAGTTCCTATTCCATCTGTGCTGGTGTTGTATAGGAGTGTGATGTGTTGGGCACGTTGAAGCAGTCGGTAATAGTAGTAAGCGTAGAGACTAACTTCACGTTCAATGGTGGTCATGCCATAAGCGGCACGAAGGGTGTAGGGGATGAGTGAGGCGCGTTTGTCGCCCTTGGGTAGTTGGCCTTCGTTGACAGAAAGCATGATGACGTTGCAGAAATCAAGATTGCGGGTTTCGAGCAGTCCCATCACTTGGAGTCCGATGGCGGGTTCTCCATGGAAAGGGATAGTGGCTTGACGCATGAGTTGCAGCATGAGCCTTGAAAGCATCTCGTCACTTACATGGAGGGATGTATGTGTTTCTTGCAGAGTGGCCATACGGTTCACGAGTGTGTATGCCACAAACAGGCTTTCTTTGTGGATTTGCAAGGTGAAGTCGTGGCTGACAAAAGCATCCTGATAGCAGTGACCAACCATCGAAATGATGCCGGACAAATAGGAGGTGAGCTCCTGACCTGACACCGGCGTGAAGATGCGCTGCATGATTGGCTCGTCAGCAAAATGCTCTTTGTTGGGAAAGAGTATCTTTTTGTTGGTGAGTTCCTGTAGTTTCTGATGGCTTTTCTCTCCCAATAGTTTTTGCATAAAAGGATGCTTCAGCACGGTAGCCACATATTTGTATCTCCATGTGTATCCATGTGTGTGACCATGCATCTGCAGTTCAAGCAGAGTGTGTATGAGCGAGAAGGCTGGTGTGTCGACAAGGGGATACCCCATGGTGACATTCACAGGGCGCTCTTCGTTTGTGTCGGTAGGTGGAATGCTGTGCAACACAGGTTGTAGCAGGCTTTCATTGCATAAAATCACGGCTGATTCTGTTTGTGGCTCGTTGGAATGGACGTGTTCTTTTATCCATGGGGCGATGTGACGTGTTTGAGCATTTTCTGTGGGAGATTGAATGAAGGTGATGTGTTTGGGAATACACATGTTCTGGAAAAAGTCTTCTCCCTTTAATTCATCGCCCAAATGGTGTATGTTTTCCTCTATGAATTGTCCAGCCTCGTATTTGCTGAGAATGCCGTTTCTCCCATGCTTCATGTAGGACTTGTCATAATCCCAGTAGAACATGGCATGGCGGTGTTGCTTGAGATAACGGAAGAGTTCCATCTCAGTCTTGTTCAGCACGTTGAAGCCTACCATCACGTAGGTTTGTGCCGATAGTCTGCTGTCCGACCTCCGTCTTTTTTCGTCGTCTTTCCCTGTCAGCGTTTCAATCACTTGCCGCTTCATCATTCCCTCATACACCATCGGCTCTCCATCTTTTGTGTCCAGCAGTTCTTTCTGGTACGTCTCGTAGATGTCCTGCAGATGGTTCCAAAGGGTTTTGAACTGTTTTTTCAGGGGAGTCTTTCCATTGTTTTCCACAAAGAATTTTCCAAAGAATTGTTCGATGGCTTCTCGCTGCTGCTTTTCCAGAAAAGAGAAATCAGTCAATTCTTTCAGATCTGCAATGTTAAGGAATAATTTCGACACGTCCACCATGTTGTTGTCAATGTCCTGAAAGTCGCTGAGCATCGTTTCCATCAGTCCATACAACTGATCAAATGACTTGGTAGGTTGCATCTTCTGCTGATACACCTCCCAAAGTTGCACCACCAGCATGATGGTGTCAGCTACAGTGTAGTCGGACAATGAGGAAAACAACTCACTGATTGTGGTGTATTCAGGAGTCCATATTGTGCGTCCGTTTGCATTTTCCCACAGATATTGATTGAAGAACAAGGAGGCGCGTTTGTTGGGGAAGATGATGGTCGTCTGCTCAAAATCGCCACCCAGTTTCTTGTAAAGGTCGTCTGCTACAATTTTCAGAAATGGAGTCATGTCGTTGCCGGTCGTATATTCTTCGGCAAAATTAGGAAAAAAAATCCATTTATGTCATGGCATAATCATGAAAAATGATTTTTCAAGAGAGGAAAGATGTCAGAATGATGAAAGTTTTTTGCTTCTTTATGATGGAGAGTGCAGAATTTTCTCTAAATTTGTCACCAAAATATTTCATTAACCATAAAACCAATTATTAACCATGCACATGAAACTTTTTTTATGTACTGTTTTGGCATTAGGCACCATGACTGCAAAGGCACAAAAGACGCCTGTGTGGTGTGACCCGAATGTCAACGAAATCAACCGCAAGACGGATGTGGCAAACTATTTTGCCTATGAAAGCGAGGCTTTGGCACAAAAGTCGCAATCTCCGAAGGACAACACAAAGGCTCTGTCAAGCCGATACCTGTCCATCGAAGGCAAGTGGAAGTTCAATTGGGTGGAGAATGCCAATGAGCGTCCAGCCGACTTCTACTCGCTGAAGTATGACGACTCCAAGTGGGGCACCATGCCTGTGCCCGGCATTTGGGAAATGAATGGCTATGGTGATGCCATCTATGTGAACACGAGTTACGCGTGGCGCAGTGACTGGACAGGCGAACCACCAGCAGTGCAGGACAAGGGAAACCATGTGGGTTCTTATCGTCGCACTTTCACCATTCCTGCTGACTGGAAGGGGGAGAAGGTTTACATGCACATTGGTTCTGCCACTTCCAACATCACCATTTACGTCAATGGTAAGTATGTAGGTTACTCAGAGGATTCGAAGGTAGCTGCCGAGTTTGACATCACGAAGTTCATCATTCCTGGCAAAGAGAACCTTATCGCCATGCAAATCATGCGTTGGTGTGATGGGTCTTGGAACGAAGACCAGGACTTCTGGCGTCTTTGTGGTATTGCCCGTGAGTGCTATCTCTATGCTCGTCCACAGGCTCATATTGAGGACGTGTTCATTACTCCCGACCTCACCAACAACTATGCAGATGGTAAACTGAGCATCCAGTTGACAGCACCTGCTGCCGCTGGCAAAACTTTCAAAGTGCAATTGTTCGATCCTTCTGGCAAGAATGTAACACCTACGCAAGTGGGAGCTTTACAGATTCAGAAGGATGGGAAAGGAACTGCGGAACTGATTTACCCAAATGCACAGAAATGGACAGCCGAGACGCCTAACCTCTATACGCTGTACATCTCTCTTTACGATGGTGACAAACTCTTGGAGTGCATTCCGCAACGTGTTGGTTTCCGCAAGGTGGAAATCAAGAACCAGCAATTGCTCGTGAATGGCCAGCCTATTCTTATCAAGGGTGTTGACCGTCACGAACTTGATCCTGATGGTGGCTATGTGTTGACGATTGACCGCATGATTCAAGACATCCAAGTGATGAAGCAACTGAATGTGAATGCGGTGCGTACATGCCACTATCCTGACGACCCACGTTGGTATGAACTCTGCGATGAGTATGGCATCTACGTAACGGCTGAAACCAACATTGAGAGCCACGGTATGGGTTATGGCGAGAAGTCACTCTCCAAGGATGCTCGTTTCCACGATATGCACATCGAGCGTCAGCGTCATAATATATATGTATTGAAAAACCATCCATCCATCATCGTTTGGTCATTGGGTAATGAATCTGGTTATGGAAAGAACTTTGAGGATGCATACGACTTCGTGAAGGCTTACGACCCATCACGTCCATGTCAGTATGAGCAGGCTGGCAGAAACGGAAAGACAGACATCTATTGCCCCATGTATGCCGACTATTGGCATTGCGAGAACTATTGCAAGGAGGGTAATGCACGTCCGCTCATCCAGTGCGAATATGCTCACACAATGGGAAATTCAGGTGGTGGCTTCAAGGAGTATTGGGACATGATTCGTCGTCTTCCCAACTATCAAGGTGGCTATATTTGGGACTTCATAGACCAAGGTCTTCGTGGCAAGAGCAAAGTAACTGGCAAGCCCATCTGGACCTATGGTGGTGACTACGGTCGTTTCCCTGCATCTGACAACAACTTCAACTGCAACGGTGTCATCAATCCTGACCGTGTTCCGAATCCTCATGCGTATGAGATTCAGTATTACTATCAGAACATTTGGGCTACCGTGAAGGATGCCCAGAAGGGTGAAATTGAGATTTACAATGAGAACTTCTTCAAGCCTTTGAAGAACGTCATCATGTACTATGATATTTGGGCAAATGGAGTGAAGGCTGCTTCTGGTGCTCAAACCATTGATGAGTTCAATATCCAACCGCAGTCAAAAGGTGTTGTGACACTTAATGTATTGCCCGACATTCTGAATAAAGAAGCGTATAAGGGTCAGGAAATTCTCTTGAATGTAAGCTTTGCCGTGCTGCAAGACGAACCTCTTCTGAAGGCTCAAACAGTTATTGCACACGATCAGTTCGAACTGACGCCATACGCATTCCCAACTGTCGAGGCGATCACAGCACAACCTGTTGCTGACAAGAAAGCCAAGGCTGCTCCAGCATCTGTTTCTCTCGATGACCGTGCCATCTTTGCCGTGCTTTCTGCTAATGGTGTCAAGGTGACCTTCGACAAAAACTCTGGTTATGTGGCATACATTGATGTGGATGACATTCCGATGATGACTGATGATGCACAACTCACTCCTGACTTCTGGCGTGCAGCCACCGACAACGACTTTGGTGCCGGGATGCAGAATCGTCTTTCTGCTTGGCAGCATCCTCATCTGCAGAAGAAGAGTTTCGACATCAAGAAGGACGGAGTCAACTATGTGGTGACTGCTGAATACAACATCGAGTCAGTTCAGGCCAGTGTGAAACTCACCTACACCATGACTCCTGCAGGTAAACTGGTGGTGAAGCAAGACCTGACAGTGAGTCCTGAATATAAGGCTCGCAAGGATGACAGAGGTCGTCTGGTTGCACCACAGTTGTTGCGTTATGGCATGCAGATGCAGATGCCTAAGGAGTTCTCGCAGATTGAATATTACGGCAAGGGCCCTCACGAGAACTACATCGACCGTAACAATAGCCAGCATCTCGGCATTTGGAAACAAACTGTTGCTGAGCAGTTCTGGGGATATGTTCGTCCACAGGAGAATGGCACCAAGACTGGTGTGCGTTATTGGACCATCACTAACAACGCCGGTAAGGGACTCAAGTTTGAAGGTACAGAACCACTCGAAATGCAAGCCCTCAACTACACAGAAGATGACCTGCAGCCTTCACGCCACAAGGCACAATGGCATAGCGGTGACCTCATGGAACGTCCATTCACAGACCTCCACATTGCTTCCCGTTCGATGGGCGTTGGCTGCGTAAACTCTTGGGGCGCATGGCCACGTCAAGAGTACCAGATGCCATATCAGGACTACACATATACTTATATTATATCACCTGTGAAATAAGCGGTGATACATGCAACAAAAAGGACACGCTAGATTTGAAGGGCACTGAAAAAGTCCCGTTAGCATCTTTTTGACACTTCATCTCTGCACATAGTCACTAAAAATTTGGCTATGTGCAGATTTTTTTGTACCTTTATGGCATAAAACGTAAAGGTTATGCTGTCTCAGGAACACGAGTTTGCATTGAGTGAATATAGTGGCTTGTATGACATTGTCGTCCCGCAAGACAATCTTTTGCGACGC
>JAFSKK010000063.1 GCA_017448965.1 Bacteroidaceae bacterium | reverse complement strand
GGCGAAAGTGGTATCTTTGCATAACATTGATTTTGATGTCGTAAAGGTACAACATTTTTACGACATAACAAAGCCCTGGCTTGAGAAAGTCGGGGCTTTGCGATAAAAAAAGAGGATGTGCCTATTTTGACACACCCTCTATTCTTTTTGTTCCTGCCAGCCATGCCTCCGAGGTTCCGTCCCTTCTGTTCCTAGAGAATCTCATGCAACAGCCAGGCTTGCACATGTCTGACACCCTCACTACAAGTGTTTTTATAAATGAAGGAATAATCTATTATAATCGAATCTTTTTGCAAAGATAGGGATTTATTCGAGTATAACCTATAGATTTGCTTCCCTTTTTGTTTCCGTGCATTCATTTTCATCCTCTTTTCTTGCTTTTGGGGGTTGAATCTGACGCATCACACCATCTTTTCCTTACATTTTAGGGAAGAAGCCACCGATTGTTTGAAAAGAAAGACGTACCTTTGCCGCAGAGATTCTTACACCAAAACTATCAAAAACAATGAAAAAACTGTTATTCTTTATGTTCAGCATCCTCAGCGCCTTCATGGCACAGGCGCAACTGCCTGCATTCGACATCGACTTGTGGCCTAACGGTCTGCCGAACAGCAACGGCATTGACCGGACGCAGCCATACAACGACTCCAAACAGAACTTCAAACCCTCCATCCGAGTGTTTCTGCCTGAGGCTGATAAAGCAACAGGCAGAGCTGTGGTGTGCTGCCCGGGTGGCGGCTACAGCCATCTGGCCACGGGGCATGAGGGCTATGACTGGGCACCTTTCTTCAACGAAAGGGGTATCGCCCTCATCGTGCTGAAATACCGCATGCCGCATGCCAATGCCGATGTACCTATCAGCGACGCCAAGGAGGCTCTGCGGCTGGTGAGGGAGAATGCGCAGAAGTGGAACATCGACCCGAAAAAGGTGGGCATCATGGGCTCATCAGCAGGCGGGCATCTGGCCTCGACGGTGGCCACCCACAGCGACACGCTCACCGTCCCTGCCTTCCAGATTCTCTTCTATCCAGTGGTGACGTTCGACTATCAATACACGCACAAAGGCAGCCGACACGGACTCATCGGCGAACAAGCCACACAGGAGCAAGTTGTCCTCTACAGCAATGAGCAGCAGGTGACTAGCCAAACTCCTCCTGCCATCATGCTGCTGAGTGACGATGACAGGGTTGTACCATCGCAAAACAGCGTGAACTACTACCTTGCCCTCAAGCAGCAGGGCATCAAGGCGACCATGCATATCTACCCTTCAGGCGGTCACGGATGGGGATGCCGCGAGAACTTCAAGTACCACAAGGAAATGCTCTCCGAACTGAGTGCCTGGTTAAACACAATCAAGTAATTTCACATGCCTTTTTGTTACAGATGTAACACACGCAGTGTTACACTTGTAACACAAGCACTGTTACGCCTGTAACACTGACAATGTTACAAGTGTAACATTTTTTTATGGCAATGTGTTACAATTTCGCAGGCACAAGCGAGGTGCTTCCGTTCCATCTGTAGCGAGAGTGCTTGGGCATGCTGAGGTACGTCGAATGCAATAAATCCGAGGGAATCGCATGATTATTCGAGAGAAATGCGTACCTTTGCACTTTCAAACGGAAAGAACTGCATATCTATGATATTACAAACAATCCCCCAGATACCCGAACTGAACTTCCAAGACTGGATGCAGAATGTGGGTGTGTTTGAGGAAATGATGAAAGGTTTCTTGATTGGTGTGCTGGCATCGGCTCCCATGGGTCCCGTCGGCATCTTGACCGTTCAGCGCACCTTGAACAAAGGACGTTGGGAAGGTTTTGCCACAGGCATTGGAGCCAGCATCAGCGATATCATCTATGCCATCATCACGGGCTATTTCATGTATCTGGTGGTGGACATCATCGAAGACCCCATCATCGCATTGTGGATTAAGGTGATAGGTTCAGTGCTGCTATTCGCCTTTGGCATCTACACATTCAGAAGCATCCCCAAGCAGAAAGTGATGGACAGAGAATCCCCCGTGAAGACCAAGCACAAACTGGACGGTTTCATGATTTCAGGATTCCTCATCACGGTGTCGAACCCGCTGATCATCCTGCTTTTCGTGGCACTATACGGCCAGTTCACTTTTATCTTGGCTGGCAACTGGATTGCACAAACGATGGGCTATGTGTTCATTGTGGTAGGTGCCCTGTGCTGGTGGTATGCGCTGACCTGGCTGGTAGACAAAGTGAGGGAAAGATTCAGCACGCAAGTCATCTGGCGCATCAACCGCATCATCGGTATCATCGTGATGGTGGTGAGTGCCATCATGATTGTGTATGCGCTGACGGGACATACGTTCCACTACATCCCCTTCGGCAACGACCCCGGATTTGAACTGTTTGAGTAAAAAAGGATACTATATAATTGTAAATCTTCAAATCGTCAATCAAGAAGGTGTTTATAGCAGAGCAACTGAAAAAGAAGAATATAGCAGAGTACCTACTGTACATGTGGCAAGTGGAAGACACGCTGCGAGCCTACGGATTGGATGCAGAGCGGATGGCTGTGGAGTACATTCCGCAGTTTGGCCTTGATGCCGAGAAAGGTGAAGCACTGAAGGGATGGTATGAAAGCCTCATCCAGATGATGCGTGAGGAAGGAGTGGTGCAGAAGGGGCATCTGCAAATCAACAAAAATATCATCATTTTGTTGACTGACCTGCATACACAATTGCTGAAATCGAGCAAGCACCCGTTCTACTCAGCCGCCTACTACAAGGCCCTGCCATTTATCGTGGAACTGAGGTCGAAAAGTGCCGAGAGTCAAGAAAAGAACGAGATTGAGAACTGCTTTGACGCCCTCTATGGCACCATGCTGCTGAGAATGCAGAAAAAAGACATCTCGGCAGAAACGGCAACGGCCATCGACAACATTGCCAAGTTCATCGGCATGCTCAGCGACTACTACAAGAAAGACAAGGCCGGAGAGGTGGAGTTTTAGTTGAGAATTGAGGTGGACAGTTGAGAATTGAACAATCAAAAAAAGGAATAGTTAGATATGAACATTTTAGTGACAGGATGCAACGGGCAACTCGGCAATGAGATGCAGTTGCTGGCAAAAGAGAACCCACAGCACCAGTATTTCTTCACGGATGTGGTGATTCCCGAAGGCTCGAAGGCGCAGAAACTGGACATCACGAACGAAGCGGATGTGGAGGCTTTCGTGAATGAGAACAAGATTGACTGCATCGTGAACTGCGCTGCCTTCACCGCTGTGGACAAGGCTGAAAGCAATGAAGAGTTTTGCAATCTGCTGAACAACATCGCCCCTGGCTATCTGGCCAAGGCGGTAGGCAAACGAGGCGGAAGCATGGTACAGATTAGCACCGACTATGTGTTTGACGGCACGAGCCACAAACCTGTGACTGAGGAACTGCCCACATGTCCCAACTCGGTGTATGGACGCACCAAACTGGCAGGTGAAGAAAGTGTGAAAGCCAACTGCCAGCAGTACCTCATCATCCGCACGGCTTGGCTCTACTCCACCTTTGGCAACAATTTCGTGAAGACGATGATTCGTCTGGGTAAGGAGAAGCCCGAACTGGGTGTTATCTTCGACCAAGTGGGCACACCCACGTATGCCCGCGACTTGGCAGTGGCCATCTTTGTAGCCATCAACAAGGGCATCGTGCCTGGCATCTATCACTTCAGCAACGAGGGTGTCATCTCATGGTATGACTTCACTAAGGCCATCCACCGCATTGCTGGCATCAACACTTGTCACGTGAAGCCGCTGCACACAGAGGAGTACCCCACTCCAGCAGCACGCCCCCACTACTCGGTGCTGGACAAAACGAAAATCAAGAATACATACGGCATTGAGATTCCGTACTGGGAAGACTCTCTGCGCGAATGTATCAGTAAACTATAGCCAATGAACGAAATAGAAAGAAGAAGAACATTTGCAATCATCTCGCACCCTGATGCTGGTAAGACAACCCTGACGGAGAAACTGCTGCTGTTTGGCGGTCAGATTCAGGTGGCTGGTGCGGTGAAAAGCAACAAGATAAAGAAGACTGCCACCTCCGACTGGATGGAGATTGAGAAGCAGCGTGGTATCTCTGTGAGCACCTCGGTGATGGAGTTTGACTATCTGCCACCTCATGTAGATCAGAACCAGCCGCCCTATAAGGTGAACATCCTCGACACACCCGGTCACCAAGACTTTGCGGAAGACACGTTCAGAACGTTGACGGCTGTGGATTCTGCCATCATCGTGATTGACGGAGCCAAGGGTGTGGAGGCACAGACAAGGAAACTGATGACCGTGTGCCGCATGAGGAAAACCCCTGTCATCGTGTTCATCAACAAGATGGACCGCGAAGGCAAAGACCCCTTCGACCTGCTGGACGAGGTGGAGAGCGAGTTGCAGATCAAGGTTCGCCCCTTGTCATGGCCCATCAATCAGGGTGCACGATTCAAGGGTGTTTATAATATCTATGAAGAAAACCTGAACCTCTTCACCCCCAACAAGCAGATGGTGACGGAGAAGGTGAACGTGGACATCCACTCGAAGGAACTGGATGAACGTGTGGGAGAAGAGGATGCGGAAAAGTTGAGAGAAGACCTCGAAATGATAGATGGTGTGTATGATACGTTTGACGTGAACACCTATCTGGAGGCAGAAGTGGCACCCGTTTTCTTCGGTTCGGCATTGAACAACTTCGGTGTGCAGGAACTGTTGGACTGTTTCGTGGAGATTGCCCCCAACCCTCGACCCACAACGGCTGAGGAACGTATGGTGCAACCCGAAGAACCCAAATTCACAGGTTTCATCTTCAAGATCACGGCCAACATCGACCCCAACCACCGCTCCTGTACGGCATTCTGCAAGGTGTGCTCAGGAAAGTTTGTGAGGAATGCACCCTATCTGCACGTGAGGAACGGAAAGACAGTTCGCTTCTCAAGCCCCACACAGTTCATGGCACAACGGAAGAGCACCATCGACGAAGCCTATCCTGGCGACATCGTAGGTCTGCCCGACAATGGCATCTTCAAGATTGGTGACACGCTGACGGAAGGTGAACAGTTGCACTTCAAGGGATTGCCAAGTTTCTCACCTGAGATGTTCAAATACATCGAAAATGCTGACCCCATGAAGACGAAGCAGTTGGAGAAAGGCATCAATCAGTTGATGGACGAGGGTGTGGCACAGCTGTTTGTCAACCAATTCAACAACCGTAAGATTATCGGCACAGTGGGGCAACTCCAGTTTGAGGTCATCCAGTACCGACTGGAGAACGAATACAACGCTAAGTGCAAATGGGAACCCGTGAGTCTCTATAAAGCCTGCTGGATTGAGAGCGATGACGAGGCCGAACTCGATGCTTTCAAGAAACGGAAATATCAGTATATGGCAAAGGACAAGGAAGGACGAGACGTTTTCCTGGCCGACTCTAACTATGTGCTGCAGATGGCTCAACAGGATTTCAAGCACATCAAGTTCCACTTCACCAGCGAGTTTTAGAATTGAAAAAAGAAAAATTGAAGTCAGATGTTACAAGACGAAGTAAAGAAAGCCATTGAAGTGATGAAGGCTGGCGGTGTCATCCTCTACCCGACCGACACCGTTTGGGGCATCGGCTGCGATGCCACCAACGAGGAAGCCGTGAAGAAGGTGTATGCCATCAAACGCCGAGAAGACAGTAAGGCGCTCATCTGCCTGGTGGACAGCGATGTGCGTCTGCAACGCTATGTGAGGAACGTGGCAGATGTGACTTGGGACATGATAGAACTGAGCGAAAAACCGCTCACCGTCATCTTTGACAACGTAACAGGGCTGGCTCCCAACGTGATTGCCGAGGATGGCAGTGCGGGCTTACGCATCACAAAGGAGGAATTCAGCAAGGAACTTTGTTTCCGCTTCCAGAAAGCTATCGTCAGCACAAGTGCCAACATCAGCGGCGAACCCACTCCACGGACATTTGATGAGATCAGTGACGAAATCAAGAATGCAGTGGACTATGTGGTGAAGTATAGCAGGCAGAGCCGCGAGAAGCACAAGCCCAGCAGCATCATCAAAATGAACAGCAACGGACAGTTCACCATTATCAGGGAATAACGTATGAACATCATAGGCATAAGACGCAGGGAAATCAAACTTTTCAATGCCATCACCGAATGGCTGAAAGGCGACCATACAGAACGACAAATCGTTCTGATGATCAGTTTGATGGTAGGTGTATGCACAGGACTGACAGCCTTTGTCCTGAAGTGGCTGATTGAGGAAATCAAGCACCTGCTCACATCAGGCTTTGCGACCGACAACATGAACCTGCTCTACCTCGTCTTCCCTGCCGTCGGCATCTTGCTGTCCCTGCTATTTGTCAACTACATTGTGCGTGGCGACATCAGTCACGGTGTGACCAAGATTCTCTATGCCATGTCGAGAGGCCGTAGCCGCATCAAATCACACAATCGCTGGTCAAGCGTCATTGCCAGCGCCATCACCATCGGCTTTGGTGGTTCTGTGGGAGCCGAGGCACCAATTGTTCTGACTGGTGCGGCATGGGGATCTGATTGGGGCAAGCGTTTTCATTTGCCACCCAAAACCTTAATGCTTCTGGTCGGTTGTGGTGCGGCAGGAGCCGTGTCGGGCGTGTTCAAAGCACCCATTGCGGGTCTGGTGTTCGTACTTGAAGTGCTGATGCTCGACCTGAGTTTCTCCTCATTGCTTCCTTTGCTCGTTGCAAGCATCACCTCGGTATGTGTTTCATACGCCTTCTATGGCACAGAGCCATTATTCGACTTCAACCTCAGCAAGGCCTTCACCATCGACATCATTCCCGGCTGCATCTTGCTGGGCATCGCCTGTGGACTCGTAAGCCTCTACTTCACCCGCGCCATGAACTGGTTTGAGGGCATCTTTGGACGCATCAAGAAAAAACATTATAAATTCCTGCTCGGTGCTGTTGTGCTGGGTGTGCTCATCTATTTCTTCCCGGTCATGTACGGCGAAGGCTATGATGTCATCAACCAACTCATCAATGAAGCCTCCGAACGGGAAATCATGCACAACACCCTTTTCTATCACAACGAAAGCAACTTGCTCATCTACCTTGGGTTAGTGCTCATCTTCAAGGTATTTGCCACCACCGCCACGAACGGTGGAGGCGGATGTGGCGGTGTGTTTGCCCCCAGCCTCTTCCTAGGCTGCATTGCAGGATTCCTGTTCGCCCATCTGTGGGATATGGGATTGGGGCTCGCCATGGGTGACGCCGGCTATGTCTCCCCGAAGAACTGCGGCCTATACGGCATGGCTGGCCTTATGTCAGGCGTGATGCATGCCCCCCTCACGGGCATCTTCCTCATTGCCGAACTCACTGGTGGCTATGACTTGTTTGTGCCACTGATGATTGTGTCGGTTGTATCCTACCTGACCATCAACATCTTTGAGCCTCACAGCATCTATGCCATGCGACTGGCACGCCGTGGGCAACTGCTGACACACGATAAGGACAGTGCCATCCTCACGGTGCTCAACCTTGAGTCACTCATCGAACGGGACTATAAGACGGTCACACCCAACATGCCGTTCAGCAAGTTCATTGCCATCATCGCCAAGTCACACCGCAACATTTTCCCAGTGGTGGATCCCAGCAACAAACTGCTGGGTGTGGTGTCGCTCGATTCGGTGCGTCTCTATATGTTCCGTCCAGAACTCTACCGCCAGTACACTGCCGGACATTTCATGAAAGAACCACCCGCCGTGTTGATGGTCAACGACTCCCCCAAGGTCGCCATCCAAAAGTTCAAGGAAACCAAGGCATGGAACCTTCCCGTGGTCGATGAAAACAATCTATACATCGGATTCGTCTCACGTTCGGGACTGTTCACCAGCTACCGTGAGACCCTCATCAAATTCAGTCAAGAATAAGCACCCCACGCGAAAAATGAGTAAAGAAGAGTTGAGAATTATCTATATGGGCACCCCCGACTTTGCCGTGGAGAGCCTACGCGCCCTTGTCGAAGGTGGCTACAACGTCGTGGCTGTCATCACCATGCCCGACAAACCCATAGGACGGCACGGCAGTGTGCTGCAACCCAGTCCTGTCAAACAGTATGCCGTAGAACATGGGCTGAAAGTGTTACAGCCAGAGAAACTCAAAGACCCTGCGTTCATCGAGGAATTACGAGCCCTGAAAGCTGACCTGCAAATCGTTGTAGCTTTCCGTATGTTGCCAGAGGTCGTTTGGAGCATGCCGCCCCTTGGAACTTTCAATGCCCATGCCAGCCTTCTGCCGAAATATCGAGGAGCGGCTCCCATCAACTGGGCTGTCATCAATGGCGAAACAGAAACAGGCATCACCACTTTCTTCCTCAAGCACGAGATTGATACGGGTGACATCATCCAACAGGTGCGCATCCCCATTGCCGACACTGACAATGTGGAAGTGGTGCACGACAAACTGATGATGCTGAGTGGCCAACTCGTCACTGAAACGGTCGATAACATCATCGCCGGCACTGTCACCTCTGTTCCACAGGATGACTTTAAAGACGTGCCGCTTACCCCCGCTCCCAAAATCTTCCGCGAAACGTGCCGCATCGACTGGAACCAACCCACCAAACGTATCTACGACTTCATCCGCGGACTTTCCCCCTACCCCGCTGCATGGACTACGTTCAATGGCAAGTCGGTGAAAATATATGAGGCTGAGAAATGTCTTGCTGACGAGAAGCATCCAGAAAACGCCGCTTCAACTGCAGGAAGCATCCTCACAGACGGGAAGACCTATCTGAAGGTCACCACTTCTGACGGACAGCTTCTGGTCAAGACAATACAGATGGAAGGAAAGAAAAAAATGCCTGTAACAGACTTGCTCAGAGGACTAAAAATGGAGGAAAATGCACTTTTTGTGTAAAAAATTTGCATCTTTCAAATAAAAGATGTTACTTTGCAAGCGTAAATCACAAAAAAACTTAATAATAACTCTCTAAAATATACTGCCTATCGAGAAAACATTACGCTAAAACAAAAACAAAAGCATAATGAAGAATTTGTATGAACTTACTGACGAGCAATTAGTTAGTATGTTCCAAGAAGGCAATAATAACGCATTCGACACACTGCTGAAGCGTTACGAGAGTAAGGTTTTTTCCTATCTCCTTTTCTCAGTCAAAAACCAAGAACTTGCCGAAGACCTCTTCCAAGATGTCTTCGTCAAAATGGTGGTACGCATCAAGAACGGACAATATGCCGAAAACGGCAAGTTCGCATCTTGGATGATGCGCATTGTACACAATCACCTGATAGACCACTACCGCACATCGCCCAGTGACCGTATCATCTCCAATGATGAATCAGAAATCGACCTGTTCAACAACGCTGACTTGGCGGTGAACGAGAACCGTGAACAGGAAATGATTGACCAACAGACCTTAGCAGAAGTGAAGGGACTTATCGCCCTGCTGCCTGAGCCACAACGTGAGGTGCTGCTCATGCGTGTTTACGACGAACTTTCCTTTAAGGAGATTGCCCAAAAGACCAACTGCAGCATCAACACAGCCCTTGGACGTATGCGCTACGCCATTCTCAACCTGCGCCACATGGCTTTCGAACGTGGCATCAGCATGGCATCATAATGCTGATTGTTTTTCATCAAAAAACCCTGCTCTTTCCGGCGAACCAGAAAGAGCAGGGTTTTTAATTTGTTTCCCATTGAGGACTACAGACCTATGAGCACAAAAAAACCTGCAAGACGGATGTCTAGCAGGTTCAATTCTCTGTTGGGTTTTTACCCCAATGTTGCGCGCTGAATTATTCAACAACAGCAGCAGCAGAGTCAACAACTGCAGCAGCAGAGTCAACAACCTCAGCAGCAGAGTCAACTACAGCAGCAACAGAATCAATAGCGTCAGCGATTGAATCAAGAGCAGTAGTCTTAGTCTCGTTGCAAGAAACGAAAGATACAGATGCTGTGAGAGCGATAGCAGCAACAGCTGCGAAAACCAACTTCTTCATAATTTTCTTTTACTTTTAATTTGTTAAACAATCAATTTGCTTTCAAAACCGATGCAAAGTTACGGACTTTTAAGATACGATATTCTTCAAAAGTCTTTTTTTTTCCATTTTTTGCAAAAAAAGATTATTTTTGGGGATATAACGCACAATTTTATGGCATTTTAGTCCAATTGTGTACGTACACAAGGAAAAAAGTACACAACAACACGCATCAGCCAATCATCAGATCGGACATCACATCATTGGACACAAAAAGCCCCCGGCGAGAGAGTCGCAATGACTCTCCTTCAAGCACCAAACGCCCCTGTTCAATATGGGATTGAGCGTTTTTCATACAATACGTCAAACGTTGCTGACCGAAACGACGTTTCAATGCATCAAGACGGATGCCCTCAGCCGTTCGCAAACCCGTAAAGACAAACTCATCATAACGTTCATCTTCCGTGAGCCGTTCCTCCACAAGCGGTTTTCCGTCCCAATAATCTTGCAAGGAATCAGAGTGGTAATAACGGTTCTGTCCATCATAGGAATGCGCTCCTGCCCCAACCCCTAGATAAGGAATGCCATGCCAATAGCTGGAGTTGTGACGCGATTCCATCCCCGGAAACGAAAAATTGCTGATTTCGTAGTGACGATACCCTGCCGCATCCAACACATCCAATAGACGCTCGTACATCTGCAATGAAAGCACATCGTCTATCTCCTGCACTTTGCCAGCATCCAACATACTTTCCAGCAAAGTTCCCTCTTCGTACATGAGTGTATAAGCAGAGAGGTGCTGCACATGCAGTGTGAGCGCCCGCTGCACATCTTCCAGCCACTCTGACAAGGTCTGACTTGGGAAACCAAACATCAAGTCAATGCTCACATTGTCAAAACCCGCCTGCATAGCATGCTCAACCGCTGCAATAGCCTGCATGGCTGTGTGGCGACGGTTGAGGAACTGTAGCCTTCGGTCACTAAACGTCTGAACGCCCATGCTGAGACGGTTGACACCCAGCCCATACAGGTCGCGCAACACCGGTAGGGTTAAATCGTCAGGATTCCCTTCCAGCGTAATCTCTGCATTCGCGCGTACATTATATATACTATATATAGCAGAAAGCAGGCGTTCCACCTCACCAACGGACAACAGAGAAGGCGTGCCCCCCCCGAAATAGATGGTGTCCACATCCTCACCCTTCAAGAAATCACGACGGCACTCCAGTTCTTCTATCACCTTGTTGACATACAAGGAGCGCATCTCCAACGATGTGGTGGAGAAGAATCCGCAATAGATACAACGTGACTTGCAGAAGGGAATATGAACATAAACACCTGCCATGACTCATACAAAGATAGGGGATAATTAGGAATTAGAAATTAGATTTCTGTTATTTTTGCAAAGAAAAGCGTTTTTTTAAGCCTAAAAGGGGATTTTCTTGTTCAAAAGTTTCTTCATTTTAGGAAAAAGCAGTAATTTTATGCCGTTTTTTGAAAAATCAAATCAAAACTTAATCATAAAAACTAACCTAACCTATGAAAGTCTACCAGACGAACGAAATCAAAAACATTGCCTTGCTTGGCAATGACGGTGCCGGTAAGACCACTCTTACCGAAGCACTCCTGTATGAGGCTGGCATCATTAGCCGCCGTGGTCGTATCACAGCCAAGAACACCGTGAGCGACTATTTCCCAGTGGAACAAGAGTATGGCTACAGTGTCTTCTCTACGGTTTTCCATGTGGAATGGAATGGTAAGAAACTCAACATTATCGACTGCCCTGGAGCAGACGATTTCGTGGGTGCAGCCATGACAGCCCTGCATGTGACCGACACGGCCCTGTTGCTTATCAACGGCCAGTATGGTCCAGAAGTAGGTACACAGAACCACTTCCGCTACACCGAGAAACTGGGCAAACCCGTCATTTTCCTGGTGAACCAGCTCGACTCTGACAAGTGCGACTATCACCAAGTGCTTGACAGCCTGATCGGAATCTACGGCCCCAAGGTGATACCTATCCAGTATCCACTGAACGAAGGTCCTGACTTCAACAGCCTCATCGACGTGTTGCTGATGAAGAAATACTCATGGAAGCCCGAAGGTGGCGCTCCCATCATTGAGGACATTCCTGCAGAAGAGATGGACAAAGCCATGGAGATGCACCGTGCTCTCGTGGAGGCTGCCGCCGAGAACGACGAAGAACTGATGGAGAAGTTCTTTGAGACTGAAGCTTTGACAGAAGACGAACTCCGTTTGGGCATCCGCAGAGGATTGGCAACACGAAGCATGTTCCCCGTGTTCTGTGTTTGTGCCACCAAGGACATGGGCGTGCGCCGTCTGATGGAATTCCTCGGCAACGTGGTTCCATTCGTTGACGAGATGCCTCAAGTACACAACACACGTGGTGAAGAGGTGAAGCCAGACCCCAACGCTCCTGCTTCACTCTATTTCTTCAAGACTGCCAACGAACCACACATTGGTGGCGTTCAGTACTTCAAGGTGATGTCCGGTAAGGTACACGAAGGCGATGACCTGACCAATACAGACCGCGGTTCGAAGGAACGTATGGCTCAGCTGTTCTGCTGTGCTGGTGCCAACCGCATCAAGGTGGAAGAACTGGTGGCTGGCGATATCGGTTGTACTGTAAAGCTGAAAGATGTTCGCACAGGCAACACATTGGCAGGCAAAGATTGCGAGAACCGCTTCAACTTCGTGAAGTATCCTGATCCCAAATACATCCGTGCAGTCAAGGCTGAAAACGAGGGTGACACCGAAAAGATGGTGGCAGCCATCCAGAAGATGGCTCAAGAAGATCCAACTTGGATTTTGGAACAGTCAAAGGAATTGAAACAAACCCTCGTCAAAGGTCAGGGCGAATTCCACCTCCGCACACTGAAATGGCGTATGGAGAACAACGAAAAGATTGGCATCCGTTTCGAGGAGCCCAAGATTCCATATCGCGAAACTATCACTAAGGCTGCACGTGCCGACTATCGTCACAAGAAGCAATCTGGTGGTGCCGGTCAGTTTGGTGAAGTGCACCTCATCGTGGAACCATATTACGACGGTATGCCTGACCCAACAAGCTACAAGTTTGGCAATCAGGAGTTCAAAATCAACGCCAAGAGCAAGGAAGAGGTTGACCTTGAATGGGGCGGAAAACTTGTGTTCATCAACTCTGTGGTGGGCGGTGCTATCGACACCCGTTTCATGCCAGCGATCCTCAAGGGTATCATGAGTCGCATGGAACAAGGTCCACTGACTGGTTCGTATGCTCGCGACGTACGCGTTGTCGTATACGATGGAAAGATGCACCCAGTTGACTCTAATGAACTTTCATTCATGTTGGCTGGTCGCCATGCCTTCTCTGACGCGTTCAAGGAAGCAGGCCCGAAGTTGTTGGAGCCAATCTACGATGTGGAAGTGTTCGTACCAGGCGACAAGATGGGCGACGTGATGTCCGACCTCCAAGGCCGTCGTGGCATGATTATTGGCAGTGAAAGCGAGAATGGTTACGAGAAACTGATTGCCAAGGTGCCTCTGAAGAGCCTCTCCAGTTACTCCACCACTCTCAGTTCCATCACTGGTGGCCGAGCCAGTTTCATCATGAAGTTTGCGTCCTACGAACTCGTTCCTACCGACATCCAGCAGAAACTGATGAAGGAATTCGAGGAACAGAGCAAGGACGAAGAATAATTTGGAAACATCCAAGAGTGACCCACCGACTCTTATCAAGTGAGGTCACCCTTTCTCCCCAAAGGACATGCCGAAAGGTGTGTCCTTTTTTTGTATACAACAATATTTCCGAAGTAGTGCCCTATCTTTTTGTATATTACTTGTAATATCAACAACTAAAAGTGCAAAATTGGTTAATATATAAAAATATTTTAAACTCAAAACACTTTTATCTGTTAATAAGTTTGTTCCAATTTTAAGATTTAAACTAAATTTGCGAAGTAAAAATCAACATGGAATGAAAAAATCAACTATCATAGTTCTGGCCATCGTGATGGGGGTCTCTTTCACCAGCCTGCTGATTCTACAGATGCGGTACATCGAAGAGATCAGTTCCCTACGGCACGAGCACTTCGATGAGTCGGTTCGCCGCAGCCTCTATGAGACAGCACACCAACTGGAGCTGTCGGAGGCGAAACGCTATCTGGAGCAGGGATCGGAGGCTCTGAACGGCATCGCCACCGCCACCGACTCGGTGTATGCCAGCACTGATTCATCGGTGATTCAACGCACACACCAAGTGATTGCCAAAGACGGTAGCGTGTTCACTTCACGTGAAACAACAGCCAGCACCAACCTCTCTGACAAATACTTCACCAGAAAGATGGGCGGAAACACCGACCGCCAGCGCTCACTGCAGGAAATCATGGCCATGCGCTATGCGACAGAGAAGAACCTCGTGGAAGAAGTCATCTACAGCATCCTCTACACGGCCAGCGACCGTCCCCTATCAGAACGCATTGACTTTGTGGAGTTAGACCAGATTCTAAAGACACAGCTGAGCAACAACGGTATCAATATTCCATACCACTTCACAGTGAGCACGAGCAACGGGCAACCTGTCTATCAGTGTGCTGACTACGATGCTACGGGTAGCGAACGGACTTTCACCGAGACACTCTTCAAGAACGACCCCGTGCAACGTAGCGGCATTCTGAAAGTGCATTTCCCCGACCTCGGCAAGTACATTTGGCGCTCTTTCTGGTTCATGATGCCATCGCTCATCTTCACACTCATTCTGCTCATCACTTTCATCGTCACACTGGTGCTGGTATTCAGGCAGAAGAAACTGACAGAACTGAAGAACGACTTCATCAACAATATGACCCACGAGTTCAAAACGCCCATATCATCCATCTCGCTGGCGGCACAGATGCTGGGAGACGACTCCGTGAAGAAAACACCACCCCTGATGCAGAGACTGACCTCGACCATCATCGACGAGACCAAACGGCTCCGGTTCCAAGTGGAGAAAGTGCTGCAAATGTCCATGTACGAGAACCAACGTGCCAACCTGCACATGAAAGAAGTGGACATCAACGAACTGATAGCTGGAGTGACCCACACGTTCGCCCTGAAAGTGGAAAAGAATGGAGGTAAAATCATCACCAACCTCAATGCCACCGACCCAAGCATCTGTGTGGACGACATGCACTTCACCAACGTCATCTTCAACCTGATGGACAATGCCGTGAAGTACCGCAGAAAAGATGCCGACCTCGAGCTAACGGTGGAGACATGGAACGAACCAGGCCACCTGTGCATCTCCATCAAAGACAATGGCATCGGCATGAAAAAAGAAGACCTGAAGCGCATCTTCGAGAAATTCTACCGTGTGCACACAGGCAACCTGCACGATGTGAAAGGCTTTGGACTCGGACTGGCCTACGTGCATAAGATTGTGAAAGACCACAAGGGCACTATCAACGCCGAGAGCGAACTAGGCATCGGCACAAAGTTTATCATCAAACTGAAGAACGATTAAAGACGAGGGACACATCTCACGCCCATCGACGATCAAACAACGATATTATTAACAAACTAAAAACTGATACAATTATGGTTACTGACAACAGACTTGAAGAAGTGAACATCCTTCTTTGTGAAGACGACGAAAGCCTCGGCATGCTCCTGCGCGAATACCTGGAGGCTAAAGGTTACAACACGACTCTTTGCCAAGATGGCGAAGAAGGTTTTGAGACCTTCCTGCAAGGGAATTTCAACCTCTGCATCCTCGACGTGATGATGCCACGCATGGATGGATTCACCCTGGCCAGCAAGATCAAGGAAATCAACTACGAGATGCCTTTCATGTTCCTCACAGCCAAGAACCTGAAGGATGATGTAAGAGCAGGATTTGAACTGGGTGCTGACGACTACATCACTAAGCCGTTCTCGATGGAAGAGGTGGTATTCCGTATTGAAGCCATCTTGCGCCGTGTACGTGGCAAGAAGAACAAGGACATGACCGTGCGACAGATTGGTAAATTCACCTTCGACACACAGAAGCAACTTCTCACCATGGGTGACACCCAGGAAAAGCTCACCACCAAAGAAGCCGAGCTGCTCACCCTGCTCAGCAACCGCCAGAACGAGCTTCTGCAGCGCGATTATGCCCTGAAAACCATCTGGATAGACGACAACTACTTCAACGCCCGTTCTATGGACGTCTACATCACCAAACTGCGTAAGCACTTGAAAGAAGATCCCAACGTGGAAATCATCAACGTGCACGGCAAGGGCTACAAGCTCGTCATCACCGACGAAAAGGCTTCAGATGAATAGGATGCAGCTCCAACCCTGCGCCTAAACACAAAGAGAGACGGGAGGAATGTCAACCATGACACCTCCCGTCTCTCTTTGCTTTTTCTTTACAGACACAGCACATATCTCGCCGCGCCCCTTTTACACCTCAACAGGCATCAAGCCTCTACCTTCTTGTTCATGAAGATATGGGTCAAAATACCTGCAACAACAAGAACAACACTACCCCATGTGTACCAATTCTGGTCAGCCATGTCACCCATGAACGGAACAAATGAACACAGGATGAGCAGCAGTGCGCCCAATACGATAAGGATAATTCCAAGATTTTTCATTGTATGTACGATTTTAATTATTCATTCAAAAACAGGTACAAAATAACGGATTTTTCTTCAAACGGCGAAACATTTTCGTGAGAAATTTGCGTTTAGAGCTTAAAAAAAGTCTTTTCGTACCCTTTTATTCATTATTTATTCGTACTTTGGCTCCACCGAAGGTACTTTCGTTCGACAAGGCACAAAAAAAACTTGTTTTATTTTGCCATGTGCTCACTTATTCGTACCTTTGCACCGCTTTTGGATAAACAGAAGCACAAACAACACAATTTATTAACAAATCAAACTTACATTATTGATCTTATGAATCAATACGAAACCGTTTTCATTTTAACTCCCGTTTTGTCTGATGTTCAGATGAAGGAAGCGGCAGATAAGTTTGTCAACTACCTCAAGGACAAGGGTGCAGAAATCATCAGCACCGAGAACTGGGGCTTGAAGACATTGGCTTATCCCATTCAGAAGAAGGGTTCTGGTTTCTACCAGATGGTTGAGTTTAAAGCCGACCCTACAGTGATTGCTAAATTCGAGGTACAACTGCGCCGCGACGAGCGTGTGCTCCGTTTCCTCACAGTCAAGAACGAAAAGTACGCAGCAGCATACGCTGAGAAGCGTCGTAACAAGAAGGAGGCTTAATCATGGCAGCACCATCAGAAATCAGATACTTAACTCCAACCACAGTTGACGTTAAGAAGAAGAAGTATTGCCGTTTCAAGAAGAGCGGTATCAAATACATCGACTACAAAGATCCAGAGTTCCTGAAGAAGTTCCTCAACGAGCAGGGTAAGATTCTTCCCCGCCGCATCACAGGCACTTCACTGAAGTATCAGCGCCGTGTGGCTCAGGCAGTGAAGCGTGCACGCCACCTCGCACTCCTTCCATACGTAGCAGACTTGTTGAAATAATAAAATAGGAGGTAAGACAGTATGAAAATCATTCTCAAGCAAGATGTCCACGGCTTAGGCTATAAGGACGAAGTCCTCACAGTGAAGGACGGTTATGGTCGTAACTATCTTCTTCCTCAGGGTCTCGCAGTGCTCGCCACCGCAAAGGCCATCAAGCAGCTCAACGAGGAACTGAAGCAGCGCGCTCACAAAATTGCAAAAATCAAGGCTGACGCTGAAGCACAGGCCAAGAAGTTCGAGGGCGTATCCCTCACTATCAAGGCTCGTGTATCTGAGGGCCGCAACATCTACGGTTCTGTAGGTCCTAAGGAAGTTGCAGCAGCATTGGCAGAGAAGGGTCTCGAGATTGACAGCAAGCTCGTATCCATTAAGGGTGTGAAGACCCTCGGCAACTACGAAGCCGTAGCACACTTCCATCGCGAGGTTTCCGTTGTTATCCCATTCGAGGTAGTGAACGAGGACGGTACTCCAACTCCTACCAAGAAGGAAGCCGCCAAGGCTGAAGCTCCTGCAGAAGAAGCACCTGTAGCAGAAGAACCCACAGAGGCTCCTGCAACAGAAGAAGAAACTCCTGCAGCAGAATAATTAGTTTGCAAAATACAAAACCTTATCAACAAGGCTGACATCGGGTCGCGATGTCAGCCTTGTTTTGTTGAAATGCGGCAGAATATGTCTCATTAACATATTTAAAGAGTGTCCAGTTTTTCTTTCAATATATCAATGCCTGCCACAGCCGTGGTCTGGATGTGCTCAAAGCCATACAAGTCTTGCTCATAGAACTCGCCGGGGTCTATGATATAGCAAGGGATGCGCCAAGGCACAGACTCAATCAACGTGGCTGCGGGATAAACGACAAGCGATGTTCCAATGACAACAAAAATGTCAGCCTTCTTGCATATCTTGCGTGCTTCTGCCATGTTGGGGACATCCTCGCCAAAGAAAACGACAAATGGCCTCATTTGCGACCCATCTGCAGCCTTCTCGCCAAGTTGGATTGGCTCATCAAGAGGCTTTTCCACAATGCAGTTGATGTCGTTCGGATTGTTCGACCCAGTGACTTTCCTCAATTCTCCATGAAGATGGAGCACATTTGTGGATCCAGCTCTCTCATGGAGGTCGTCCACATTCTGAGTGATAATGCTTACATCATAATACTTCTCTAGTGCCGCCAACACCTTATGTGCATGGTTGGGCTCAACCGTTAGCAAGTTCTTGCGGCGGGCATTGTAAAACTCCAAGGCCTTCTCCTTGTTCTTGCGAAAACCTGCAATACTTGCGAGTTCTTGTACATCTACTTTTGTCCAGAGTCCATTCGGGTCTCTGAATGTGGAGAGGCCTGATTCAGCACTGATGCCAGCCCCACTTAAGACCACTAAGTGTTTCATATAGTTGAATTTATGATAGTTTTTCTTTTTCGTTCAAAATCTCTTCAATTATCTTATATTTTTCAAGATAGAAACAAGATGCCTCCACACCAACTCCACACTGGGGATATATAGGCTTTCAGATGGGGAATGAACCCCGCGCAGAGTAGGTCCGATACTAATCATGTCGAGTCCTGGATACTTTTCTGTGAATAGTCCGCATTCCAAACCAGCATGGATGGCTCTTACATGCGGTTCCTTTCCGAACAACTCCTTGTAACATTCTATAGCAACTCTTAAGAGTTCTGATTTCATGTTGGGCTTCCAGCCAGGATAGGCATCCCCAGTTTCCACTATGGCTCCAGCCAGTTCAAACGTGGCAGCAATCATCCGACAGATATAGTTCAGAGCACTTGCCGTCGAACTTCGTTGACTCGTCACAATCTCAATCTCGTGTTCGTTGGTGCGGATGTTTGCCAGATTAGAACTCGTCTCTACTAAGCCAACGATATCCTGACTCACCTCTAATACACCATTGTGTACTGCTTCTAGCGACCAGATTAGTGCATGCGCTACACTTTTCTCAATAGCCCTGTGTTGAGCAGTATCGCCAGTTTCGACTGATTCAAAGCGGAATACCACTTCTGTTTCCTGTACATGGAACTCTTCCTTGATTTCAGTTGCAAATACATTGAACTCTCCAAGCAAGCGATCCTTCTCTTCTGCCGGCACTGAAATGATCGCCTCTGCGTGGCGAGGAATCGCATTATGGAGATTGCCGCCCCTCAAGTCAACCAGTCTTGCATCGCATCTCTGCCAGATCTGATGCAAAAAACGGGCGATGGCCTTGATGGCATTGGCACGTCCTTTGTTAATGTCATCGCCTGAGTGCCCCCCGGCCAGCTTGTCCACAACCAAGCGGATGGCAGTGTACCCTGCCGGAACATCCTCATGCTGATAGTCGAAACGGATAGTCGTATTTGCTCCGCCAGCACAGCCCACGAATATCTCGCCCTCGTCTTCCGAATCGAGGTTGATGAGATACCTGCCGGTGAAAAAGCCAGGTTTGAGAGCCTTGGCACCCGACAAACCAGTTTCTTCGTCGCGTGTTAACAAGGCTTCCAGTGGGCCGTGTTCCAATGTGTCATCAGTGAGTGCAGCCATAGCTATGGCCATACCAATTCCGTCATCTGCACCAAGCGTCGTTCCCTTTGCGCGCACCCAGTTGTCTTCGATGACAGTCTCAATAGGTTGTGTGAGAAAATCGAAGTCGGTCTCAGCCTCGCAGACCATATCCATGTGTGCTTGCAACACAACGCCACTGTGCGACTCATATCCTGGGGATGCAGGCTTTGAAAGCAGAACATTTCCTGCGGCATCGGTCTTGTATACAAGTCCATGCTCTCTGGCAAACCCTTCAAGGAATACAACCACTTTTTCCTCGTGCTTTGAAGGACGAGGAATGCGGCTAATTTCGTAAAAGTAGTCAAAAACACGTTTCATTTTTCGTGTGAATTATAATGTTTATTATTCCCATTGTCTTCTTTCACAGATCGCCATCCAACACGCAAGTGTTCCCCTTCAGGTCTTTGTACTTCATCCCCTTGACGGTTTTCCAAGTGATACCTGTCCGATTCTTTAGGATATCTTCCCCGTCAAGGAAGACCCGAAGGGTTAAATGTAAGTCTTGAACATAGACTTCCCCTTCTTGCTGCCCGTCTGTCACCAGGGCAGTAATGGCATAATATGGCGCTCCCTCATCTCGATGAGTGACCAGCGATTTAACTGTCAGGACGAGGCCTTCCTCTCGGTTCCAAAGAAGCACCTTATCTACTCCTTCTGGATCTTTACACTCAGGAGTCTGCACTAAGGCTATTCTGTACCCACCATTTTCATCTGCTTCGTATGGTAATTGACGAACTCGCATGCCAGTGCCAAGTAAGGCCTCCAGTTCATTCATCATCTCTCTTGTGGTTTGAAAAACACTATCACATTCTTTATGTTCAAACTGCTGAGCGTTTAAGTGGTTGTTGATAGTGGCAGCAAATAAGATAAAACAAATTTTTAAAAGATCATTCTTCATTACATCTAATGTTTATGTTAAAAATTGTTCTTTACTCATCCCCTCATCTTTATGGTGCATTCATATATTGAACCCAGGCTTCGGCATCCAACTCATCGTCTGTTTTGACACATGATTGATTTAAATGATTTATGAAGATTCTTCCGCAGTTTATGCATCGAGTCTGGTCATTGGGCCGCATCTTCAACTCGGGTTTTACCACTGTAAATCGGGGCTCTAATCCGCTTTTACAGCGAACCGTGCTATCACAAATCTGAAAGCAGCCATCATCCATGGCGACATAAGATGAAATCACAGGAACTCTTTTTAATAGTCGTGCTTTAGCGATCCAGCAGAGGCCACTCCCCAATCCTAAAAAGATTGTTATCAGACTCACAGCAAATCGTTCTCGCCATGTATGGTCTTTCCATCCGAAAACGAGGCATGCGAGCATGATCACACCGAATGTTCCAAAAAGGCATATGCCTGCAATACACGAATCCATCATATAGGTGACTCTTTGTTAGTTGGTGTTCATAAAAAGGAAAATTTGTCTGCGCCCATGTGCTGATGGA
This sequence comes from Bacteroidaceae bacterium, assembly GCA_017448965.1. Classification (GTDB taxonomy): domain Bacteria; phylum Bacteroidota; class Bacteroidia; order Bacteroidales; family Bacteroidaceae; genus Minthosoma. The sequence continues at coordinate 202,008 of JAFSKK010000063.1, read as the reverse complement.
CGCAGACAATCGATGTCTCAGCCCTTAGGCCAGCTAGGCCATGAGCATACCGGAAAGGTGCCCCCTCCTGTAACAGGGAAGGTCTGTGAGCACTGGGTGCTTGGCCACGTTGTTGTTGGCCAACTCTCACTCTCTGTCTCGCTGACAGGGAATGCGACTGCGACGATGGCAGCAATTGCGATTACCTTTTTCATAGGAAAATGTTTTTTGAGTTAATAAATTGAGTTATCTCTATCCTAGGACGATGCAAAGTTACAACAAGTTATTTCTTTTAGCAAGCATATTGTTCAATATGGAATATATTCGGAATTTCGGAATAAACCACAGAAAAAACCTTAGAAAAAATCACTTCTAATATATGCCATCGAACGGCGTTGTATGCACTACATAAGGATAATAGCCTGGTAGAATCTCCACTCCATTGAGATCAAAAAGCTTACCGTTACTTAGACGAAGTACATCCAAGGCTCCATGACCAAAGTCTCGCTGCTCAATGTTGAGGACACTATCTTCCATTATTTTACGATATTCATTCCAGAACTCGCATGTAGTCTGACTCTTCCGACGAAGAATATAATATTCGTGAGTATGTGGCGAGTATTGCCCGTACCACACTTCGTAGGAATTGGCCAGCAAGAAAGTATCAATGCTTTTATAAGTACCTAAAGCATGGCTATACAAAGGAGAACGAAGCTCCACCGTACCGTCACCTTTCTTCACGGCATGTACGCCTACACCTAATGTCATAAATATCCCTGAAATCAAGCAGAAGATTCCAAACACCCTAAAGGATCGCAGTTGGGGTATTATTGAGAGAATAAGCAAGATAAGTCCGATGCCTGCTACTATCCCACGATGGCAATAATAGTCCTCAAAATATAAGAGACCAAGCACTATCAGTATATAAGTCACACAAGGAAGAATCACTTTCTTCCAGAGGTTTTTTGTTTTTAGATTCTTCATAACCATCATCGATATTGTAATTAATAAATGTAACTAACGCATACATAAAATACTTATTATTGTTCGTTCCCATTCTCTATACCAAAGTAGCGTTTTCGTTGCCGTTCATCCATCCTCACGATCGTTAGGAGATCCAAAACACACTCATGTTCCTCCTCTGATTTGGCCAACGCTTTGCATCTCTCAACCCAGCATTTCGAATCTTTGTTCCCCATTGCCAGCGTGAAGTAGGCATGATTAAAGCACATATTAAATGGTAATTGATCTGATGGGTAATATCTTTCGGACTCCAAACAATCTGCGTAGGCAGCGGAATACTTCCTCAGGTTACCAAAGCATGTACTGCGGTAAACAAGCATAGATGAATAAATTTCATCATATACATCTTCCACCTCATATATAGAAATAGCCTTGTCGATGAAAAGAATAGATTCTGAATAGTGGCCTTGGTCATATAAACATTGAGCGTGGCTGCGGTACACTTGCCAAAGAAGGGGGGAACCTTCAGCCATCTGTTCAAGTTGCTTCCAATACATATTAGCAAGTTTTCGTTCACAACAGCGTTCAAGGTTTATCGTCACCTCAAGAAGAATATTGATTTTTTCGTTCGTTTGCAGCTTATCGAATTGACCCATTGAGACAGCTCTGTCGAAAAGAGGAACTGCATCCCAAAATAATCCCGAAGCAACAGCATATCGAGCACCAGACAGTACAATATCCAATTTCCGTGAACAATCGGCATGAGTAATACATCTATGAAACGCTCGTATCGCCTCTGATGGCTCCTTCAAAGATAAAAGCGTAAGTTCGAGTTCACTTGAGTGTGAAGGGAATCGTTCCATGAGATCTTCGATGAGGTTTGCTTTCTCCTCTGTTGGAATTAATGGTTTTCGAATCAAGTTCACAAGTTGTTGTTCTTCCGCCTTATAAAGAACTATTTCTCCAGAAATAGAAGGTGGAACATTACCAAACAACCTACCTAATGCCTTGCTTTCGTTTTCCTCTTGCAAACTCATATCTTTGGCAAGACACATGAGCTGATTGCAATACAACTGAATGGCGGCAAAATCATCCTTTCCCCTATAGAAGTTTATTAGCAACTGCAACACAGCGTAGCGAACACCTAATGCGTAAGAGGGATTAGTACCAGCAAGGTCAAGTTTTTCCAAATCTTCAACTATTTTCTGAGCAGACAGAGATGCACCGAACTCAAGATAACGATTCGCATCGTAAACACGCCAAAGAATTAGCGCACCATCTGTAGACGCAAAATGGGAACGTACATGCTGCGCGTACTGGAGATAGTATGTATTCGAGTCTTTTCCTAAGTCGAGACGATGGAGTATAAGCGACTGAACAAGATAAATCTTTGCTAAGAACGGCGATTCTGTGTTCATCCGCAGCAATTTTAATTCCGCCTTCTCTACCAGTTCAAGCTTATTATCCTTTAATCCTTGAACCAATGAAAGATAAATGTCCATTTCCGAGTTCTTGGGGACGGGTTTTGTAATAACTTTAGCAGTCCAAACAGCACTATGCTCTACCTCTCCACACACTGCTAACTCGTATGCAAGCTGAAGAGCAGCAAGTGTCTTCAAATCTGCATTTCTTGTTCCTTCGTAACATGAAAAATAATAATATAATGCAGTCTTGACATCCCCCCACAGGGCATAGTACATACCATACATGAAATAAGTTTCGGACAGCCCTTCTTCGTTGTGCAAATGCTCTTGAAGAGCGAATGCTTCATGGAGAAGTGGCAGAGCCTCCTTATAATGAAACCCTTGTATCTTAAAATAAGCCTCCACGGTACATAACGTGCCAAAGAGAGCACTGGGAGTGTTAATGTTTCTTTTTGCCAATGCAACAGCTCGCATCAAGCTGTGTTCTTCGACCTTCTCATTTTTTTCTATTCTGCCGTAAATCTGGTGCCAACGTGATAAGTTAACCAATAATTTGGAAAATTCAATCCAGTTAACACCTTCCATGTTATCAGAATGATCCAATACATAAAGAAGCACACGGAATCCCATCTCGTTATATTCTTTTGCCACCTGCAAATCATCATATATAGACCAACAGGTCTTCTGACGAAGACGTCTTAAAAGCGAATTAATATCCCTCGATGAAATAAAAGACAAGTCTTGTGCCTCTACCGATATCGAATAGGGTTCCAAATTAAGCAGCCCTTGAGCATGCAGTTTATTGATGGTATGCGGCTCTTCGCCAAGTACGGAACACAGCCTTCGCGGGGAGACACCACCATCACCACACAGGATTGAGATTAGCTCTAGTATATCTAGATCATGATTCTTTTGATTTTTGTTTTTCGTTTCCATATCACTTTGATTTTAATTTATGACAATAAAATTAGAGAAGAGAGGGCTGATAAACCTCAGCCCCTCCGGAGTTGATTTTGATTAGTTTTTTCCATGGAAACTCACATCTCCTCATGGGAAGATTCAGATACCAGAAATCTATGGAACATAGTCTGGAATGTAATCCGCATTATCAAAAATATGAACGGTATAGGATTCATCATCGACGTTTTTTCCATAAAAGTCTCGCCTTACCCTTTTCCCTTTTTCATCTAAATAACTGAATACATTAATGTTTCCATGAGATCCTTTATATTCTTCAATATTCATTTGGCGACCTTGAATAACCATACTTCCTTCAGGATTGCAACAAATCGTCATCAGCTGGTTTGTGTCCTTGACTGCGTAGAATTTCGACTTCTGAACATTGTAAAACCATCCAGCAAAAGTGCTATACCCTGTAGCAAGCTCTATGGCTTCAATGGATGTTCCTTCAATGTATACCTTGGGGCAGAAAGGATATAGAGCATTCACCAATTGCGTGCGCCCTTCTGCATTTTGTCTCACTCGTAACCCTGCAAATGAAAGCAGATATGTTGTAAGCAGAACCATTCCAATCCAATATTTCCAAACTCTTGATGATTTATAAACAGCTATACAGAAAAGTATTATCAAAATCAAATCAATAATAAGCGTCGTCCATGAACCGTATACTCGTAAGTAAATGGTACAAAGAATTGCAAAAAATGCAGTTACTGTCATTCCTAAAGCTTTCATGTTAATTAAAGTTTTGAAGATTAATAATCACTGCAAAATTATTGGTTCCAAATTAGAGAAACAAAGAAAAGGCGTCGTGAAGAATAATAAAAGAATTTTTCAAGAAAATCTGCCAAAAGAATGGAAAAGATCAAGAATTCAGATTCATTTACAATACTCTAGGTATCAAATAGGGATACAGGCTTCATGGTTTCTCAATCTTTGAAACCACGAAGCCTGCGTTCCTATTTTTACTATTGTTTATAAGAAAAAGGCTCTTCTACAAACAGGTAAGTAAATTGAAGAAGCCCCATAAATCATCACATACCCTATCCTGGCTGATGGGCCTGTAAACAAGAAAGGCACTTGTTGTACTCTTGCAGAAAGGTCTCTGCTATTTTTACCAGCCTTTCAGTCTCAAAGTCGGAGATTCTGTCGTCTTTCGATATTTTCGAAATTTCCCATTTTGGATATCTTTTTTTATTAAAACCCGCCAAAAATTTGTGGATGACCGATTCAGTGGTGGGTTCAATATTTTTGTCAAACCCTATAGATTTCACAATGTCGACAAAATCCTTTACTGAGCATGAGTACCCTCCACCTGAGTCTTTAGATTGTTGTGATTGTTCAGATTGTTCAGCTTTTTCATTTAAAACTTTGTAAATTGCAGCCCAATCCAGCTTACGTTTGATCTTCCCCTGCTTAACGACTTCTTTCATGGCGTATTCAACACATTCACGTTTGGATTTGAACATGTTTCCCGTCTTACTTTGCCCATCTTCTGGCGAAAGGTGATTAACCATAGGACCACCGAAATTTCTGCCATTGCCAGCATCACCTACCAGCCTTTCTATATACTGGCCAGATGGAGAACGCTCTTCTAAATAGAACACATCATTCGAAAATTCTTGTAAACATTCGTTCCCCTTAAAGTATCTCAATCGCAGCCAAAATTTTGAGAATGGGTATTCTTTAGCGACAAAGACTGTATATTTGATTTCTTTCTCCTCATTTATTGGGACAGAGATGATTTTTTGTTTATCACCAACTCGTATCAAATCTGTAGGGTTTCTAGTACCATCAAGGAAATCAATTCTGAGCGTAAGGATATCACCGTTATGGTTTTTTAGAGTTATATTATGTTCACGCTGAGCTTGCTTTTTATCATGATTCTGTATTATTTTTAATCGCATCCCAGTATCTACATCATAGTGGATGTAAACCCAAACACAAAATGTCTCGCCACAGACGAATTCATGCGGTGCATACACAGACGTCTTCGCCCCAGAATCTCCTCCTAGCTTTGTGACACTCGAACGTAAACCCTCCTTGTCCTTTTGTCTTTTTAACAGTCCACACTTCAGTTTGTCGAGACAGAAATCATAAGCCTCGCGATAGTTTGTTTCTGGATGAACTTGCAAATGCTCAAAGAGTAACAAATAAACTGAAAGACGCAGTTTTAAATCCGTTTCTTCGTTTGCGGTGAATACGGAGTAATTCGTGTTCAACCTCTTGATGTATTGAGCTAAATGAGTACTGCGGCAGATGGCAAAATCCAACACCACCTTCCCGGCAAGATTTGCAGGAAGCAAACCAATTAATTTGTTCAGAGGCAAGAATGTTCCATCAGCTAACACCAAAGAGTCCGCTTCATAATCATGATGAGCAAGAAATACTACATATTTAAATTGATTCACATACAATAACGCATCTTCTTTCAGTTCGAGTAGTTCAACATGCTCATTCTTGCCAATCTTCTCAATATAATCGAAGACGGGGAAACGCTCTTCTTCAGCCTGTTCAACAAGTTGCTGACTGATACTATACAAGAACAATATATCCATATCCTTATTATTATGCTGCATTACGTTCATAGTTCTTAAATATAATTATTATAAAATTTGTATTGGATTCTTTCTCGAAATCAAAGATGAAGTCATCCAAATCCTCTAATATCTCTTCCAATAATTCATGTCTTTTCTCTTCCAGACTTTGATTCATCTCCTGTTCTGATGAAGCATTCTCCATTACGGGAGAGTTGCTAATCGGTTGGGGAGTAAGAACTTCGGAGCCTTGTGGTGTGGGATTCGACATTAGTGTAATGCCTGAGGAGGACGGACTGAAAACTTTTAGCGTGAGATTTTCACTTGACAAAATAGCACCTACCTGCGTTTGTATTCCCGCTACTCCTAGCACCTTCACATTCGGAACGAAAGAACTCTTCGGAAGAGTTCCTCCTAAAGATAGTCGTAGTACTGGTGGTACTGGTGGCGGAGTGAATCTGATTATGGGTGGCTTTGGCGTTGGGGGGGTAAACAGTTTCGTCAGATTCATTGCACTCCTTTCGAATGGTATCAGTTGGGCACATGCAATACCACTTGATATTGCCAAAAGAAGAAGTATAATTATTTTTTTCATGTTGAATAGATTATTAAGTTATTGTACCCAAGGTGTGTGAAGATGCGGCAAAGATACAATCAGTTTCTTTGACTTCAAAATATTTTGGTGATTTTTTTGAAAAAAGGAATCAGAAGGAAGGAGTGCTGTCTTTTCTGCACAGGAATGAGATACGACATGATAAAAAAGGTTCTGATTCCTTAACGGCACTGCCTCTGACTCCCCTATTCCACAACCTCTTCATTGCCTCTTCCACTACCTCGAAATCGGTCTGAGTCACACCGATTTTGAGGCAGTGGAAGGAAGGATTGGGGAATGGTGGAAGTAAGGAATCAGAGGCAGTGGAAGAAGTAATTGGAGAGGCCTTGAAAAGTGTGAGGTCATACGACTGGACAACTCAGCACTTGTTTGAAGAGCTGGACAGCATGCTGGTGACGCTCTTCAGAGAGAGGCGGTATGCCTTCGAGGGGATAAGGGATGCCGAGTTCCTGGTATTTATAAATGCCCATCGTGTGATAAGGAAGAAGTTCGACACGCTCCACATTATTATATAAAGAGAGGTGCTGAGCTAAAGCGGAAAGATGCTCTTCATCGTCAGTGTAGCCAGGTACGAGAACGTGGCGAACCCATGTGGGTTTGCCGATGTCACGAAGATAATCAAGAAACTTTTGGTTGTTCGTGCGGGTATGTCCTGTGTAGGATTGGTGAAGATGGTCGTCCAATGTCTTGATGTCGAGCAGCACAAGGTCTGTGTATTCCAACACTTGCTTTGCCTTTTCGCTAAAGATGACGCCGCTGGTGTCGAGGGCGGTATGAAAACCTTCTGCTTTGCACAGACGGAAGAACTCGAGCAGGAAATCTGCCTGCATAAGAGGTTCTCCACCTGAACAAGTGATGCCTCCCTTCTTGATGAAGGACTTGTAGCGTTTGGCTTCGGCAAGCAGTTCTTCAGGGGACATCTCGTACTGTACTGAAGCATCAGGATTCCAAGTGTCAGGGTTATGGCAGAAAGCACAACGCATAGGACAGCCCTGGAAAAAGGCTATAAACCTAATTCCAGGGCCATCTACTGTACCGAACGACTCGATGCTGTGAATGCGACCCAGCATCAAAGTGAGTGGTTGATGGTGCGTGAGAGCACGTCAAGTTGCTGTTCGCGTGTCAGTTTCACGAAGTTGACAGCATAACCGCTGACACGGATGGTGAGTTGCGGGTATTTCTCTGGATGCTCCATCGCATCGACAAGCAGTTCGCGGTCAAATACGTTCACATTGAGATGATGACCACCGTCTGGTGTGAAGTAACCATCCATCAAACCAACGAGGTTGTCTATCTGTGTGTCATTCTGCTTGCCAAGCGTAGCTGGCGAAATGGCAAACGTGTAGGAGATGCCGTCGTGACTGTGCTGGAAAGGAAGTTTTGCTACAGAAGAAAGTGCAGCCACAGCACCCTTGATGTCGCGTCCATTCATCGGGTTCGCACCTGGTGCAAACGGAACACCTTTGGGACGGCCGTCAGGAGTGGCACCCGTGTTCTTGCCATACACCACATTCGAGGTGATTGTCAGCAACGACTGAGTGGGGATAGCGTGACGATAGGTCTCGTGCTGACGGAGATACTCCATGAACTTCTCAGTCACCATCAGCGCAATCTTATCGGTTCGTTCATCGTTGTTACCGAATGGAAGCGATGGAGTGCCCTCCTGCTCAAAGCCTACAGCGATGCCACGCTCATCGCGGATGACACGCACCTTACCATACTTCACGGCAGCCAGCGAATCGGTCACGATGGAAAGACCTGCAATACCTGTGGCACGAGTGCGGAGCACATCCCCATCGATGAGTGCCATCTGGTAGGCCTCGTAGTCATACTTGTCGTGCATGTAGTGGATGATTTTCAAGGCATTGACGTATGTCTTTGCCAACCAGCGCATCATATTCTCGAACTTGTACATCAGTTCGTTGTAGTCGAGGTATTCGCTGGTGATTGGGGCGAAATCAGGACCAATCTGTTCGCCACTGATTTCGTCGCGTCCGCCGTTGATAGCATAGAGCAGACATTTGGCCAGATTGGCACGTGCTCCGAAGAACTGCATCTGCTTACCAATCTTCATCGGGCTGACACAGCAAGCAATACCGTAGTCATCACCGTAATCTGGACGCATCAAGTCGTCATTCTCATATTGGATGGCAGAAGTCTTGATGGACATCTTAGCGCAATAACGTTTCCAGTTCTCAGGCAGATTCTGAGCCCAAAGCACCGTCAAGTTTGGTTCAGGAGCAGGACCAAGGTTCTCGAGAGTGTGAAGGAAGCGGTAAGAAGTCTTGGTGACCATCGTGCGGCCATCCACACCCATACCACCGATTGATTCAGTCACCCAAACAGGGTCGCCTGAGAAGAGGTCGTTGTATTCAGGTGTACGGAGGAAGCGGACAATGCGGAGTTTGATAATCATTTGGTCGATGAGTTCCTGAGCCTCTTCTTCTGTGAGGCGACCCTCCTTAATGTCCTTCTCAATGAAAATATCAAGGAACGTGGAAACACGTCCGATAGACATTGCAGCACCATCTTGATCCTTCACAGCACCAAGATAGCCAAAGTAGACGAACTGCACGGCCTCACGTGCATTCTGTGCTGGACGAGTCACATCAAAGCCATAGTTGGCACACATCTTCACGAAGCTCTTCAATGCGGCAATCTGCTCCGATGTTTCCTCACGCTGCTGAATGCACTCTTCGGTCATCTCCTGAATGTCAAGACGATCGAGGAAACGCTTGCGCTCTTCGATGAGGTTGTCCACACCATAAAGGGCAATACGACGGTAGTCACCTATGATACGACCACGTCCATAAGCATCAGGCAGACCTGTAATGATGTGAGCATGACGCGCATTGCGGATATCCTTGTTGTAGGCCGAGAAGACACCCTCGTTGTGGGTCTTGCGATATTTTGTGTAGATTTCCTTGGTGGAGGGGTCAAGCTTATAGCCATAAGCATTGAGCGCATTCTCCACCATTCGAATGCCACCCTTGGGGAAAATACCACGTTTAAGAGGAGCATCCGTCTGGAGACCCACGATGACCTCGTTATCCTTGTCTATATAGCCTGCTCCATAGGTGTCCAACGACTGAGGCAGTTTCTGCTCGGCATCATAGACGCCACGCTCACGCTCCACCTTGAACATCTCAGAGAGTTGATTCCACAATGCTGTGGTTTTGGCCGTTGGGCCAACAAGGAACGATTCATCGCCCAGATAGGGAGTGTAATTATGCTGAATGAAGTCACGTACATTTATTTCTCGTTTCCACATGTAGCCTTCATAGCCTTCAATCTGGTTTGTTAGTTTCATAGATGATTTGTATTAAAAGAGTGAATACTGTGTTGTTCGCTAAAAATCGATGCAAAGTTACGACAATTTCGTAGGATACAACGAAAAAAGTCGTACCTAAATGTTGTGAATGATGATTTTTCTTTGTTCTATCAAAATAAAGTGGTAACTTTGCCACAACTAACTAAGATTTGCAACCTACAAAGTTATGGCTCACATGAATTTCTTTGCAGTCGACTTGGGCGCCACAAGTGGACGCACCATTTTGGGTTCGATTGCAGATGGAAAATTGGAACAACGAGAGTTAACGCGCTTCCCCAACCACATCATCGAGACGGGAGGCCATTTTTTCTGGGACATTTATGCCTTGTACAATGAAATCATCCGAGGTTTGAAGGTGGTGAGTGAAGAAGGCATCGAGATCGCTTCCATCGGCATCGACACATGGGGTGTTGATTTTGTCATGATTGGCAAGGATGGCGGTGTGCTCCGCAATCCATACTGCTATCGCGACCCTCACACTGACCATGCGATGGAAGAATACTTCAAACTGGTGCCCAAGGAGACTGTATATGAGAAGACAGGCATCCAGTTCATGCAGTTCAATTCGCTCTTTCAGTTAGCAACACTGAAGAAGAACCAAGACTCCGCATTAGAGGCTGCAGACAAGATTCTGTTTGTCCCTGATGCCTTGATGTATATGCTGACAGGTGAAGCGGTGTGTGAATACACCATCCTCTCCACAAGCCAGTTTCTTGACCCACGAACCAAGAAGATAGACTCCGAGCTGATTGGTACAATAGGACTGAAAGAGAGTCAGTTCGGACGCTATGTAAACCCCTGCGATAAGGTAGGAGTGCTGACTCCTGAAATACAGAAGATGACAGGATTAGGCGCCATACCTGTAGTGGCTGTGGCAGGACATGATACAGGCTCCGCTGTAGCAGCCGTTCCTGCTGAGAATGAACGATTTGCCTATCTGAGTTGTGGTACCTGGTCGCTCTTGGGTATCGAGACAAAGGATGCCATCATTTCGAAGAAGAGTTTTGAGTATAACTTCACGAACGAAGGCGGCATCGAAGGCACTACACGTTTCCTGAAGAACATCTGTGGCATGTGGCTCTTGGAGCGTTGCCGCAAAGAATGGACAGATGCACCAGACAACGTGAACCAGATCAACAAGGACAGCATGGAGGCACCTGCATTCCAGAGTTTCATCTTCCCTGATGCACCCGACTTTGCCAACCCAACCAGCATGGTGGAAGCCATCAAGAACTACTGTCAAAAGACTGGGCAGCCCGTGCCTCAAGATTACAAAGCAATGGCACGTTGTATCTTTGAGAGCCTCGCCATGCGTTACCGTCAGGTGCTGGGCTATCTGAAAGACATGGCGCCATTCCCCATCGAGAAACTGCACGTGATTGGTGGCGGTTCGTTGAATGGCTACCTCATGCAGATGGCTGCCAACAGCATCGGTATTCCTGTAGTGACGGGTCCTGTGGAAGGAACTGCCATTGGCAACATCATGCTGCAAGCCAAAGCTGCAGGACTGGTGAATGACATGTTCGAGATGCGTCGAATGATTGCCGCCTCTATTGAACAGAAGACCTACCTGCCCCAAGACACAACAGCATGGGATGCTGCCTACAAGAAGTATTTGAAGGTGACGGCATAACGTCATGACGAAATAACGAGATAAAGAACTAACACAAATTTAATAAAGACAACAAACAATGAAAGAAGAATTGGTAAAAAAAGCGTATGAGGTAGCGAAAGCTCGCTACGCAGAAATAGGTGTGGACACCGAATCAGTACTACAGCAGTTGCAGGATTTCCACTTGTCGCTTCACTGTTGGCAAGCCGACGATGTACATGGTTTCGAAGTGCAGGCAGGCTCCATGAGCGGTGGCATTCAAAGCACAGGTGACTTCCCTGGTGCTGCCCGCAACATTGACGAACTCCGCATGGACATTCTCAAGGCGAAGAGCCTCATTCCTGGCAATCACCGTCTGAACCTCCACGAGATTTATGGTGACTTCAAGGGCAAGGTGGTTGACCGCGACGAGGTAACCGTCGAATACTTCCAGTCATGGATTGACTGGGCAAAGGAGAACAACACGTTCCTTGACTTCAACTCCTCTTCCTTCTCCCATCCGAAGAGCGGCAGCCTCTCGTTGGCAAACCCTGATGACGGCATCCGCAACTTCTGGATTGAGCACACGAAGCGTTGCCGCGACATCGCCAATGCGATGGGTGAGGCACAAGGCGATCCTTGTATCATGAACCTTTGGGTGCACGACGGTTGCAAAGACGTGAGTGTGAACCATGCCCTCTACCGCAACCTGCTCAAGCAGTCGCTGGACGAGATTTTCGAGAAGAAGCAGCCCATGATGAAAGACTGTATCGAAGGTAAAGTGTTTGGCATCGGCCTGGAGAGTTTCACTGTGGGCAGTCACGATTTCTACACGGCTTATGCAGCCAAATACGACAAGATTCTGACCATCGATACAGGTCACTATCATCCCACAGAAATGCCTGGCGACAAAGTGAGTGCCGTATTGCCGTTTGTAAAGGAGTTGATGCTCCATGTGAGCCGTCCTGTGCGTTGGGATTCTGACCACGTGACCATCATGGATGACCCCACTCAAGACCTCTTCTTTGAAATTGTACGTGCCGATGCTCTCGACCGTGTTCACTACGGACTCGACTTCTTCGATGGCTCTATCAATCGTATCGGTGCTTACGTCATCGGTTCTCGTGCCGCCCAGAAATGCATGCTCCGTGCGCTGTTGGAACCTCGTGCCACCATCTCCAAGCTCGAACTTGCAGGCGAAGGCTACAAAGTGCTGGCACTCATCGAGGAACAGAAGGCGATGCCTTGGCAAGCAGTATATGACGAGTTCTGCGTGCGTAATAATGTGCCTGTAGGTCAAGACTTCATCAAGGAAATTGACCAGTATGTGGAGAATGTGACAAGTAAGAGAGGGTAAAAACAAGTTCCTTCGGAACGATTACACGGATTGAACGGATGAGTCTGATAAATCTGTTTAATCGGTTAAATCATCCCGAAGGGGTATGTTGAAAATTGAAAGTTGAAAAAGACATCTATGTCAAATAATCATAGTTCTTTGAAGAGCACCCTCGCGGTGTCTCTCAACAATTATCTTGATGCAGGAGCCATCGTGGCTGGTGCCAGCGGATTGACCCTTTGGAAGGAATACCTCAATCTGGAGGAGATTCACCTTGGTTGGCTCAATGCGTTGAGTGCTAATGCACTGGGTGCTGCCATCGGTGCCATTATCGGCGGTTTCTTGGCAGACAAGTTTGGTCGCAAATTCATTTTCACCTACAACCTGTTGGTGTATATGTTGGGCGTGCTCATCATTATGTGTACGGTCAATTACCCCATGCTGCTGACAGGGTTCCTGATTACAGGCATCTCTGTGGGCATCGGTGTGCCAGCTTCTTGGACATACATCTCCGAGAGTTCGGAGAACAACAAACGAGGTCGCAATATCTGCATTTCCCAGATGTCATGGGGTTTTGGCCCTATGATTATCCTGCTTTTTGGCATGCTCTTTGCTCCAGGCGGCTACTTCTATGCCCCTGTGGAGTCTTTGGCATACAGCATCGTGGGTGTCGACGCCTCAAAAGCAGCCGTGGAAGTGTTCAGTTCACGAGTAGTTTTCTTCACCCTCTTCATTGTGGCACTTGTGGCATGGAACTTGCAGCGGCAATTGCAGGAAAGCTCTGAGTTCACGTCCAGCAAGTCGAAAGACAAGAGTGGCATTGTGGACAACATCAAGCTTCTCTTCTCCAACAAGACCGCCGTCAAGACCGTCTGCTTTCTTGCCTCCATCTACCTCACCTGGAACCTCGTGGCATCCGTTATGGGATTCTTCCAGCCTCATATCTACGAGACAGCAGGTGGAGTGAGCAACGAGCAGGCCAATATGCTCAGTTGTGTGGGATGGGCTTTCGTTGTAGTCATTACTTTCGGGCTCTCCTTCCTCATTGACAAACTGCCACATAAATTGTTCTACGTGCTTGGTTTGCTGGCTGCATTGGCCACATGGTTTGTGATTATTGGTGGGGTAAACGGGATGGGAGGCCTTTGGGCATTCTCCATTCTTTGGGGCATCAACGGAGGTCTTTCCGTGCAGATCTTTTATGCCTTGTGGGGCTCAGAACTCTTCCCTGCCAAGTTCCGTGCAGGAGCCCAAGGACTGATGTTCTTCATCGTGCGAGGACTCTCAGCTGTATGGGGACTCGTCTTCACCTTCATCTATGGCGAGAACGGCGAGGGGTTCACGCTGGCCGCCTATTGCATGATTGTCCTGCTGCTCATTTCCCTCATTGTGGGAGTGGTGGGCGCACCTAACACAAGAGGTAAATCGTTGGAAGAGATTACAAAAGAGAGATACGGAGAAGAATAGAATAAGAACAATGAAAAGTATATTAGATGGCCGTCCCGGTTTGGCGGCCGTGATTGACCAAATAGCCGAAGTGACAGGCTATCTCTGGCAGAAAGGCTGGGCAGAGAGAAATGGTGGCAACATCACCGTCAATGTCACTGAATATATGGACGAAGAGTGCAAGGCTCTGCCTGCCATTGCGCCTGTCAAGCAGATAGGCATGGTGTTGCCACAACTGAAGGGCAAGTATTTCTACTGCAAGGGCACAGGAAAACGCATGCGTGATTTAGCTCGTTGGCCGATGCAGAACGGCTCCATCGTGCGTATCTGCGATGACTGTGCCAGCTATGAAATCATTGCAGACGAACCTGTGATGCCCACCTCAGAGTTGCCCACTCACCTCGCACTCCAAAATTATCTTTTGGAGACAGGTTCCTGCTACAAAGCAACTCTCCACACCCACCCCATCGAACTGGTTGCCATGTCGCACATCCAGCGTTTCCTCCGAGGTGACGAGATGACCCGTGTGCTCTGGTCGATGATACCAGAAACCCTCGCCTTTGCTCCTCTCGGCATCGGCATTGTGCCATACGCCCTACCCTCGTCGGTTGAGCTGGCAGAAGCCACCCTTGAACAAATCAAGACCCACGACGTGGTGCTGTGGGAGAAACATGGCACCGTTGCTGTCGGCACCGACATCATGGATGCCTTCGACCAGACAGACGTGCTCTGCAAGGCAGCCAACATCTACATGTGTGCCCGCAACATGGGCAGCGAACCTGATGGTATGACTGCTGAAGCCATGAAAGAAGTGCAGGACGTGTTCAATCTTCCGAAACAGCGCCCCTGCTGACTTCACGCGGAGTCATCCCATACTCATCCTTGAAACATTTTGCGAAATACTGAGGGGAAGAAAAACCCACTCTGTAGGCAACTTCCGTTACAGAAGCGGTGGAACTTTTCAAGAGTTCCATCGCTTTTTTCAGGCGACAACTCTTCATATAATCGGATGGAGTCTTGATGGACAGACTTCTGAACTTTCGATACATATTCATGCGGCTCATACCAAGATCGCGACTGAGGTCATCCACCCCATAATCACTATTGTCCAGATTCTTGTACACCAACATCTCAACCTTCTGCAAGAAGGGGTCTATCTGCTTCTCCGTCTCGTCCCTTGCTTCTTGGCTCTCGTCCCTCGCTTCTTGGCTCGCACTCCTTGTTCCTTGCCCCTCGTTCCTTACCCCTTTCCATCCGATGCGGAAGACGATAAGGGCAACAACCGCATAGATGCACCATGCCCACCAACGCAACCACCACGGCAATGGCATCTCAAACTGAAGGACAGGCTGTTCCGTATGCCACACACCAAACTCATCCGTCGCCTTCACCCACAATGTATGATGTCCGTACTCAGCCTCGCTGATGTCGATGACGTTCTTGCCTACAGGCAATTCTGTCCATTCTCCTTTCTCATCAAATCGATACGCATACTGAATGGAAGCCGCATACAGATGATTCATCGTGGACACACTCACACTGTGAAGCGTATCATACCGAGTCACCATGATGCTATCGTCTGGCCGTTTCCCATCCAAATCTCGGCATGAACCAATCATACAAAAAGCCCCAATACCTCCCAAACAGATGCTGTCGCCATAAGAAGTGATGTCGGTGAAGAAGTCCATACCAATATTGGCGTCTGAGGCATACAGCGTTCTCGAAGCACCTGTCTTAGGAGCGCTTTCCTTCAGCGTCAGTTCATTCAGCGTCCATAGATGCCCATTCTTATCTGTGATTTGCAGGGGAGCCTTCGGATTTGTCGTATATCTCAGTTTTCCGTTTTGATCATATCTCACCTGTTGAATGATGCCCACAGAGTCTGTCAGGCGCTTAAGCACCTTTTGCCGATAGTTGAACAAAAACACCTGCTTCTCCGTACCCATCAACAAACGGCCATTTCCTTCATCCGACAATGCAGAGATGTAGTTGGGCGTTTGTGCTTCAGGAATCTCTTCCCAATGAATGGTCATACCCTCATGCCATGCGTGAACAAGGCGTTTCCCGTTGCATGTCCACACACCTTGCTGCGATTGACACTTCGCCAGCACCCGTTGTGTACTGAGCGGTTCTGGCTTTGCATCGGTAGCCATAAACACCAGTTGCCCCGTCTCTGCATGATAGAGCGACAGACGAGTACGGTTCTGATAGATCCAGTAATAATCACCCTCACGCACAATGCGGTGCACCATGATTTTATACCCCATCTGTGCCGCCATCGCCTTCACCTCATCCCGATGGATGTGACCACCTGAATATCCCTTCGACAGGATGAACGTGTGCGGTGAATATCCTGGCACCCAGATGTTCTCCTTTCTATCCACAAACAGTTTATTGACCATCTTCTTCCCTTTCGGCAAGAGATGAGCCAACTCCATTGGCTGTAACAAAGGTTGCTTCTCCTTTCCTGCTCCACTTATTTTGTAAGCATATACATCATCCATCGTCGCCACCCATATAACAGCGTCCTTTTGGTCAATCCACATGTTATACACCTCGCTGCCAAACTTCTGCTTCTCCGTCGTCACCATCGTGGCAGGTTCTGCCACCATATCGGGGTATCTCACGATGCCGCCACCCCATGTGCCCACCCAATAACAATGACGCACCGTATCTTCCACCACAAAACCAGCAGCGTATGGATAATCCCAAGACAATTGAGTCAACACATCCTTCTTCGGCTGGATAGTTGCCAAGCCACCTCTGAGAATAGTGAGCCACAACATTCCCTTCGAGTCCACCATCATCTCCTTCACCTCCTCACGACTATTTTCACCAATGCTGAGCACCTTCAGAAAACGCCCATCTGCCGAGAACTTCAACACATCTCTCGCCACCCCTATCCACACACAACCATCAGCCGTCACACTCATACAATTCACCTTCTTTGCCCCTATATGCTCATCTTCCAATCGGTGCATACGTCCATCCTTTTTATTGATATAGTACGCACCCACACGAGTACCGAACCAGATGGTGCCATCCTTCCCTTCTGCCAGACAAGTCACTTCATCATTTTCCACTACACCTCGTCCTTCCCCTTTACTGCCGTATGCCACCACCTGATAACCATCGTCGCGACAAAGTCCACCTCCAGCCGTGCCATACCACATGTATCCTTCACTATCCTGCATGATGACATTCACATTCGACACAGGAAGCATCGCCTGCGTGGGCAACACATGATACATTCTCTTCTCTTGTGCCTCAACAGCCACACACAGCATCAACCACAGCAAAAACAACCACACTCCCCTACCAGCACTTTTGCAGAAGCACTGGCACACAAACACACGTATGAAGTTCTGAGAAACAAGCATAAATACACAAAATCAGCCGCAAAAGTAATCATTTTTGACCTCTCCACCTCGAATTGGTACAAAATTATACGTCTTTGTGATGTATTTTACCCCCTAAGGATGGCAAAACCGATACCTTTGCAGCAGAAAAAACTAACTAACAATCATCACATAATCTCTACAAGATGAAACGAACAATCCTATTCCTTTCGGCGCTTGTGCTGATGCACCTCGCCACATTAGCCCAAAGAATCATTCAACCGGCAGGACGAGGCGTGGTAGCCGTCGACCGCACATGGAACTCCCAAACCCGATTCGGCGAAGCAGGCAAACTGATTTCATGGCGTAAACTGGCAGCTGAACCAGAAGGCACCACCTACAACGTGTACAAACGCGCCTACGGTACCACTTCTTGGACGAAAATGAACAGCACACCGTTGAAAAAGACGAACTACACGCCTTCAAACCTTTCCAACAACACAGAATATGCCGTAACAGCTATCGTGAATGGTGTGGAGAGTCCACAAAGTACACCTTTCTTATATAAGACACAAGCATGGCCAAACGTGTGGTTTAACTTCGATTTTGACAACAAAGTGATTGCCAGAAACGATTATCGCACGAAATTCGTGTGGCCCATGGACTTAGATGGCAATGGTGAAGTGGATGCCGTGGTGGTGGACAGGCTTTATGCTGGTGTGTCTTCTGATGATGCTGAAAACGCTGGCGATGTGGATTTGACTACCAGCCATAAAATCCAGGGTTACAAACTGGATGGCACCTTGCTCTGGACAGTTGATATCGGTCCTAATATAAATATATGTGGTGGCCAGAATGACATGGTACTAGCATACGACATCAACTGCGATGGCAAATGCGAGGTCATCATCCGCAGTTCCGATGGCACACGCTTTTGGGACAAGGCCAATGAAACATGGGGAAAATATGCCAATGGCAGCACAACAGGCGATACCGATGGCGATGGCATCATCGACTACAGCAAGCAATCAACCAAGTTGCCACCGTTTTACATCTCCGTGATAGATGGTGCAACAGGAGCCGAGATTGCCTGCAATGAGTTGAAATATAGCGAAGTGACCGATGGATCAGACACATGGACACGCAATAGCCGTGCCAAGTACATGAGTTTTGGCTATGCAACTCTCGAAGGACACTTCTCCATCTGCTATCTCGACGGCATCCATCCCTCGCTCGTCATGGAATGTCTTGATCGCGACAACAACAAGACTCACCATAATTATGTATTCTCTTGGGATTATGAGTGGAAAAATGGCGTGCCCTCCAACTGGCACCACAGTTCCACATGGAGCCGCAACGACAAGTCACCTTGGCCAGCAGAGTTCCACCAGTTGCGCGTGGCAGATGTGGACGGCGACGGCTTCGACGAGATGTGTCAGGGCGGTTACAGTGTCAACCCCTTGAAGGGCACATTCCATAGCCCTGGCATCGGACATGGCGACCGTTGGATTCTCAGCGACATCAATCCCGACCGTCCAGGCATGGAATGTTATGCCATTCAGCAGAGCGCGTTGTTAGGACAACTGATTTACGACCCAGCCACAGGCGAACGTTTGAAAGAGTGGTATCTGCCCAGCGTGTATGATGTGGGGCGTGGTGCCTGCATGGATATTGACCCCAATCATAAGGGATATGAAATCTATAGTTTCACAGATGATTATCTGTATGACTGCGAAGGCACACCAACTGGTGAAACCCGTACACAATGGGGCATTAAGACCATGTTTGAAGGAGTGTGGTGGAACGAAGACCTGCTGCGCGAAGAACTGAGTTCTCCTGGTGGCAGTGGATATGGCACCAACATGATGATTACGACCGTGAGAGGAAAAGGACGACTCATCGAGTTCTCACAAGAATCCTCATGGGCTACACATGGAGGAACAGGTACACGACCAGCTTTTATGGGTGACATCACAGGAGACTGGCGTGAGGAAGTCATCCTTGCCAAACAGAATGAAAGCTCCAGCACAGGACTGACAGGCTACACCACCGCCATCCCCACCAACTACAGCATCTACTGCTTGCAGCAAGATCCGCACTATCGTCTCGACTGCACCACACGTGGCTACTATCAGCATCCCAACACCAGCTTCTATCTGGGTGTCGGCATGCCGATGCCACCACTTCCTCCCGTGATGGAGACAGACCTCCGCTATCGCGAAGGCGATTGGAGCATAGGAGCAACCTGTTTCACTTCTTTCGACCAGAAACAGGCACAAGCATACGCAGACGGCAAGAGCGTGGTGTTTGATGTCAGTGGCAACAACAGCAATACGATCAGTATATCAGGAAATATCAAACCCGCCGCCACCTATTTCATGAATCCACTGAAGCACGACTATGTATTGGAGGGAAACATTGCAGGGGGAGCAGTGTATAAATCACTCTTAGGCACAACCACGCTGAATGGTGACATCACCTCGACGGATTCGCTCATCATCAGCGAGGGAATGCTGGTAGTGAATGGAACGATTGCCGCCCCATTGGCACTCAGAGCCAAAGGCACATTGGGAGGAAACGCCACACTGACAGGTGGAACTGTCTTCGAGGGTGGTTTGAATTACGAAGGATGCCGTCTCTCTCCTGGCACAAAAGAGGCACCCTTTGGCATCATCACCTCCAACACCAGCATGACCTTGTCGGGCGATGTGTTTGTGGAGATGAACCTTCAGACGCAAGATGAAGTGAAGTGCGACCTGGTGAAAGTGAATGGCGACCTCACCTTCAAGAAGACCAACACCTTCACGATCGTACCTGTAGAAAACGTGCCAGCAGAGGGAGAATACGTCCTGATGGAATGTACAGGCACATTGACAGCTGATGTCAAGAACATCAAAGTTCGTGGCTTGGTGGGGTTAAACTATGCGATTGAAGCACGTGAGAAACAAATTGTGCTGGTCATTCGCGGCATGCGTGACCCTGCCACCAACGTGCGCTGGACAGGCGTGGAAGACAGCAATTGGGACTATCAGACCGCCAACTTCTCCCTCAACGACGAAGCCACTTCCTTCGTGACCAACGATGAGGTCATTTTCCCAGAAGAAGCCACACGACGCACCGTCACCCTCACCGACAAGATGGTGACCAATGGAGTGCGCTTCACCCACAATAGCGGCACTTACACCTTCAATGGCGAAGGTGGATTCAGCGGCGAAGGTAACTTTGTGATGGACGGAACGGGCACCGTGGTGCTCAATGCCACCAAGAGCAACTATACAGGCAAGACCATTCTGAACAGCGGTAGCGTGACCGTAAAGAACCTGGAAAATAAGGACACCGAAAGTTGCTTTGGTGCAGGCTCCACCATAGAGATAGGCAAGGCCACCCTGACCGTCAACCACACCAATGCAGCCACCAACCGCAATGTGGTGCTGACCGATTCTGCCAGCATCAACGTGCCCGCCAACAGCACCACCACCTTGCAATCAGCCTTGACAGGTAAGGGTGTGTTGGTGAAGAAAGGGGCAGGACAACTGAATCTCAATTATGGTGGCACCAACGGATATGCTGGAACCGTCCTGGTAGCAGGAACCCTGTCGCAAGGTGCATGGAATGCTACTATCGGAAAGGCTGGCTCCACCATCGATGTGAAAGGCAACGCGTCTTTCCGCATATTCAACAACAACTCAACTTCTGCTGTGCCAGCCATCACCAACACCATCAACATTCAGAAGGGCAAGACACTGACCATCGATGGTGGGCAACGCTGCAAGATGCAAGGAAAACTGACGGGTGAAGGCACCATGAAAATCAGTTTCCCTTACGTGCGGGGTGACTTCGAGACCAACTGCTCCGCGTTTGAGGGTACGCTGAATCCCACCAGCGGTCAGTTCCGCATCTCCAACACACTCGACCTATCGAAAGGCACATTCGAGCCTGGAGCAGGCGTGTATGTGGCGAACGTGAAGAGTCAGAGCGGCACCGAGGAAAGCCGCACGAACAAGATAGGTGCCCTGCAAGGAACGGCTGCGGATGCCTCGTTTGGCACAGGCGTTTGGAACGTGGGCTATCTTGGCACGAGCACCACATTTGCAGGCAAATTCAATTCATCGGCCACTCTCAACAAGTATGGCGATGGCGTGCTGACGCTGACAGGTGCATCTGAGGCAGCCATCAACATCTATGGAGGTGAGATTTTGGCACAAAACACTTCCGCTTCCACCACAACAGGCACCATCACCGTTCGCAATGGTGGCCGATTGGCAGGAACAGGACAAGCAAAGAATGTGAGCGTACAAAATGGTGGCACATTAGGTGCTGGCAAGTCAACTACAACAGTAGGCACACTCACCCTCAACGGCACACTCACGATGGCAGCAGGTTCCACCTTGCGTGTACGCACTCGTTCAACGGCAACAAGCACCACCTGCGATGCTTTCAAGGTGGCAGGAAATGTGAAACTGACCTCTCCGACGATTGACCTGACAGAACAACTCAACAGCAACTACACCTATGAAGATGGAACAGAACTCCACCTCTTCACAGGTACGGGCACCATCACCCTCAATGGCGAAGTGACACTGTTGCCTGAAACACCAAGACCTGGTTACTTGTGGGACACCTCCGCATTGGCCAGCGATGGCATCATCCGCATCATTGCCGACCCTGTAGGCATTCGTGAACTCTCAGCCGACCAACTCACAGAGCATGACATCATTTGCGATATGGCTGGCCGACGCATCAAGACGATTACACATTCAGGTTCATACATTATTAACGGCATCAAAGTCTACATCCGAAAATGAGAAAGACGCTGACCATTGCCTTGCTGGCTTGTGCTGTCACGTTGGCAGCACAACGGCAAAGGCTCAACTTCAACGGAAACTGGCAGATTCACTATCCCAAGGAGGCGATTCTCCATCCTGACGAGACCCAAACAGTCACGCTGCCCCATGCGTGGAATGAGGATTGGGCATATCGGGTGGACATCCACCAACTGCCCGACGACACATGCCGCTACACAAAGGTGTTCACAGCACCCCAAGAGTGGGCAGGAAAGCACGTGTTCATCGAGTTCGAAGGAGCGCGTCAGAGCGCAGAAGTGTGGCTCAACGGACATCGCCTTGGCATCCATCAGAACGGCGTGATGGCATTCGGTTTCGAATTGACCCCTTATCTCCTGATGGGGAAAGAGAACCGCCTCGAAGTGCTCACCGACAACGATTGGGCATACCACGAGAAGAACACCGATGGAACAGAACTGAAAGCCCCCAAAGATGCAACAGCCACCAAGGACGGGAATGATTTGCCTGGCAATATGCTCCAGCCCACCTCGTTCCAGTGGAACAACAAGAACTTCAACATGAACATGGGTGGCCTGCCCAAGAATGTCCATCTGCACGTGACGGGCAGCATCTATCAGACCCTTCCCCTCTACTCCAACTTAGGCACCACAGGCACTTATGTGTATGGTACTGACTACGACATCAAGGGGAAGAAGGTGACAGCCCATGTGGAGTCGCAAGTGGTCAACGCATCCACTCAGGCACAAACGGTCACCTTGCAAGTGGAGGTGCTTGACATCGACGGCAAGCAGGTGGCGAAGTTCACCGGCAAGCCAGCGCTGATAGCAGCAAGCGACACGGTCACTCTTACTGCCAGCAAACGGCTCACAGGCATCCACTTCTGGTCATGGGGCTACGGCTATCTCTACACGGTGAAATCCCGACTCGTGCTCAATGGTTCTCCCATCGATGAGGTTCCTCTCCGCACAGGCTTCCGCAAGACCCGTTTCAGCGAAGGCAAAATATGGCTCAACGACCGCTGCATCATGATGCACGGCTATGCGCAGCGCACCTCGAACGAATGGCCATCCGTCGGCATTGATGTGCCTGCATGGATGAGCGACTACTCGAACGACCTGCTCGTGAAGTCGGGCGGCAACCTCGTGCGCTGGATGCACGTCACCCCCTCCAAACAGGATGTGGAGTCGTGCGACCGCGTAGGACTCATTCAGGCGATGCCTGCTGGCGACGCGGAGAAGGATGCAGAGGGCAGACATTGGACACAACGCACAGAACTGATGCGCGATGCCATCATCTACAACCGCAACAACCCCTCCATTCTCTTCTACGAGGGCGGCAACGAGAGCATCAGCCGTGAGCATATACAGGAACTCCTTGCCATCCGCAATCAGTACGACCCTCATGGAGGCCGTGCCATCGGTTCGCGTGAGATGCTCGACATCGACGAGGCGGAATATGGTGGCGAGATGCTCTACATCAACAAAAGCGGCAAGCACCCGATGTGGGCGATGGAGTATTGCCGCGATGAGGGCTACCGCATGTACTGGGATGACTTTTCCTACCCCTACCACAAACAAGGAGCAGGGCCTTACTACCGCAAGGCTCCTGCCGACATCTATAATCAGAATCAAGACCAACTCACCATCGAAATGATTCGCCGTTGGCACGACTACTATGTAGTGCGTCCTGGCATGGGCAGAAGGGTGAGCAGCGGAGGCGTGAAGATTGTCTTCTCCGACACCAACACGCATGGCCGCTCGGAGATGAACTACCGCACCAGCGGTGTGGTGGATGCCATGCGCATCGAGAAGGATGCTTTCTTTGCCCATCAGGTGATGTGGAACTCATGGGTGGATGTGGAGCACAAGGCCAGCCACATCATCGGCCATTGGAACTACCCTGACGGCGTGGTGAAGGATGTGTATGTGGTGTCCACATCACCTGTGGTGGAACTCTTTGTGAACGGCAAATCGGTGGGCAAATCGGACAAGCCTGAATACACCTTCCTGCATACGTTCAAGGATGTGCCTTATCAGTCAGGCGAGGTGAAGGCCATCAGTTATGCTGCCGATGGCACCACCGTGGAGTCGGAAGCCTCCCACAAGACGGCAGGGAAAGCCGACCACATCCAACTGACCCTCATGCAGAATCCCGACGGCGGCATGAAGGCTGACGGGAGTGACCTTGCCCTCATTCAGGTGGAGATTGTCGATAAGGATGGCCAACGCTGTCCGCTCGACAACCGCTTCATCCACTGGACCTTGGAGGGTGAAGGCGAATGGCGTGGCGGCATCGCCAAAAGTCCCGACGGCGACAACTACATCCTCTCCAAAGTCCTGCCTGTGGAGGCTGGTGTGAACCGTGTGCTCGTGCGTTCCACCACCACGCCTGGCAAGATACGGCTCACAGCACATGCTAAGGATATGCAGGATGCCGTGCTCGAATGGAACTCGAAAGCCGACACTCAGCAGATGGATGCAGGACTCTCGCGCCACATCGCCTCCGACCATCTCCACTGTGTGCTCGACCGTGGAGAAACACCCACCACTCCCTCTTATACGGACAAGAAGCGCACCATCAGCATCGTTGCTGCCAATGCTGGAACCAATGCGGACAAAGCGCAGCGCAGTTGGGATGACAACGAACTCTCCGAATGGCGCAACGACGGCAGGCTCTCCACCGCTTGGATCACCTACGAACTCAGCGAACCAGCCGCCATAGACGAAATCAGCCTCAAACTCACAGGCTGGCGTCAACGCTCCTACCCCATCGAAGTGCTGGCCGACGACCAACTCGTTTGGAAGGGCAACACTGACAAGTCGTTGGGCTACATCTCCCTCTTCATCGAGAAACCTGTGCGCGCTAAGCGATACACCATCCGACAGACAGGCACCGCCACCGATAAGGATGCTTTCGGCCAAGTGACCGAACTCGCTGGAGGAGCCGCCACGGAACTCGACCTCTACAAGACCCCCGGGAGCGAGAAGGTCAAGGGCGAACTCCGCATTGTGGAGGTGGATTTCCTGCAGCACATTCGCGAAAGCAAACAATAACGATAACAAGAAGGATTTAAGCATATCTGGTAGTTGAAGAAGCGTTGACGATGGTTATGAATCACGTTGCAAAGTTACCACATGGATGATCTGTCTGTCAATAGGAAGTCAATTTTTTTTTCAATGAAAATCGACTTTTCTTTTTACCTTCCATGCACTATTCTTACTACATGGAAGTGACTTGCCTTATCAAGTGGAAGTCGCCCCCCTGACTGCATTTCAGTCATCAGCCGCAGAAGATGGACATCATCGAAAAATCAAAAAATCGAAAAATAGAATTATCGAATTTCGTGTGCGGAGGCACGTTATCTATATTATATATTATATATGATATTATATTATATATTTATATATACTCTTTACTAACTCCCCCCTATAGAATATCCCCCAAACCAACACAAATTCGATGATTCTATTTTTCTATTTTTCTATTTTTTGATTACAAATCCACATTGTCCTAAAAAAACACCAACAATCCTTTTTTTTTGTACGAAACACTTGTAAAGGCAGGGAAAACATCGTATCTTTGCAAAAGAATCACACAAAACAACGATTATGAAAAGGATTATTTGGACAACTATACTGATTTTCAGTTTGATAGTTCCTGCTAACGGCCAGAAGAAGAAGGGTGGCAAAGTGGCTTCACAGCCGCAGAAGAGCATTGTGGTGCTCTACGAGAACGATGTGCATTGTGCCGTGGATGGCTATGCGAAGTTGGCAGGACTGCGCGAGGCAATTGCCGACACCGCCTACGTGGCATTGGTGTCGAATGGCGACTATGTGCAGGGCATGACGGTGGGTGCCATCTCGAAGGGGCAGTATGTGGTGGACATCATGAGGGCATTGCCTTACGATGCCATCACGCTGGGCAACCATGAGTATGACTACGGCATGGAGCGCATGTTCCAACTGCTGCGTCAGGTGCCAGCCCCCATCGTGTGCGCGAACCTATATGATGTGAAGATGGGCAGAACCGTCTTTGCCCCCTACGTGATGAAGCGTTTTGGCAACAAGAGGATTGCCTTTGTCGGGGCTTCCACACCCACCTCGATGGAGACGGAGGCATACGCCTTCCGCGACGATGAGGGCAACATCATCTACGACTTGCAGGTGAAGGACATCCCCACGCTGGTGCAGCAGGCAGTGGACGAGGCGCGCAGGGCGGGTGCCGACTATGTGATTCTCGATTCCCACCTGGGCGAGGAGGTGACGAACCGCAACTCCGACTCTCACCTGGTGGTGGCGAACACGACGGGCATCGACATCGTGCTGGACGGACACAGCCACGCCGTGATCGTGGCCGATACGGTGATGAACAAGGTGGGGAAGCCTGTGATTGTCTCACAGACGGGCACGAAATTCCAGAACATCGGCAAGTTGGTCATCGCACCTGATGGCAAGATGACCACGGAACTGATTCCCTTGGAGAGCGTGACGGCGAAGGATGCATGGGTGGCGCATGTGACGGACAGCATCCACGCGATGCTGGAGGCACAAACGAGCCGTGTGATATGCCAAAGCGAGGTGCCGCTGCGCATCCTCGACGATGAGGGCAATGAGGCGGCACGTATGGGTGAGATGAATGCTGGCGACATCGTGACGGATGCCTACCGCATCATGACGGGTGCCGACATCGGTGTGCTCAACAGCGGCAGCATCCGCAACGAACTGAAAAAGACGGGCGACCTGACGTATGGTGATATGCTCACCTTGCTGCCCTACGACAACTACATCGTGGTGGCAGAGGTGAAGGGAAGCACCATCGTGAAGATGCTGGAGAAACTGGTGAGTTTCCTGCCAAAGCCTGACGGGCAGTTTCCACAGGTGTCGGGCTTGAAGTTCACCACCCGTGTGGCCGACCACAGCGTGAGCGACGTGCAGGTGCTGAATGGTGCCACACAGCAATATGAGCCCATCAATCCCGATCGCACCTACACCATCGCCACCACGAAGTATTGCGTGACGGACGGTGGATTGCACAACACCTTGCAGGGATGCAAAATCGTGTTGGAGACGAAGAAGACCTACAACGAAATCTTCATCGAATACGTAGTTGACAGATTGAAAGGTCACATCGGGCAGGAATACGCCCAGCCACAGGGACGGATTACGGTAATTAACTAACTTAAGTTTCGCAAGCTCCACTTTCCTGGAGTTAAAGAAGTTAAAGGAGTTAGAGGAGTTAAAGCCGAATGTAATGCTGGCGTGAAAACTCCTCTCCACAGTTGACAGAGTATAGGCTTTAACTCCAATAACTCCTGAGCGAAGCGGTAACTTCCGACAGTTGAATTAACTATATACATTTACTAACTTTTCAGATTTATGAAGAAAATCATCACAATGATGGCCGCTATGACTATAGCAAGCGGCATGACGGCTCAAACACACACGTTCGACGTGAACACCACGAAGGCGGGAAGTCCTATCTCGAAGACGATGTATGGCATCTTCTTTGAGGACATCAACTACGCTGCCGATGGCGGTCTGTATGCTGAACTCGTGAAGAACCGCTCTTTCGAGTTCCCTAACCACTTTACTGGATGGGACATCTCGGGAAAGGTGACGCTGAAGGACGACGGGCCTTTCAAGAAAAACCCACACTATGTGCGTCTGGAACCTTCTGGACATCGCGACAAGCACACCATGATTGAGAACCACGGCTTCTTCGGCATGGGTGTAAAGGGTGGCGAGGAATACCGCTTCTCCGTGTGGGCAAGAGTGCCCGATGGTGGTACTGCCAAGTTGTGGGTTGACCTGGTGGACAACGCCACGATGAGCGATGACCAGAAACTGGGCAACGCGGGTGTGGAAGTGAGCGGCAAGGAGTGGAAGAAGTACACCGCCATCATCAAGCCCAAGAGCACCTTTGCCAAGGCGCACCTGCGTGTGTGGGGCGACAGCAAGGTGACCACCGATGTGGAGCACGTGAGCCTCTTCCCTGTGAACACCTACAAGGGACATGAGAACGGTATGCGCAAGGACTTGGCAGAGAGTCTTGAGCAGTTGCACCCAGGTGTGTTCCGCTTCCCTGGCGGCTGCATCGTGGAGGGTACTGACCTCGCCACACGCTATCAGTGGAAGAACTCTGTAGGCCCCGTGGAGAACCGTCCGCTGAACGAAAACCGTTGGCACTACACATTCACACACCGTTACTTCCCCGACTATTACCAGAGTTACGGCCTCGGCTTCTTTGAGTATTTCCAACTCTCAGAGGAGATTGGCGCAGAACCACTTCCTGTGGTGAGTGTGGGTCTCTCCTGCGAGTTCCAGAATGGCAGCAACCGCAGCGATGCACACGTGCCTGTTGACCAGTTGCAGCCTTACATCGACGATGTGCTCGACCTCATCGAGTTTGCCAACGGCGACCCTGCCAAGAATCAATGGGCTAAACTCCGTGCTGACATGGGTCACCCTGCCCCCTTCAACCTCAAGTATGTGGGTATCGGCAACGAGCAGTGGGGTGCCATCTATCCTGAAAACCTCAAGCCATTCGTAGAGCAGGTGCGCCAGAAGTACCCCAACATCAAGATTGTGGGCACCAGCGGTCCCGACTCGGAAGGCAAGGAATTTGAGTATCTGTGGCCAGAAATGCGCAAGATTGGCGCTGACCTCGTGGATGAGCACTACTACCGCAACGAGGAGTGGTTCCTCGGCACTCCTGATGCCAAGCAGCGTTGGGGCAACTGTGGAGCGAACCGCTACGACTCCTACAAGCGTGGCAAAGGACAGCCCAAAGTCTTTGCTGGTGAATATGCCTGCCACGGCGCTGGAAAGAAGTGGAACCACTTCAATGCAGCCCTGATGGAAGCCGCGTTCATGACTGGTTTGGAACGCAATGCCGACATCGTGGAGATGGCTACCTACGCCCCACTCTTCGCCCATGTGGAAGGCTGGCAATGGCGTCCTGATGCCATCTGGTACGATAACCTCCGCAAGTTCAACTCCTGCGCTTACTACGTGCAGCAACTCTATTCTGTGAACAAGGGAACGAACGTGCTCTCCCTCACCATGAACGGCAAGCCTGTTGCAGGCAATCCTGATCAGGACGGTCTCTTCGCATCGGCCGTGCTCGACAAGAATGCCAACGAGGTGATTGTGAAGGTGGTCAACACGGGTGACAAGCCACAGGAGGTAACGCTCAATCTGAAGGGCATGAAGGGCAGTCACGAAACCCAACTCATCACCTTCCACAGCGACAACCTCACAGCAGAGAACACGCTGGACGAACCTGAGAAGATTGTGCCCAAGACTTCCTCTCTGTCAGTGACCGCTCCATCGCAAAGCATCACCGTTCCTGCACGTACCTTCTACATCTACAAAATCAAGAAGTAACGGCTATTCCAAAAGGAATTAGAGAAGTTGAAGAAGTCAGAGAAGTTAAAGACGATACCTTATTAACGGCATAACATTCGTCTCTAACTTCTCTGATTTCTTTTTATCCTTGACTGACCAAGAAGCAACGGGAAAAACCGCTCGCACAGCCTGATGATTGGAACAAAAGCCAGCACAATGCACACAGCAAAGGCACCATCCATCAGCGTTCGTTGTTGCACCCAATTGGACACCCCTTCCACCAGATACAGATGAAAGCCTAAAATCAGGATTGTACCACGAGAGATGGTGTCGACAAAAGAAGGGCAAGACGAACCTGAGCACAAAGACAACAGTTTCGCCAAACTCCACACAAATACCGTACCAGCAACTCCACCCAAAAGAAAGAGCATCAGATGATCTCCATATCCACAGAGATTCATCCACACGACACTGTTAAAATGTCCACTCACCCACACAAGAATACACCCAAACAGGCCGATAGCCACAAGCATCCAAGGAGAAACCACTGCACAAAGATGTGAACGCAGACGCTGGAACTGCATCCCTATAAAAAAGAAAGGCCATGCCACAGCCACGTTGAGTATGCTACTCGTGCCACGCAATACAGGAATGGTATGAAATGCATCAAACTTATTGTGGAGACAAGCCACAACGAGACACAGCAGCATGATGAACACATTCACCAACCAGCCACGAGCATATTGGGCAATCAGTTTCAACAGCACCAGCGTATAGACAAACCAACATATACCCACTCCCACAAAGCCGCCATGTTCACCTATCAGAACATTCAAGAATAAGCGTGGCACCCACCACAATTCAAAAGTGCCTTCGGCCAGCGCTCTCACACACCCACAAACGAAGTTGAGCACACAAATGATGAGCATGGGACAAACCAGATTGTTCCACAATTTGCTGAAAAACACAAAATTTGCCTCTCTCTTAAACAAGAAGCCTGACAACATAAAGAAGAGCGGTACAACAAATACATACACGTAGTGGTAACCCACCGTGAAAAAGTGCCCGTACACGATGAGACTGATACCCAGAACTTTCATCCAATCTATCCATGCTATTCGCTCTGATGCCATGTCATCATCCATTATTTCAATTATTCACCCCAAAATAGAGACTTTGTCAGTTGATACTTACGACACACAACACACACAAGGCTATCAAATACCAATAGAACGCAAAATGTGTCCAATTGGGCATACAACCCGCACAAACACAATAGACCAAAACCCATGCCATGGCCGGAACAACTAAGCGTCTGAAGCGTCCCCCTATATAGGTCAGAAGTGGAGTTTGACGCATCTTATCCAGTGAAATGAACCAACCACTCATCAGCATGAAAATGGCATCTCGATGGCAATATCCAATCCTTTTCCACCCAGGAAATCCGTCCATACTAAACCAGAAAGACATTGGGCGCAATGGGCACATGTGACCAAATAGATGGCCACCGTTTTACATGCATCAGGATAAATGAGCCTCATCTTGCTATTTCTTCACTACGAGAAGGATATCTGAATCTATCTCAATAGAGAATCTTCTTGCCTTCGTAGATATAGATGCCACCTTTGCGTGGATGCTTGACCAGACGGCCATCCAAAGAGTAGAACTTCTCCTTACCAGTCTTGTTGGCTGATGGTACGTAAGGGGCTTTGACACCCACCACGATGCGCTCTCCTGCACCTGCATTTTGGGGCTGAAGCGTCATGCCATCCACATTTGGCATCCAACCTGATTTATTGTAGAGACGGATGGTGTTCTCACCTGGCTGAAGAGTGATGTTGACAGTTCTGGTGCCCACTTTATCCCAACTTCCAGAGTTGCAAGCAGAGAGGGTCTTGACATCTTTTCCGTTGACAGCAACCGTCATGCTACGATTCTCAGCAGAAACATAACTAAGTTTCATCGTATAGGCACCGCCATTCTCACTATAGACATGACGCCATTGCAGGTCGTTTTCGGCACCATTTCCTAACCATGTGGCGTATGCTCCACCTGAACAGCACGCTCTGTCTTCATATTTGCCCACTTCACCTTTGATTTCGGAATACTTGCCCAAATAGGCTGTCTCTGCCTCATAGATATTGCGCTCCAAACGCTTTTCGGCTGTCAGGCGATAGATGCGAGTGCCATGAGCTGGAACGGTGACTGTCAGTTCACCCGTCATTTCCCCTTCATCCTTCTTGGTAAAGAGATTGCGCACCTGCACAGTGCCGTCAAGGTCAAGCGTGGTGAAGGGCACACTCATCTCCACCTCATCATCCGAGGAGTTGTAAAGTGCCACCGCACGAGTTGTTCCATAAAGGGTTTGAATGTCTTTCACCAATACATAGGTGTCGCCCACGTGTTGAACAACGTATGCCTGCAAACAGAGGTCATCTTGGTTCAGCGCAATGAGTTCTGTGTTCTTCAGCAAGGCGAGCGTTGGCTTTGTCACGCTCAGTTTACTCATATCACAGCCAATGAGGAGAGGGCTGGACATGATGCACCACATGCCGAAGTGGGTTTTGTCTTCCTCTGTGGTCAAACGACGACCTACTTCAAGCATGTCCATGTCGTTGTAGTGTCCATCGTAGCAGTAAGCAGAGAGATAGAGATTTTCATGAATAATCCCCTTGATGGATTCCCATGTGTCAGAAATGTCACCCGTGGTGCGCCATGACGTAGCAATGTCATGTGCCCAATTGCCTGGATAAGCCCAACGACAGATGTTCAGACGGACATCCGTGCGTCCTGTCTTGGCAATAGCTTTTGCAATGGCCGTGTAGCGCTCTTCTTCGTCCAGCACAAGGTGGTCTTTGTTGTGATAGTAGGAACCACCACAGAAATCCACCTTGATGAAGTCGAAGCCAAGTTCTTTGAAGAAATAGTCACAGTCTTGTTGATCATGCCCATAAAGTCCAACACCTATACCTGTAACATCACCATTAAAGTTACTGCCGCAAGTGTTGTAGCCACCATCAGAATAGATGCCAGCCTTCATGCCAAGGTCGTGGATGTGTTTGATAACAGGCTCAAGACCATGAGGGAATCGGTCGGGATGGATAAGCAACTGGCCTGTCTCAGCATCTCGTCCTCCAAAGTAACCATCATCGATGTTGATATGGTTGTATCCCACAGCCAGCAAGCCTTTGTTCTTCATGGCCGTGGCTTGCTTTTTGATGATGGCTTCGCTGATACCGACACCATAGGTGTTCCATGAACTCCAACCCATCGTGGGTTTGTCGGGCACTATCGTCTGTTGTGCCGCTGCATTTCCTGCATACCCCACAGCCATACAAAGAGCCATGAGACAGGATACGATTTTACTTTTCATATCGGAATAGGTTTTATATAATAGGTAATTTCATCTTGATGAGCAGGTCATCACTTCATCTCTATGGTGATTTGCGCCTCTTCCAACCCTTTCGCCTTGACAAGGAGCGTGACTTCACCTTTCTTATCTTGTGGTTGCACAATGGCAAGTGCCTTTCCACGGAAAGTGGTGGGGCGAAGTGTGCGGAAGGAGTGCATATCATAAGGATGTCCTGTTCCTGCCACGACTTTCGCTTCACCCGAAACGGTTATCTCAAGAGGTATTTCAGCGGTAGGACAGAGATGTCCCTCTTCGTCTTCTACACATATATTTATATAGGAGAGGTCATTGTGAGACGCAGAAATTTCAGTTCTGTCAGCACGAAGGACAATCCGTGCTGGAGGAAGCGCTGTGACGAACTCCAAAGAGTCGGGCTTGGCCTTCTTTGCCTGTGGAACGGTCATGGCCTTGAGTGAACCTGGTTCGTAAGCCACGGTGAAGGTGGCTGTGTAAGTTTCAGGGTCTGTTTCTTTCTCCCCCACAATGGAGTCGTTGATGAGCAACTGCACACGAGGTTCACGGCTATAGACATTCACACGAAGGGAATCACTACGATGGGCATTCACGTTGTGCTGGAGGTTCCCCACCACATTCGTTGTCCGGTAGTTCTCTGGACGCAGCTCAATCGGAAGATACGCTCCCTTTCCGCTTTGAGCCTGCCAGTTCCAGTGGTTCTCTTCAGCCGTCCATCCCCATCCATTTACATCCTCGTGTTCGCCATCAGGCAAAGAGGGGCGAACAGCCATAGCGATGGGTGCGCGTCTCCATAGCACATCTCTGTAGTAACTCTGTGGTTTCTTGTCGCCAATCAGGTCGATGTCGCCACACCATGCGTTGAACCAAGGCCATGAGAGGAACTGTATCCATTTGCTGTCTGAGCGCTCGAAAGTGTGACCCAAACCTGCCTCGCCAAGATAATCCACAGCCGTCCATACGAAGTCACCAAGGATGTAAGGATGCTTTTCCACCATGTTCCAGTTCTGTGCCATCTCTTTAGGGAAAGATTCTGAACCATACATGATGCGATCAGGGAAAGAGTCGTGGTCGGCTTCATAGTGTCCCCATTCATAGTTATAACCACCCACTTCCACATTCTCGAAAGCACGGTAGGAGTCTTTCTCCCACTTGAATTGCGGTCTGTCCCAGAAAGAGTTGACCGCCAATGTGGTGGGACGGGTGTGGTCTTCGTTGTTGGCAGCAAGATTGAGTTCGAGGGCTATCTCCTTGCCACGAGGAATATCGGCACGTTGAGCAATCTCATTACCAATGCTCCACATAATGATGCTGGGATGATTGCGGTCTCGACGAACCATGAGCGCCATGTCCTTCACATGGTCACGCTTGAAGTATTGGCTATAGTCATGAGGGCGCTTGGCTTCTTCCCATTGGTCAAACACTTCGTCAATCACCAACATGCCAAGACTGTCACAAGCATTCAGAAACGCTTCTGTAGGAAGGTTGTGGCTACAACGGACAGCATTGTAACCTTGTGCTTTCAGCAGTTCCACCTTGCGGATTTCAGCACGGTCGATGCCTGCTGCTCCCAACAATCCATTGTCGTGGTGCACACAACCGCCACGAAGCTTCATTCCTTGACCATTCAATTTGAATCCTTCTTCTGCCGAGAAAGTGATGGAACGAACGCCAAAACGAATGGACAAAGCATCTCGTTCTTCACCTGACTTCGTGAGATAGACCTTTGCCGTATAGCGGTAAGGCTGTTCCACTGACCACAAATGGGGCATCTTAACGACCAGTTCTGTGGCAACACCCATTTCACCTGCCTGTTGTTCATCATGAGAAAATCCTGAAACCGTGAAGTCTTGTTCATTATGTGCCACAAGAGTTCCTTCATCGTCCAGCACATCAACACAGAATTTTCCAGCAGTAGCCTGAACATCATCATTGAACACCTTGGCAAAGACTTTCACGCTGGCTTCCTTGCCTTTATTCATCAGTTCAGAAGCATCCACGTAGGTATCCCATTCGTCAAGATGCAGTTTGTTGGTGGTCTCCAGCCACACATGGCGGAAAATACCACTACCTGCATACCAACGAGAGTTCAGCCCTTCGTTGATGGCCTTCACCACAACGGTCACTTCACGTTCCTCATGTTCCCTCCTGTTACCCTTGTCAGAAAGTATCTTGTTAAGATTCACCACGAATGGCATATATCCATACACATTCGAAGCAACCTTCACACCATTCACCCACACTTCCGACTGGTTATAGATTCCATCAAAACGTAGGTTCACGTTGTTCTGAGAAAGAAAGGTTTCCACAGACGTATTACCCACAATGGGCAAAGAGAACGTCTTGCGATACCAACCTTCACCTCCCACAGTCTGACCCGTATCCCAATTTCCCACACTGAGACGCGAGAATGGCCCCACCTGCACATCTCCCCATGATGAACTTTTCTGACGCTCATCTTGCGCACTCATCACAGCATCCATGCTGAAATCGTGCGGAACCGTCAATGTAAGCCACTTCGTGTCATCAAAATCCATTTGTTCAGCATTGATGACAGCGCCGCGATGGAACTTCCAACCTGCATCGAAACTGACTTTCCGCTGAGCATGCATACAAAGGAACGGAAACAGCAACAAGGATAAAAGGATTATCTTTTTCATATAAACAAACTTATCAGTTCTTAAAACTATGGATAGGTGCAGGGATACGCCCTCCTCTATCCACAAAACGCTGACTGGAGAATGTGTTGACTGGCATAATGGGTGCATATCCTAACAGTCCACCAAACTCCACGGTATCACCAACCGTTTTCCCAATAACAGGGATAATGCGCACAGCTGTAGTCTTCTGATTAACCACACCGATGGCACTTTCGTCGGCAATAATACCCGCAATGGTGGTGGCTGGCGTATCACCAGGAATAGCTATCATGTCAAGACCTACAGAGCACACACAAGTCATGGCTTCGAGTTTCTCAAGGGTAAGGGCACCCACCTCCACAGCATCAATCATGCCTTGGTCTTCTGAAAC
This sequence comes from Bacteroidaceae bacterium, assembly GCA_017448965.1. Taxonomy (GTDB): domain Bacteria; phylum Bacteroidota; class Bacteroidia; order Bacteroidales; family Bacteroidaceae; genus Minthosoma. The sequence goes on along the minus strand of JAFSKK010000063.1, from coordinate 165,927 downwards.
AGGAATGAAAGCACCAGAAAGACCACCTACATAGGAGGAGGCCATGACTCCACCCTTCTTCACTTGGTCATTCAAGAGGGCAAGTGCAGCAGTAGTACCTGGAGCGCCAGGATGTTCTACTCCAATACACTTCAAGATGTCGGCCACGGAGTCACCCACAGCAGGTGTAGGAGCCAAACTAAGGTCGATGATACCAAAAGGAATGCCCAAACGACGACTTGCTTCTTGAGCCACCAACTGACCCACACGGGTAATCTTGAAGGCTGTGCGCTTGATGGTCTCGCACAAGAGTTCAAAATTGGCATCAGGAATCTGTTCCAAAGCATACTTCACCACACCTGGACCACTGACACCCACATTGATGATGGCATCAGCCTCGCTCACACCATGAAATGCACCAGCCATGAAAGGATTATCGTCGGGCGCATTGCAAAGCACCACGAGTTTGGCGCATCCCAAAGAATCCACTTCCTTGGTCGCTTCGGCTGTCTGCTTGATGATGTCACCCATCAAACGCACGGCATCCATATTGATGCCAGTCTTGGTGGAACCAACATTGATGCTGGAACAAATATATGTGGTGCATGCCAATGCCATAGGAATACTGCGGATGAGCAATTCGTCGCTCTTAGTCATGCCTTTCGACACGATGGCAGAGTAACCACCCAAAAAGTTCACGCCCACTTCTTTAGCAGCTTTGTCTAATGTCTTGGCTATCTGTACGTAGTCGCCAGGTGTGCGGCAGCAAGCACTTCCGACCAATGAGATAGGAGTGACGCTAATACGCTTATTGACAATAGGGATGCCGAACTCTTTCGAAATGTCCTCACCCGTTTTCACAAGGTCACATGCCAACGTGGTGATTTTTTTGTATATTTTCTCGCACGTGACCGTCAGGTCGTTGTCAGCACAATCGAGCAAACTGATGCCCATCGTAATGGTACGGACATCGAGATTCTCCTGCTCGATCATCTTATTGGTCTCAATGACTTCCTGTAGATTTATCATCTTATTAAAGTTTCTGAAGTTATCGGTTCTTTGCGAGCAAAGCGCAACGCGATGGCTCTCAGGAGTTAAAGGAGTTAGAGGAGTTAAAGCCGATACTCTGCCTGGTTGTGGAGAGGAGTTTTCACACCAGCATAACATACGGCTTTAACTCCTATAACTCCTTTAACTTCTTTAACTTCCATATTCCTTATCACCTCTTTTTCAGATTCTGTGCATCTTGTCAAATATATCTTCCAACTGGCACTTCACTTGTACACCCGTGTTACTGCCAATCTCTGCAAGTTCATCGCTCAATACGTCAAATGCCTTCACCGACTTGGTCAGGTCGACAATCATCATCATGTTGAAGAACTCCTGCACAATAGTCTGCGAGATATCAAGGATGTTAATCTGGTTGTCGGCAAGATAGGTGCACACCTTTGCGATGATGCCCACGGTATCTTTACCCACCACTGTAATAATTGCTCTTGTCATTGTGTTATGATGCTTTATGGGTTTATCTTTCTTTTTTTTACAATTGTCACTTTCAAATTAAAAAGTTCTTGTGTATATTCCGTCGTAAGTATAGACCGAGAAGGTCAACTCTTCCATCCCTTCGGGTATCGGCATTGACATGAATATCTGTTCTGTGTAGGACTCGGCATCAGCGTAAGGTCTCAAATGCACCAATGAATAATGCCCAGGACTATCTTCGCAAAAAGCATACTGATGGACACCGTTTCCTGTGGTCATCAATCCCAAATGCAGGTTGATGTATCCCCCACTCTTCCATACGCTCACCACCTTCACAGGGTCGCGAGGTATGTATTCTTCACCATCGTAGGACACTCCATTCAGAATCAACCTGAATGCTGATGCAGGAACTGGTTTCGGCGCAAACACTTTGCCAACTCCATACAGCCTGAGCTGTCCCTCATCAAGAGTATAGTTCGCCCTACACCTCAGGGTTGTATCAGGATAATCCGTCATCCTTTTCTGTATGGTCACAGGATAGATGCTTCCATCGTCTAATGTCACCGTCGTGATATACCCTTTGGCATCCGTACTCACCAACATGAAGTCGGTGATGTAGGAAGGAATATGACTTCCTTCATCATCGTCGTCGCCACATGCCACCATACAGAAGGCCATACATGCCATACACAACCAATTCCAAAACCTATTGGGTCGCAGCCTCATAATTGCGAAGTGGATTTGCATACATAGCCGTTATCTTCTCTCTCAGGAACGGAATATCAGGGTTCTCCACATCCACCATCTTGATGCGGGACTCGATATACTCGTTAGTGCGTCCAGCCAACGCATCACGATTGATGTCGTAAATACGGTAGTTCTTGTGTATCTCGTGGTCGATGTGTTCTGCCACAATGCGGAAGATGTCAGCCTTTTCAATCGTCGTTGGGTCAAGTGTGTCAAGCCAGGTGTTGATGCATTCTGCCGCCTGATAGTGCACATGTCCTTTCTGTCCCCAAATGCCTGTCTTCATGTTATCAAGGTCATCCTGCTTGGCTTTCTTCCAGCCAGGAATGTCACGTTTACATTGGAACTCTTTGGCTTTCAGATAGTCACATGGGTCATATTCATAGGAGATAGCCAACGGCACGATGTTCATGTGACGCAAATTCTCAATAATATCAGCCACCGTCTTACCTGCAGTAGGACCACCCATATTCAGCATCTTCAAAACAGACTCTTGGGTACGGTCGTCAGAATCCTTGGCACGTCCTTCACGCTGAGCAATCCAAATGTTCTCCCCCTTCTCGTTGATGGCAAAATGCATATACTGGCTCATGTGGATAGATGACTTGAGCATCTCTTTAGGAGTCAAGCCACGATTGACCGTAAATGACTTATTCATTCGTACCAATGTCTTGATCCACGGATAGATGAGCAGATTATCACCAATGGCTATCTCAACCGTCGTGGAGAAGCCATCTTTGAGCAACATGGTATCGAGAAAGGCCGAATCCAGTACGATGTCACGGTGATTGGACATGAAGGTGTAATTACCCATCCTGTCCAGCGACTTCGGAAAGACAAACGAATGCCCCGTCGTAGCCTTATGGAACACACGATAGACCAAAGGTTTCATAAAACGCTTCTGAAAATCAAGCGGTGTCTTGATGCCGATAAAGAGCAACTTCAAAAGCCCGTTTCGCAAACCTTTAGGAAGCGGTATCAACCCTTGAAGAATCTTGTTAAACTGCCTGTCAGCCAAAAGACTGTCAAAGGCGGCCTTCATTTCACCTTCTGAACAAGGGCGAATATCATCAAAATCCGATAGTTTCATAATCTCTCAAGTTATCATTAAGCATCACCCAACTTGTCGGCGATAATTTCATTCAACACATCTTTCATGTCGTTACCATCGGCACGCACTTGTTGTGGGATGAAACTTGTCAAGGTCATGCCTGGTGTCGTATTGATTTCCAACATGTTAATCACATCATCGCCCTTCTCGTTTTTCGTGATGATATAGTCTACACGAATAATGCCAGACGCACCCAAGATATCATAGATGGCTGCCGTCAATGCCTGTACACGCTTGGTGGTATCGTCCGACAAACGCGCTGGCGTGATTTCATCCACCAAACCATTGTACTTGGCATCATAGTCAAAGAAGTCTGTCTTTGGCACCACCTCAGTAATGGGCAGCACATGCATACCACCAGCCTTTGTGCGATACACACCATTGCTAATCTCCACACCCTTCAACTCGTTCTCTATCAGCACCTCTGGGCATTCCTCCATTGCCTTCTCAATAGCAGGAAGTACACCCTCCAATGTCTTGCAGTGAGTCACACCAAAACTGGAACCGCCTCCATTAGGCTTGATGAAACAAGGCAAACCCACCTTGTCAACGATTTGCTGTGCATTGACCTCCTGTCCTTGACGCACCAACACATCCTCGGCCACTTTCACACCAAAGCCTTTCAGATACTGATTTAGAGCAAACTTGTTGAAAGTCAGCGACTCTACTAAAACTCCACTTGTCGAGTACGGAATACCCAACAGGTCAAAATAACCCTGCAAGATGCCATCTTCACCAGGAGTCCCGTGAATCGTGATATATGCGTATTCAGGACGTATATCTCTGCCCCACTCGTCCTTGAACGAGAAGTTATGGCGATATACGGGTGAGCGCTTACCATCTGGCAAATGTGCTTCCCAGCCAGCATGGCTCACCTCCACTATATAGACGTCATACTTCTCTTTGTCAATCCATGAATCAATTCCAGCCGCACTTCTCAGCGACACATCGTGTTCGGAACTATCGCCCCCTGCCACGATTGCAATAACTTTTTTCATCTTTATTTAATACTTTGAAATTTCTTTTTAAGGGCTTACATACCGCTCTGTCCTCCTACAAGGCCTCTCCACTTGTCCAGCAGCGACACCATATCGTCGGGCAACGGTGAGTCAAACATCATCTCCTTGCCTGTACGCGGATGTACAAAACCCAAAGTCTTGGCATGAAGCGCCTGACGCGGACAGAGTTTGAAGCAATTGTCAATGAACTGTCTGTATTTGGCCGTATTCGAACCCTTCAGCACTTGGTCGCCACCATAACGTTCATCGCTGAACAACGGATGACCGATGTGACGCATGTGAGCACGAATCTGGTGTGTTCGTCCCGTTTCCAGCACACACTTCACCAACGTGGTGTAGCCAAAACGCTCCAAGATATAGTAATGCGTAACAGCATGCTTGCCCACTTCCGAATCGGGAGGAAAAACCGCCATACGCATACGGTCTTTGGGATCGCGCCCAATATTACCCTCTATCCGACCTTCATCTTCTGTAAAGTTGCCCCACACCAACGCATTGTATTCACGCTTTGTGGTTTTGTTGAAGAACTGCAAGCCCAAACTTGTCTTGGCTGATGCGGTCTTAGCCACCACAAGCAGTCCACTGGTGTCCTTGTCTATGCGATGCACAAGACCTATTTCGGGGTCGTTGATGTCATACTGCGGCTTGTCTTTCAGATGCCAAGCGATGGCGTTCAGCATCGTGCCGTTCCAGTTGCCAAATCCTGGATGCACCACCATACCTGCAGGCTTGTTGATGACCATAAGGTCGTCATCTTCGTAGACGACATTGAGAGGGATGTCTTCTGGCGAAATTTTGTTCTCATAGTGCGGACGGTCAAGCATCACCTGAATCACATCCTCAGGCTTCACCTTATACGAGCGCTTCACCGGACGGCCGTTGGCCATGATGAACCCTGCATCAGCAGCCTTCTGTACACGATTTCTGCTCGTACCAGCCAACTGAGTGAGCAAGAACTTGTCCACTCTGAGCAACTTTTGCCCCTTGTCGGCTACAACGCGGTAGTGCTCGTAAAGTTGGGAGGTCTCATCATCCTCCAGTTCCTCATCCTCCGCGACCAGATTCAAGTCGTCAACACTCATTCCCTACAAATCAATGTCAAAATCTTCGCCTCCATCTTCTTCACTTGTCACTCCTCCGCTATATCCACCTCCATATTCCACACCTTCACCTATATCATCCACATCCAAAGAGTCGAGTTCAAATTCTCCGCCACCGACCACAAGCGTCAGCGGGCGTTCGCGAGGAATGATTGAGCCGGCACTCACATTGCGTCCACCCTGCTTCACACCAATGACCAAATCTTTGGGACGACCCATCACAGACTCCTGGGGCGTCAACTTGAAGCCCAACGACTGCAACAAGGCGATTGCTTCACGCAAGGAACCGTGGCTCACCACGTCAGGCAGTTCCACCATTGGCTCACCCATGTAATTGATGGTCAGATAAACCACTCGGCCACCCTTCACTTCATAACCGGGCTTAGGCGACTGTTCCAGCACAGCACCTCTCGGCGAGCGCTTGTCGTAGATGGAATCGATGACCAATGCCATGAGATCGCGATCCTTCAGCATGCTTTCAGCCTCATAGAGCGTTTTCCCCACCACTTTGGGCACCTCTATCTTCTCACCGTGGTGAGTGAACGAGTCAAGCATATAGAGTGTACCTACAGGCACACCCACCACAATCAGCACCATCAAAACGATGTTCATCCAAAACTTCGCACCAGTTTTTCCTGTAAAAAAATTCTTCAAAGCCATTCTTTCGCGCGTGTATTATAAATTATGTGTGCAAAGGTACAAAATTATTGACAAATGACAACTGATTATCGGCAATTAAGGCACAAAAAAAGCAGAAGTTCTCAAAAACTTCTGCTTTTTTGTATCCGTAACGGCAAAAACGGATTATTTGCCGTGATGTTCGCTTGATACTGTAAGTGACTTGCGGCCCTTTCTGCGACGAGCAGAGAGTACGCGGCGGCCATTTGCTGTCTGCATGCGCAGACGGAAGCCGTGCTTGTTAATCCTCTTTCTGTTGTGAGGTTGGAATGTTCTTTTCATCTTTCTATTGTATTATTTTGATTAAAAATTCTAAGCCTTTTCCGCATCTGATGCCGCAACATGTCGCGAAAAGCGAGTGCAAAAGTAGTGATTTTCAAGAAATCGGCAAAAGAAAAAACCAAAAAACACCAACTTTTTTTGTCATTTTAATCATTTTCCGTAATTTTGCACCCGATTTCAACAATTAAAATAACATCAAAGGATTGAAAAGTTGAAAAATTGATGCCTCTCTTCCGATGCCGAAAGACTTCAATTTTTCCATTCTTAACTCTTAAATTCTAAAAAAAGATTTATGGCTATTTTAGCAGGTGACATTAAGAAGAACGTATGCCTCCGCCTTGACGATGGCAAGATTTATGTAGTAATCGATTTCTTGCACGTGAAGCCAGGCAAGGGAAATACAGTGATGCGCACAAAACTCCGTAACGTGGAGGACGGCCGCGTGCTTGAGCGCACTTGGATTGTATCCGCCAAACTTGACGATGTGCAGGTATCTCACCAGCAGTTCCAGTACCTCTACAAAGAGGGCGAGGAACTCGTATTCATGAACACAGACACATACGAGCAAGTAAACATTGCCAAAGACGTTATCACCGGTGGTGACTTCCTCAAGGAAGGCGAAACGATGGTGATGGCATCTATCGACGAATCAACCGGCACCATCCTCACGGCTGAAGCACCTGTAAAAGTGGTTCTTCAGGTCACTTACACCGAGCCTGGATTCGCTGGAAACACCGCCACAAACGCTACAAAACCAGCCACTTTGGAGACTGGTGTGGAAATCCGCGTACCTCTCTTCATCAACGAAGGCGACATGATTGAGGTGGACACTCGCGATGGCTCATACGTAACCCGCAAGTAAGAAAAGACTCTTTTTTATCGCAGCATAAAAAACACCATTTAGGCAGCGTCGTTTCCAATTAATAGGCAACGTCGTTATCAATTAATCGGTAACGGCAGTTTCAATTAAGTGGTAACGACGCTGCCTTTTTACCCCCTATTCCCCATCCAACCATCACCTTCGTGAAAAACCCTTAAAAGCAGTTCTTTACGCATCAAAAAGAAGAAATTCTCTTGGTCATTTGCGAACTATTCCGTAACTTTGCACGCTTTACCAATTAGCAAACGACAAAGGATGATTTTTGACCGATACGAACAACTGAGCGAAGATGCGCAACGCCTGCTGTGCTACTATGTCCACAGTGGGATTGACTCCTACCGTAGGATGGAAGAGCACATCTACACGCTTAAACAATACTGCTTCCATAGTTTCGACGGCATTGCCGCTCTTGACGAGCTGACCCAACAAGGCATTTTCGTCAACGCAGGACGAGATTGGTACACCAATGCCGCGCGTTACGAAATCAACACAGACTGTTTGGTGCCGGCACTATGGTATCTGTACGAGTGCCGCAAGGACTTGCTCCCCACCTACAACCGACTGCTGCAGAAGGGCGGGCAGAACTACATGTTCGTGCGTTATGCTGTCAAACAACTGGTGGACAACAACTATCAGGTATGTAACAGCGCAAATGTCATTCCACCCGACCATGCCCATTTCTTCTTCAGTGTAGCAACAGAATCCCAGTTCCTGCAACTATTCGAAAACTTCCAGCCTGCCACGTTCACAACCTTTTTCGAAAACGTGTGCAACTATTTCGTTTCTCACGACTTAGTGGTTGACACCGCATTTCTTTCCATCTGCATCGGCCGCTACAATGCCATCACCGAGTCCACCCGAAGCCGCCTGCTGGCACTCATGGAACTCTACGAATACATCGCAACGGGGAAACTGCCTTCCAATGGCATTTTCGACAAGATTTCCTATGGATACATGCTCTTCGCGCTCCACACTCTATGCGAAGGGAAATATACAGATGCCGCCAAATGGTTCGACATCGCCATCAAGACACGAGCCAAAGAGAAAGGAGAAAAGAAAGACAGCTTAGGTTTCTTTTTGACATTCTACTACGCTCTCTCATTCATGGCCGTAGTAAACGAAAACAAAGAGGGCAATGAGAAAATTGTGGGCATCTGCAGGAAGAAAGTGCATGAATTAGCCACCACACTGACCATCAAGACAGACGAAACGATGTTGCCAGTGCGCATCTTGACAGAAGATTTCTGCAATATCAACCGCACCCTCCACAGGGAACTCGTCCAAAAAATGTACGACGAAGCGAGCACCCAGAAACTCCCTCCCATCTTCCGGCCAATGGCCTTCTTGCTGGCCAACTATTTAGGTTATCCGACCGCCGACATGGATGTCAATGTCTGCATTCCGCATCTGGCATTGCTACAGCATGAAATGTCCAAATATCTACCACTCTACAGTTCTGAGCAAGAATCACTTAGAAAGCGATTCGGCCATCAGCCAACGCTCACAAACATCTACCACAAAGCAGAATGGGAGTCGGTGCTGGAAGGGCTTATAGATGATGCGGAAGGGAACTCTGTGCAGAAGCAAGAACAAGACACACGACTCATGTACATCCGCGAGTCAATGGACTCACGCGTCATTCAGGTGAGGGAGCAGACACGTCTGAAAAACGGCAACTGGGGAAACGGAAAACGTCTGAGCGAGGCACGCTACAGGAAAGGCGAAGTGGAGGGGATGAACAATGCTGACCGACGCATCTTGGCACGTCTGAGCCACAGTGAACACTGGGAGTTGCAACTAGAGGACGTGATTGAGGAGATGGTGGATGACAACCGCCTATATTGGGGAAAGTCTGCACCATTTGAACAAATTCACGTGAACCGCGACAAGCCCTATCTGGTGGTGGAAAACGAAGGAGACCATTTTGTGGTCAAATCGAATGTACCCGTTGATTCTGTCAAAGACGACCTCATCATCGTGGAAGAATCACCTACGGTTTACAGCATTGTCAACATACCCGCCGACATTCGTGGTTACTACGTGAAACTGCTCCAATTGGGACAACTTCCATTAGAAGCCGAACCCACCTTACGCAATCTGTTGGCCAAGATTGGCGGCAAGGTTGAACTACACTCTTCACTCATAGAAGGAGGCTCCACCCTCCCCATCACCGAAGGGCAATGGAACGTGGGCTTTAAACTCAGTCCTCAACAAGGCAACAATTGGGAGGTAGAGGTCTTTGTACGTCCATTGTCTGGTGGCAGACGCACCTACCGACTGGGCGAAGGCGACGGCATCATCATCGATGAAAACGAGGAAGGCCGCATAAGAGTGAAGCGCAATTTGGAAATGGAACGTTCCAACCTTGAAATTGTGCGAGCCTTCTGGGACAGCATGGGGTACAATTATGAAGAGAAAGAGGTTTATCCCCCCGAATTCATACTCGAACTGATACAGATGATACAAGATCATCGTGACATGTTCTATGCAGAGTGGCCCGAAGGACAAGGTTTCAAGATACGCACTCTCTCACGTGGTGTCAGCAGCTGGAGCGGTGTGCTGAAACAGCGAGGCCAATGGTTTGACATAGAAGGCGATGTGGACATTGACGAGAACACGCGAATCAGCATCAGCGAACTGCTGGAGCTGGTAAGCAAGAGCAAGGGAAAATACATACAGTTGGGCGAAGGCGAATACGTGGCCTTAAGCGAGAAACTCAGGCGACAACTGAACGCTCTCGATGCCATTGCCAACCGTGAACGCGGAAAAATCAAGATTTCGCCATTCAGCGCCGCCCTGATGGGTGACGACTTGCTGCATGGTGACCTCGAATTAAAGATGGACGAAGAACTACGCAAAGTGCGGCAACGCATTCTCGACGGCTCCAACTACCGACCACCCATACCTGAAGACTTAAACGCCACCTTGCGACCCTACCAGAAAGACGGCTATCTATGGATGGCTCGACTGAACAGTTGGGGAGCTGGCGCACTTTTGGCCGATGACATGGGTCTCGGCAAGACAATACAAACCATCGCCTTTCTGCTGTTGAAGAAGGAGGATGGACCTTCCCTGGTAGTGGCACCCGCCTCAGTTGCGCCCAACTGGAAAACTGAGATGGAAAAATTTGCCCCTACTCTGAATGTGCAGATTCTCAACTTTGCCGCCAATCGTCAGAAAACTATCGCTGACGCCAAGGCAGGAGACATCATCATCACAACCTATGGCATTCTTCTGAGCATCCAGGACGACATCACAAAGAAGCATTGGAATGTGGCATGTCTGGACGAAGCGCACATCATCAAGAACCGAGGGGCAAAAACCAGCGCTGCCGCCATGAAGATTCAGGCCGACAATCGGGTGATGCTGACAGGAACCCCTGTACAAAACCACTTGGGAGAACTATGGAATCTCTTCCAGTTCGTCAACCCAGGATTGTTGGGAGGGTACGAGCACTTTTCACAAAAGTTCATCGTGCCCATCGAAGGCTTCCAAGACAAAGAGAAACAAGAACAACTGGAGCGAATCGTGCACCCCTTCATGTTGCGCCGCACAAAGCAATCCGTCCTGAAAGAACTGCCCGAGAAGATTGAGATTCACCATACGGTGGAACTGAATCAAGACGAACTCGCCATCTACGAAAGCATCCGCATCCGAGCCGAGCAAATGCTGCAAGAAGGTGGATTGGATATTGACATGCACGTATTGGCTGAAATAACAAAACTGCGCCAGGCAGCATGTAGCGCACAACTCATCGAGCCAAAGTGGACTGGCGAATGTTCAAAAATCACCGCATTGGTAGAACTGCTACAAGGCGTGATTGAAGGAGGCAACAGAGCACTGGTCTTCAGCCAGTTCGTCAGTTTCTTCCACCTTGTCAAGAAAGAACTTGACAGGCTCGGCATGGAATATTTCTACATCGATGGCAGTGTGCCACTCAAACAACGCACAGAGATGGTTGATGCATTCCAAAACGGTGAAAAATCGCTCTTCCTCATCAGCCTCAAGGCTGGTGGACTGGGTCTGAACCTAACAGGTGCCAACTACGTGTTCCACCTCGACCCTTGGTGGAACCCTGCCATCGAACAGCAGGCTACCGACCGTGCCTATCGCATCGGCCAGAACCAAGCGGTAACGGTTTACCACCTTGTCAGCAAGAACACCATCGAAGAGAAAATCATCCGTTTGCACCAGACCAAACGCGAGCTTGCCGAGAACATTTTGGCAGGAACAGACTCAAGTTATAAACTCACAGGCAAAGATTTACTCGAAATGGTTGCCCAATAAAAAATTATTTCCTACCTTTGCCACGTCATACGTGCGCATTACATGCACATTTAACACTATTCATAACAACTAACTATTAATCTTGCTTTTATGAAAAGAACTTTACTACTTATGGTTGCTCTCTTAGCAACCCTTGCAACTTTTGCCGACGAATGGCAAAAACCTGTCTTCTCTGGCAGTTATCTGCCACTGACTGTAGACGAAACCGTATATATCTACAACCCGGAGGCTCAACTTTTCCTCACTGAAGGCAATGACTACGGCACCCACGCTTCCGTTGGAAGCACGGGACTGCAATTCATTGTGAAAAAGTATATTGTAGAGGATGCCGAATGGGATGGAGAGACTTACGTAATCATGGCCAACAGCATTAAAAAAGAGTCGTGGAACAACATGTTCATCGATGATGAATATGGCAATGTTTACGTAGACCGCAATCTACAGACCAACTATTTCTTCTCCCTTTCAGAAGCAGGAACAAACCTCTACTATATTTATGGAGCAGGCAGGAACCCCGAATACAACCCTACCAACTATTCCGGTTATACACTCGGACGAGACACTGAATACAGCAACGGACAAACCAACGAGCAGACTGGTACAGGCGTGATTTATGGGGACAAAGCAGCCGAGGTGTTCCAAAACACATGGGCTTTTGTCAGCGAAACTGATTACGCCAACTATTTGCTAGAAGTGGGTCGTTATGAAGCCGCCATGCAACTGGGCGACATCATCCAGCAGGCTGAAGCACTCAGCACAACCGACATCAACATTACTGAGGAGAAAGCCACTTTCGCCAACACCGGCAGTTCCACGGAAGAATTAAACGCAGCCACCGAATCTGTGAACAAGAAGATTCTGAAGTATTATGAAATCAGTGTTACACCAGACACTCCTATCCAGATTGACCAGAACGATGGCAGCAGCATCAGCGGTTGGATCAATGAACTGAACGTTCCTGATAGTGAATGGACCAAGACCGGCACATGGATTGCCGATGGATGGGAAGGATATGATGCTCCCTACCTCAGCATCTGGTCTGGCACGATGCAAGGCCAAGGGTATAAGAAGTTGGTGGATCTGCCCAATGGTATCTATGTGGTGACCATTTCAGCATATTCAGAAAGCGCTGATGGTTATGTCTTTGCCAACGAAAACAAATCCGTTGTTCCAAAGGCTGCAGCAGGCAAAGTTTATAAAATCACCACTGAAGTGACCGACGGGACACTCGAATATGGCTATAGCCAGACCGAGAGTGCCAGCAACTGGATTACTCTCGACAACATCACCGTCAACTATTACGGCAGTGGTGTGGAAGCATATCGCTACTGGCTCTCCAGCCTTCTGGCCGATGCTCCAGACTTTACCACAGCAACGGTACAAGCATCACTTGTTGATGAATACAACAAAGTGTTGGCCTCTGTCAATACCGCAGAAACAAAGGAACAGATTCTTGCCATTATTCCTGCTTACGAAGAGGCTCTCAACACCATCAACACCAATATCGCAGCCTATGCGACACTTATCGAAACCAAGAACAATGCAGAGGACATGACTACAGCTGAAGGCATCAACGAATATTATTCTAACCTGTTGGGCGACGAAGTATCTGACTATGCAGAACCTATCTTGACCGAAAAGACAGCGGGAACAGAAGATGTATTGGCTGAGGCTCAGAAATTACAAGACATCATTGACGAAGCACAGAACTACATCTGGAACATTGAGAAACTAACCGACGAAGAGACGGGTGAGTTGGCTAAAGCTGCTATCATCTATGAAGAGAACAAAGACAAGTGTGCACCTTCTGCTGTGGCTGCATACAATACATTCCTCGACAAGTATGGAGCACTCAACGTGGATGAGTTCACCAATCAGACCGTATTGGATCTGTTGCAAGAACTTTGGGACATCGAGTTTGCTCTCAGCACTCCAGCAGAGCCTGCTAGCGATGAGAACCCTGTAGACTATACAGCCAAGATTCAGTACCCAAGTTTCGGTGGGACAAATGGATGGGTGAACGAAGGTTGGACCACCTGCGCCGCCAGCGATCCTAACGCATCTTGGAACCCAACGGATGGTTATGTGCTTGACAAGAACTACCTCAATCTCTGGAACGGCTCAGGAACAGCTCAGGTTTATCAAACTGTAACAGGTCTTCCAGCTGGTACATACATTCTACAAATCAGTGCCTACTGCAAACAAGAGGGACTCCAAGTGTTTGCCAACGACGCAGCCCTGGATGTTGTTCTCGGCACCGACGGAAACGACATGAAGAATAGCCCTGCCGTAGCGCACGTCTACACATACAACGGAGATGAGAATCCTGATGAATTCACCACAGTTGCTGTGGAGAAAGACGAGGCTGGCGAGACCACTGAAAGTGTCATCACGCCTGCCGCAGCTTACGGCAATGTTTACCGCATCATCACCCAGGTGGGCGAAGATGGAACAATGACCTTTGGCGCCCGTATCGCCACCAACACAGAAGGCGAACACTGGGCAATGGTTGACAATGTTTATCTCACCTTCTACGGTGACGATTCAGCCAAGATTCCGACAGCCATCAAGGAAAAAGAAGCCGTAAACAAACAAACAATCGTCGGCATCTATACACCTTCTGGTGCTAAGATCTCTGTCATGCAGAAGGGATTCAACATCGTGAAGTACAGCAACGGTACGGTAAAGAAACTGCTCATAAAGTAAATACATCAAGAGATATTCGCATAACTAACAAACACACCTATTTATGATGAAAAAAAGTATTCTAACTCTTGCCCTCGCCTTGACGGCAACCTTTGGCTTTGCCCAGCGAACAACAGACAAACTGGATCGTGGGCTTGTAGCCGTGCCCAGCGGCAGCGGAAACCTTGTCAGTTGGCGCATCTTCGGCGAGGAATATTACGACGTGACTTACAATCTCTACTGCAATGGTTCGAAGATTGCTTCCGACCTGACCACGTCCAATTACCTCCACACCAGCGGCAACGCATCAAGCCAGTATTATGTTATTCCCGTGGTGAAGGGCGAGGAAAAGGCCGAACTCAAAAGCAAGAGTGTGACCCGCTGGAGTAATGGATATCTTAGCATTCCTGTTGCCAAAGTTCTTGACCGTAAGGGAAATGATGTTACGTCCGAGTATGATCTCAATGACGTCTCGTTAGGCGACGTAAACGGTGATAGTGTGGTGGAGTTTATTGTAAAACGCAATTACACTGGCGACATTCTTAATGCATCCAACACCACCAAATTCCATCACTATGAGTGTTATACACTGAGCGGCAAGCGCCTCTGGTGGATAGACCTTGGTCCCAATCTGATGTCAGGTCCCGATGAGCAGTGGGACCTCATCAGTTTCGACTGGGATCAAGACGGCAAAGCAGAGTGTATCATGCGTGGTGCCGACAACATGATCATCCACACTGCTGATGGAAGAGCCATCAACATTGGCAACATGAATTATGTGGCTCCACGCACGGAATACACCCGAGAAGGAGCAGAATACCTTCTCTACATGAACGGCGAGACAGGCGTTCCTTACGGATGTGCTGAAGGCGCAACAACTTTCACACCGATGGCCTACCCACTGCCACGCTTTGAGAGCGGTGAAAGCGACTATAAAACCGTGTGGGGTGAGAACGACACAGGTCACCGTGCCACAAAACACTACTTTGGAGCTCCTTTCCTTGATGGACGCAAAGCCAGCATCTTCTTGGCGCGTGGTTGCTACACACGCCACAAGATGTGTGCTCTGGAGGTTGACCCCACCACTCATGAACTGAAACAACAGTGGCGCTGGAACCAATACACAGGCGGCAGCTCTTGGTTTGGTAACGGGTACCACAATTTCGCCATCGGTGATGTAGACTGGGACGGACGCGACGAAATCATCTTTGGCGCCATGATTATTGATGATAACGGCAAGGGACTCTGTACCACAGGGCTTGGTCATGGTGATGCACAGCATTGTTCCGACTTTGACCCTTACCGCAAATATTCAGAGCAGTTCATCTGCAACGAGACCAGCCCTGCCTGCACCTACTACAATGCCACCACAGGAAAATTCTATTTCCGCAAGGTCTCTAACAATGATGATGGACGTGCTCTTATGGGCAACTTCACCAACGAATTTCCGGGTTCCATCGGACGTTCCGCCAGCATGGGTACATGGTTCAGCAGCGTGACCGACTTGGAGATTGCCGGCAAGGGAAACATCAGCTGCGACAAAGGCGATGGCAACACCCACTTGAACGGGCGCATCTACTGGGACGGTGATCTCTGCGACGAAATATACGACAGTCCCGGAACCGCCAGCTATGGCAGCATCATCAAAGTAGGCACGAGTGGCGGTAGCCGATTGCTCACCACGACAGGAGCCACCATGCACAACAGTTCCAAGAACAACCCCAATGCGTGTGGTGACATTATCGGTGACTGGCGCGAAGAACTGGTGGTCAGCAACCAAAATGAAATGCGTATCTACACCACAAGCATCGCTACCACCTACCGCATTCCAACCCTTTGGCACGACCATCAGTATCGTAACGCGATGGTGTGGCAGTGCGTGGGCTACAACCAACCCCCTCACAAGAGTTACTTCCTTGGTGAGATGGAAGGCATCACTGTGGCACCACCTCCATATACTATGACAGGACGTACAGAGATTACCAATGGTGGTACCATCGCAACCAGTCACAACGGACAGCAAGTCATTGTGTGTGAAACCAACAACTCTGAGGTGACTATTGCTGATGGTGCATCACCAAGTGTAGCCTTCTTCAATGTGCCATCATGGGTTCAAGGAAAAAACAGCACCAAGACTAACGGAACCGACCAAATTACCTACACTTATTATACTTGCAACACGAAAGGTGGTGCCTTTACAGGTGACACCCGTATCGTGAAGCAGGGCGACGGTATCCTCAACCTACCCAAGGTGAATATGACCAATACGGGTAACACTGACATCTGGGCAGGCACTGTCAATTTCGATGGAACACTCAAGAACTCAGACCTGTGGCTCAATCGCTTCGCAGAACTCAACTCCGACGGAGGTCAATTCAAGAGCATCAAGGCCGACTACGCCTCTATGATCCGTCCTGGCGGTGAAAACAACCAAGGTGCCATCACGGTGGACGGCACCTACACGATGGGCTTCGGTTCACGTCTCGTGCTCGACCTTTACAGTGACGGTCTGAAGGCTGACCAAATCAACGTGAACACACTTCGCATCGAGGCCAAGACCTCTGATACATGGATGAAATACGGCCCCAAGTATTTGCAGCCTGTTATCGAAGTTGTGGAGCATCGTGCCGAAGGGGAAAGCACCCTCACCACTGGTGACTACATCATTGGTAAAGTACAGGAACTCGAAGGTTCGTTGGCCAGCATCAAAGTGGAAGGCATCACCAACCTTAAGTCCGGACTATCCATCGATGAGAACAATAACCTCGTTCTTTCCATCGGTGCCATACGTGGTGCCACCGAAATTGTGTGGGGAGGGTTCTCCGATGCCAACTGGGACTTCGCAAAAACCAACAACTTCTACTTGCTGAACGACGAAGAACAGACCCCCGACATCTTTGTGAAAGGCGACATTGTCAACTTTGAAGACGGAGCCACGAAGAGAACCATCACCCTGACTGACGATCTCGTTCCCGACACAGTCAGAGTTAACGCCTCAAAGGCTTTCTCCTACACATTCAAAGGCAACGGTGCTATCACAGCAGGTGCATTGGTGAAGGAAAACACAGGAACCCTTACCATCTCCAATGAGAATTCCTATACAGGCGGAAACTTCCTGAGAGGAGGCACGGTGAAAGTCAGCTCACTCTCTAACGAGAACAAGGCAACAGGTAACCTCGGTGGAGTCATTAGCTCAAGCAACAAGTTCATCATGGAAAACGGAGCCATCTTACAGGCAACGGCAGCTGTCACCAACGGTTCGCCCATCCGCTTCCAAGGTGACCAAGGCGGTGTCATCAACAACTCTGCCGACTTTGCCCAAAACAAAGGGTTCTACGGCACCATGCTCACCAAGAAAGGTAATGGATGGTTGAAGACCTATACTACAGGTACGAACCTGACTAAGATGGTCATTGCAGCAGGAACCGTTCAGAACTTCTCAGGCAATGCTGCCAAAACCGTAGAACTGCAAGGCGGTGCCCTCAACGACATGGTTAGCACCAGCAACATCATCTTCATTGATGCCAAGAAAAAAGGTACATGGACTACCACCAACCGCTGTTCCTACAGTAACACCCTCACAGGCGAAGGCACTATCGACATCTACTGTGCAGCTGAGCAAGGAACTGGTTGGGTGGCTACACGTACCCCGCTCACCCTCAACCTTAAAGACTTCAAGGGCACGCTTATCCCACATGCAGTCATCACCGCCGATGGCCGTTTCACGTTCGACACAAGCAATGGTTCTGCCGACTTCACGCTGGATATTCCATCAGGTGTCTACGTACAAAACTCTGGCAAAACGCTGCGTATTGGGCAGGTGACAGGTTCAGGTAGCCTCGGTGGTTTCTGCGCCTTCTCCAATGGAGTGACGGAACAGACCAACACTTGGCAAGTTGGCAACGAGGGCAATTTCACGTTTGCTGGTTCAGTGACCAACAAGGACGCCTTCACCAAGCTGGGTGCAGGCAAGATGACCACTTCGGGGACATGGACCACTACAGGTGCCGTGCGTGTGAATGATGGAGAACTGCACATCAACTCAGGTTCCACCATCGGTACGGGATCACTCACTGTAGCAGTGGGTGCAACTCTCTCTGGTGCCACGGAATCAAACATCCCATGGACTAACAGTTCCTACACGATCAATGGAACATTGCAACCCAACAGCAGCACCAACCCAACGGGTACCACGGCCTCAACAGCTTCCTCCACCATTGACTTTAATGGAAAGAACGTGACCTTCGGAGCTAAGTCAGCGTATGTAGTGGGATTGGGCAAGACTACAAATGGAGCATCACAAAATGCTTCCATCAAAAATATCAAGACGCTGAAGTTTACAGATGGAGCCACGATTGCGCCGTTCGTGCCTGAAAGCTATCTTGCCAACTTGACCACTGATGAGAATGAACCCGACGAGTTTACCATCTGGACAGATGTCACCACCGTTTCAGGCACTCCATCCTTCGACCTGCCAGAACTGCCAGCGTGGAATTATTGGGACACCAGCCGCATCAGCGAAGGTATCCTCATCATCCGTTGCGATGCCGAGAAGTATCAGCAGTACCTAACGGGCATCAGCGGCATTACCGACGGCGAGATTGTTAGTGTCGAAGTTGTCAACAGCAATGGTATCACCGTCAAAAAGTTCACTTGTTCCATGTCTGCTGTAAAAGCCACCTTTGAGCAGACCACGTTGCCAAAGGGACTTTACATGCTCCAAATCAAGAGTGCGAGCGGCAAGAAAGGCAGCATGAAAAAGATGAAGTAACATAACTTTTTAGTTAAAAACACATTATTTAATAAAAAAAGGGCGAAACTTTTTGATGGTTTCGCCCTTTTTTCGTTCCTTTGTACGCTATTTCACACGATGAACCTTTCATCGTAGTTTGAAAAACAGCAATGAGAACTTACTAACATAATTATTAACTTAACAGATCTAACTTATGAAGAAAATCTTTACTTTAGCCCTCACAGCAGCAATGATGCTGGGAGGAGGAGATGTTTCAGCACAGACTGAGTACACGATTCTGGAGAACTTGACCAACAAGATTCAGAACGCGGACTTCAGTGCTGACGAGGCTGTCTCTGGTATAGAGAAGATTTGTACGTATGACTATGACATGTCAGATGTCACAGTAGGCGAAAGCGATGTCACAAAAGGTCGCTTTGGTCTGCAAGCAGTAACAGGCTGGACTGCCAACTTCCCATCAGACAACGTCAAAGTGATGGAGAACAGTGGCTCCACAGCACGTACAGACAATGCCAATGCAAAGGCTGGTGGCATTTTTGCCTATCGCGACCCCGAAGGAGAAGATGGCACAGGTCTTGGTGGCACCTATTATCCTCCCTACAGCAACACCATCGAGAACAGCACCAAGGCATTGGGTATCGTGGCCGTTTGGGGGGCAGAAGCTGCCTACACTCAGGACATCACACTTCCTGCTGGTGCCTACATGATGATTGTTCAGCTCTGGAACGACGCGGGCACCAGTGAGTTTATCACATGCGGAAACGGGTTCATCGCTGAAGGTGGAGCCCAATATGTTTCTAAGAACAAGACATTCGCAACAGGTGTATGGGTGAACGACACCATCGTCTTCTTGTTAGAAGAAGAGACAGCTGGTAAGCTCTCTCTTGGTTACAAGTCTGGCAACTACGGTTCTGGCGGTGCAGCCCACTTGTTCATCGACAACGTGCAACTTTACAGCATCGACAAGACTCCGCTGATTCAGGCTGAAATCGAAGCCGCCAAGGAACAACTGAAAGCACTTATCGATGAAGGCGAAAAGACCGGAGCCGATGTAACGGAAGCAACCGCTATCTACAACAAGTCTAATGCGACACTTGAAGAAGTGCTGGCGGCTATTGAAAAGCAGGAAGAACTGAACAAGGCCGTTCTGACTGACCTCTCCGCCTTCTTCCTCGACAATCCTCACTTCACCCTCGACACTCCACTGCCTGAGGATGAAGGTATCTGCACCTACGACTACGACATGAAAGACCCCAACGGTAGCAATGGACGTAAAGTCAGCTACTATGGTATGCAAGAGATTTCGGGCTGGACTGCCAACAATCTATCAGATAATACAGAAGTATCGGGGCGTTCAGATGGAAAGAATGGACGTGCATGCGGTATTTTTGCACTGGGTAGCAATAGTTTCTTGGGCGGCGCAGCCTTCCTACCTCCCACAACGATGTCTGACGGTGCAACCGAAGGCAATCTTCTTGGCTTTGTAGGTGTTTGGACTGCCCTATCACAGTACACACAGAAAAGAACTCTTCCTGCAGGCGATTACAAACTGGTCATTTCCTACTACAATGCAGGTGGAACTGGTGAAATCGCAAAGAACCTGATGGGCTTTGTTGAAGAAAACGGCACCGAGCACCTTGGTACAACCAAGAAGTGGGAAGTTGGTCAATGGCTGAAAGATGAAATCGAGTTCACCTTGGCAGAAGACACTCCTGGCTACTTCACCGTAGGTTACACTGCAGCCAATGCAGGTTCTGGTTCTATGCCTCACTTCTTCATCGACGGTATCTCTCTCTACTATGTAGGTGAGACCGCCATCGATCCATCTCTCATGGGTCTGCAGGCAGCCATCTCTGCTGCTCAGAAGTATCAGACTGAAGCATTCTCGGCAGCCCTCAAGAGCGAACTGAACCAAGCTATCAATGCTGGTCAGAAACTGATTGACGATAAGAGCACTGACGCTACTGCCAACAAGGCTGCAGCCGATGCCATCACAGCTCTCGTTCCACAGGTGACTGCCAACATCAAGGCATACCAGGAACTTGACGCGTTCATTGGAGCAGAAGGTGCACTTGCAAAGGCTTACGACAAATATCCAAAAGCTACCTATCCCGAACTCAACGCGGGTTTGGACAACTTGAGCGATGAAGCTTACGACGCAAACTCTGACTACACTTGGACAACAGGCGAGATCAACGCTGCCATTGCATCACTCGACGACATCATCAAGAATGGTGTTCAGAAGGCATGGGATGCAGCTCTTGCTTCTACAGAGCCAATGGCACAATCCATCGACATCTCCGCTCTGTTCGACCAGTTGGCTTACACTTACGACACGGCAGAGAAGAAGGGTTCGAATGTGCCAGACAAGGAATGGACAAGCAATGCTGGTGACAACTTCAAGACCCAGTATGGAGCAGCCGAGGTATGGAACAAGAGCCCATTCACCGTAAGCTGCACACTTCCCGACATGCCTGCCGGTACTTACCTCATCACCACAAAGGCATTCTATCGTGAGGCAAGCAACTCTTCCAACTACACGAAGTACACCGAAGATGCACTCACCGACCTGGCATTCATCTTTGCCGGCAACAACAAGCAGGCGCTGACCAACGTGGCCACCATTGCAGAAGACGAGCATGAAGGCTGGGCAGCGATCGTTGAAAATGAAGGCCCATACGTGCCAAACGGACTGAAAGCAGCCCACGACATCTTTGAGGACGAAGAATACAAGGAGAAGGTTGAAACTTCTGTTGCGACGGTGCTCACCAACACTGGCGACCTCACCTTCGGTATCAAGGGCGATGAGATGGAAAGTGACAGTTGGGTGGTTTGGTACACCTTCTCCATCAAGTACAACAATGTCATTACGGTTCAGGTGCTTCGCGAAGGTCTGAAGAACCTCATCGATGAGGTCAACGACTACACGTCCGAGCATGAAGACGACATGAACGACTATGCCAAGAACGCTGTAGCAACTGTTCTTGAAGATGCTGAGGCCAAAGTGGACAAGGGAACTGTTGCAGAAGTGAAAAAGGCAACAGAAGACCTCACCCAGGCTTACGCCGATGCTCAGGAAAATGTTGCTACATGGACAGCCTTCATAGCAGCTCGTGATAACATCGAGGCAACCGCCGAAGAGTGCGCCGAAACTGCAAACGATGAAGCATTGGAAGCTTACGGAAATCTCGACCTCTACAACAAGCCAAAGAACATGACGACAGAAGAACTGAAGGCTTTCATAGAGGAAGTCAACAGCATCGCTCAAGACCTCAGAATTCCTAATGGTTACGACACTGCTTCTGACGGCGCTCCATTCGACATGACAGCTGTCATCGTTAACCCAAGCTTCGAGGACGAGGACATCTCCGCATGGACTTGGAACTCTAAGGCAAGTGGCGACACCGGCAGAAGAGAGATTGCTAACGCGACCTATACTGTAGCAGCTCCAGAAGGTGAAGATATTGGTTTATATGTCTTCAATACATGGAACAGCTCTGCTCCAGAGGGTGGCTACTATGTGAAGCAGGCACTCACCTTGCCAGCCGGCACATACGAGCTGAAGGTTCTCCTTGCCTCTAATCAGGGCGCAGTCATCCAGGTGTCTGCCAACGAGACTTCTGATGAGTTCACCATGGCAGAAGCCAAGGAAAAGGGACAGTACGGAAGCATCATCTTCAAACTGGACGAGAAGGGTTCCGTTGAGATTCAGGTATCTAGCGACAGTTGGTTCAAGGCTGACGACTTCACCCTCACCTACTTCGGCACAAGCAGCGAGAAGGTGCCAACCGCTATCGAAGGTGTTGGTGCTCCAGCCAAGAAGGCATACGGTGCTAAGTTCAACATTGCCGGTCAGCGTGTCGGTGCAGGCTATAAGGGCATCGTTATCAAGGACGGCCGCAAGTACTACAACAAGTAAAAAGACACTTAACCTCTAAATAATTGGCGCAAAGCTTTTGGCTTTGCGCCTTTTTTGTTACCTTTGCAACCAACTAACATAAAACCTACTCCTGCATGAAGACAGACATAGAGATTGCTCGTGAGTGCACACTGGCGCCCATCGAGGAAGTGGCACGCAAGATTGATGTGCCCGTAGATGAGTTGGAGCACTATGGCAAATACATCGCCAAAGTGCCCAATCACTTGATTGACAATACAAAAGTAGAAAAGAGCAACCTTGTGCTCGTCACCGCCATCACCCCCACCAAGGCTGGTATCGGCAAAACGACTGTGAGCATCGGGCTCGCGCTCGGACTCAACAAACTGGGCAAGAAAGCCGTATGCGCCCTGCGCGAACCTTCGCTCGGACCCTGCTTCGGTGTGAAAGGTGGTGCTGCTGGTGGTGGCTATGCCCAAGTGTTGCCGATGGAGAAGATTAACCTTCACTTTACAGGCGACTTCCATGCGGTGACCTCAGCCAACAATATGATTGCCGCCTTGCTCGATAACTACATCTATATGCACCGCGAAGAAGGCTTTGCCTTGAAGGAAGTGCTGTGGAAGCGTGTGCTCGATGTGAATGACCGCAACCTCCGCTTTGTTGTGACAGGACTGGGTGCCAAATCTGACGGGCTTATCGCTGAGACAGGCTTCGACATCACCCCTGCCTCCGAAATCATGGCGATTCTTTGTCTGTCGAAAGACCTTGACGACCTGCGCCGACGCATTGGCAACATCATCCTCGGCATCAAAATGGACGACACGCCTTTCCGAGTAAAAGACATGGGAGTCGATGGTGCCATCACTGTGCTGTTGACGGATGCCATCAAGCCTAACCTCGTGCAGACCACCGAACAGACACCCGCCTTCGTGCATGGCGGTCCCTTCGCCAACATCGCCCACGGCTGCAACACCGTGATTGCCACACGCATGGCCATGACCTATGGCGACTACGTCATCACAGAGGCCGGCTTCGGTGCAGACCTCGGAGCCGAAAAGTTCTTCAACATCAAGTGTCGTAAGAGTGGACTCCAGCCTAAACTGACTGTCATCGTTGCCACCACACAAGGACTGAAGATGCACGGTGGTGTGCCTGTGGAACGTATCAAAGAGCCCGACATGGAAGGGCTTGTGAAAGGTTGCGAAAACCTCGACCGCCACATCCGCAACATGCAGAGTTTCGGACAGAACGTGGTCATTGCCTTCAATCGTTATGCCACCGACACCGACGAAGAGATAGCCCTCGTGCGTAAACATTGCGAGAACATCGGTGTGGGATTCGCAGTGAACAACGCCTTCCTGGAGGGTGGAGAGGGTGCTAAGGAACTGGCACAAGTAGTCATTGACACGATTGAGCAGAAGCCATCAAAGCCACTCCAACTCACCTACGATGACACCGACGATATCAAGACCAAGATTGAGAAAGTTGCCAAGAATATCTACGGTGCCGCCACGGTCACTTATAGTAAGGCTGCTGAAAAGCAACTGATCCGTATTCAAAAGATAGGTTTGGAGCACTACCCTGTCTGCATCGCCAAGACACAGTATTCTTTCTCTGCCGACAAGAATCTCTACGGCTGCCCAACAGGCTTCAACATCAACATCCGCGACCTCGTCATCAACGCAGGCAGCGAGATGATTGTAGCCATTGCAGGCGACATCATGCGCATGCCAGGCTTGTCGAAGTCACCACAAGCCGAGCGCATCGACATCGTCAATGGTCTCATTGAGGGTCTGTCATAATCCATCTGAGAACAATCAACAAAAAGACGCACTTATCACCTCTCAACCGATGTCCCCGACGTCGGTTGACCGACATCCCCGACATCGGTCGACCGACGTCGGGGACGTCGGTTTTGAGGCTGTGGAAAGAGGCCTGTTGCCACAGTGTACACATATCCCTGTGGAAGGTTCGCTTTCGTATGAAGCGACACATTATTATATTTAATAAGAAGATTTTTGAGGTCATCATCAATACCACGCCCTGTGAGTTTGACGATGGCCTCTTTTTGTGTCCAAAAGCGAGTAAAAGGAATCTGGGGATCTGGAGCAGCCTGCACCTCGGCAAACTCGCTGTCACTCAGGACATGACGTGCCAAAGCCTCCTTATATCGCCCGACACTTTCAATGTCAACACCAACAGGCCGGGAGGAAACGACACAAGCCACAGCCTGCTTGCAATGGCTCAAGTTGAAATGGATGTCGGGATGTCCCACCAGTGTGGGCTTGCCGTGTTCACCGATGGAAAAAGAGGGTTGTTCTGTGATGCCATAGACTTCTTTCAATGCCTGGCAGAGCAGCAAATAGGCATAAGTGCATTCCTTGCGTCCCTGTGCATGCTTGAAACGCAGGGCTTTTTCCCGCCTCCATGCCGGCAGGGTCGCCATAGCAGCATCCAATTGCTCATCCGTGATATCATCAAGCCCATCCCGCAGGTACAAACGATAACTCATAGCCACATTGTTCTTATTAACGCCCTAAAGCCTTTCACCGCAATGCTTGCAGTAGTTGGCCTTCAGGTCTGTTTTCTCGTTGCATCGTGGACAACGCCCATTCCTACCCTTTCGTTTGGTCTCGTCAATCATGGTGGCAGACACTATACCGGTGGGTACCGCAATGATGGTGTAACCAAGTATCATGACGATGCCCGAGAGAAGACGTCCTACGAGCGTTACGGGAGTGATGTCGCCATATCCGACGGTGGTGAGGGTGACAATAGCCCAATAGATGCTGGTGCCAATGTCCGTGAACTGTGTACCAGGTTGGCCTCCTTCAACCATAAACATGAGTGTACCAAGAATGATGACAAGAATGAGCACAAAAAGAAAATAGACGAGTATCTTCTTGGCGCTGAGGCGAATGCTTTGCATGAGCAGATGACCCTCGTTGATGAACGAGAAGAGTTTCAGCACTCGGAAAATACGGATGAGACGGAACACACGAAGGATGAAGAAGTAACGTGCGCTGGAGAGATAAGGTATGAAGGAGAGGTAAAGCGGTATGGTGGCCAACAGGTCAATGACGCCAAAGAAACTGAGTGCATAATCCTTGGGTCTGGGCGAGCAATACAGACGCAGAATGTACTCAAGCGTGAAGAAGAATGTAAGCACATACTCCATAATGGTGAGCACATCCTTGAAGCGTCCCACGACTTCCGGCTTGGTCTCTACAAAAGCAACTATCAGGCTAAGCACAATGGCCACCATCACTGCTATGTCGAAGGCTTTGCCTGCCGGTGTGTCAGAATCGAACACAATCGTGTAGAGGCGTTGCTTGTCTTTCAAAAAGGCTATAAACTTTTTCATGCGGCAAAAGTAAGAAATATAATTGAGAATTGGCCATCAGCCCTTCATAAATCATCATTCCTACAGGAAAATATGGGTTCTCCGTTGCCATTTGCCAGCTATTTTGTACATTCTCCATCACTTTCGTTCTTTTCAGCCACAAAATAGCCACTTGCCAGCATACTATCCTTTCTGATTGAAAATTTGTTCTTATTCTCCCTTAACATTTTTTTATTTTACACATCAGCCATAGTGGTGTGCATTTTTTTAACCCTATTTTTACACACAAAAACAACATGTGTGTAAAACGCTCATTTTTACATGTTTTTTATTTGTTCAGTACGTATATAGTTGGTAATTTTGAACTCGAAAAGCAGCACTCAGATGAAAGAGTGTGCATTTTTTATGCACGATAGAGCACGACGCATATATGTAATCATATATCATGATGTGGAGGGGAAGAATGTGCTGCCCGACGCAATAGAAAGAGAAAAAGAATATGGCCAACACTATGCTTGACAGGTTCCTAAAAAAGTCAACCTTCACTTCTCAAGAAGACTTTGAGAAGAATTTCGAATTTGTCATTCCAGAAAACTTCAACTTCGCCTACGACGTAATGGACAAGTGGGCAGAAGAAACGCCCGATCGCCTGGCGTTGCTGTGGTGCAACGACAAAGGCATCGAACGCCGATTCACGTTTGCCGACATCCGTCGGGAAACCAACAAAGTAGTGAGTTATTTCCGTTCACTGGGCATCCATAAAGGCGACTTCGTCATGCTCATCATGAAGCGCCGCTACCAGTTCTGGCTCACCATGCTGGCACTGCACAAGATTGGTGCAGTAGCCATTCCCGCTTCATTCTTGCTGACAAAGAAGGACATTGTTTACCGTGTGAAGAGCGCTGGCGTGAAGGCCATCGTGGCAGCAGGTGACGAACTGATTCTGAAGCACATCGACGAAGCATACGCCGAATGGCCCGTTTTGAAGCACCGCATCAGCATTGGCCCGATTGTTCCAGAAGGATGGGAAGACTTCAAGGCCGGAGTCAGAGTGGCAAAAGAGGACAAGAGCGGACGTGTGACCAAATCATCCGATTATCTGCTCATGTACTTCACCTCTGGCACCAACGGACAGCCCAAGATGGCCATCCACGACCACACCTACCCACTCGGTCATATCGGCACTGGAGCCTATTGGCACAATCTCCACATGGGTAGCCTCCATCTCACCGTGGCCGACACAGGTTGGGCAAAAGCCACATGGGGCAAGATGTACGGACAATGGATTGCAGGCGCAACACTCTTCGTGTACGACCACGAAAAGTTCAACGCTGCCGACATTCTGACAAAGGTTGGCCAATACCGCATCACCAGTTTCTGTGCGCCACCTACCATCTATCGTTTCATGATTCGCGAAGACTTGAGTCGCTTCGACCTCAGTTCACTCGAACACGTCACAACGGCTGGCGAAGCACTGAACTCGGCTGTTTACGATAAATTCTTGGAAATCACAGGACTGGAAATCAAGGAAGGTTTCGGACAAAGCGAAGGTACATGCCTCATCGGCACCACACCTTGGATGAAGACCAAGCCTGGTTCGATGGGCAAACCGATGCCACAATACGACATTCACCTGCTGAAGCACGATTTGACCGAAGCCAAAGTGGGAGAGGAAGGACAGATTGCCATTCGGACTGACCGACGGAAACCTATTGGACTCTGCTGCGAGTACTACCGCAATCCTGAGGAGACCAACAAGGCATGGCACGATGGCTACTACTTCACGGGCGACCTTGCCTACAAGGATGAAGAAGGTTACTTCTGGTTTGTAGGTCGTGCCGACGATGTCATCAAGTCGTCAGGCTACCGTATCGGTCCTTTCGAGGTGGAAAGTGCCTTGATGACCCACCCTGCCGTTGTTGAATGCGCCATCACAGGTGTGCCCGACGAGATCCGTGGCATGGTGGTGAAAGCCACTATCGTGTTGGGCAAAGAATGGAAAGACAAAGCCAACGAAGACCTCATCAAGGAGCTGCAAGACCACGTGAAGCGCACGACTGCCCCTTACAAATATCCACGCATTATCGAGTTCGTTGATGAACTGCCGAAAACACATTCAGGCAAGATTCGCCGTGTGGAGATTCGAGAGAATGATGCTGAGAAGTACAAACAAGCCGACTGATGACTGAAACAGATTGGCTGAATAAAGGCAAAGAAGCGTATGCGCGTCAAGACTGGAAGACCTGCCTTGACGCTTATGCTGAAGCCATCAAACTGAATCCTGCATCGGAAGCTGTGGAACTACGCAAGATGACCATGAACATCATCGAGTTCTACTACAAAGACAGGTTCAATCCGTAGAGGAGGGATGAAAATTGAAAGTTGAAAATTAAAAGCAAAAGAAAGATAATATAATTATGGCAAAAATGAGAGGCGCTATCGTCGTGGATATTGAGCGTTGCAAGGGCTGCAACCTCTGCACGATAGCATGTCCATTACATCTTGTCACACTGAGTGCCACCGTCAACCACAAAGGCTACAATTATGCGGAACAAACCAACTGGGAGGCATGCAACGGCTGCACCAGTTGTGCAATTGTATGCCCAGACGGCTGCATCACGGTTTACCGAAAAAAGGAGGAAAGCGATGGACAATAACAAAGACATTGTATTGCTGAAAGGCAATGAAGTAATCGCCAAAGCCGCCATCCGTTACGGTTACGATGGTTTCTTTGGTTATCCGATTACCCCACAGAGTGAAGTGTTGGAGACACTCGCTGCCGATAAGCCTTGGGAAACCACAGGAATGGTGGTTTTGCAGGCAGAGAGCGAGTTGGCTTCTATCAATATGCTGTACGGTGCAGGCTGTACAGGCAAACTGGTGTTCACCTCCAGTTCTTCTCCTGGCATCGCCTTGATGCAGGAAGGACTGAGCTACATGGCAGGTAACGAACTGCCTGGTGTCATCGTCAGCGTTGGCCGTGGAGGTCCAGGTCTTGGCACCATCCAACCCGGTCAGGCCGACTATTATCAGGCTGTCTATGGCGGTGGCAACGGCGACTACAACACCATCGTACTGGCACCCAACAGTGTGCAGGAAATGTGCGACTGCATGGGCAAGGCTGCTGAGTTGACGTTCAAGTGGCGCATGCCCGTCATCATCCTTTCCGATGGTGTGCTCGGCCAGATGATGGAAAAGGTGGAGCTCCCGCCCTATCGTCCACGTCGCACCGACGAGGAAATCGCCAAGCAGTGCCCTTGGGCCACCAACGGCATCGGCCTGAAGAACCGCAAGTACAACTTCATGTCCACGCTGGAGTTCGACCCACAGGTGATGGAAGACCGCAACCAGAAGATGGCTGCCAAATACCGTCAAGTGGAAGCCGAAGAAGTGGACTATGAACTCTACCGCGTAGATGACGACACCGAATACCTCATTGTGGCATACGGCATCTCGTCTCGCATCAGCATGAAAGCCATCGACTTGCTGCATGAGGCAGGCATGAAGGTGGGCATGCTGCGTCCGAAGACCCTTTGGCCTTTCCCCAACAAGATTATCAGCCAACTCTCCGAGCGCATCAAGAGCATTCTCTGCGTCGAGCAGTGCGAAGGCCAGATGATTAACGACGTGCGTCTCGCCACCGAAGGACAAGCCACCGTGTTCCACTCTGGACGTTCAGGCGGTATGGTCTCCTCTCCAATGGAGATTGTGGAAGACTTCAAGAGCATGGCACGCGAAAGAATGAGTAACAAATGGCCGAAGGGCTACTGGATGAAGTAGGAGACCCTCCCCTCACCCTCCCTGTTGAGGGAGGGAGTGGTCACCATAAGAACGATAATAATTAAGTAGAATCCTCCCCACAAACATTCTACTCTCCCCCTCAACAGGGGGAGCGGGGAGAGGGTCTTTATGACACGCGAAGAACTGATTATACCCGAGAATAGAATCTACGGCAAACCGGCCCTGATGAACGAGACGCCAATGCACTACTGCCCTGGCTGCAGTCATGGTGTGGTTCACAAACTCGTTGCCGAAATCATCGAAGAGATGGGCATGGAAGAAGACACCATCGCCATCTGCCCAGTGGGTTGCGCCGTATTCGCCTACCGCTATGTGGATGTCGATTGGATTGAAGCCAGCCATGGACGTGCACCAGCCTGTGCATCTGCCATCAAGCGCCTCTGGCCTAACAAGCTCGTCTTCACCTATCAGGGCGACGGCGACATGGCCTGCATCGGTACGGGTGAGACCATCCATGCACTGAACCGTGGTGAGAACATCGCCATGATCTTCATCAACAACGCCATCTACGGCATGACTGGCGGTCAGATGGCACCCACCACACTGATGGGCATGAAGACCGCCACCTGTCCCTACGGCCGCCAGGCAGATCTGCACGGATACCCACTTCACATCACCGACCTTGCCGTCAACCTCGAAGGCACCTGCTACGTGACACGTCAGGCAGTCAACACGGTCGCCAACATCCGCAAGGCCAAGAAGGCCATCCGTCAGGCATTCGAGAACTCCATGAACAAGAAGGGAACCTCCCTTGTCGAGATTGTCTCCACCTGCGCATCAGGCTGGAAGATGACACCCGAGCAGGCCAACCAGTGGATGGTTGACAACATGTTCCCTTATTACCCATTGGGAGACCTCAAAAACAATGTATAAAGTAAAAATGAAAAGTGAAAAATTTGCTGCCGCGGCAGTAAGTAAACTGTTGACGAACACGTGCGGTAGCAAATTTTTCACTTTTCACTCTTCACTTTTCACTTTACTACTATGACAGAAGAAATTATCATATCAGGATTTGGAGGACAAGGTGTCCTCTCCATGGGCAAGATTCTTGCCTACGCTGGCATCATGGAAGACAAGCAGGTGAGTTGGATGCCCGCATACGGTCCCGAACAACGTGGTGGCACCGCCAATGTGACCGTCATCATCAGCGACGACATGGTATCCTCCCCCATCGTCAGTGCCTACGACACAGCCATTGTGCTCAACCAGCCCTCTCTCGAGAAGTTCGAGCCACTCGTCAAGCCCGGCGGCTGCATCATCTACGATGGACACTCCATCATCCAGCCCCCGAAGCGTGACGACATCAACGTCTATCGCATCGACGCCATGGAAGAGGCTGCCCGTACAGGCAACTCCAAGGTGTTCAACATGCTCGTCCTGGGCGGCTACCTCAAGGTGCGCCCTGTTGCCACAGTAGAAGACGTGGTGAAGGGACTCCACAAGGCACTGCCCGAACGCCACCACAAACTCATCCCCATGAACGAGGAGGCCATCCGTCGCGGCATGGAACTCATTCAGAAGATGAATTAAGTATAGATTTTGAAT
Source organism: Bacteroidaceae bacterium (assembly GCA_017448965.1). Taxonomy (GTDB): domain Bacteria; phylum Bacteroidota; class Bacteroidia; order Bacteroidales; family Bacteroidaceae; genus Minthosoma. Next base: position 134,355 of record JAFSKK010000063.1, on the reverse strand, counting down.
GAGTTGGGATGGCAATAGCATTCTGTGAGTCAAGGAACGACGACGAAACAAAATGCGAATGAACATCGGGGGTACATTCAGAAAATGAATTGACAAACACCATCAAAACAAAAAAAAGCCGTCATTACCACGCTAGGTAACGACGGCTTTTTTTATTCGAGAAAATAAATTTGAATTCCGCTGATTCTTGAACAGAAACCGCAAGAAAAATCCGATCAATCCGTTTCATCGCTCGCGCAGCGGGCTTGTAAGAAAAAACATATCCCTGCGGGATGATGAAGCGGATGGAACGGATAGTTGTGGCTGCCGCAACAAAGGCAATGACGGCAGTGGGGAAACCTCCACTGACTCAGTGGAAGAACCTCCCCGGTGATAGTGTAAGTGATAAACTCGATCCCTTCTTGGAATTGATCGATTAGTAGAAGGAATTGATGAATAAGTAGAAGGAATTGATCAATCAGTACAAGGAATTGAAGAAACGCGCCTCATGATGACAAGAGTGTACCGACTTGCGTTTCTGGTACAAAGATAGTGAAAAAAAAGGAAAAAAACAAGTTAGTATTTGCAAGTCTTTTTCTATCAGCTATTTACATCTTAAACGGTAGAAAAGTGGTGACGTGGATTCTATAGAGATTAGAAAAGATGAAAAATTAACGTATTTAACCACATTTAGGCTCCATTTTGTAATGACATTACAAAGAGTTTTTATCCGAGCTATATTTCAGTTAGCCATTAGGAAACAATCAACTCTTTTAATTTTCAATTATGCGTTTTTTTAGCATTTTCTTCTCTATTGCGGTACTCCGAGGGGGTAACACCGAATATCTTTTTAAAAGAGGAAGAGAAGTTGCGAGCAGTGGCGAAACCGACATGAGTGGCAATTTCATTGATGGAGAGCTGGGATTCGGTAAGCAACTGGGCAGCTCGCTTCAGGCGCACTTTTCGGATGAAATCAGTAGGTGTAATGCCGAGCATGTTTTGCAACTTTTTGTAGAGCGAAGCGCGGCTCATGGCGACATCGCGTGCCAACAGGTCAGCGTTGTATTGCTCGTTATCGATATGTGCTTCAATGGCTTTTAGCATCTGAGATACAAGCTTTTCCTCTTCGGCATTGATGGCTATCTTGTCGGGAGAGATGTTAGCCGACTCAGCAAATTGGTGTCGGGCTTCCTCGCGCAACTCAAAGAGGTGGTTCACTCGTGCATCATTCTCTCGCCTCAATTTTGCTTTCTTTTTCTGCAGATAGACGCTAATGAGACCCACAATCATCAGGATGGTAGCCAGGCCATAGGCTGTCTTCATCCACCATGTGAGCCACCAAGGTGGACGTATGGCGAATTGGAATGTGGTGACAGTTCCCCATTCGCTCGATGCCGTAGCAGCCTGTACCTCAAAGGTGTAATCGCCTGGGGGTAGCGCCCTATAGATGGCTGTACATTGTCCACCCCCATCACTGCAAGTGTTCCATTCACTTTCCAAATTCCGGATGCGGTAACGGTAGCGGTCGTGCGAGGGTGTGGCGTAGTTGAGGGTTGAGAACTGGAATGAGAGGTAGTTCTGTTTGTAGGAAAGGTTGCCTAAAAGGGAAAGCGTCGAACTTTCAACCGTTTCTCCGTTTATTGTGATGTTGGTAATGACGACGGGGAGTGGCTTTTCCTCACCTAATTGTTCGTCGGGGCGGAAAGATACGGCCAATCCACCACCTGCTGCGAAAACCAATCGTTTGTCGGTAAGGAGCAGTGCGGCACAATCCATCATTGGTTTAGCAGGGATGCCGTCATCTACACCGAGGTTGACAACGGTAGGCGTAATACGTGAAATGCCATACGATGTGCCTGTCCACACGTGTCCATCAGCATCTGTCACCAAACTGCGTATGCAGTTGTTCGTCAGTCCCTCAATTCTATCAGGTGTTTTGTATTTTTCGCTTTTTGTTCCTTTGCCTTTCACTTCTTCCATTTTGAAGAGTCCGTTCTGAGTTCCTACCCATAAAGTTCCCTTGTGGTCTTTCAGCATACAGTTGTATTTACTGCTGTAGCACTCTATCTCATAGGCATGGGGGAACGGTGCCAGCGTGTCAGCCTTCGTGTCAAGCAGGAAAGCACCATTTTGTGTATAGACTGCCACCCACTCCTCGTCCAAAGGACAGGCTCCTACCATGTGGCGATATTGGTTCAAAGCTGGTAGTTTCTCGTTTAGCGGTATGGTTGTGTGGTCTGACTGAGCATAAGCCAAATGGGAAAGCGAATCACAGCGCAACTGCCTGTCATCATCTATTTGTATGACAAACATAGTCTGTCCGTTGCGCAGGGAAGCACTTCGTGCTTGTCCGATCAAGGGATCATTCCCAGTGTGTATCATAGGCTTAGTCCTATGTGGCGGCTGATAGACGATACCATTGGTGCGAGTGCCTATCCATAGACCGCCCTGACGGTCAGTTATGGCAACGGTAGCGTCATGTATATGGAGTGAGTCGATGACGTGTTGTTGTTGTGCTGTTGGCTGTGGCGTGTCAGCCTTGTCGGCAAGGACGGTTTTCAGGAAGGGTCTGCCCGATCCGTCCTCGTCGGTTTTTACAAATCTGTATTGGTGGGCGTCAAAGCGGTAGATTCGATAAAAGTCTCGCAGCCATAAAATAGAGTCTCCTTCCCACAATTGGCCATATCGATTGGTGTATTGGGAAAGCTTATATGCCAGGATTTGGTTGCAGGACATAACGTCGAAGGAATGTCCATTCGAAAGACAAAATACTCCTTCGCAGTTCACGAGCATCTGACCGTTGGGGAGTTCCACAATCTGCTGCACCTCACCCGTCGGAAGCCCATCGGCCACCGTCCAATGACGTTGCCCGCTGACACAAAGAACCCATACGAACATGCTGCACAACAAGATACAGAATTTACCTTTCATAGACTAAAACAATCATTATTGGGCGACAAAGTTATAAATTTCTATTGAAATAACAGCTTCTTTTGTCTAAAAAGTACGTCTGAAACATCTAAAATCAACGTTATACGTAAGAGACGTATATTCTTGGAAAAACAGACACCTACTGTTTTCTCTGGCTGTATTATCTTTGCACCATCATTCCTAAACAGTAAAAGTATGAAAACAAGATTTTTCAGCCTTGCGTTTCTCTGCGCAATCCAATTCTTCGCGGTTCAGGGTTCATTCTTCGTTGTGCAAGTAATGGCTCAAGACCGTGGATTCATCCATCCAGGTGGTCTACACACACAGGCAGATTTTGACCGTGTGAAGGCACAGTTAGAAAAGGGTAACACCAAAGTGAAGCAGGCCTACCAGAAGCTAACCAGTGCGGCCTACTCACAGAGCGGCGTACAGACCTATCCCGTCGAGACCATTATACGCGGCGGCGGAAATGGTGAGAATTATATAAATGCCGCACGCGGGGCAACGATGGCCTATCAGAATGCACTGCGCTGGAAAATCGGTGGAACGGAGGCTAACGCCAAGGCTGCCGTGAGGATCCTCATGGCATGGTGTAACACAACAAAGGCTATTAGCGGCAACTCCGATCAGTGTCTGGCCGTGGGGCTCTACGGCTATCAGTTTGCACAGGCAGCTGAGTTGATGCGCGACTACGAAGGTTGGAACCAGGAAGATTTCCAGAAGTTTCAGCACTGGATGCTCGAACTGTGGTATCCAAAGGCTATTAACTTTCTTCGCTCACGTAACGGCACTTGGGAAAACACGGGCAAATGGTGGCAGGCACCTGGTCACTACTGGTCGAACTGGGGCCTGTGCAACGTGTTATGTGTATTGAGTATCGGTGTGCTGTGCGATGACGTGTTCATCTACAACCAGGGCATGTCTTACTTCAAGTACGACCAGTGTGGCACATTCCGTGACCCGCGCACCGAAGTACCTATTAAGAACGACGGTCTCACCGAATTCCTCGGCAACCTCGTGGTGACAACTTCCGAGAGCGAGCTTGAAACAGGTAGTTACGGTGAACTTGGACAGATGAATGAGAGCGGACGTGACACAGGGCACTCGGCAATGGCGTTAGGCTTGGCTATGGATATTGCGAAACAGGGCTGGAACCAGGGCGATGACCTCTTTGCCTATATGAACCACCGCTTGGCTGCGGGCATCGAATACGTGGCAGCACAGACGCAGAGCGTGGAGGGATTGCCGTGGGTGAACTACCACTACGGTTCCAATGGCTACTACTACACCGACTCGCGTGCCTGGCTCATGGAGGAGCCAGCCCTCGGCGCGCAGATGCGCCCCTACTGGGGCACCGTCATCGGCATCTATGAGGGCGTGAAAGGCGTGAAAATGCCATTCTCAGATATTTCCTATACCAATATGGGCATTGATGAGGGCGGACAGGGCGGCACCAGCGGCGGCTACGACCACTTAGGCTATAGCGTGCTCATGAACACACGCGACGAACAGCTTTGTCCTGCCGAACAAGTGCCCACGGAGCTGACCCCGAAGATGGAGTATAGCGGCACACTCACAACAAACCTCATTCCGAGCCTCGCACAGGAGAAAACACGCGGACTCGTCAATGGGAAGACCCTGCTCCACAACGAGCTGGGCGGATTGGTCAACACCTATACCATAAATAATAACACGTGTGTACCTACAGGTCAGACATTGACGCTAATGCCCCAGCTTCCAGAGGGCGAGGAGGACACAGGACTATGGCAATGGAACACGGGTGAGGCAACACGCGACATCACTGTCACCACCGACCGCAGCTATATCTACCGCGTCACCTATACCAACCAGAACGGTATCAAGAGCCAGCTCTGCTTCTCCATCGCTGCTAAGGGCGATTGTACCCCTGACGAGCTGACGCCCAGTGTGACCTATGATGGTACGACCACCCAAACAGACACCATTAATGTGCTTTATGGTGAGACTGCTACGCTCAACGTAACGTCCTCTGCTGGTTGGGGAACCTACAAATGGAGCACCGGAGCCACCACACAGAGCATCACCACAGCAGCCATCAAAAAAGATCAGGACATCAGTGTCACCTGTACTAACCAGGGCGGAGCCACTACCACACAGGTGTTCCACATTCATGTCCTGATGTCTATTCCCTATAACACGGTGGGCGAAACGACCACTGAGGGTTTTGATGCCGTGGTGGAGCAGGGCGGCAGTGTGACACTCGGATTGACCACGCCTTCCTCGGTGTCAGCTTCCAAGGTTTCGTGGAGCGACGGCACCACAGGCAGCAAGACGCTGACTTTGGAGAACCTTCAGACCAGCGGTGAATACACAGCCACCTTTACCCTCTCTGGCGAAGAATACCACTTCACCTTCAACGTTTTCGTCAAGGCTGCTGAAACAACATTGATCGAGCCTGAGAACTACCTTTTACTCCACGTCGCCACAGATACCTATCTAACAGCCAATGGCAAGGGGCAGCCCGTCAGTTTCAAGTCACGCGAGGAGGGAGACTCAAGCCAACTGTGGTGCCTCGAACGTTCCGCTGCCGCTACGCCCAAGTACGGCTTCATCAGTCTTTCAGATACAGACAGCCTGAGGGTGACCACCGCAGCCAAGTTGGCAGCATCGGCATACTTCCCTTTCTATCTTGAACAAGCCGTAGGTACAGACCGCATCGCCATACACACAGGAACTACAGCTTCGACACGGAAGTACTGGGATATTGCTGCTGACGGCACAGTACAGACAGCAGCTGCCACCACCCTCACTACCTTCCCCTTCCAATTGATTCCTATGGGAAACGCAGTTGGAATTAATAGTCTGAAGAATGAAACCAACAATAGTATATTCATTTACGACTTGAGTGGTCGCAAGGTCACAGATTCATCACAACTCAGGGGAATATATATCATTAAGGGTAAAAAAGTAATCGTAAATTGAAACAGAAAGAATGCCTCCTTGCAGGTTTGTTATTGCTGCCACTCACGGCTATGGCAGCCCTTGAAGCCTCAGATTTGCGTGTAGAGTCATTACGCTCCCCATTGGGCATAGATACGCAGACACACGGCATCGTCAGTGTCACCTATGGTATGACAGAGACACAGGTCATCATGGGTTCGGGCGACTACGACCTCATGCTCGGTGAAGGAATGTCATTACAGCAGCCGATGGCGAAATATTCTGGTTGCCCGAACACGAAGTGGATGAACTGACAACAGACAATTTTCAATTTGAGGCGGGCACAGTATATGACATGTGTGGAATACCAATATATCGCAAATACCCGAATCGGGTATATATCGCCAAAGGGAAAAAGTATGTAAGCCACTAACAGATGTGAGCAGTTGCTCTGTCTGGGATGGCGATTGAATCGAATAACATATATGAAAAAGATTATTCTTCTCTTTCTTTTATTACACACATTGACGATGCCGGCTCAAATCATCTATGCCGACTACAGCGATCCGGATGTTTGCGAGGGTACGGCGGGTGACTATTGGTTGACGGCAAGTAGTTTTCAGTGTATGCCAGGACTGCCCATTCTCCACAGCACGGACCTGGTACATTGGGAGTTGGTGAATTATGCAGTGGAACGATTGTTGCCCATTGAGCATTACAACACCGTTCAGCACGGCTGCGGCGTATGGGCACCCAGCATCCGTCGGCATAATGACACATATTACATCTATTGGGGCGACCCGGATTTTGGCGTGTTCATGGTGAAGAGTGATGACCCGCTCGGACGATGGAGCAAGCCAGTGCTGGTAGTGGAGGGCAAGGGTGTGATTGATCCTTGCCCGCTATGGGACGAGGACGGACGATGCTATCTCGTAAACGGGTGGGCTGCCAGCCGTTGTGGTTTCAACAGTGTGTTGACGGTGCGCGAACTGTCTGCTGACGGAAATCAGGTTATTGGTAAGCCTATCCTCGTTTATGACGGTCAAGTGGAAGGTAATCACACGATTGAAGGGCCTAAGTTCTACAAGCGCGATGACTATTACTATATCCTTGCTCCTGCGGGCGGTGTAGAGAAAGGATGGCAGGTAGCATTGCGCAGCCGTAACGTGTATGGCCCGTATGAGAGCAAGATTGTGTTTAATAAGAATGGCATTCATCAAGGTGGTTGGGTGGCGGATAAGTTCATTGCCTTTCAGGACAGAGGCCCTTATGGTCGCATTCTACACCTGCTTGATGTGGAGTGGAAAAAAGAGTGGCCGATGATGAAAGAATTGAAAAGTGATAGAATGAAAAGTAAAAAATGCAAATCACCTATTAAAAATCAATACCAGTGGCACTCCAATTATCAGGATACCTTTGGGCTTACAACGAATAGCGGTGTGCGCGTTTATGGGTACGCTGTGCCACCTGACTTCAAAAACCTATGGGAAGTACCGAACCTGTATCTGAGGAAATTTGAAGGAGAGACGTTTACAGATACTCTTCACCTAACCATCACAGCAACAAATGAAGGTCAGCAGTCGGGATTCGTGGTGATGGGACGTGACTACTGTCGCCTTTCCGTCGAGCTGCAGGATGAAGCTTTTGTGCTGAAACGTATCATTTGCAAAGATGCAGACCGAGATGGAGCTGAAGAATCCGCTATCATAAGGAATATCAAAGCACACTCTTACAATGCCGGTGCCAAAACCAATTATGAATGTCACCTCAGCGTTTGCTTACAGTGTAACAAAGGAGGTCTCTGTCACTTTTGCTACAGTATAGATGGTTGCCAATTCACACCTGTCGCTATTCCCTTCCAAGCCCGTGAAGGAAAGTGGATAGGTGCAAAATATGGTGTGTTCAGCATCACTCATGACGCTAAATCCAAAGGATGGGTGGACCTCAAGTTTTGTGCCACGCCTTTTAATGAATAACAGATTAACAAGTAACATAGTTATATGAAACGTTTCGTCATTACTCTCACGCTCCTCTGTGCAAGTCATTTTTCATTTTTAACTTTTCATTTTTCATTGGTCTCAGCACTCGCGCAGGAGTATAAGATGGCTGGACCTTACGAAGTAGTGGCCCGTGACGGTAAGTTCCGAGGAAGTAAAAACGGCAGCGAGCGCGATATGAAAGCGGCATGGGACTTCGCCAAGGAAGGAAAGCACGATGAAGCACTGCGCATCATCAATGCATACACGGAGAAGTTGCAGAGGATTGATGGTCATGATGCACCGCTGTGCCTGATTCAGGGATACTGGCTATGCAGAGCGATGATAATAGAGAAGGAACAAAAGACACCAGCGTGGGAAACTATGCTGAGAAGGGCGATGGTGCCAACGATGAACAAATTCGAGGCGGACAGTCCCTACGCCAACGGCAACTGGGGTGCGATTGTCAACCGCTTCCGCATGGCGGCGGCGATAGTTATGGAGGATACGGTGATGTACCGTCAGGCCATCGACTATTACCTGCACGGTTATGACAACGGCTCACTGCCGCGCTATATCAGTGAGACGGGACAGTGTCAGGAGACAGGACGCGACCAAGGACACGCGCAGTTGGGACTAGAGGCGATAGCCGACATCTGCGAGATGGCTTGGCAGCAGGGCGATGACCTCTGGGGGGCACTCGACAACCGGCTGATGAAGGGCTTTGAGTACACGGCCCGCTACAATCTGGGCAACGACGTGCCTTTCGAGACATGGACAGACTTGACTGGTCTCTACTGCGACTGGACGGAACCGGGGCAGATGGGACGCGGAAAGCTGTGGGACATCTACCAGAAACCCTACGACCACTATGTGAAGGCGAAGGGGCTGAAGATGCCGTACACGAAAAAGGTGCTGGCACTGCAAGCCAAGGCAGAGCGCAAGGGGGAGAGTCGCGAGGTGCGGGTGCCGGGTGTGAAGGAAGGTACGAAACTGCATCAGGTGTTTACGTATCCAGCCCCTGAAGGTGCGCCTCTGAAGCATGACTACGATGTGTTCATCCAGCCGCGCGGCAGCAAGGAGTGGACGAAAATAGACACATATATGGCGAAGGTGAATGCCTCGACTGGCAGCGGCAAGCACGCCATTAGCGAGATTTCCTACGCCTTCTTCGACTTCACGGGCGATGTGTTTGTGAAGGTGGTTAGCAAAAACAAGAAATTCAAGAAGGCCCGCATCCGTCCCGACTATCGCGGCACGATTGCCAACGTGCAGAACGACTCGACGGTGCAGTTCCTTCTGTTCCAGCCTGAGAACGTGAGCGTGGAACTGGACGGCGACATCACTGACAATCTGTTGGTATTTACTTCGAAGCCCACCATTAGCAAAGAAGATGCCGGGAAAGCTGCCAAAGCACAGGGCCGTGACTTCCGCTACTATGCCCCTGGCATATACACGGAAGATGTCATCAAGGTGCCGTCGAATACCACGGTCTATCTTGACGGGGGCAGTTATTTCTCGGGCACCTTTGCCATTGAGAATGCTGAGAACGTGAGCATCTTAGGCCGTGGCATCGCCCGACCTGCAAGTGGCTATGAAGGCTGTCATATTCACCGTTCGAAGAACGTGCTGATTGACGGTCTCATCGTCAACACCTGTCCTGTGGGTAGTAGTGACGGTGTGACGCTGCACGATGTCAGGAGCATATCACATCCTGGATGGGGTGACGGCTTAAATGTCTTTGCCTCCTCGAATGTCCTTTTCGACCGCGTGTTCTGCCGTAACAGCGATGACTGCACCACGGCCTACGCCACTCGGAAGGGCTTCAGCGGCAACACCCGAAATGTGCGGATGCGCAACAGCACACTCTGGGCCGACGTGGCGCACCCTATCTTCATCGGCATTCACGGCAACCCTGAGGTGGGCGACACCATCGAGCATCTGGTTTATGAGAACATCGACATTCTGGGACAGGCAGAGCCACAGGTGGACTACCAGGGCTGTCTGGCCATTAACTGCGGCGACGGCAACCTCGTGCGCGATGTACTCTTCGATAACATTCGCATTGAACAGATTGAGGCTGGCAGCATTGCGCAGGTGAAGGTGGGATATAACCAGAAGTATTGCACGGCACCAGGTAGGGGCGTGGAGGATGTCACCTTCCGCAACGTCCGCTACACGGGCACTACGCCGAATCTCTCCATCATCAACGGCTACGACACCGACCACGGCATCCGCAACATCACCTTCAAAGGAATGAAAATCAACGGACAGCCAATCTACGACGAGATGCCCAGCAAGCCTCGCTGGTATGCCACCGCCGACTACGTGCCGATGTTTGTGGGCAATCACGTCAGCGGTGTGGTCTTCACGAAGGAGATCGGACAGTTCAACGTGAATCAGCAGTTGGCCTACTGCTCTTCACAGGTGGATAAGGCATTAGAAAGTTTGCGTCCCTACGACTTCACCATGATGCCACGCAACAATTTAAGGGAAGGGCGGACATGGAACCTACGTAAGGCAAAGCACGAAGAATGGTGCTCGGGCTTCTGGCCGGGCATTTTGTGGATGGCATTCGACTACAACAAGAGCGAGGCTGTCAATAAAGCCGCTATTGGCTACACCGAAGCTATTGCACCTATCATCAATAGTCCCGTATTTGACCACGACCTGAGATTTATCGCTATCAACTCGTTCCTGAAAGGCTATGAGGTAACAAAGAACGAGCACTATAAGCAACTCGCCTTGCAAGCCGCCGACTCGCTGATCACACTCTTCACCCCCACTGTGGGCACCATCCTCAGTTGGCCTCGCCACGTGAAGGACTATGGCGGCCACAACACCATCATGGACAACATGATGAACCTGGAACTGCTGTTCTGGGCGGACAAAGAAAGGCACAGCCAAACCTCAAACCTTTACGATATTGCTGTTCGTCATGCCGATACAACGATGAAGAATCACTTCCGGCCCGATGGTTCATGCTATCACGTTGCCGTCTATGACACCTTGACGGGAAAGTTCATCAAGGGCGTGACGCATCAAGGATATGCTGACTACTCAATGTGGAGCCGCGGACAGGCATGGGCCATCTACGGCTACACCATGGTCTATCGCTATACTAAGAACAAGCGTTTCCTCGACTTCGCTCAAAAGGTGACAGACATCTACCTGAAGCGATTGCATGAAACCAGCGACGACATGGTGCCTATCTGGGATATGGATGACTCAAGAGGTATAGCGGCTTACCGGAATCGTCATCGTCAGAACAAGATGTCATGGTCGTCACAGTCAGACCACAAGTCAGAATGGCTGCGAGCATCCATAATTGTTTCTTTATGCTTTTTATTGTTGTTAAGAATTAAAATTGTTAATATGTTTTTTGAATGATATTGTTCACTTTCACCCGCTGAACAGGTATGCTGTTCGTGTGTTAGGGGATGTTCACGTTCACCTTCTGTCGCACATCAGCAGCAGAGGCTGCCACGCTGAGGGTGTAGGTGCCGCCGTCCACCTGCCACTGGTGGGTGGATTCGTTCCACGAGGCGAGGTCGCTGCGTGGAATGGTGATGGTGAGGGTCTCGCTTTCGCCAGGGGCGAGGAGACGGGTCTTGCCGAAACCTTTGAGTTCCTTCTGCGGTTTGGGCAAAGACTTGTTGGCTGGGGCGGAGGCATAAATCTGCACGACTTCCTTGCCTGCCACTTTGCCGGTGTTGGTGACAGCTACGCTGAGGACGATGTTATCCCCCTGCACGGTAGCGGTAGGTTTGCCGTATGCGAAAGTGGTGTAGCTGAGGCCGAAGCCGAAGGGGAAGAGGGGCTGCACCTTGTCCTTGTCGAAACCGCGATAACCCACGTAGATGTCTTCCTTGTAATAAACTTGACGATGAGGCACTTCGCCTGCACTGTTGGCAGGAACTTTCACGTCTGTGATGCCAGGGTAGGCCTCTTGACCAAACTTGGCGTATGGATAGTCTTCAAGGCGTTTGGCGAAGGTGACAGGGAGTTTGCCCGAAGGATTCACCTTGCCTGTCAGGATGTTCGCCAAGGCATCGCCTGCCTCACTGCCGAGATACCAGCAATGGAGCAGCGCTTTTGCCTGTGGAAGCCAAGGCATCGCGTAAGGATTGCCGCCAAAGGTGACAATGATAAGGTTGGGCTGAATCTTGGCCAAGGCACTGATGAGGGCGCTCTGTCCGAAGGGAAGGTCGTAACTCTCGCGGTCGCCGTTCTCGCAGTCTTGCTTATGATTCTTGTTGAATCCTCCAACGAAGATGATGAGGTCAGCCTGCTTGGCGGCTTCGAGCGCTGCAGAGCGAAGGCTGTCGTTGATAGAAGAGTCCACTTTGTCCACGTGGTCATAGACGGAACGGCCTGATTTATAGCCTTGAGCCAGAGTGAGTTGGCAGTTGGCTGTGGAGAGTTGAGAGTTGAAGGCTTCCCAAGGAGAAACGTCATAGAGGGTTTTGAGTTCGGAGGAACCGCCACCTTGCGTGAGGGAACGGGTGGCATTCTCGCCCACCACCAAAATTCTCTTGTATCTGGAGGCATCCAACGGGAGCATGCCCTTCTCGTTCTTCAGCAGCACGATGCCCTCCTCGCCTATCTGACGGCATGCATCATAGTGAGCCTCAGAGCATTGGAAACCAATGACCTTCTGCGGATTCATCGACGTGCGGAAAATGGTGCGGAGCACACGGGCAGCCTTCTCGTCGAGCACTTCCATCGGGATTTTTCCCTCGTTGATGAGTTTCTCGAAGGGGTCAGCGAGGTAGTAGGCACTGTAACCGTGCTGCGCCTCCTTCACCTTGCCGTCGGTATAGGTGCCCATCTCGATGTCAAGGCCGCCGTATGCCGCCTGCATCGTGTTGGTCGTACCGCCCCAGTCGCTGACGAGGGCACCGTCCCATCCCCACTCCTTCTTCAGAATGCCATTGAGCAGCGCATCGTTGTGGCAGCAATGGTCGCCATTCCAGAGGTTGTAAGAGCCCATGATGGTATAGACATGCGCCTTGTCCACCGCCCGTTTGAAGGGGAAAAGATAGATTTCACGCATCGCCCGTTCGGACACGTTCACATTCACGTTGAATCGGTCAATCTCCTGATCGTTCAGCACGAAATGCTTCAAGCAGCAAGCCACACCGTTCTTCTGTGCCGACTGAATGTAAGGCACCACCATTTCGCCTGCCAGGAAGGGATCCTCTCCCATGTACTCGAAGGCACGGCCATTCATCGGGGTGCGCTGGATGTTGACACCTGGGCCGAGCATGATGTCCTTGCCTCGGAAGGCAAACTCCTCGCTGACGCTGTGGCCATAGAGCGCGGAAAGGTCGCGGTTCCATGTGGCTGTCAGACAGGTGAGTGAGGGGAAGGCAACGATGGAGTCATTTGTCCATCGAGCCACACTCCACGTGTTCCACTCCAATTCCTCACGCACTCCGTGAGGCCCATCGTCCATGTTGAGTTGGCGGATGCCCAAACGTGGCACACCTGCCGATGTGAACTTGCTCTGCGCATGCAGAATCTTGATTTTCTCGTGTGTGGTCATACGGCTCAGCGCATCCTGTACACGCTCCTCAATGGGAGCGTTAGGATCAAGATACACCTGTGCCGTTGCTGTCATCGCTGCAAACGCCAGCGACAACAATGTTAGGATTTTCTTCATGATGTTTTATGATGTGTTAATAAGCTTCGTCGTGGATGATTTCCTCCTTGTCGAGTTTCTTGCTGTCTATCTTGCGCCAGGCGACGACGATGTAAGCCAAGACAAAGGGGATGAGGAGACTGACATACGCCATCGTGGTGAGGGTGAACTCGCTGGAGCAGGAGTTCGCGATGGTAAGCGAGGACTGAAGGTCGGCTGTGGAGGGATAGTAAGCGGTGTTGTTCCATCCTGCACAGAGCAGGAGAGCCAGCACGGTGAGCACCACACCGATACCAACTGGCCAGATAGATTTACTATTGGACAATTTACTATTTACAATTGCTCGGATGATGCCATAGAGGACAAGCACCACACCGATGAGCAAGAGCACCAGCAAGTACCACATCTCCAAGAAGTTGTTGAGATATTTGTAGGGTTCTATCGAGATGATGCCTGTGACGGGGTCGTAAGCATAGCCATCCTTCAGCAGCAGATGAACGAGATACGACACAAAGAGGATGAGAAAAGCAATGGTGGAACCCATCAACCGCACTCTGGCACGGGCAAGAATGTCGGCATCGTTCACGTTGTTCATCACATAAAGGATGCCGAGGATACGTGCCAAGAAGAACACGGCGAAGCCAAACACCAGCACCCACGGATTGAGCAGGGCATCAAGTCCATGCGAGGCATTCGCCCATTGACTGATGACGGGAGATGAGAAAGTTGAAAGTTGAGAGTTGGATGTTGAAAGTTCGGTGAGATTATCCTTTGCCACGATGAAGTTGCTCCCCTCGAAGAAAGTGGCAACCGCACCACCAAGCAGCAGCGGGCCGAGGATGCCGTTAATGACCAAGAACATCTGGAAGGTCTTGACACCCAACAGATTGCCGAGTTTGTTCTGGAACTCATAACTCACCGCCTGCAACACGAAGGTGAACAGGATAATCATCCACAGCCAGTAAGCACCTCCGAAACTGGTCGAGTAGAACAGCGGGAAGGAGGCAAAGAACGCACCACCAAAGGTGACGAGCGTGGTGAACGTGAACTCCCACTTGCGACCCGTGGAGTTGATGACCAGTCGGCGACCTTCGGCATCACCACCCAAAGACGCGACCAAGGAATTGGCTCCCTGCACAAACAGGAGGAAGACCAACAAGGCTCCTAACAACGAAACGAGGAACCACCAATATTGCTGAAGAAATTCGTAACTCATAATACTACTTTTTAAACAACAAATTAAACGAACTGAACGAATGTCTGGTTGTTGAATGCCGTAAGCGGCAACGAACAAAAACGAATGTGATGCGACTTGCATTCGTGAAAATCCAAAGGATTCATTCGACAGGCTTGGCCCATTCTTTCTATTCGAAAAATTAGAATCATTCGTTGTTGATAAAATAATTAATTGTTTTCGTGTTCCGGCCCTTTCTTAATCTGTTTCAATAAGATGTTGATTTCCACCGCCAGCATCGTGGTGAAGAGCACCAAGAAGATGAAGAAGGTGATGATGACGCTGGAGGATTGCAGGTTGCTGACGGATGCGCAGGTGGGCAGCATGTCCTGAATCGTCCAAGGTTGACGGCCAAACTCAGCCACCAGCCAGCCGCTTTCAGAGGCGATGTATGCCAGTGGCACCATGATGATGGCTGACCAATGCAACCACTTCGGTGCGGCCGTAATGTCTTTCTTATAGACGAAGAAGAGCACGACCATGAAGAAGAGGATGAGCAGACAACCCACACCCACCATTACGCGGAAGGCGTAAAAGTTGATGGGCACAAAGGGCACGAGTTCGCCCTTGTCGCGGATATAACCATAACCGAAATAAGGCATGTTCTCCTGCAGCACCTTCAGATGGGATGCGGCAATGGAACCGTCATCGCTGGAAGCAAACTTCGCTTGCCGATAAGCAGCCAATGCCTCAATCGCCTTCTTACCCCGTTCTATCTTCTCGTCCATCGAGAGTTCCACCGTGCCGTCTGGTTTGGTGTAACCGTTCAGAATATCGTTGATGCCTGGCACATAGCCGTGAGGATCGTTGGTGGCAAGAATCGAGAGGGCGTATGGCACAGCAATCTTCATGGACGCTTCCTCTCCTTTCTCATAATCAGGCTGCTCGAACGGATTGATCAGGGCAATGCCTGTCAAGCTCTGGTCAACACCACCATTGTAGAGGGCTTCCATCGCTGCCAACTTCATGGGTTGCACTTCAGCCACACGTGCAGCCGACTGATGCCCCGTCAACGCAGCACCCACCGATGCCACCAAACCCACGATGGCAGCAATCTTGATGCTCTCCACCGCCAGTTTCTTCTCACGACCTTTCATCAGATACCAGCAAGAAACGGCAACCACAAACACGGCTCCGATAATCCATGCAGAAATGACCGTGTGGCAGAACTTGTCGATGGCGAAGGGTGAGAGTGCCACCTCGGCAAACGACATCATCTCGTTGCGCATCGTGTCGGGGTTGAACTCGCATCCCACAGGGTACTGCATCCAGGCGTTGGCCACCAGAATCCACCATGCTGAGATGGTGGCGCCTAGTCCTGTCAACC
Source organism: Bacteroidaceae bacterium (assembly GCA_017448965.1). Taxonomy (GTDB): domain Bacteria; phylum Bacteroidota; class Bacteroidia; order Bacteroidales; family Bacteroidaceae; genus Minthosoma. Next base: position 118,345 of record JAFSKK010000063.1, on the reverse strand, counting down.
ACGTGGATGCCAAGTGGAAGCCTACCGACACCTTCTTCCAACCGAAAAACATGACCGCCACAAATGTGCTTTCCATAAAGAACGCCACAATACCCTCGACTGCCAGCGGCGCGCCAAAGATGTCGCCCACAAACCAAGAGTAGTTCGACCAGTTGGTACCAAATTCAAACTCGAGGATGATGCCCGTTGCCACACCCATCGCGAAGTTCACACCAAACAGCTTCTGCCAGAACTTCGCCGCATCCTTCCAGAAGGGCTTCCGCGTGCGGTAGTAGCACGTCTCCACAATTCCCATGATGACCGCCAATCCCAAGGTCAGCGGCACGAACAGCCAGTGATAGATGGCGGTCAAAGCAAACTGTGCCCTCGACCACTCAATCATACTGGCATCGATAGATAAGAGATTCAGCATAGGTTAGAAAAGATTGAAAAATTAAAGAATTGAAAAATTGAAGCTTTAGAAAGATTGAAAAATTAAAGAATTGAAGAAACCAACGTACCGCATAGAACTTCAATCCTTCAACTCTTCAACTCTATTGATCAGTTCCGTCGCCACGAAGTCACTCTCCTCCCCTTCCCTGGCGTTCTCCTTCAGGAAGTCGGGGAAGAAGAACACCTTCAGCACCACAAAGATGATGAACAGCTTGATGAGGATGACCGTCCACAGCACCTTCCCCAGCGTCATGCTGCGGAACCCATCATAATAGAGGTCAAACACCCTGTGCCAAAAACCAGCCTTCTTCATCGTGTAACCGTTGATGTGCAAAGATAAAACAAAAATATCGAGAAAACACCAAAAAAACAGCATATTTTTTCTCCGCCATGCCAAAAGCCACACTTTTACGTCTTCCAACACCAGAAAACCGATGGGGAAACAGGTGGTAACGTACCAAAACAAAAACGTCGTTCCCGTGATTACGGAAACGACGTAGACATAATTACGTTAACGACGTAAGGGTAAATACGACAGTGGAGGTATGTCCACCGTGGAATGTCAAGCCTCAATCCCCACGCTTGTCAACCACTTCGTACCCCTTGAACTGACTGCGGGGGAAGACGAAGGTCTGGTCGGTGATGCCTCCTGACTTGAAGTTGGAGATGTCGACGTTTGCCCAGATGATGGCGACCTTGATGCGGAGTTGGATGGGATTGCGAGTGTTCTTGTCGAGCAAGGCACGAATCTCCTTCATGGCCTTCACTCCTTTCTTGCCTCGAAGGGTGATGAGGTAACCTTCTGAGGTGTTGGCCACCTGATAGGTGTAGTTCTCTGGCTCAAACTTGAAATCATCACCGAAACGGCTCTGCTTGGGGTCATCGCCTTTGTAGATTTCCACCCGCTTCTTATCGTCCTTCACCACATAGGCAGTCACACCATCGTTCCACGACCGTCCTGTTTTCGAGGCATATTTGCTCTTCTTGCCCTTATACCAAATGGTGCCCTCAGTCTTGTAGAGGCTGGCGACATTCACCTTATAATGAAGCGATGCACCCTGACTACCAAAGACTTTCTCATACACCTCGTCGAACATTTGCCGCGCCTGACGGGCGTTTGCTGTTTCCTGTGCTTGCATGCCAATGGCTGAAAGCATCAGCAACAGCCAAAGAATCATTTTTGTTTTCATTTGTAGTTCTGCATTTCGACAAAAAAAGACTTCTGCAAAACCTTTTTCACAGAAGTCCCTTCGTGGTACCCAGAGCCGGGATCGAACCGGCACGGATTGCTCCATTGGTGTTTGAGACCAACGCGTCTACCAATTCCGCCATCTGGGCTTAGCGGGTGCAAAGGTAAGGCATTTTTTTGATTCAACAAAAAAAAGAAGTGAAAAAGTAAAAGTGAAAAGTGAAAAATTTGCTACCGCACTTGCAAGCCACCTGTTGGACAAACACATGCAATAGCAAATTTTTCACTTTTCACTTTTACATTTTACCTTATTTCAATCCTGCCTTGAGCGAACGGATGACAGCCGAATTGAAGCCTGCGTGGTCGAGTTCGTTGAGACCCTTGATGGTCACACCACCAGGAGTGGTCACTTTGTCGATAGCCTCTTCAGGATGCCAACCTGTAGCTTTGAGGAGGGAAACAGCACCCTGCATCGTTTGGAGAGCAATCTGCTTGGCTTGTTGAGGATAGAAACCCATCTCGCAGCCGCCTTCCATCTGGGCACGGATGTAGCGCATCACGTAAGCAATGCCACACGATGCCATCATCATACCTGGCCCCACAAGGTTCTCGCCCACCACAAGCGTGTCGCCATCGATGGCATAGAGTTTTTCCACCGCCTTGAGGCTCTCATCGGAGGCCGTGGGTGCCTTCGCAATGAAACTCATGCTGGCACCAAACTCTGCGGCGATGTTGGGGATGACATAGAAGAACTGACCTTCCTCGCCCAACTCCTCTGCCAGCATGCCGGTAGTGAAGTTGGCGGCATCGGAGATGATGATCTGCTTCTCAAGGTCGAGCACATGCTTCACCTCTGCCAACACCAATTTCATCAGCCAAGGTTTCACCACAAGCACCACGATGTCGGCACCTTTGACCGCCTCGACGTTGTCGGTCGTGGTGTGGAGTGATGGATATTCTTTCTTGAACTGAGCCAGCAGCGGCTCGTTCTTGTCAGCAATGGTGATGTTGCTAATCTTTCCACTTTTTGCCCACCCTTTGATGAGCGCGCCGCCCATATTGCCAGCGCCAATCACAGTAAGTTTCATATTCTTTGTGTTTATTTCATTTATTTTGCTTAACTTTGTGGCAAAGTTACGACTAAGCAAGCGAACAACCAAATTTATTTGAGTTTTTCCGGGCAAAAATAACTTGCACGGAGTGAAAGTTACGGCAAACTCCGCTTTCCACAAAATAAATGGCGGTTTTTCTCGTTTTATAAGTGATGAAATATACACATTATTATATAATAGGGATTCTTTGGGCATTGTTGCTGATGATGCCCAACCCTGCAAGTGTGGCACATGCACAGAAGAGGAAGGTGATGAACCGTCCCTATATCGACCAGCGCAAGTTCCACTACGGTTTCCTTGCGGGCATGCATCTGCAAGACATCGAGTTGGAGCAGAATGGCCTCAAGAATGAGGCTGGAGACCAATGGTTCTGCGAGACGCCCAGTTATGAGCCAGGCTTTTCTGTCGGCATTCTTGGTGAGTTCTACCTGACCAAGTACCTTGGCTTGCGCATCATCCCCACCCTGCACTTCGGCACGAAGAATCTCACGTTCCGCAACGAGACGAACGGTGACAGGCAGTATCAGACCATCAAGTCAACCTATGTCACCATCCCCGTCGATGTGAAGTTTGCGGCGGAGCGGTTCAACAACTACCGTCCATACGTGATGGCTGGTGTAACCCCTGCGCTTGACCTTACGGTGAAGAAACAGAAACAATACCTGCTGAGACAGACCGATGTCTATCTGGAAGCAGGTCTTGGATGCGATTTCTACCTGCCCTTCTTCAAGTTCATTCCTGAAGTGAAGTTCATGTACGGCTTGTCAAACGTCATCAACAAGAAACGTTCTGACATCACCGACGAGACGCAGCTCATCTTCACCCAATCCGTCAACAAGGCACAAAGCAAAATGATTGTCTTCACCTTCTATTTCGAGTAGCAGCCATGAAGTATTCTGTCATCATACCCGTATATAACCGTCCCGACGAAGTGGACGAACTGCTGGAAAGCCTCACCCATCAGAAGGTCACGGACTTCGAGGTGGTCGTGGTGGAAGATGGTTCCAGTGTGCCTTGCAAAGAGGTGGTGGAGAAGTACACGAAGCAACTGGACATCCAATATCTGCCCAAGAAGAACGGAGGACCTGGCCCTGCCCGTAACTATGGCGTGGAGCACTCAAAGGGTGAATATGTGCTCATCCTCGACAGCGACTGTGTGTTGCCAGAAGGATATCTGGCTGCAATTGAGGCAGAACTGAACGAGAACCCCTGCGATGCCTTCGGAGGTCCTGATGCTGCGCATGAGTCGTTCACGAATGTACAGAAGGCCATCTCGTACAGCATGACCTCGTTCTTCACCACAGGAGGCATTCGAGGGGGCAAGAAGAAAGGGGCGATGGATAAGTTCTACCCACGTTCGTTCAATATGGGCATTAAACGGGAAGTGTACCTGAAGTTGAAGGGATTCAGCAAGATGCGCTTCGGAGAGGACATCGACTTCAGTTACCGCATTGTGGAAGCAGGCTACAAGAGCCGACTCTTCCCCGAAGCATGGGTGTGGCACAAGAGAAGAACGGATATGGACAAGTTCTTCAAACAGGTGTTCAATTCAGGCATTGCCCGCATCAACCTGACCAAGCGGCATCCAGGCACGCTGAAACTGGTGCACTTGTTGCCAATGGTGTTCACAGTCGGTGTATTGCTACTTATTGCGGCGGCTGTGTTCTTCCGCATGTGGGACTATTATAACAACACCGCTACAGGCATCTTGCTGCCCAACGGCGGGTTCATCCCTGCGTATGGACTTTGTCTCATGCCCATCGCGCTCTACATGCTGCTCATCTTCATCGATTCGAGCATCAAGAACAAGAGCATCGTGATTGGATTCCTCAGCGTAGAAGCGGCCTTTGTGCAGTTGATGGGATATGGTTTCGGATTCCTCAAGGCATGGTGGTTGCGCTGTGTGCAGGGTAAGGATGAGTTTACGGCATTTGAAAAGAACTTCTATGATTAGAAAAGACTTCCAGCCATTCAACGAGGAACCTATGCAGATAGTGAAGGAAGAGGTGGAAGAAACACCTTCTCACACGACTATCAAACAACAGGCAGAGGAAGACCGCCCCCGTGAGAAACTGATGGCAAAAGGGGTGGAGGCGCTGACCAATGCCGAACTGCTTGCCATCCTCATTGGGGGCGGCACAACGAAGAAGACGGCGGTGGAACTGATGCAGGAGGTGCTAGGAGATTGCGGCAATTCGCTCCGCAACCTCAACTACATGACCCTGCAAGACCTCATGCGCTACAATGGCATCGGAGAGGCAAAGGCGCTGACCATCATCGCTGCCGCTGAAATCGGGAAACGCCGCATGATGGAGGACAGTCGAGACATTCAGCAGTTCCGCACGGGTGCAGACGTGTTGAAGTTCATGACACCACACCTGCAGACACTCACCCACGAAAAAAGTTGGGCTTTGCTGCTCAACAACAATGCGCGCCTGCTCCACTTCGCCCAACTCAGCACGGGCGGCTTGACAGAAACGATGGTCGATGTGCGTATGCTGCTCAAAGAAGCACTCCTGCACGATGCCACCAGTTTCATCCTCATCCACAACCATCCCAGCGGCAATTTGCGCCCCAGTCGCTATGACGAGGAACTGACTCAACGGGTGAACCGCGCCTCACAAGCCGTCAACCTGCGGATGATTGACCATGTGATAGTAACAGAAGGAGAATACTACAGCTTTGCTGAAAACGGAAAGATATGATGTAAAGTTTAAAGGTTAAAGTTTAGAGTTTTGAGAAAGATGACGAAATACGAAGTAGAAGAAAAGACCGTCGAATACCTCAAGACGGTGTTCGACCCCGAGATTCCCGTCAACGTGTGGGACCTCGGCATGATATACAAGATTGACGTGAGCCCCCACCCAACCACCCCCTTGGGGGAGGAGCCCCATCCGGACGGCAACTCATCCCCCCTTGGGGGGAACGAGGGGGGCTCCGAGGTCTTCGACCTTGACATCGACATGACCTTCACTGCCCCCAACTGCCCTGCTGCCGACTTCATTCTCGAAGACATTCAGCAGAAACTGGAAGGCATCCCTGCCGTCAAGACGGTGAACGTGAATGTGGTCTTCGAACCTGAATGGAACAAGGACATGATGAGTGAAGAAGCCAAACTTGACTTAGGATTTATGTAAAAAAGGAGTTAAAGAAGTTATAGAAGTTATCGCTTCGTTTAGAAGTTAAAGACAAATGTTATGCTGATGTAGAACAATTGACATGCTGTTGACAAGTATCGTCTTTAACTCCTTTAACTTCTCTAACTCCTTTAACTTCTAAAAACTGCCTAATATGAAGAATATCTACTTTATCAGTGACGCACATCTGGGCAGCCGTGCCATCGAGCACCGACGCACGCAGGAACGTCGCCTCGTCAACTTCCTCGACAAAATCAAGGACAAGGCAGAGGCCGTCTATATGTTGGGCGACATGTTCGACTTCTGGTTTGAATACAAGGAAGTGGTGCCAAGAGGCTACACCCGTTTCTTGGGAAAGGTTAGCGAACTCACCGACATGGGTGTGGAAGTGCACTACTTCACGGGCAACCACGACATGTGGGTGCTGGATTATCTGGAGAAAGAGTGCGGCGTCATTCTGCATCGCCAACCCTCCACACTGGAAATCCGGGGTAAGGTCTTCTACCTTGCTCATGGCGACGGCATCGGCATTGACGACAGAGGCTGGCAGACACGTTTCATGTTCTGGTGTTTCCGCAACAAGACCTTGCAGAAGATGGCTCGCTGGATTCATCCCTACTGGTTCATGAACTTCGGCCTCAACTGGGCAAAACATTCACGCATGAAGCGCCCGAATCGAGCCTTAGTGCCCGATGAGGAAGGACGTGTCATGACCCCAGACGGTTTCAAGAATGACACGAAACTGGTGGGCTATGAAAGTGCGCCTGACAATGGTGAGGAACCCTACAAAGGCGAAGACAAGGAAGGACTCGTCCTCTTTGCCAAAGACTACCTCAAAAGCCACCCCGAGGTGAACTACTTCATCTTCGGACATCGCCACATCGAGCTTGACCTCATGCTCTCCCGCGAGGCCCGCCTCCTCATCCTCGGCGAATGGATCACCCTCTTCACATACGCCGTCTGGGATGGCGAGCACTTCTTCATGGACAACTTTATCGAAGGAGAAACGGAGTTGTAAACCATACAAAGATGCCCTGCAAGGAACAAAAACCTTGCAGGGCATCTTTCTTACATAACGTTAGACCTTTTCAAACGACTCTGCCATCTGTGTGGCTGACGAGATGTTAATCACCATCTTCATCGTCCTCTCCCTCTGGATCTTTTTCGGAAACCGACTTGTCCTCAAAGAGGTCGAGGTTGCTCAGCATTTCACGAAATGCAGCACCGGGATAGAACTGGATCTTCTTCACCTTCACAGTGTCCAGTGTGGTCTCATCCAGCGTGTGTGCCACCTTCGAGTTGAAAGTTGGCTTGAACGTTCCGAACGAGCCGAACTGTACGGCGTGGCCAAGGCTGAGCACGAATGCCATACGGTTCACCACGGCTTCCACCACAGCGGCTGTCTGGCTGGCGTTCACACCTGCCACCACCACCTCTGCAAGCAACTGCTTGTAAGTCAGTGGAGGGAATGTGAGCTGGCGCATCTTGTACACTTCGGGCTTTCCCTCGCGATAGGTGAGCTTTGTCTTGGCTTTACGATAAGTAAGTCCCATGATTTGGTTCTCCTTTCTTTTTTAATAAAACAATTGGATTAATGATCACTTATTTTTCCATGGAAATCTCTTTGTTTTCTGCCATTTGCAGCCAGTATTCGTCTTCGGTCAGCACACCCTCATCTGTCACGGTGAGGGTTACATTTATTCCAAAAGTCTGATAGACATAATGGGTCAGCTGATCGAATGTCTCACGGCTTGCCACGAGTCCACGCATCATCGGGTCTGGGTTGCCGTCACTTCTTCCAACGACAATGACATTTTTCCCGGGGTCGTTCGGCATTTCCCATCCTATTGCCACGTCGCTGTGGACTGGCATGTGTTGTGTGCGCAGGGTCATAGGGCCATACTTTGTGCTACGCCCCCTCATCTTGAAGACTCCGCAGGGGATGCAGAAGAGTGTACTGCCTGGAAACTTTTCCGTGTAGTGTCTGTAAGCCAATTCTCTGGCTTCACACTCCATCACGTGTTTACCATTCACCCATACATTCAGGATGCTCTTTGTGACTGTTTTGTCACCATAATACCTTGTTAATAATAATCTCATCATAACTTTGCTTGGTTTTTAGAATTGTTATTCATGTTGATGTTCTTTCGCAGTTCGGCATCATCAAAATGAGGTTTGCATCCGCCGTTCCTTTGTTTGACGATGCAAAGTTATGGACATTAAAAATCCCCTGCAAGCATATTGTTGCAGGGGTCATCAAATGTATAGCGGTGTCACGAAATGTCAAGATTGGTCACGGGCTGTCAAGCCGCTGTCAAGCGAAATCTCATCTCTTCTCTGCCAAAAGGGGGACTAAACAAGTTTCTTAAATTGGGATATCATGGGGTCCATTTCCTTGGGGTCATAACTGGATTGTGCAGTGCCGTTCACCCATTGGCTCCAGTTCTGCCTTGTCAGTTCTGTGCCAAAATGCTTGTTCATGCCCTTCACGTCGTTGATGGGGATAGGCACACCGGCTTCCCTCGCCGCTCTCACAGGCATGAGGATGTATTTGGGTCTTTTTTTCTCTTTAATGGCGACTCTCACCAATCGCTCCAATAATGTCATGGCAGGATAGACGGACTGCTCGTCGTTTTCTTCTGTATTCATCGGATAGCCGATATTTTCACTGATTGATGAGGTCGAAAAGGCTATTTTCTCCTTCAGAATGTTAATTTCAGCAATATGACCATAGAACACCTTCATCTGTTTTTCGTATGAGACATTTTCTTCCGCGTTGGAGGGCGAGCACCGCTTGATGCTGTTCAGAGCCGTAATGAGCAGCCTGCTTGTCAATTTGATGGGGCGACCCACTTCATGAAATGCGTCATCATCAATAAAGCTATATATGGAGTCTTCCCTAATCTGCTGCATCTTCAGCCCTAATGCCTCACCCCAATGCTCGCGACCAGGAGGTGTAGACTGCAGCGGTATGATGGTTTTCCCATAAAGACTGCTCTTGTAGAGGCCATTCTTAAGCCTCCGCTCGATGGAAGGGCGGTTTTGTCGCAACCATTCCTCGTATTGCTTTTTACATAGCGAGGCAAATTCCCTACCTTCCTCCACCATACGAATCATGGAATCCATAGCAATTGCCCGGTAATGCCGCAAGAGCGGTTCCAGTGCTATGAAGGTGTGGAGCCTTTCCTTGCAGAAGTTTTGCAGGGATTTATTGGCACTCTTAACGAGATGATCATAACCACACGGATCGAGTTCTTCTCCCAACGTGAATTCATCATCCTGCGTGATGTCATCGGACTGGCGATTGGTGTAAGTTAATATGATGTTTTGAATCTTTCCCCATCTGCGCCGCATCATTTTCAGACAATCCACAATCTGCTTGTCCATCACATAGTCTTCAAAACTCATCTCTTGCATTTCCTTTTTCAAACGGTACAGGTTGAGCAATTGGGCATCCAACCGCGAAAGATGGGAAATGAACAACATGACAGCGGACACATCCCGTGCCAGCCCTTCCGAATCGTTCTCCCATGCTGTCCAATCAATCTGGCGAGCATCCTCCAGCAACTCTCGCGCCTTATTGGAGTAAGTCCTATCCTGATTCATGTTTTTTGATTTTGTGCCACAAAGTTACGACAAATCTTCTACATAGTCAAGACTCTTCCTGTTTTTTATGTGCAACAGCCCTCTTTGAGCCTCCTTTCAAGCCCTCTCTTCCACACTTTCGAAAGAGGCAGTGGAACAGAGTCATTCGAGGCAGTGGAAGAGAGTCATTAGACTCAGTGGAAGAGAGTCACTTGAAGCAGTGGAAGTGCCCATACGGAAAGTGTAGAAAAGACATCCTTTCTTCTCCGAATAAAAAAAGATGGGAAAAGTTTGGCGGTTTCCTGATTATTTATTTACTTTGCAACCGTGTTCTTCGGAACATGACATTTTATTTGCTCAATTCGCTACTCGAATCAGGACCTCGGAACGTGAAAGAGCAATAACAGGATTCAATGAGGCTTACGATTAAAGCGTAGGCTCTCCATAGTATCCTGTAGGTTGTCCTGAACCTGAGTAGCGTATGGCGAAGCCTGCGCTTTTCTTTTGCTCAAAGGTTAGTGCAGCGTTCCCAACGAGGTGAAACAACTTTAGTATTAACTATAAAATTGAGCTATTAAAAACATGAGAAAAACAAAACATTTCAAAAATGAGGCACTTCGTAGATTTTGTGCCTGTGTCATCTCTTTACTATTGGCATTAAATGCAAATGCCCAAGTGACCAAATCATTATGGGTGGGGGAGACGTACACCTGTGATGCAACTTCTTCCACGCTGGGATCCATCACGGATGTTTCATGGTCGTCAAGTGGTGGATATATCAGTTTAACAGGGTCAGGATTATACAGAACGGTTACAGCCACACAATACTGGTCTGGCACAGCAAGTGTAACATGTAGTTGGCGATATACGCTTTATTATGGCGGAAAACAAGAGAGAGGTTCAAGAACATGGTATTTTACCTGTACCGAAAACCCCGTGTCGATTTCTCCGACAAACATGGAAATGATAGTAGGAGAAACGAGACATGTTAGTTACAGCCACAGATATTCCAACAACTACACATCTAATGCTCAAGCATATTTCAGTTGCTCAAGCACTTGCGTTTCTGTGTCCAAAGATGGAACGGTCACAGCACTAAAGCCAGGAACGGCATACATCAATGTGTACTCAAAGATTTCAAATGCAGCGAATGCTCCATACTGCAAGGTAACAGTGAAGGAGGCTACTCCAACAGGCATTTCACTACCAAACAGTCTATCATTAATCGTGGGAGAATCAAAAACGATAACACCGACAGTTTATCCGTCTGGAGCGGATTATTCCTTAACATGGATTTCTAGTGATGCAAGTATAGCCACTGTTACATCTTCAGGTTCAGTAACAGGGAAAAAGGTAGGAACGGTACGTATAACGGCTGAGATTGACGGATACGGTTACTCAGACTTCTGTAATGTAACAGTAGAGAAACCGACACTAACTTTATCAGCGAATCCATCAGGCGGACTATTGGAAAAGGGTGCGACCGTAACTCTGACCGCAAGCAACAAAAATGCCGCCATTCATTATACACTCGATGGCAGCACACCTAATCAAAACAGCACACGGTATATAGCCCCCATTGCGATTGATCGGAAACAAGTATTGAAAGCCATTGCATACCATGACGACTACAAGACAAGCAATGTCCTTACTGCAAACTACGAAGTGACATCACTAAAGGTTGTCGGTACAAACCCCGAGAATGGTGCTACGGATTTAGGCCGGAATACGACACCTTCGGTGACATTCAATACGGAAATAAAGCAAGGAGACAATTTTGCAGATATTAAACTGATGAGAAAAGGATCCGAAGAAGTGGTTGGAGAACGGATTATTTCTGGGAATACACTGTATTTCGTATCCAAAGAATATCTTGATGATGGTACCTATCGAATGACTATACCATTGAATAGTATAACAGGTTCTAATGGGGAGTCGAATCTTCCTTTTGAAATCCAATTCGTAACATCATCATCGGAGAATAATATAATAAAAGTAGGCAGTAACAGAATCTTAAAATCAGACAACACCCTTTATGCATGGGGATCTACTTCATCTTACAATTACCCAAGTCCTAATTATTCTGATACAAATACCCCATTTATTCTATATGACGATATAGATGATTACGATCGTAATTATCCCAATAACTATATATTGAAATCCGACGGAGTACTAATGGGATGGGGAGGAAATTTTAACCATTATGAAAATGAAAGTGATTTGTACAAATCCATTTGTATATTAGGTGATGGAACAAAAATCTCACGTAAAACACCTGTCGAAATTTTGAAAGATGTCAAGAACATTTGTCATGGAAGCTGGCACATGGGAGCTATCAAAAACGACAATTCACTTTGGCTATGGGGAAGAAATGCTTGTGGTCAAATTGGAAATGGCACGACGGCAACCGCTGGTCAACTATCTCCTGTAAAAGTTCTTGAAGATGTGAAGGAGGTTTCGTTGGGCACAAGGCATACCGTTGCGCTGAAGAATGATGGCAGTGTATGGGTATGGGGAGGAAGTACTTACATAGGAACCAGTTCCACTCAAAAAACGCCATTAAAGAAAATGACAGACGTGGCTGCAATTTCTTCCCAATATGCAGATCATGTTCTTGTTCTAAAACAAGATGGAACAGTATGGAGCTTTGGGCAGAACACACATGGGGAAATTGGAGATGGAACAACTACAAACAGAAGTTCTCCTGTTAAAATATTATCTGACGCTAAATATATAGAAGCAAACTCATGGCAAAACATCGTAATACAAGAAGATGGTAGTTTATGGAGATGGGGATTGGTTTTTAACATATCAGGATTCCCTAATTCTGATAGAGAATGGCATACACCGAAGAAAATCCTTGATGATGTAGTTTCTGCACATGCGAGTACCAGTAATTGTTTTGCATTGAAGAAAGATGGCACATTATGGGGAATGGGTGATAACGATTATGGGCAATTAGGAAATGGTACGACTGAGTTAAGTACATCAATGGTTGAAATAATGGAAGACATTACTCAATTTTGGATGTCTGGTTCACAAATCTACGCCCTAAAGAAGGACGGCTCTTTATGGGGATGGGGGTTGGCACCTATTGGTGACGGAACCAATACAAAAAGACTTTCACCTGTTAAAATCATGGAAGGCAATATTATCCCACCACTTGAAGAGGTTATATTAGAAACTGATAATACTTCTTCGTACTTCATCAATGAGAAGTATGTGTTCCAAGCACATTTAACTCCATCTAACGGGAAATACACATCCATGACATGGAGCGTTGACGATGAAGACATTGCAACAATTTCCCAACGTGGTGTTTTGACAGCAAAGGCTGTGGGAACGACAACAGTCCGTCTCGAAGTGGAAACCGAAGACAACAAGTTTGTTCGTACTCAAAAGATTACCGTTATGGAGCCTAAGGCCGAAGATAAGACTCTTGAAATAGCCAAGTACGCCACATTCTACGATTCCCAATCAGCTTACACCCTGCCATCTGGTTTGACGGCCAGCGTGGTGACAGGCGTAAACAACGAAAAACTGACCTACAAAGTCATTGCTGAAGGCGGAAAAAGCAACAATGTCATTCCGAAAGGTGTGGCGGTGATGCTGACCAGCAAGAAAAAGGAAACATCTTCCTATACACTGAAACCGACAGATAACGATGCCACATACGGTAACACCAACTGGTTGAAAGGCAGCGACGAGGCAACGACAACCACTTCAGATGGCGGCAACAGCTGGTTCTACAAACTTTCATACGGTCCTTCTGGCTCAGCACAAAGCAACGTGTTCGGCTGGTATTGGGGTGCAGCCAATGGTGGTGCATTCAGCATTGCAGGGCACAAGGCGTGGTTGGCAGTTCCAACATCGGCAGGTGCAAATACACGTTCCTACATCATGGAAGATGAAGCCACTAGCATTGTGGGTGTAGAAATGGAGAATCCAGCAAGGACGAACGATAATTACTATGACCTGCAAGGTCGCCACATCTCGAAGCCAACATCGAAAGGCATCTACATTCATCATGGAAAGAAATACATCGTCAAATAAAACTAAGAGGACAAAGATATGAAAAAGATTTATAATATAAGGAAATCCATCAGTATGAAGAAAGCACTTGTGTTTTTGTGCAGTATAACCATGCTCTGTTGTTTTGCTGCATGCGGAGGTAATGACGAGGAGGAGGACAACGGCGGAGGGAGCGGGAGCAATCCCAAGACAAGCAGTATGTCAGCCACGATAGATGCAGAAGGTTCTCCAACCCAAGTCACAGTTACCCCACTGGATTGCCCTATCACATCAGCAACGGTTCAGGACAACTGGCTTACAGTAGAGGTGATGACCTATACATCGGGAGCGCCTGTGGTGAAGCTCACCGCAACCAGCAACCCTAAAACAAGTGAGCGAAAAACGAAGGTAATTATTGTCGGCACATCGCAAGACAAAGTGAATCTGACCGTCACTCAGAAAGGCGCATCTCCCACCCCAACACCATCGGAGGAAGAGACCATAGAACAGACGCACAACACGGTGACCGATCAGCCTGCCTATGCGCGTACAAGATAAGCATCTACAACACGTGACAATGCACAACACATCCTTCTGATGTGACATTGAGTAGACTAAAGATGGGCACTTATGCACAACGACCTGTGCAGAGTGCCCATCATGGTGATTGAATGACAACCTAGAGCTTATCACTGTTTCAAATCATCTATGCGATTTTTATGCACTTTATGCAAAATATTCTGCATAAAACGCTTGTCGTATGCAAAGAATATCGTACCTTTGCAGCCGATTTGTGAATAAATATGCAATAAGAGGGGAAACGTGAAAAATGAAAAGTGAAAAATTTGCTACCGCATTTGTTTGTTCACAGTCTGGTAGCACACGTTTGCGGTAGCCAATCTTTCACTTTTCACTTTTACTTTTTCACTTATAATATCGGATAAGCGATGACTGCAAGACAATCGAGACTAGACATCATCAAGGCCATCATCCAGACACAGGAGATAGGGCGTCAGGATGAGTTGGCACAGGCGCTCTCGAAGGAGGGCGTGAACATGACGCAGGCCACTTTGTCGCGCGACCTGAAACTGCTGAAGGTGGTGAAGGGGTTCTCGCCCAAGGGACGTTCCATCTACATGCTGCCAGAAAATCCCTATTACCGCAGGGTGAGGGAGCATCGGCAGGAGGGAACAGCCATCCGCAACGGTTTTATGTCCATCCGCATATCGGGACAACTGGCAGTCATCAAGTGCCGACCCGGTTATGCCAGCGGATTGGCAAGCGACATTGACAATGCCCACATTCCAGAGGTGATCGGCACCATCGCCGGAGATGACACCATCTTTCTGGCACTGGAAGAGGGATTCAACAAAAATACTTTAGAAGCAAACTTGAGAACAATTGTACCGGTTTATCCGGGAAGCCATGTGTAAAGTGAAAAATGAAAAATGAAAAATTTGCTACCGCAATCGCTCTTCCATTGGTAGCACATACATGCGGAAGCAAATTGTTCACTTTTCACTTTTACTTTTTCACTTAAATAAAATGTAAAAAATGATATACGAAGACGGAATTAAGGTGATTGTAGCGGATGCAAGCCACGAGAAGTACGTGGACTTGATTCTCGACACCATACGTGAAGCTGCAAAGAAGCGTGGAACGGGCATTGCTGAGCGCACCCATGAGTATGTGGCGACGAAGATGAAGGAGGGCAAGGCGGTGTTGGCACTTGACCCCAGCAAGCAGACAGAGTTGGGCGACACGTTCGTGGGTTTCAGCTACATTGAGACATGGGGAAACAAGTCGTATGTAACGACCTCTGGTCTGATTGTGCATCCTGACTATCAGGGACGCAACATCGCCAAGCGCATCAAGGACCATACCTTCACGTTGGCACGTGTGCGTTGGCCTCACGCCAAGATATTCTCGCTCACAAGCGGTGATGCAGTCATGAAAATGAACACAGCATTAGGTTACGTGCCTGTGAGCTTCAACCAGCTGACAGACGATGACGCCTTCTGGCGCGGATGTCGTGGATGCATCAATCACCCCATCCTGGAGATGAAGAACCGTAAGTTCTGCATCTGCACAGGCATGCTGTACGACCCTGCACAGCACAAGGGCGAACCAACACCCATCGAGATATTCCAAGAAATCATGAAGGAGATGGTGACAAGAGGGTTGATGTGATATAAGGGTAAAAGGAAAAGTGAAAAGTGAAAAATTTGCTACCGCTACTGTATGAGTTATCTTCAAAACAATCAATCGCCATTAACGGTAAAGAGTTATTGCTTTGCTATCAGAATCGTTAAGATGGTAAGAGATATTGTATGTAGCCCTAAAGAATACGGTATGCTCAATCAAGTTTTCCGCTCAGGCACAGCGATTGGAGCATTGGTAAGCGAATCCACTTATGCACAAAGTCCGAAAGACTTCATCAGCAAACTATCTATCGCCATGAAAGAATGTAATGAAACTCTTTATTGGCTAAATCTTCTGAAAGATACAGATTATTTACAGATAGATGAGCATACAAGTTTAGAAAAAGACTGCCGAGAATTACTCGTGCTCTTAATATCATCAATAAAAACAACAAAACAAAATATATAAAAGATGTGAAGATGGAAAGCGGTAGCAAATTTTTCACTTTTCATTTTTCACTTTTAACTTAATCAATTATGGAAAAGAAAAAGGTTGTCGTTGCCTTCAGCGGCGGTCTGGATACCTCTTACACGGTAATGTATCTGGCAAAAGAGAAAGGTTATGAAGTGTATGCTGCATGTGCCAACACAGGTGGTTTCTCGGCAGAACAGCTCAAGACGAACGAGGAGAACGCCTACAAGTTGGGTGCCACAAAATATGTGACACTCGACGTGACGCAGGAATACTACGCTAAATCACTCAAATACATGGTGTTTGGCAATGTGTTGAGAAACAACTGCTACCCCATCTCTGTGTCTTCCGAGCGCATCTTCCAAGCTTTGGCAATTGCACGTTATGCCAAGGAGATTGGTGCCAGCGCCATTGCACACGGCTCAACTGGTGCAGGTAACGACCAGATTCGTTTCGACATGACCTTCCTCGTGATGGCTCCGGGTGTGGAAATCATCACGCTGACCCGCGATGGTAACCTGAGCCGTCAGGAGGAGATTGATTACCTGAACAAGAATGGCTTTGCCGCTGATTTCGCGAAGCTGAAGTACTCTTACAACGTGGGAATCTGGGGCACCTCTATCTGCGGTGGTGAGATTCTCGACTCCACACAGGGTCTGCCTGAGTCTGCTTACCTGAAGCACCCCACGAAGGAAGGTCCAGAACTCCTGAAGTTGGGCTTCGAAAAGGGCGAGCTGTGCAGCGTGAACGGCGTCAAGTATAACGACAAGATCAAGGCCATCCAAGCAGTAGAGGAGATTGGTGCCGCTTACGGCATCGGTCGTGACTGCCACGTGGGCGACACCATCATTGGCATCAAGGGACGTGTGGGCTTCGAAGCTGCTGCTCCTATGTTGATTATCGGTGCACACCGCTTCTTGGAAAAGTACACATTGTCGAAGTGGCAGCAGTATTGGAAAGATCAAGTGAGCAACTGGTACGGCATGTTCCTGCACGAGAGCCAGTACCTGGAGCCTGTCATGCCAGACATCGAGGCCATGTTGACTTCTTCACAGCGCAATGTGACAGGAGAAGTGACCCTCGAACTCCGTCCACTCTGTTTCCAGACAGTCGGTGTGGATTCTCCTAACGACCTCGTGAAGAACAAGCTCGGCGAGTATGGTGAGACTGCCAAGGCATGGTCATCAGAAGATGCCAAAGGCTTCATCAAAGTAACATCTACCCCACTCCGTGCTTATTATTTGGCACATCCAAACGAAGAAAGATAAAGCCCCCTCCCAGCCTCCCCCAAGGGGGAGGGGTTGCCATCCGGATTGTTTAGAAAAAAAAATGGAACAATGAAAAAGGAGTACGATTATTGTACAGCAGATATCCTTAATTATGATTTGCTGAAGGAGTTTGCTAGTAACAATAGGAGACATCCTACGGAGGCAGAATCCATTCTTTGGGATTTTCTCAAAAGGAGCGGTGCAGGGGCACCTTTTCGGAGGCAACATATCATCGGGAATTATATCGCAGACTTTGTATGCCTACCTGCACGACTTGTCATCGAGATTGATGGAGGATATCATCAACTTCCACAACAAGAAGCTAATGATGAGGTACGTACAAAATGGCTCAACGAACAAGGATTCAACGTGATTCGCTTCACCAACGAAGAAGTGATTGCCAATATTGAATCAGTATTACAAACAATTAAAGAACATTTATGACAGACATTCATAAAGCACAAACGACCAACACCCCGAATGGTTCATCCCCCCTTGGGGGGACAAGAGGGGGACTCCGAGTTGGTATATTAGGTGCAGCTGGTTACACGGGCGGTGAACTCATCCGTCTGCTCATCAACCATCCGCAGGCAGAAATCGTGTTTGCCAATTCGGAATCGAACGCTGGCAACAAGGTCTATGACGTGCATGAAGGACTCATCGGAGAGACGGAGTTGGAATTCACGTCGGAGATGCCATTTGACCAAGTTGATGTAGTGTTCTTCTGCTTCGGACATGGCAAGAGCGAGGCGTTCTTGAAGGAGCACGACATCCCCGCGAACGTGAAGATTATCGACATGGCGCAGGACTTCCGGATTAGAAAGGATAAAGTAAAAGTGAACAGTGAAAAATCGGCTGCCGCAGATGCACCCAATGCGGTAGCAAATTCTTCACTTATCACTTTTCCCTATAACTTTATTTATGGTTTGCCTGAGACACACAGGGAAGAGATTGCGAAGTGTCAGCACTTGGCAAATCCTGGATGTTTTGCTACGTGCATCCAGTTGGGCTTGTTGCCATTGGCAAAGGCAGGACTGCTCACCAAGGATATTGCCGTCAATGCCATCACAGGTTCTACAGGAGCTGGTCAAAAGCCAAGTGCCACCACCCACTTCTCATGGCGCGACAACAATTTCTCGGTGTATAAGCTCTTCACCCATCAGCATCTGCACGAGATTTGCCAGACGCTCAACGAACTGAAGCCTGCTGGTGCGCCCCATGTGGTGGACACGCTGGATGAGGGTTACGAAGCCGATGGCATCACGGTGGATTTCATCCCCTATCGCGGTGACTTCCCACGTGGCATCTTCTGCACAGAGGTGGTGACACTCGACCAACGTCCTGTTGAGAGCGACATCGTCGCTCTATACAAAACCTTCTATGAGGGAACCGCCTTCACTCACTACTCAGACAAAGCCCTTGACCTCAAGCAGGTGGTGAACACCAACAAGGCGCTTGTGCATGTGGAGGTGTTCGGACGGAAAGTCGTGATTACCAGTATGATTGACAACCTTCTGAAAGGTGCCGTCGGTCAGGCAGTACAAAATATGAACATCATGTTCGGCTTGGATGAAAGAGCCGGACTTAATCTCAAGGCAAGCGCATTTTAAAAAAGTAAAAGGTTAAAATGAAAAGTAAAAAATTTGCTACCACATGTGTTTGTCCAACAGGTAGCATGCTAGCGCGGCAGCAAATTTTTCATTTTACACTTATCACTTATAACTTTATATATCATGAACTTATTTGACGTATATCCACTTTTCGACATAGCCATCGACCACGGCAAGGGTTGCCACGTGTGGGACGAAGAGGGACAGGAATACCTTGACCTGTATGGTGGTCACGCTGTCATCAGCGTAGGCCACTGCCATCCTCACTATGTCGAGGCCATGACCCAGCAACTCAACAAGTTGGGCTTTTATAGCAACTCCGTACAGAACCCACTCCAGAAGGAACTGGCCACCAGACTCGGCAAAGCATCAGGCTATGAGGACTACCAATTGTTCCTCATCAACTCTGGCGCCGAAGCGAATGAGAATGCACTGAAACTGGCTTCCTTCCACAATGGAAGAACCCGTGTGCTGTCGATGGAGAAAGCCTTTCATGGCAGAACTTCGCTGGCGGTCGAAGTGACCAACAATCCCAAGATTATCGCACCCATCAATGATAACGGACACGTCACCTACTTGCCTATCAATGACATCCAGCCTTGGAAAAAAGAGTTGGAAAAGAATGATGTGTGTGCAGTCATCATCGAATGTATTCAAGGTGTGGGTGGCATCCGCTGTGTCACCAAGGAATTCCTGCAAGCATTGCGTACCCTTTGCGACCAGCACAACACCGTGCTCATCTGCGACGAGATCCAGTGTGGCTACGGTAGAAGCGGAAAGTTCTTCGCTCATCAGCACTTCGGGGTGAAGCCCGACATCATCACGGTTGCCAAAGGCATCTGCAACGGTTTCCCAATGGGTGGTGTCCTCATCTCACCCAAGTTCACACCTGTCTATGGTCAGCTGGGCACCACATTTGGCGGCAATCACCTCGGCTGTGCAGGTGCATTGGCAGTGCTCGACATTATCGAACAGGAGAAACTCGTAGAGAATGCGGCCAAAGTCGGTACCTACCTCATCAACACGCTTACAACTGAGATGAAAGCGGGCAACCTGCCACACGTGGTGGATGTTCGTGGCATCGGCCTGATGATTGGTATAGAACTCGACATTCCCTACAAGGAACCACGTACTCGCCTCATCAAGGAAGAGCACTGCTTCACTGGCTGTTCAGGCACCAACGTTATCCGTCTGTTGCCACCGCTTTGCCTCTCGATGGACGAAGCTAAGCAGTTTATTGAAAAGTTCAAGAAGGTTCTCGGGGCATAGTACCCGAAAACCTTCTCATTTTATCCATCTGACAACAACACTAACCCAAAATGAAGAAAGCACTAATCCTTTCCTACGCCTTCATTGCAGCCCTCGGCATCAATGCACAGAAAACCAACAAAGTTCCTACTGAGGCTGACATGGGTGCCTACATCATGGTTTATCACAAGGATGCTGACCACAGCCTCCACATGGCACTCAGTTATGACTCCTACACATGGACAGCGCTTAACGACGATAAGCCAGTGATTGCAGGCGACACCATCGCCATGCAATACGGCATTCGTGACCCACACATCTTCCGAGGTCCCGATGATGGTTTCTACCTCGCCATGACCGACCTCCACATCTTTGGTTCAAGGGCTGCTGCATCGAGCGAGGGACATCAAAACACCAAAGTCTATCGTACCACCCAATGGGAACGTGACGGTGCCGCCTACGGATGGGGCAACAACCGAGGGCTGGTGATGATGAAATCCTTCGACCTCATCCACTGGACACGCACCAATCTCGACTTCTCCAAACTCACCTGCTCCACAGGAGTGACCGACATGCACGGCAATCCTATCCCTTGGAGTGAAGTGGGCTGCGTATGGGCACCTGAAACGGTCTATGACTACGAAGCGGGACACCTGCTCGTACATTTCACCACCCGTATGAAGAACGGTACCGAGATGATTTATTACATCTACATGAATGACGACTTCACCCAGATGCTCTCAGAACCTAAACTTCTGTTCGAAGCACCATTGGGAAAGAATGGCGTACCAGCCTATACGGTCATTGACTCCGACATCATCCACGTAGGCGGCACCTACCACCTCTTCTATGTTTCGCACGAGCATACCGCTACGGTGAAGCATGCCACCTCCAAGAACATCACAGGTCCCTACGTGATGGACGATAAATACAACGATGGCGAAAAACAAGGACATGAGGCACCCAATTGCTGGAAACGCCTCGGTCAAGACAAGTACGTCATCATGTTCGACAACTACAGCCGCCGCCCACACAACTTCGGTTTTGTGGAGACCACCGACTTCCAGACCTTCAACATGATCGGCTACTTCGATCAAGAAGGCAGCCCCATGAAACGTACCAACTTCGCAGAGCAAAAGCATGCAGCAGTGGCTCCTCTCACAGTGAAGGAAGCTAAGGCATTGGAAAGATATTGGAAAAAGAAGAAATAAACATCGCAAGAAGGCCCGCCATCAACGTTGATGGCGGGCCTTCTTGCGTTATGGACTAAGTTGAAAATGACACTCAGTCATTTTCACTTCACCCTCCACACGTTAAGAGTGATGCCGCCAGGAATGCTCTGCTGAGCAGGCTGGCACACATAGAGGGAGTTGTTGAGCCACGCATAACGGCTGTCAGTGGGTGCTTCAAACTGAGGTGCGGCCTTGAAGTAGAAAGTGGGATTACCATTGGCATCAGGACCGCTGTAGATGATGCCACGGTTGCGCACGTGGATGTGGACACCATCGTCTGTCTTGATAGAGTAGATGGCTTCCAGCTCGGTGCGGTTGCCCTCTTTGTTTGCCAACTGATAGTCGGCACCACCGTTCAAGACAGTACCCTTCAACAAAGGGCCTTCGAAAGTGCCGCCCGTGATGGGAATAACCATACGGCGGCCATGAGGTGTCTCTCCCACGGAATAGGCTCCAGAGATGTTCACATTGAGCTGCACCACAAACTCCAGTTCTGGTGCTGGCGGCACAGCTTTCACGTCTGTCTGTGCCTGCATGGTCAGCGTCATCAGCATGACCAGCAATGTCAATAGAATAGACTTTTTCATGTGTTGTTATCTTAATAAGTTGTTCTTTCCTTTTTTCAGTTTCACCACCTTCTGCTGCCCGTTCATGATGAGCGTCACCTTGCAGGCTTTCTGCGCTGTAAGGGTCAAGGTCGTGACGCGGCTGTTTTCCCATTTCATATCAACCGTGATGCCACCACGGGCACGGATGCCAGAAACGGAGCCATCCTTCCAGTTGGCGGGGAGGGCAGGAAGAAGTTCTATGGCAATCTGCGGTTGCATCACGAGGCGGTTCTTCGGCTGTGCAAGTTCGAAGCTAAACTCACTCTGCATCAACATCTCAATCACACCAGCACAACCGCCAAAGTTGCCGTCGATTTGGAAGGGTGAATGGGCATCCAACAGATTGGGATAGGTACCACCACCACGACGGGCATCTGCACCACGATAACCATCAGGACTCACGTAGGAGAGCAGTTTGCGATACATGTGATAAGCGTTCTTGGCATCGTGCAGACGGGCATAGAGATTCACACGCCAGCCCGTGCTCCAACCCGTTGTCTTATCACCTTTCAGTTCAAGGGTCTTGGAAGCGGCACGAAGCAATTCGGGGGCTTTGACTTGATGTCCTGGATAAACACCAAACAGATGACTTTGGTGGCGATGATGAGGATCTTCATCCTCCCAATCGTAGAACCATTCCTGCAGATTTCCTTTCTTGCCAATCTTGTAGGGTTGAAGACTCACCAATGCCACCGTGGCCTCATCAATGAAGTCATTATCCACCCCCAAGATGGTTGCGGCATTACGGGCATCGGTCAAACACTCGCGAATCATGGCGATGTCGGCAAAACCTCCATAGCACGTGCGTCCGTGATAACCCTGATCAGTGATGAAGCAGTTTTCAGGAGAGGTGGAGGGAGCGGTGATGAGGTACTCTGTTCCGGGCACGCCCATATCCTTAGTGGAGACGAGCCAGCCAAGACAAAACTCCGCCGCGCCTTTCAGCACAGGATAGTATTCTTTCAGGAAGTTCTTGTCGAGCGAGAAGGTGTAGTGCTCCCAGATGTGGGTGGAGAGCCATGCACCGCCCATGTTCCAGTTCGCCCACATGGGGTCGCCCGTGTGGAGACCCACTGGACAGGTCATCGCCCAGATGTCGGTGTTGTGAGCGAGGCACCAACCCTTGTCCACACCATAATATGCCTTAGCCGTCAGTTCGCCAGAGCCTTGCAGTTCCTTCATGAAGGTGAAGAGCGACTGGTGCATCTCAGGCAGCGCTGCCGTCTCCGCTGCCCAATAGTTCTCCTCCACATTGATGTTGCTGGTGTAGTTGCACGACCAAGGCGGCAACAGCGACTCGTTCCACAAGCCTTGCAGGTTGGAAGGCACATTCGGGGTGCGCGAGCAGGAGATGAGTAGATAGCGGCCATACTGGAAGTAGAGGGCTTCAAGTTCAGGATTGTAGATGCCTTCGTCAAGGTACTCCTTCAATATTTCATCTGTTGGGAGCCCCCCTCCTGTCCCCCCAAGGGGGGATGAACCATCCGGACGGAACTCCTCCCCTTTGGGGGAGGTTGGGAGGGGGCTTAGAGAGAGTTTTACTCTATCGTATATGTTCTTATAATCGTTCATGTGACGATTCAGCAAGTCGTTGTAATCCATAGCCGAGAGATGCTGCAACCGTGCATCCGCGATTGCCTGATAAGGTTTCCCTTCCTTCACTGGGTCTTTATCGTAACCATTGAAAGAGGTGGCATTGACCAGATAGAGCGTCACTTCCTTGCTACCATCAATCAGCACAGCCTCATCGCTGTCAGCCCTCACGTTCGCAGCCGCCACTTGCATCTTCGTGCGGAAATGGATGCCTCGATTGGGATCGTAGGCAAACTTCTCCTTCGCATCATAGTAACTGGGCAACGAGGCATAACCCACATAGCCATCGACCGTCATCACGCCATCGTTCCCCACCCGTTTCTCATGTCGCAATTGGCTGCCGAGTGACGCCCGTGCATGGATGCCCTTCGGGTTGTCGGTCGTGATGCGGATGACCATACCCGAATCAGGATTGGTGGCAAAATACTCCACCGCATACTGATACACACCCCGATGCCACGCGGTGTGTGCTGTCGCGTTGCCAATGTCGAGCCAACGGCGATAGTTACTCACCTCACCAAGCGTGTCCAGATATTCGATGGAGAGTTCGCCGAGGGGTTGATAATTCTGAGAGAAATGTCCCTGCACATCACGTTGCAGACGGTCAGCCTCCCGATAGTCGCCCTTGCGCAGTGCCTCGCGGATGGCAGGGATGGTCTTATGCGCATCGGGCGAATAAACGTTCATGTTGCAGGGTTCGCCTGTCCACAGAGTGATGTCGTTGAGTGAAATCTTATCCTTCACGGTGCCACCATACACGGTGCCACCCATCATGCCGTTGCCGATGACAAGGGCTTCCTCAAAGTAGTCGGCAGGGCGTTTATAATGCAGCGTTTGTGCGGTCGCCATCGCAGCAACAGCACAAACGCTCATCATCAAAAAAGTCTTTTTCATTGATTGTCTCGTTTTTAGAGAGTTTTATTTCTCCAAAGGTAAGGCAAAAAAACGGGACACACAACAAATCATGAATAATTTTATGCAACAAGCGCCGTTTCGCCAGCAACCATCTGCAAGAAGTGCTGGTGAATGCGCAGGTCTTGATCCAATTCCGGATGGAACGACGTGGCGAGTTGGTTGCCTTGCTGGGCAGCAACGATGTGGCCGTCCACCTCAGCCAGCACCTGACAACGGGGAGAAAGGATTTCCTCGATGTAGGGCGCACGGATGAAGGTCATGGGCACATGATTTCCCGTTCCTTCCACTTGCCCTTCGGTGTGGAAACTGCCCAGTTGCCGACCGTAGGCATTACGGCGCACACGGATGTCCATCGTACCCAGATACCCTTCGGAGAGGAGTATCATGCCGGCACAAGTGCCAAAGACAGGAAGACCACCCTGAATGGCCTCACGCACAGGTTCGAGAAGACCGAGTTGGGAGAGCAGGCGCATCTGCACCGTACTTTCGCCACCCGGCAGTATCAAACCATCCTTAGGTTGTTGCCAATCAGAGAGCTGGCGCACCTCAAAGGTCTCCACACCCAACCGCTGCAGCACCTGTTCGTGCTCGATGAATGCCCCTTGCAGGGCCAAAACTGCTATTCTCATTTTCCTCTTTCAGCCATTAACAACTCTATTTCCTGTTCGTTGATGCCGACCATTGCCTCACCGAGATCCTCAGAGAGTTCTGCCAACAGTTTGGCATCCTGATAGTTGGTCACTGCCTGCACGATGGCGGCAGCACGTTTCCGTGGATTGCCGCTCTTGAAGATGCCACTGCCC
This sequence comes from Bacteroidaceae bacterium, assembly GCA_017448965.1. Lineage (GTDB taxonomy): Bacteria > Bacteroidota > Bacteroidia > Bacteroidales > Bacteroidaceae > Minthosoma. The sequence continues at coordinate 92,986 of JAFSKK010000063.1, read as the reverse complement.
ACGAAGACGCCCTCGGCACCCAACTGCATCATCAGCGCCGCATCGGCTGGTGTGGCGACACCTCCTGCCGCGAAGTTCACAACGGGCAGTTTTCCGTTTTCATGCACGAAACGCACCAGTTCGTAGGGGGCTTGCAACTGCTTGGCAGCCTCGAAGAGTTCGTCTTCACTCATCGAGACAAGACGGCGTATCTCACTCTGCATCAATCGCATGTGACTGACTGCCTGCACCACATCACCTGTGCCAGGTTCCCCCTTCGTGCGAATCATCGTAGCACCCTCGGCAATACGACGCAATGCCTCGCCCAAGTTCTTCGCGCCGCACACAAAGGGCACATCGAACTTTGTCTTGTCAATGTGGTAAATGTTGTCGGCAGGGCTGAGCACCTCGCTCTCGTCGATGTAGTCAATCTCGATGGCTTGCAGAATCTGTGCCTCAGCAATGTGTCCGATGCGGCATTTGGCCATCACGGGGATGCTGACCGCTTCTTGAATGCCACGAATCATCTTCGGGTCGCTCATGCGGCTCACACCACCAGCCGCACGGATATCGGCAGGAATACGTTCGAGAGCCATCACTGCACACGCTCCTGCCTCTTCGGCGATACGTGCCTGTTCAGGAGTAGTCACATCCATAATCACACCGCCTTTCAGCATCTGAGCCAACTGACGGTTCAAGTCTTGTCTTTCGTTTACCATTGTCGTGTTTTATTTTTTTATTTGAATTTGAGGAAGTTAGAGAAGTTATAGAAGTTATCGGTTCTTTGCGAGCAAAGCGCTTCGCGATGGCGCTCGAAGTTAGAGACAAATGTCATACTGGTGGCAAAGTGTCGTCTTTAACTCCTTTAACTTCTTTTTTGTTCCTATATTGTATGGGCGAAACACCCTTCTGTTTCTTGAAGAATCGGGACAGGTGCGCCTGCGAGGAAAAGCCCAACTGATGGGCGATCTCCTTGAGCGAACGGGTGGTCGTGGTGAGCAACGTGGCCATCTCCGTCGTGATGCGCTCGTCGATGATGGTTTTGGGCGAACGGCCTGCGATGCGACGGGTCACCTGCCCCAGATAGCGGGGGCTGACATTCAGTTGCTCGGCATAGAAAGCCACATCGGCATAGCGATGATAGAACCGCTCCACAGTGTCGAGAAACTGATTGTAGAGTTCGCCGCTGCGACCCGTCGGCTCCACATAGCCTGCAGGCAACTCATCCAGCAACTCACGAGCGTGGCGCATCGCCTCATCAGGCTGCTCTCCTCGGTTGAGCAACACCGCCACTGCCGAAGAGAGTTGGTTGGCCTTACCGTGCTGTCCCTCATGACGTGCCTCCAAAACGACCGTGCACAAAGGCAACAGCAACCGTTCGATGGCCTCATACACCTCGGAAGAAAGCAAGCGTTCACCACGTGTCGATTCCAGCACAGGCGCATAGATGATGTGTCGGGGACGGTAACGGCGCAAGACGTCTGCCACTGCCTCCACCACATCGATGCGGCGCAACAGTCCCACCTTCACCACTTGTGGCTGCAAGTCGTTGATGATGGCCTCCACCTGCATCCTCACGGTCGATGCCGGCAAGTCGTAGAACTCCTGAATACCCAACGTGTTCTGCACCGTGATGGACGTGATGGCAGATGCCGCCACCCCACCCAGTTCGCGGATGAAGCGGATGTCCGCCTGCACGCCCGAACCGCCTGTGCCGTCGCTACCCGTGATGGTCAATATCGCTCTCGTTGGATTCATCGTTCGTACCTGTCTGAAGTTTTCTCGCTGCAAAGGAACACAAAATAAACTACACACCCAAATGGTGTTCCATTTATGATAAAAGAAAGTACACTTTGGATAAAAAAGACCTTACTTCCAGGGAATCCGCTGGGGCACAAAATCGGGGTCGTCGAGGGTCGGCCGCTTCACGTAGCGGAGCTGGTTGCGGTTGCCGATGCCCATGATGCCAGAATTGGGGTCGCGACGGAAATGTTGTAGTTCCACGCTCGCCGTCGTCTTGGCCAATCCCGTCAGGCGCACATAGTCGGAGAGGCGCATCTCGTGGTGCGTCTCCAGATAGTCGAGCGCCATCTGCAAGCGCTCTTCAGGGGTGGTCTTCACCCGATTGTTTCGCCTGTCCATCCCGCTGTATTCCAGCTGGCAACGGCGTTTCAGCAGTCCTATCCACTCCGGGTCAGCACGAAACTGGATGGAGTCAATCTCCACCTTCTCCGTCGGATGTCGGTGCTTCAGGTCTTTGAGGTCGGGCACCTCCTCCCCTTTCTTCATGCTCAGCTTCACGCGGAAGGTGCCAAGACCGTCTATCTTGACCGAGTGCCCGATGTCGAGATAGAAGTTCAGGCGGTTCACGATGCGTCGCACCGCTCCGTCGATGTCCGCCTCGGTGAATCCGCTCCCACTGGAGGCGCACTCCTTCAGGAAGTCTTTATAACTGATCTGGCTGCAGAACGTGGGTTCCGGCACCATCAACCGTTTGCCCGTGCTGTGCAGGTCGGGCATTTCTCTAAACGAATATTCCATACAAATCCTGTTTTGTTCGCCACAAATTTACGCCTTTTTACCATCCCCTGCAAGAAAAGCCCAAAGTTGTTCATAACTTATGGATAATTATTCATAACTTACGGATAATTGTTCATAACTTATGAACAAATATTCATAACTTATGAACGACTTCTCCTACGGCGTAGAGGGCAAGCCGCTTGTGGAGCAAACCCCAAGCCGTTTGTGGAAATCAGTCTCATACCGTTTTTCTTGCTAACTTCATCAAAAAGTCATACCTTTGCAGTCATTAAGACACACAAACAGACAAAGATGACGAGATTGAACATCAGACCTGCAACACCCGATGATGCGGCAGCATTGCTTGCCATCTATGCGCCTTATGTGGTGGACACCGCCATCACGTTCGAATATGAAGTGCCGACGGAAGAGGAGTTCCGTCAGCGCATTGTGCACATCAGCGAAAAGTACCCCTATCTGGTGGCGGAGGAAGAGGAACGCATGGTGGGATATGCATACGCCTGTGCCTTCAAGGAGAGAGCTGCCTATCAGTGGGCGGTGGAGACCTCCATCTATGTGGACAGGCAGGAAAAAAGAAAAGGCATCGGCAGAAAACTGCACGATGCCTTGGAAAAAGCCTTGAAGACACGGGGCATCCTCAACATGAATGCCTGCATCTCGTATACGGAATCGGAAGATGAGCACCTGACACTCGACAGCGTCCACTTCCACGAACGGATGGGTTACCAGCGTGTGGCGCATTTCCATCTGTGCGGCAAGAAGTTCGGACGGTGGTACGACATGATTTGGATGGAGAAAATCATTGGGGAACATGAGTAACAATTATAAGAAGTTAAAGGAGTTAGAGAAGTTAAAGACGACACCTTGTCAACAGCATCACATACGTCTCTAACTTCGAGCGCCATCGCGAAGCGCTTTGCTCGCAAAGAACCGATAACTTCTCTAACTTCTTTAACTTCTAAATAAAACGAAATGATTGCACAAGTAATGCTAACACTCTTTGCCATCGTGGTGGTGGGCTACATCGCTGGCAAAAACGAATATATGGGGGGCACATTCGACAAGCGGCTCTCCAAGTTAGTCATCGACATCACCTGCCCAGCGCTGATTCTCTCGTCGGCCATGACGGGCGAACTGCCTGACCGCCGCTATATCCTACCCCTACTGACCATCAGCATCATCACCTACCTCATCTTGACAGGCGTGGCGCTGCTGCTGCCCCGTTTCCTCACCAAGAAAAAAGACGATGAAGGTCCCATCGGGTTTGCACTGATGTTTGGTAATGTCGGCTTCATGGGCTACCCCATCGTCGCCAGCATCTTCGGCCACGAAGCCGTCTTCTACGCAGCCGTGCTCAATGTGGTCAACACCTTCGCCGTCTTCACCATCGGCACCATCCTCATCACTGGGAAGACCGTCAATGGACCGAAGTTTCAGAAGAAAGTTCTCTGGAGCACACCGATGCTGTCCGCCTACCTGACCATGCTCATCGTGGCACTGGGAATCAAAGATATTCCCACGTTCATCAGCCAGCCACTCACCATGATTGGCAACATCACCGTGCCTGCCGCCCTGCTCATCATCGGCTCGTCGATGTCCAACCTGCCCCTGCGTGCCATGCTGGGCAACGGTAGCGTCTATGCCACCACCCTCATGCGGCTCGCAGTGCTCCCCCTTGCCATCCACTTTCTGTGCACCGCCTTAGAAAAAATGCTTGAGACTTTCGTCCCAAGCATCGCTGTGTTCACTCCCTTCGTCGTAGGCATCAACACCGTGGTCATCGCCATGCCCGTCGCCACATACGGCACCATCCTTTGCCTGCGTCACGGCAAGGACACCACCCTCATTACCGAGGTGACTTTCATCACCACCCTACTCTCGATGATTTCCATTCCTCTGCTGGTCACCTTCCTGCTGTAAGGGAACGGCAATTACCTGACCTGCATGAGTTTGACCTCGCTGTTCAACCCTGAGGGAACAGGTTCCCATGCATCATAGTGGGTTTTCTTGTAGTTGAGATCAACGACATTGATTTCCTTGAACTTACGCCACTCCACCCCATCGCGGTCCATCTGTGCGATGCGGTTGGCAGACAGGTTAGTGACATAAATCTGGAGTTTATTCTTGCCCTTCTTGATATAAGGAGTGATGTCGCAACGGAAAGGGACGGCAAACAGCGTCGCAACTTCCTGTCCGTTAAGAACGACACGGGCTGATTCACGCACATCGCCAAGATCGAGCATCAGGCGAGTGCCATCGATATGCTGAAGGGAGAAATTAGCGGTGTAGCGTCGATGGAAATCGGCATCACGTTCCTTCGGATGAGTGAGCTCCTTGAAGCGAAGTTCCTGCTGATGGAGGATGGTGTTTCGATAGGGATGCTGGGGAGTCTCCGCATGAGCGGCTACGGCTTGATAAGTTCTGAGGATGACGCTTTCACCGCTGGAGAGTTGGAGACGAATGCTATCATTGTGCACATCGGGGCGAGTGACAGCACCCGTCATGGGATTATAAAACTCGGCAGTAGCAAACTCCACACCCACCTTGACATATTGATCAACGTCGTTGGGCGTGAGGTTGGAGATGAAGTAATGGTGCCCCTCAGGGTTGCTGCGGCGGATACAGGAGAGACCTGCATCCAGACGCATGGGTTCTATCGTTCCACCTGCCTGAGCAAGAGCCTCACTGTAGTCTTTGGCAAGAATGGCTTTCTCCTTCAGCGCTGCCAAAGCGGCATCGAAGAGCGGTTGCTCCGTGTCGAGACGGCCATAGCCAGGCACACTTTGCGGATAGTTGCCGACAAAGATGACACGGGTGCCCTGATCGGCAATGGCACGAAGACGGTTGAGCGTGGCAACAGGCATGAAGCGCACATCGGGCACGATGATGGCATCGTAGCGACGGAAAGCGTCGGTGAGAAGATAGCGGTCGGAGATGTAATCAACATCATACCCCCCCTGAATGATGCGCTGAATGGTCTGAATGAACTTCGGTGCCCGCTTATCCATGCTGTGGATATCGAAAAGTGCGATGGTGCCCGGCTGCTCATAAATCATATCATAGAACGGCAGATAGACAAGGAAGTCGTTGTCGGGTTCCCCCCATTGCAGAAAGGCCTGCGAACGGGCGATATACTGACAGAAGGCAGGCATCGCATCCCATTGCGGGTTGTAAGGGGTCATATCCACGCTGGCATAGAACCGCCACCCTGGCCACGGCTCATCCTTGGGTGAATAGCAGGAACCGTGGAAAACAACGTGGTTGACACCCGACAGGAACATGAGGTCGAGGTCGGGCTTACATTGAGAGAGAGAAGTACGGAAATGCTCGGTGAGCCACGTGAAAGTCTCTGAAGAGGTGAACGGCTTGCCAGCAACATGGGCTGCCGAAGAGGCGTACTTCAGCATGGAGATGTCGGAGTCGTTCTTCTTGGTGAAACCAGGGTCGGTGCGAAGACCGCGAATGCCGAAGTCGGACAGTCCAAAACCCTCACACTCAGGAATATCAACAGCGGCATAGATGTCGAGCAGGTTGGCAGGACTGCCATGCGCCTGATTGCGAGTGATACTTCCGTGACGATGCGCCCAATCTGTCCATTGCATGGTGAAGTTCTCCAGAAGCAACTCACCCAAAGTCTCACGGTAATCGCTGATGATGCGTCGGTCGGCATCAGTACGGAGGGAGTCTTTCTTATTTAATATAGATGTGAAAGGCTTCAAATCGTAGCCTCTCCGCTGCTGAAACTCTTCGTAGAGACGAGGCGTCCAATCGGCACCATACACCTCGTAGGAGTCGTTAAACATGACGGATGGAAATGGCACATTCTGATTGGCAAAAGCGGTGTCGAAACGCTCGAAGTAACGAGACACAGCTCCTTTGTCGAAGTGGTCTATCACAAAACCTTCACCACCAGGAGCCGCACGTTTCACCTTCTGGCCTGTACGACCCACACTTGCTTCACCATTGGCATCGAACACAAGCCTACAAGCAGCATCTTCCTTCGACACCAAGGGACCACCAAACGGCCAACCCGTTCCCGTTGCCATGTTGGTCTCGATGCCCAACTCCGAGCCACGGGTCTCCACATACTTCAGCATGTGCATCCATAGGGGAGAAAGATAAGAGATGTCATTGGTATCGTTGCCCTGCACTCCATAGATAGGGGTAATCTCCACACCACCAATACCGACTTTGGCAAACTCTGAGAGATGATAATCCAAACCTGCCGAATCGACAGCACTGCCCAACCACCACCAACGGGTGTATGGCTTTGCTTCCTGCGGAATGGGAAGCCACTGCTGAGCATGGACGCTCAGGCTGAATAAGCAAGTAAGATAAAGTGGAAGAAGGGCCTTCACCCTCCACGAATAATCAGTTAGTTTCTTCATTTCGGATAGGTTTATGGTGCAAAGTTAGCGAAAAATTGTTTTTTTCACTAACTTTGCACCGTTTTTATATCAGGTTAGCCTGTAAATGAAGCGATGGAAGGAAGAACCGAACAACGAATAGCAGAGGAACCACAATGGTTCGCACTGAAAGCCAGCCGTAAAGAGAAGAAGGCCATAGACGTGCTAGAAACAGCAGGGGTGCGCACGTTCTGCCCTATGGTACAGAACGATATGACCGTCCACGGGAAAAAGACCATCGTGGAACGCCCCCTGATTCCCAACACGCTGTTTGCCTTTGCTCCATTCCGCCAACTGAACGCCATCCGCAACACGCACACGTTCATCACTTACGCCTATAAGAAGATGGAGGGTAAGTATAAAATCTTGCAAGTGCCCACCCGCGAGATGGAACGATTCATCGAATCGTCCACAAAGATGAAGAATGACATCACCTATTTCCATCCTGAAGAGGTAGAACTGCACAAGGGTGACAGAGTGCGCATCGTCGGTGGTCTGTTTGACGGTTATGAAGGCACTCTCTTGAAAGCCAAAGGCCGTGCCAAACGTATGTTCCTCATCAACTTCGAGATGCTTGGTGCACTGGGCACCCACATTGAGCCACAATATGTGAGGATCATCAAATAAAAAAAGGAGGGCAACCCACACTGAGCGGGTTGCCCTCCTTCATTATTTGAATATATCAGTCTTTTTATGAGATCGCCTTTATGGCAGTTTCACTGTCCAATAACTATGGGTTGGGGTGATGCGACCAAACTTGCCCCACTTGGGGTGCTTCTTAAAGTTTTGAAGACCTGCCGTAGGAACGTTCAGACGAGTGACCTGAATTTCGCCAAAGACATTCTCTCCCAACTCGAATGGTTCAGTGACACGAAGATTCACCTCAACAAGACTCGTATTGACAAATGCCTCATCATCAATAAATTCCATTGTTGTCGGCATATTCATCTTCTGCACGATTGTTCCATCGAAAGCATGCTTACCAATGCGCTTTAAACCTTGTGGCAAGTTCACCTTCTCAAGACCCCAGCAGCCCATGAATGCTCCGTCGGGGATCTCCGTGATACCTTCTGGCAAGACAATGGATGTCAACTTCTTACATGTACGGAAAGCATAAGGAGCAATGGCTGTCACTTGGGATGGAATGACAAACTCGCCCGTCTTACCAGGAGGACACAACACCAACGTCTTGCCATCTTTTGAATAGACGACTCCGCCCACCGACTTGAAAGTTGGATTGGCAGCATCCACATTGATGTAAACCAATCTGAAACAATGGTCTATCACGTTGTTACCGATGCTCTCCACCGATGCAGGCACCGTCAACGATGTCATTTCCATACTCTTATAATAAGCAGAGTCTGGAATGGAAGTCTGACCATCGGGAATAACAACATCACCCTCATTCTGTGCAAACATGCACACTGAGGTCATCATAACTAATGCGAAAAATAAGACTTTCTTCATTTTATTCATTGGGTGTTTCTGATTCAAGAACTTGGCTCTTTCCGCCATTACGGTCAAGGAAGAAGATAACGGCACGGTTCCATTCGTTCACAGAAGTATAGGGCTGCACGGTATCACCCTTGTAATCAATACGAAGACGATTGGTTGGAACATGGAATTCATTAACCAACATATCATATACAGCTTGTGCGCGCTTCTGAGAAAGACGAAGGTTGTATGCAGGATAAGCTGTTTCGATGTCAGCATATCCAGTGACAACCAAATTGATATCAGGGTGAGTGGCAAGGAAAGTCGCCACACTCTTCACATTCTTCTTTTGTGCGTCGGTGATGTAATATCGGTCCACATAGAAAGACACCGTGGTCTGCAAAGCCTCGTTGAACTTAAGCTTTTCAAAGATTTCTGGAACAGCCATGTTTGCCTCTGCAAGTCGTTCGTTCTCATCACTTCTCATTCTCTCCAAACGCTCAATCACCGCAGCATTCAGGTTCTTCACATAGTGGAAACGACGACGTCCGTGGCAGTCTTTGAAGTGGAACTGTGCACCCACCAACACATCAAAATAGGTATCGTACACACGGTCGTACTCATGACCATTATACTTATCGTCCGTACCATTAAATGTAACTTCGCCAACAATATCCCATGCGGCACTCACTTTCCAACGACCTTGTAAACCCACGTGAGCCGCAAAGTAGTTGCCTGGACGAGTGTCCACATCATAGCCCATAATCCTTTCGCCAGCCTCAGGATTATTATATCGAGGTTTATGATTTGCATCCAGACCGGCACTCATGATGGCACACTTCTCCTTGTCAAAACCAAATGTATGATTGTAGCCAAAACCAAAGAGTGCAACCAAGTTGAACATTCGGTCTTCCTTATACTTCAAAACCACGTTCGTCAGGTTAACAAGTCCATCAACATAACCAGAGAACATGTTGTAGGTATAATTACCAAACGTTTCTGGATAAGCCTCACTGATACTCCACTCTGCACGACCAACCTGAGGATGAAGGCCTGCTGTAATGCGCATTCCGAACGATGGATAAAACCACTTTCCCACACCAATATTGAAGCTTAAACGCTCATTGCCAAAGAAATTACCGAAACGGGTATTTTCTGACATGGAGTGACTCACACCTATTTGTCCTGAAATAAAAATATTATCCCAGAAATGATAATCATCCAGATAAGCCCAGTCATCATAGTACAAACTATCTTGATCCAACTTTGTACGACTAGAAAGTGAATCAACCACTTGATAGCCTTGTCCAAATGCTGAACCGCTTATCAGCATGACCATCATGAATATATAAACTTTTTTCATTGTATCCTAATAAACAATATGTATTACCTCTGTTTCTTTACAACAACATCAGTCATTTACAATCAATTCTATATAGTCTCCAACAGGTTTTATGTCCTTTTCACTAGCAACAATCCAGACCTTAGATGCAGGTATTTCATAGCGTTCAAGCAGAATGTCACGAATGGCAGCCGCTCTTTTACGGAACAGTTTATCGTCCACACCTGTGCTGTTTGTTATATAAATGATACTACGTGGGGTTTTCGCCCAAGCATAAGCCGTAGTATAGATGTTTGTCTGCTGCAAACGGTCAATAGCAGTATCATTTTCATCAAATGCAATCAACGTATACATCACCTGAGCATCCACGTCAATTGTATCGGTCATGGCCGCCAGTTCTTCCCTACGCCTTCTGGTCTGTGAACGTAGACTCTCAATAGCCGTTATGCGCTTGCGATATTCACTCATGTCATGACGTGGATAATAGAATCCAGGTGCCTGTCCTCCCGTGTTATTGAAGCGATAACTTACACCCACTAAGAAATCGGTATGTCCATCCCATGTGTTCTTGGTAGTCGGATTACTATCATAAGAGTTGTCCAGAAGGTTACCAACAGCCTCTACATGAAGATTCCAATTGCGAGCGACCATGAATGTACCAGCTACACCTGCACGCAGACAGATGAGCGAGTGCTGACGGTTATCGTACTTATCTTTGTTATGCAACTGATTCTCATGACGGTTATAATCATCATCACCTGTAATCTGCTTGATAGCATTTACATACTCATCCGTCGTGTAGTTTCGTGACACAGAGCCACCGATACCAACAACACCCTGAAGATGAAACTTTCGGTGCTCACGGAATCCCAAAATCAAGTTGGTAAAGTTCAAAAGGTAATCAATGCTAAGTCCATAAGAGTTCCATTTATAGCGGTTGTGGGTCAAATCGCCAAAACCTGTATCTTGCCATATTCCATTTAGGTCTCTAACAGAACCAAATTGGTTGTCTGTCACACCCGTATTTCTTACATAGTTAATTTGGAAACGAACACCACTGATAGGCGTAATTTCCTTTCCAACAGCCAACATAGCAGCAGGTCCCATCAGACGGAAGAAACCTGAATGTGAACAATCACTTCCCCAGTTTGAGGTGACACCACCATACAAACTGACATACCAGTTATCCTGAAAGTTCGTGTTAGCCACATGCTTTTTTTCCACCAAAGGGACATTCAAATCCTCAAACAAAGTAACGGTGGAGTCTCTACGATCCTGGGCAAACGATGTCGCGCCCATCAACATCGCGACTAATATGCCCGCAATTTTTTTTACCATACCTATTATTTACTATTATCATTCATTCTTACCATTTGCCAGTTCACGATCAAGGCTTTCATACTTAGAATTATTACTCTTAAACTCGGGAACTATCATCTTCATTTTACGTACAATTTGCATATCATCTCCCCCCCTTGCCAATTCCTCTAACTCATCTAATTGTGTACAAACATCTTCATATTCGTACTGTCGCACTTTCGCCACATGAATCTTGGGATGCACAGTGGGGACTTCCTCTTCACCCTTAAAGAGTACCTCTTCATACAATTTTTCTCCGCCGCGCAATCCTGTATACTTAATTTTCACATCCCTTCGCCCACTATTCTGAATCATTTTCCTAGCCAAATCAGCTATTTTCACAGGCTGCCCCATGTCAAAAACAAATATCTCACCACCATTTCCCATCGTGCCCGCCTCAAGCACCAACGCACAAGCCTCTGGTATCAACATAAAGAAACGGATAATGTCCGGGTGTGTCACAGTGACAGGTCCACCTTCTTCTATCTGTTTCTTAAACAATGGAATAACAGACCCATTAGAGCCCAACACATTGCCGAATCTCGTCGTCACAAATTGCGTTTTCGTTTCTGCCGTATTCGACGCTTTGAGCAGATGCGCATTCAAACTCTGTACATATATCTCACACAGACGTTTCGAACAACCCATCACATTCGTTGGATTGACAGCCTTGTCTGTAGAAATCATCACAAATTTCGTCACACCATATTTGACGGACAAATCCGCCAAGATACGTGTTCCAACCACGTTGTTTTGTATGCTCACACTCGGATTTTCCTCCATCATCGGAACATGCTTATATGCTGCAGCATGGAAGACATAGTTCGGTTTATGCGTGGCGAATATCCTCTCCATCAACTCCTTATTGGTAATGGAAGAGACTATAAACAGAACATCCAGATAACTCCATGTCTTTTGGACATCCAGCATGACATCATGCATCGGGGTCTCTGCCTGATCTATCAATATCAGCCGTTTAGGACTGTAACTGGCTATCTGACGAACCATTTCACTTCCGATACTTCCTGCAGCGCCCGTGATAAGCACACATTTCCCCCGAAGCAAACCGCCAATTTTCTCCATATTCACCTCAATCTCTTGGCGGGGCAACAATTCCACTTCCTCACGCACATTATCACGAATCAAATCGGAAAAATTTCTCGCTACAATACGCCACAACCATAAGACTGCTGTCGCGCTGAAAAATGTCAACACAAACACACGGTATGGTATCTGAGTTGTAAAAGGACATAAGTCTACAGCCCAACGGAAAGCCATACACAAAACGGAGCCCAACAATGTTGAGAACGCCGTGCGTGACAAATCCTTAAATTCCAAAATTTTTGAAACATCCGCATAGGTGTGGAACACTCGCATGCCTATACCGTAGAAAACCAAATCCATGATTAAAGTATAAAGCACCGTGGCACCATTGCTGACAAGCTTAGCAGGGCCATAAACCAAAGCATACATCAACGACAAGGACACAAAGATGATAAATATGTCCAATACACTAATCGCCCAAAAAGGCAATGCCTCTCTGGAGAAATACCAACTAGTAAACTTTTGAATGTAGCCCTTCTTTGCTGTAGTCATAGCTAATTGAAAATCAATTGCGCCCTATCAATTAAACATTGACGGTACAAAATTACAAAAAACGAATCATATATATATAAAAAAAGTCTCTCTTTCCTTTTTTATGGCATCTTTTTCTTGCAAAAGTCGCCTTTTTGACCTCAAAGATACTCTTTTTGTACGGCCGATACACCTTTTTTATAATTCAAGATTGCTACTTTTCCACCATCTGAAAAACAACACCATCAATCCATTCACCTTTCATGGGGAAAGGAGGTGTTGCCGTTTCATCAAACCATATTTCCAAACGTGATGGACTCACGTCATAATATTTAACCAATGCCTTTTTGACTGCAGCCACACGCCGTTCTGCTAAATGCATGTCAGGCGACTCACTTTTACTGGATGCTCCACAATATCCTTTCAGAATGAGATTCACATTCGGATGACGACGTAGAAAGTCCGCCACAATACGAATATTGTCCATTTGATAATCATTCACAAAAGTACGGTCAATATAGAAAGAGATATGTGTCTGCATCAATTCACCGAAAACCACATGTTCTGTTGCCTCCCGAGCCTGGTACTCCTTCACTTTCTCATCATCCAACAAATCTGCGACTTTGGGCTCTGTCGTCCGTAGCGATGTGGCTTCCCATCGACGTACTTTATAGTACCGATGATCTCCATAATGATCTGCCAGATGCAATCTGACTCCCACTGTCACGTCTGCATAAGAATCAAAAGCGAAGGATGGAGAGTGTTTCACTCCATTGTAATTATCGCCCACCATATGGTAACTACCCCTCAACACTAAATCAGCCGTTTCACTTGCTCTAAACAGGAACTGAAGCCCTCCCCGAAAAGCAAAGTTCACATAATCAGTACCATCCACAGGATATCCATAGCGGCTCCATCGATCCACTTTATCGTCAAAGTTAAAAGAGTAGTTCATTCCTGCGCCCACAAACATTTGAGCATCAAACCTGCGCTGTTCATTGTAAGGGAAAAACTGGCGAACAATGCTGAATTCCTCCTCTACATACAAGGAAATCACCTGGAAATTATAATCGCCAGACTCCATCAGAGAACTTGCAGCAAGAGACTCCTTACTCGCCCATCCCTTCTGTTTACCAATACCAATAGACAACGTAGTGCTCCACGCGTTCGAGAACTGCTTTCCAATTCCCAAGTCGATTTTGGGCTGACAAATGTCAAGACCATGCCCTGCCATGTTCTCTGCCAAAGAGAAATTCACTCCTCCCCGAAGATCCACGAACCAGTTATCCGAAAAAACGTATGGTCTCCACACGTCTATCACTTCGGGAGCCTTTTGCTTAGGGGGCACCCACTTCAAAGGTTTAGGCCGCTTAGGAGCCTTCCATTTTTGTTGGCGTTGAGCATATCCCGGCACAGCCAGAACCAACAATGCCAATAATATATATAGCTGTCTCATATTTCCAGAGATTTGTGCCTCTCCATCTTACAGATGAGCCTTGATGCTTTTGACGATATAGTCAATTTCCTCTTCCTTCACGTATGGGCCACTGGGCAGACAGAGTCCGCAAGAGAACATACGTTCACTCACCCCATTCGTGTATGCCGGAGCATCTTTATAGACAGGCTGAGCATGCATGGGTTTCCAGAGTGGACGAGTCTCAATACCCGCAGTACTCAAGGCATCTATGAACGACAACAGATTGCCCTCTATCGTATGTTTATCATCCTCAAATCGAATGGTGGAAAGCCAATAATTAGATTCCATTTCACTTGCTGGCGCACTATGCACTATGATACCATCTATACCACCCAGTTTCTCCACATATTGCTGATGTACCCATTGATGGTGTTTAACATGTTCATCAGCCACCGTCATTTGTCCTCTACCAATACCAGCGCAGATATTGGACATACGATAGTTATATCCAATCTTCTCATGCTGATAATAGGGGAATGGCTCACGAGCCTGAGTGGCATAAAACATTACACGCTTCTTTGCCTCTTCATTCGGACAGATCAAAGCACCACCTCCACTTGTGGTAATCATTTTATTACCATTAAAAGACATCACGCCATACTCTCCAAATGTGCCACATACCTGTCCCTTATATCGAGAACCGAAACCTTCTGCCGCATCTTCTAACACTGGAATCTCATAGCGATGGGCAATCTCCATGATTTCGTCAATTCTTGCAGGCATACCATACAGATAGACCGGAATAATGGCTTTCGGTTTTTTGCCTGTTTTGGCTATCCTGTCTTTTATAGCCTCCTCAAGCAACTGCGGATCCATGTTATACGTTCCCACCTCACTATCCACAAAGACAGGAGTGGCACCTTGATAAACAACGGGATTGGCACTCGCCGCAAAGGTGAATGACTGGCAGATAACTTCATCACCTTTATCCACCCCTAGCATAATTAGCCCAAGGTGAATGGCAGCCGTTCCCGCACTGAGTGCCACAACTTCCTTCGTCTTAACAGCCGAGTCTGAACAATTCACAAATGTCGCCAGATCTGATTCAAACGCATTCACATTTGGTCCCAAAGGCACGACCCAATTCGTGTCAAATGCCTCCTGTATGTATTGCTGTTCTTTGCCGCTCATGTGGGCAAGACACAAATAGATTCTATCCATATAGCAAAATTGTATAAAAAGTTACACCAATATCTTTTTGTAATAGTCTTTTAAGCATCTCCTCACAAATCCCTGTTCATAGCGACCCGCCACCATGGGTCTCGCCGCTTCCGCCATCTTTGCACATTCTACAGGATGTTCCAACATCCATTCCATAGCATCGTACAAAGAAGCCTCATCCCGTGGAGGTATCACCAAACCATTTTCCCCATCAACAATAATCTCACGAGACCCATTTATATCCGTTACGATGCACGGCAATCCCATGGCCCCTGCTTCTATCACCACATTAGGGAAACCTTCCCGATAACTTGGGAACACCAGCACATCACTCTCCTCATAAAATGGTCTCACGTCTTTTTGAGATCCCACAGATTCTATCGTAGCACATTCATCCATCAATCTCCTTGTTTCTGGCGAGACCGGGTCCAACGTGTCCTCCGATGGACCCACCAGCAACAATCGACTATCAGGATACTTTTCATTCAATCTCACAAATGCAGAAACCATCTCATTCACACCTTTATCGCGAACTATTCGCCCAACAAAAACAAAAGTGAACACCGCTTTCTTGTTCTCGACCACATTTCTCTTCCAGTAGTCCAAATCGACCCCTCTCACATTCCCATATCCAAGCACCTCCATCGGTTTCTTCGTGATGCACCTCTGCAAATCCTGCTTGACTCCCTCTCCCTCAGGAATTACATGGGTGGCACATAAGCATGTCACCTTGTCGGTCATCATCAAGACCTTCCGTGACAGCCCTGTCGCTGTTGGCCAAACAAGTCCCGTAAAAGTATGCACCCTGACGGGAACACCAACCAAACGAGCAGCCATCATACACAACAATCCCGCCTTCGGCGTCATCGAATGCACCATATCAGGTTTTTCTCTTCTCAACGCACGAATTAATCCGACTAAAGAAGCGAAGTCTTTCCATGGACTCATATGCCTTTCCATCTCCACACCAACTATACGCACGCCCTCTCTTTGAGCAAGTTCTCTCAAATCATCATCAGGGCTACTCAATGCCACCACATCATACCCCTCGTCAACAAGTTCTTTCAACAACCCTCCACAAAAGATGTTCAACGACATGCCAATTGTAGCGGCACGCACAATTTTCTTACCCACAAATAGTCCGCAATATTAGTTTAATATCACCTACTAATGAATGATGATAATAATATTCAAGATTGATTTTCACCTTGTCTGGATAAATCACCTCATCGTTATATTTCTGAGGATTTTCCACCTTTGCCAGGATTTCTTCTTCATTCTTATATTTCAATGAAGCAGGTCCTGTTATACCCGGACGCAACTTCAGAATGAGTCTATCTTCACCTTGCAATTGGTCCGCATATCCTGGCACATCAGGACGTGGTCCCACAAAACTCATGTCTCCAATCAGCACATTCCACAACTCAGGCAATTCATCCAACTTATACTTCCTCAATTTTGCCCCCAATGGTGTGATTCGGCTCTCACCTGCCACCGACACAGAACTACCACCATGCCCCACTGTCATGCTTCTGAACTTATACATTGTAAACAACTTTCCATCCTTCCCCACTCTCTTCTGTGTAAAGATGGCAGGACCGCCAGGCATCTTAATATGAATCAACACCCAAACGACCAACAAGACAGGCCACAAAAAGCACAAGCCTATAAAAGAAACCACTCTATCAAATAGCCATTTCATTGTTCAGTTTAGAGTTTAGAGATGAGAATTTAGAGAAAGTTAAGGTTATCGTTATGGTTTCAATGTCCCTTTTGGTCTGTCTTCAATCAACACATCTCCATCTTCCAACTCTTCCACCACAATCACATCACATGCTTTCTGACTTGCTTTCATTGACCCTATATTCTCCTTATTGATACTCTCAAACATTCTCCATCCCAATGTTTCCACCACATTCATCCCTACTGCACACAATTTCGTGCACACACCTTTCCCCTGATGATTCACATCCACCATTTTACCCAAGAAACACTTTCCATTTACAAAGCATCGCAGGAACGCATACCCGATTATCTCGTCATCCTCCTCCATCACATAAACAATGTAGGATTTTCGCCTCAACAATTTCCGTAGCGTTGCCTCATCAAATCCATGCGGACGGAACCACTTGTAACTATCTTCTGGTTGACGAGCGAAAAAGTCTGCCAAACGACCTGCATCATTAATATCTGCCAGACGAACACCTACCGACATACATTTCTGCAAACGTCTTCCATCCCCAATCTTCAATCCACACACGGCTGCATTAAGCTCCTCCACTGCCTCCCACATCCATGGGCACTTGTTCTGTAACCAATGTGCTAATTCGTACAACATAAACTCTTATTTAATCATGCGGAAATGGAACGCTACACACTAATCACTTTCAGATAATACCCCCTTTTCACCAGATATTTGTTAGTCCAAGAGTATACATAATAGAACCACCCTTTCTTACGCTTTGCAATATGCATAGCCATAGCAGGGCTCCATGTATTAGTCACTCTCCATGACCCACTTTTAAGATGCACACATACAGAATCTTTCGTACTATGATATCTTGGGGCATCAAAATAATACGGAGGATAAACACGAATATCCTCATCCAGCACTTCTATCTCATCCAAGTTTGGGATTCTCCCCTGATATCCATATTTCACCGCCAACAATGCTTGCACAGATGGCATCAAACGCATGTCATAGCGTAATCCCTCTGGAAGATTTTCTTTATCAGAAAGGATGAAATGTCTACTTTGATAATAATCCACACATTCTTTGACGAAAGGATGTCCCTTTTCTGCGCCAAAACAATGTGAAGTAAGCAAATTGATGTTATGATTACACCCATCATTTTGAAATTCCATCGTATGTTCCTTACCAATGAACATTCTGCAATCCAAGAATGGGTCAAAAGATTTATACACTACAGCATCCCCATCCAACCATATACCACCATAATGATATACCGCATACACTCGAATTGCATCTGCTGCGAATGCCCATTTTCTGACGCTAACAGCCTCATTTGCAAACATGATGTTTGCCTCTTTCAGAGCTTTGGCGTCCCAGAGTTTAAATTCATAATCAGGGAGAACCTTCTTCCAATTCTCCATGATTTGAATATACACTTCTGGCATAGGATCATTGGAGAACCAACTAAAATGAATAATTTTGGGTATCATTGACTAATTAGCATTTAAATCAAATTCCACGATGAAATGTCTTTCCCTTTTGTTTACAGGAGGCAATTGCATATAGTTTCTTCCGTATAGATTTACAAGATACTCCTCCACACGTCCTGGAACGTTCACTTTCACTCCTTCAAAAACAGCCTGCCTCACAGGAAAGAACACAGAGGCCGGTAAAGATTCGCCTTCATACAATTTCCTTCCAGTTGGAAATGTGACCCACCCTTGATTGGTATCTTCATCTCTCACGAAAGAATCAAAGGTGTCAATCCAGAACCGATGAGACAAAACACCAAACACGTGCCCCATCATACGACGCATGTGCATCATAAATGCCGTATTCTTATCTGAGAGGAAAAACTCTTTCTGTGTCCCACTCATAGGAGATTTCGACTCCATCACCATATTGGATATCAACCTCAACATATTAGCCACACAACCTTTAAGTTTTCTTGTCCATCTATGAGCTGGTGCTCCATCCAATATGAAGATGTCTATAAAAACGCCGTGTGGATAATCCGAAAACTCTTGCCCCAATTCCAGCATTCTTGTACCCTTCTTGAAAATTTTAAGAAACATACATGGAGCATCTTTCCCACTATTAGGACATGTATATTCGTAATCACCTCCTAATGCATGCTCCTTCAAAAGACTTTTCAACTTTTCCGCATCTCTTCGTGGCATATTTAAATCCAAATCATCATCCCAAGGAATAAATCCCTTATGACGGATGGTTCCCAAGCAAGAACCGCCTCCCATCATCCATGTCAGCCCATGTTTATCACACAAACAGATGATGTCTCGCAACATCTCTATGAGCAGCTTTTTCAAAGCCTTCTCTTCCTCACTTGTCAACTGCCTCAACGCCGATGACTTACGAGACAAATCGTTCAGTTTATCTTTATACGAACGCATATGTTATCTTATGTAAATACTATGACCTCAAATATTCTATCAGTCTCCCCAAAATATCCTTCAACCCATATTGGGGAACCCAACCCAATGATTCCAGTTTTTCTGTACTCAATCGCAACTTTGTAACAGGTGCATACCCCATTGTATCATCAAGCTCAATCCTCACGTTGATGTCGGAATTAAAAGTATCCTTCACAAACATCGCCATATCATACACTGACACATATGTTTCTTTGCCTGACACATTATAAGCCTCACCATTATTCCCCTTCAACAAGATATAAAGGAGTGCGGTAATGGCATCTATTGTGTAACAATATGGACGTGCCGAGTCCCCTAAAGTATGGAGAACAATATCGTGGCCATCTGCAGCCATGCGAGCAAATTGAGCAATCACCCGATTGTCATCTTTTGCAATTCCTGCACCAGTCGTCTGCGTTAACCTTGCCACCTTAACTGGGACACCATATTCTTGAGCATATAGAGCACACATATTCTCCGCAGCACGTTTTGCCATAGGGTATGAACTTCGAACAGCCATAGGATCCAAATAGCCTTGTACGTCTTCTGTAACATATTCACTATCATCATCTATGCACCCATACACTTCCAAAGAAGACAGATAGACAAAACTTTTCACGGGATTTTTTCGTGCGTATTGTAACAATACAGAGGTTCCGTATATAATAGTATCGAATGTTTCCACTGCATGTTCCACAAAAAACCTAGATGCGGTAGGAGACGCACAATGAATAATGAAGTCCACCTTCCCCAGACTATCATAACTACAAGTCAACAAATCACATTCCACAACAGTCACTTGTGACCCATATCCCTCATAAAGAGCTTCAGCTTTAAACTTATTACGAACAGGAGCGACAATATGTATATTCTTATCAAGAGCCAACAAACAGTGTATCAATAACGAGCCAATCAGCCCTGTTCCCCCTGTAATCAAAAAGGTAGCATCTTGCAAATCTTTCGCCAACGCAAAAGATGACACGAAATCTTTTATATCTTGATTTTGTACTTTATTCATCAAAATCCGAATATTTGTTGATTTTCATGTACTTCCACCATTGCTCGGAAAACAAAGAAATCTGTAGGAGTCGTAATCTTAATATTCTCCATGGGACCAATAATGGTATGCATCTTGTATCCATAATGACTCATCATTGTACATGAGTCAATAAAATCGTTACATCCCTCAGCTCTTGCTTTCTCATGGGCTGCACATATATCCGACAAAACAAAACTTTGTGGGGCTCGTGCTATCAGAGAATCCACACGGGGAGGTATCTCAAAATTCCCATTCTTCTTGCATACAACAAATGTCTCCGTTGCTGGCACACACGTTATACAATTCCCATTCTCGCGAACCTTTGTAATATTATCTGTGATGGTTTGTTGAGTTATAAGCGGACGAACACCATCATGAATCATAACACAAGTGTTATCTGAGAAATGTCTCTTCGCTGCCATCAGCCCATTATATATGCTCTCCTGACCCGTATTTCCACCAGAAACAATTTCTACGACCTTTGTTATTTCAAATTTCTTAATTTGCTTTTCCAAGAAAGGAATCCATGATTCTATACAAGCCACAATTATACCATCCACATCGGGATGGGTGTCAAATAACTCTAACGTATATATTATAATCGGTTTTCCCCGAAGTTCCAAAAACTGCTTAGGACGAGAAACCGTATTCATTCGCTTTCCCGCTCCACCTGCAAAAATAACAGCAATATTTTTCATTTTCTTGTTTTTATCACATTCATATACCATCGTTCCAACTTGCCACTTGCAATCTTAATATCATAACCAGCCTGCCGTACTTTCTTCACAGCCTCCGAATCACGTTTCACTCCCTCTGCGACTTTGGCTGCCAAACAATCCGCCCAAACAGAGACATCCAAAGGAAGAAACGTCACATTGCCCGTCACATCCACCTCATGAGGCACTCCTGTACTGGCCACAACATATAATCCATTGACTTGAGCCTCCACTAATGAAACAGGCAATCCTTCGTTAAAAGATGGCATCAAAACCATATCCATCGCTTGAAGATAATTGGGGACATCATTCACCAATCCTACCAGGATCACATCGTCATGAAGTCCTAATACATCTGTTTTTTTTTCTATTTCTTGCCTTAATTCCCCATCGCCCACAAACAATAGTTTAGCATTGCAACGACGTTGTTTTAAGGCCGCCAGCACATCAAGGGCAAAGAGGTGATTCTTCACAGGATGAAATCGAGACACCATTCCTAACACACAAGCATCAGTAGGCAGTTCCAGGGCAGCACGTTTGGTGTTGCGCACGGAAGCATCAAAACTATACTTATCCATATCTACAGCATTGGGGACAAAACGTGTCTTGTTCAGATACTCCTTGCCATACCAACAAATGGTAGCCCCTTCACCACAAGACATAAAGTCGGTTGCGACCCGTTTGAGCCACACGCCTAATGCCCATCGTACACCCCCCTCGAATCCACTCCCAGAGTTACTACTATGAGCATGACAGACTCTCACTGGAACACCACATCTTTTGGCCACCCATAATGGCACTGCACTTTTGCTGGATGTATGAGAATGTACAATACGATATTCAGAATGTTCTTTCAAAAAATTCTTTACACCATTTATGTACGGAAAAGGGTTACTGAATGTCAACAAAGGCACACGATACACACGCCCCCCCATCTGCTCAATCTCTTCTTCATACTGACATCTATTCTGTTCTGTCAGCAGGAAGTCAAACTGCACACGAGTCCTATCGATATTCCTGTAGTAGTTCATCAGCATCGCCTCTGCACCACCACGATTCATGGAATGGAGTATGTGAAGAATACGTATCATTTCCGATTTGTCCATATCACCAATATTGCCACCAACACTCCCACAGGGACGACAAATAAGGTCATAACCTTTAGAGGAGAATGCTTAAGCCAATTTCCGTCTCTACTTAGAATACATGATGCCACATAATGGGCACACAATCTCAGCTTGTTCTTCCACGAGTTGCCATGCTTCAATGTCATCTGATTGATTCGGTATTTAGCAAAACTACGCGGAGAACGCATGTATTGTTTCCAGATGCCCTGGCTCATGCTATCTGCACCTATCTGGTATTCGACCCAACAAAAATTCTCATTGACAATCAAAATAGGATATTTATCCAATACCTGTACCAGCATATAAAAAGGATTAAAGTCCCGTTCACCCTCAAAACCAATCTGTGGAGCAACTTTCCTCATCAAGTCTGTTCTCATCACCTGCTTAACATCTCCAGAATGAGGCACTTCCATTTGGAAAGCATCCATCAAACCTTCCGGAAACATTCCTCCTATCGGCATACCGTCCACCACGTTAAAATCCAAACCCACTATCCCACAATACTCCTTTGTTGAGGGGCGTTTCCTCCATTTCTCCACAATTTTCTCCACCGCATCATCTGGCATATAATCGTCACTATCTATACATACACACAACTCCGTCCGAATGCTTGAATAAGCAGTATTGTATCCCGTGTATAACCCTCCATTCTCTTTGTAGATATAGTGTATCGTCAAGGAAGAGCGAGCTGCCGCAACACTTTCTATGACAAAATGATTCCCGTCTTCACCTTCAACAACTCTTCCCATCCAATCAAACTTCGTCCCCGCATCAATGACCTTTTTACCAAGACCTTCCACCCACTCCCGTGTGCCATCTGTACTCCCATCATCTATAATCAGCCACTCAAAATCATCTGATGTTTGACGGCATAACGACTCGTATGTACGAGGCAGTGTATGCTTCCGATTATATGTAGGTGTAAAAACCGTCAGTGTTTTCATTGCTTCTATATTTTTCCGGTCAAGAACATAAACATCGTAAATGCGGCATGTCCAATAAGTATCCATCCAGCCTTTCGGTCTTGGTCTTCCCATATATGCAGACGAACGACTGCATAGGCAATAATCAATGGATACAAAAACCAACTCAAATAGGCAAAACGGTTGGAGAATGCCGCCTTGATAACCATCACCCAAAACGCATTTGTCAATAGATAAATAGTTGAGAGCACATTGAAAATCCGCATACTTTCGGTATCAGCAATGATTCCAGCTCCATAAACACCACTCTCCTCTTCTTCCGCACAGACACCTCCCATCTCTTCCCTCTTTTTCTCAATCTTCTTCTGAGCCTCCCAAATCAACCAAACAGGCATGGCACTATACAAAAGGAAATCCCAACGGAAACCCGTATTCGAGAAATTGCCATACTTCATGTTGTCACCCGACAAATATGCCTCAGTTCTATCATCGAATCCCAGACTCATAAAGAAATTCGAAATGGGACCACCTGCCACCAATGACAACGGGATGCTGGCAAGCCAGAAAAACAAAGCCAACCTTGGTTTTTTAATGACAAAGAGAGCCGCCACCAAAGCCGCAATAGGCAGCAACGTACTCTTATGGATTGAAAAAGCCGCAAACAACAACACACTCCCCATCAAATAGTTCTTATCTTTCAAGATGATGGCAAACGCCGCCAAGCAGATAGAGCAAGCCAAACCATTGCGGATACCATTGACCCCATATACATAAAAGGAATAAGCACTAAAGAAGAACAACACAGCCAACCATGTATCCTCCCACAGCAACTTCTTGAACGCCAACAGCATAAAACCGACATATCCCAACTCTATCAGCAAGAAGAAGGTCGTCACCGAGAAGCCCATTGCTCGGCACCATGTCCTAAACAATGCAAACAACCATTCCTTGTGAAAATCAATCTCAGCATATTCTGTAGAGGTACGCAAATACGTATGTGCGTACACAGCGGTGTCGCCAAACGTATAATGTGCAGGTCGCAATCCTAAGAAGAATATCCATATAAAACAAAAGATGGTAGCCCATGCGGGACTCTTCTGCTGCAACAGATTATCGCAAGAATCCGACGAAACATATTTCAATCCCAGAAGAATACAAAAGATGGAGATTCCCCAGAAATTGATGACTGGAAATATTCGTGGGTCTAAAGGTAGTGGAAACATGTTTTTTAGTTCTTCTTTCTAAATCATCTTAACAAACACATCCATGTCGCCAGATATAAGTTTCCCAACAGAGGAGGCGACAGGGACTTTAAAATCACTCATTTTCCGCCGTTTTTATATCGATTACAAAACCATCTATGCAATGGTCTCGTCAACTTCATTTTCCATGCCGCCCATTTTCCATGGGGAGACTTACTGAACCAATGAATCGAGATGGTGTTCTCTGTTCTATTCAGTTCGCCCGTGGCATCACGGAATGGGCACAGATACTCACTGGGCAGAATCAACGCGTCACAAACCTCCTGCATGGTTCCATCTCGTTTCAAACCATGTGCCACAAGTGCCTTTGTGTTCAGCTGAGGACATCCCTGCATCGTGTCAAACATGTACTGACCATCCTTCACCAAATCATCATACATGGCAATCATTGCCTTCACCGCCGGATGATGTGCCTCTGCTGCAAACCCCAAACCTGTATTGATATATTCCAGGGTTTCCCATCCAAAATACGCATGGCTTGATTTGAGCAGTTCTCCAGGGTTCTTTACCACCTCCACATCCGTGTCGAAATACAAACCTCCCTCATGTTCAACAACCCACAGCCGCACATAATCACTCAGATAAGCCCATTGCCTGTGTTCGTAACAATATTTTGTATATGGAACCGCATTCACATCAAAGTTGCTCTCATTCCATTCCTTTATCTCATAATCGGGGAAGATTCTTTCCCAGCTCTTCTTACACTTTACAGCCAATTTGGGAAGAGGCTTCCCTCCAAACCAACAATAATGTATAATCTTAGGTATCATCTTTCTCCCACAGATTGCATATAAGTGAAGTTATAATCTCTCCAGCCAATGTGAGAAGAACACGTCACTAACGGTATATGTCGTACCATCTATGCGTACATCATCATTCAGCAATCCCTTTTCGACAAGTGCTCCAGCTAATCGCCGCGAAACAGAAGGAGTACCTATTTTATGATGCTTCAAGAAAGCAGAGGCTGTAATTTGCTTAACACTACCTTCTTTTGCCACCGCTATCAGATAATTCCATTGCTTGTCTGTTAGCATCTGACGATATTGAAGATAAACAGCCTCACCCTGTTTCATTAACTGCCCACATGCCGCCCTCACCACATCAAATGTGACATTTTTATCGCTATTGGCGAAAATCGTATGACATAGTTGCTGAGTGTAATAAGTGTGACGCCTCGTCCAATCTAAAATAAACTGAATAGATTCATCGTCAATTGTGCGTCCATCCAAGTTGAAATGATGGCGTATAAAGTTTGCATAAGACGCCTCTGAAATCTTTTCTAAGGAGACAAACGTTGTACTAGAGTAAAATGGCTTTTTCTCGTTTGCAAAAATATCTGCCATCAAATGTTTCTTACTGCCACAGAATATAAAAGTAAGATTGTGAGTCTGTTGAATATAGGATCGCAACAACGCTTCCATATTTTTTTCTGGATAATCACGGATTTGCTGAAATTCATCGATGGCAATGATGACTGGCTCCCCTTGTGCATCAAGAAAATCGAACAAGCCACGTAAGGTATATTCCTTTTCATGCATTGTCTGATAAGCAATCTGCAACTGTGGTTCACCTGTAATTGTGTCAAATGAAAGTTGTGGACGTAAAGACTTGATAAATGAAATCAACTTTTCCCCGATGGAAGATTTTGGTTGAAAAGTTCTCATGGCCGCCTCAGCTAATAACTTAATGAAATCATCAATCGAGCGCGAAGCATAGATGTCCACATAAATAGTTTGTCGGTTCAGTCCCGTTTCATGAAGCTCATCAAACAGGCGAAGTATTAGCCCCGTCTTTCCCATACGCCGTTGAGAAATGAGTGTCATGTCTGTGTGATTGATGCATCCTTGAACCATAAGGCTCAATTCTTCTTCACGGTCACAGAACAATTCTTTAGATTCGTATGGTTTGATTACAAATGGATTCTTCATTATATAATTCTTTGTGTTTAGGCGCACAAAGATACAGAACTTTTTTGATTACACAAAATGTGTAACACAAATTGTGTAATCGAATGGGGGTAATTCTTCTCTTATCCTTTTCTTTGTTCGTTCTAAGACCAATGCAAGCATCTACCTAATCATCACATCTTGCTTATTCACCACCACACTTCCATCCGGTATCTCACCCCTCACAATACATCCAGCTCCAATCACACAATTCTTACCGATATGCGTTCCCTTCAGGATGATAGCATCAGAAGCAACCCAGCTGTTATCTCCAATAGAAATGGCTCCTGTGATTAATTTCCCACTCACGCCGCTCTCCGGTGAGTGCACATGATTATTATCAAAGATTTTCACACCTGGGCCAAACATGCAATGCTTGCCTATCGTCACACGCTCATGCGCACTAATCATACAGTAACGATTGAAATAGGTTCCTGCTCCTATCTCCAATACCCCATCACCATGTGCCTCGAAATCACAATAGGCAGCAAACTCACAATTTCTTTCCACCCGAATGACACCATGTTGAAACACTTTCAATGTGCACAAAGGACTGATACGCTGCAGCCAATGCACATCAAAGCGTTTCCAATTTGCCAGTTTATTCAGAGCAAATCGACACACATTATATATAACAAGGAAGATTGTATGTATCATGCTCCCACCAACTGATATATCTTTTCTATTTCCTGCTCGTTCCCATAATCATGGGTTTCCAAATATTTTACCACTCGAGCTTGTCCCTCTTTATCGCGGATAAAGTCAGCCATCTCGTGCGCACAAGCATCCACCTCCAAAGGCACAATCACTCCATCCATGCCCGACTGAATCTGCGATGATGCCGTTGGGTAATTTGTGACAATTACAGGTTTGCAGAGAATCTGAGCCTCCCTCACCGTGATAGACTTCCCCTCATAGCGGCTGGGCTGCACATAAATGTCACAAGCCTTGATGTATGGATAAGGATTCTCTTTCTTTCCCAACAGAATCACCCTGTCTGTCACCCCTTCGCGCCGGGCGTTGTCCCGCACCTCTTGCTCAATTTCCACGCTGCCATATCCAATAATAAACCATTTAATGTCCATACCATCATCCACAATCTTCCTACAAATCATAGGAATCTCCTCCATCTTCTTCGGGTTCGAGAAACGGCCCATGGTCAATAGCTTGATGGTCGAGGGATTGGAATCCAAAGAAATCACCTCTTCCTCTGCCCGCTGACGAATAAACCTCGAGCTCAAGATATTCTCGACAGGAATAATCTTGTCCTTCAACGTTGGGAAGGTCTCCACGAACTTTTCCCCCACCTCATCGCTAATGCTGGCTATATAATCCAGCTGGCTCCACACGGGGAGCTCTCTTTTCACATCCACATACACGGTGGAATAGTCGGTGTGAATCCAGCCCATCTTCTTCTTCGCCCTCACCTTGCTGAGCACATAGTTGTGGGGTATCAAGAATGAAATCGCCAAGTCATACTCGATATGAGGCTGGATGTCCGGGAGAAAACATTCCACACAATCTGCAATGCGTGTAAAGATGCGTATATCGTCCTTCCCTTCCGGCACAGGACTCCTGTCCACCGTCCGCTTTGCCCACCATCGCCCTAACGCCACGCCGAACTGTCCCGATTTCAGACATTCTTTCACAGGACGCTCTATCATCTTATACGCCTTCACCTCCGGCAGCAGCCTCACCTTGTCTGTCGGGATATATTGCATCAACTTACCACGGTGGTCATAGATGAACACATCGACATCAACCCTTGCCGGGTCAATGCTCTGCAAGAGACCCAGAAGAGCACTCTCTGCTCCTCCCAGCTCCATGTAATGCATCATGATGAGAATACGTGGCTTCATCTTATCATACAACCTACAAACAACTGATACTATCTATCACCCCCTTCACCTTGCCAACCTCATCTACCACAATCAAGGCATATATCTTATAATCCTGCATGATTTTCTCAGCCTTCGAAAGACGGTCGGTATAACGGATTGTCTTAGGAGCACGGTTCATGATTTCCTTCACCGTCATTTCAAAGAATCGGTTACGATCCCTCTGCATGGCACGTCGCACATCACCATCAGTAATCACACCAACCACTTTTTCGTCGTCAGCCACCACTGCCAATCCATGCTTGCCATTGCTGATGACAATCATCGTATCACTAACTAACGAATCGGGATTGACTATAGGCAGATTATCTGTTGTCATGTAGTCTCCCACTTTCGACAAATGCTTACCAAGACTTCCACCTGGATGAAACTTCGCAAAGTCACTCGCCTTAAAATTCCGCTCCTCAATCAACGCACACGCCAATGCATCACCTAATGCCAAACTTACCGTCGTACTGGATGTCGGTGCCAAGTTAAGAGGACACGCCTCATGTTTCACACTGATATTGAGCCAACAAACGGCATTATGAGTAAGCAACGAGTCCTCCGTACCGGTCATGGCAATAATGGGAATTCCACGTTCCAACAATGAAGGCAATAAACGAGTAAGCTCAAAAGTATTACCCGAATTGCTGATAGCAATGACGATGTCTTCGGGACAAAACATGCCTAGATCTCCATGAAATGCATCCAATGCATTCACATAAAAAGAGGGAGTGCCCGTACTTGCCAACGTAGCAGCAATTTTACTGGCTATATGCCCAGACTTGCCAACCCCGGTCACGATAACCCGCCCTTTGCATCTCAGCATCAGGTCAACCGCACGTTCAAAATCCTCACCGATCGTCGGAACCAAGTCCATGATTGCCGCCGCCTCATCCTGCAAGCACTTGATGCCTATTTCCGCAATCTTACCCATCAATCAGCCATGTTATGTTCAATCATATATCGCTCCACCGCCACCCTGTCCTTCGGAGTGTCCACAGAGAGGGTCTTGCAGTGAGCATTGATATAATAACAATCCTTCCTGTTTTCGATGAAACGGAACGAATCATTCTCCTCGATCTTCTCTACAGGACCACGAGGCGTGGAATGATAGTATTCCAATGCTACATTCGTGAAAGCACCCACTCCGACAAACTTCTGATAAGCATAATTCATCTCTCCCTTGGGGAAAGGAATCGGCGCACGACTGATAAACAGGCACACACCCTCCTTGTTCGTCACAATCTTCAAGTTGGTCGGGTCAACGACCTCAACAGGATTCTGGAAATCCGTCATCAGGTTGCTCACATAGAAACCATCCGCAGGAATCTCCGCAGGGATGCACTTCACGATGTCATCCGCCAACACCAGCGGCTCATCCCCGTTCACCATCACCCACAAGTCTGCCTCCACCTTCTTGCTGCACTCATACAAACGTTCCGTAGCCGTCTCGCAGTCCTTGCTCGTCATGATGACCTTGCCACCAAAACCCTCCACCGTCTGCCGGATTTCCTCGCTGTCCGTCGCCACATACACCTCCTCAAACACGCTCACCTCCTTCGAGTGCTTCCACACCCAATACACCATAGGTTTACCACAAATCAAAGCCAAAGGCTTGTTGTTAAAGCGCGAAGAACCACCCCGCGCAGGAATCATACCAATAATTTTCATAGTTATATTTTTAAAAATCCACCTTAATTATTCACGATAATTGATTTCCTTTTTAGACGATATACTAATACACCCAACCCTAAGCAGAGAACCCATATCGCCAAATAATAAAAAAGTCCCAAGACCCCATGAAGTCCAAGTCCATCAATTATTTCTGCAACATGTTCGCCTATTGTTGAAAATACTATCATTTGCACAAGAAATATTTCAAATGAAGCTTTTCCCAAATAGGATATAGTTGCTTTCATGAAACCAGAACTTTTCTCATATCCTATACGAATTACAAAAATCAAAAGGAATAAATACAAAAAACATACCCAATGGGTACTTCTCCAGTTACGTGCACTATCAAAGAATAAAGGAGTAAAACTGAAGTCTAAATATTCAAATAGAGCAATAAAAATAATTCCTATTATGGAGAAAACAATGTTAGCCTTTGTCAACCTTATATTTGACTTACATAAGAAAAAAGAAATAGCCATCAGAAATAAATAACGAATCACTAAAATCCTCCACAACCATTCTTCTCCCCCCATATAAGTGAAAGCTAACTCAATAACAATGCTACCTAACAGTATGGACAAGAATTGGAACTTATTGGATTTCCCCTGTAACAACCTGTAAATAACTGGGGCAAGAATTGCAAATTGTATATATATCCATGGGAAATAACAACCAGGTCCCCACCCTCCACTTTTCAACGCTTTAAGCCAAAAAGAGTCATCGGATAATGAAAAATCTCCTAATACATATTTTATTATGAGAATTAAAAAAGAGACCAGCAAGAAAGGCTGCAAAATCCTTTTGTATAATTTGGAAAAGCTTGGATAAGAAATAGAATCCTTTTTAAAAACATGAAAACATTGTATAACCAGGAATAGCGGAACAGCCATTTTACCCCAGAAATAGAATAATGTCTCACGCAGAAAAGGCATTCCGTGTTCCCATATAACAGAGAGGATACATAAACCCTTCAAAAAATCTATAAAAGGCTCGTAACCGCTTTTATTAATCATATAAACTGTTCTCATGATTTTAATCAAGTCCACTTGAGAAAGTCGGAAATCGTTGACACGTGGCTTAGAGTTATAAAGGCTTATCTAAACTTTCTAACAAAATGAATTTATCAAATAGACTTAATGTTTCTATTACAAGCCAGCCCTGAATCATTTTAATATATTCAACCTCTTTAATGGCAATTTCACAAGGGTCTTTTCATAATCATTGAAGGCAAAACGCCATTGCAAACCAAATAGAACAATCATGAAACCAAGCATACAAGCCAACAACACCCAAATATTATACAAATCCACATATCCACGAACCATCACACATAACACGCATAACAGCAGCGGAACGAGGCATACTTGAGACATCTTTTTCCAAAAATGCCAGATATCCATGTCCATCTTTTTCCAATAGAACCAGTTCATAAAAAGACCATGTCCTACAAAAAACGACAACCCTGACATGAAAGCGGCTCCTATCACGCCCCAATCTTCCAAAACCAACCAAGTGCCTATCACATTCACAATGGCAACACCAAGGTACACTAAAGAACGAAACCGATGCTTATTTTTAGCAATCACAATACTCAAACACGCACTTTGAGCCAACACGATGATTTTAGGCACAGAAACCATCAACATCACCCAATAAGAGTCCATATATTCATCGCCAACATAAAAATGTATCAATGGTTTTCCAAAGATGATAAACCCAACAACAAGACACGATGCCATATAGCACTGTAAACGACCAATAAGAATTGAATATTCTGTCAGATGTTCATTACTTTCTCCCGAGAAAACCATCTTGTTAATTCTGGGAGCCAACAAACTTGAGATTCCAACGGAAACACCGCCCACCATGTGGTCAAAAACAATCCCGACATTATATAAAGCAACTCCAGTCACCGCTAAAGAGGGTATCGCACCAATCATGATAGTGTCTGTTGATGCATAGAGTTGACCGACTACATTCGCCACAAAAATCCAGAAAGAAAAGACCATGATTTCTTTTAGACAATCGGTCGGAAGGTGACGATAGCATGGAGTGATGTGCATAGTCTTCTTCACATATATAAAATACACGATACGAACCAAGACCGCAATCGCCAATGAAGAAAGAGCCAATCCCATTGACGCGTATCCCATGTACAGGGCAATCAGATTGACAATTGGGGCAACACATGTGGTCAGGATATTCATGCACTGATAAAAGATGAATTTTTCATGTGCTGTTACAATTGACATATAAGGAGACACTGAGAAAGACAAGGCTGTGTTGCAGACCATAATAAAGACCAATATCTTCATTCGCTGCAACTCCTCACTGCTAAGGGAATCTTCGTACCACAAATCAAGATGAAACATCACTATCACCCCGACGATAAAAGCCACCAATGCGATGAAACGGAAAATGATAAGGAACAAACCTAACATCCGCTTTTCCGCTTCTTCTCCACCTTCCGTCGCTGCCTTTATCAAATAACGGGTAATGGCGGCTCCAAGCCCCAATGAGATAAGACCCAGATAACCCGTTACGACACTCGACAGTTTATAAAGACCATATTCACTCTGTCCGAGGATTCGAAGCATAATGGGTGTATAGAAAATAGGTATCAAATTCCCCACACCCATATTGATATAGTTGAGGACAACACCAATTTTCAGTTCATTCCTAACCGTTTTCATAAAGATGGGCTATGACACCTCTATTTCAGAAGTGTCTTTCACAAAACGGACAAAATTCTTAAAGACTCTCTTGAATGAATCAATCTCATCCAAATACGACATCATCTTCTCACGATTCAACATCTCTGTCACACAATAAGTCGGAATCCTCCAGAACACATAAGGATTCACCAAAGTAGTACTTGCAAAACTCACGACAGCTTTCGGTTGCGCATACTCACATAGGCTCTCCATCGTAAGTCCTGGAACATCCAATATCTCACAATGCAACTCTTCCGCTTTTGGCGGATAATATTGGTCACGCGGGTGAGGTTTCAGCAACAAATGGAATCCTCTGCCGTATAAATCGTCACACACACGTTTCATCACACGGAAATCTTCCTCGTCATCAATCAGATGCCGCTTCCATGATGCTGTACATATAATGATGGATTTTTCAATGAGTGCCTTATCTACAGGAGGTTTCACCATTTCATTCCTCAATGCAAAAACTTTCCTGTAATATGGTATGATTATTTCATTTACTTTCAATCCCTGCCATGTGGATTTTAACGTCAAGCTATTATAAGTTACATGAAGCAGCCTGTATATTTCTCTTCCCCAAAACACCGTACGAAAATACCCATGCAATTCAGGGATGGTCTTGACTTCTCGCAAAGGCGGGTAGGTTTTATCAAAAGTTCCCATATAAGGCCCGATACCTTCTTCGCTACGACACACAATAACGGGACGTCCCATGTCTCCTAACTTTTGCAAAATAACAGCATCGGGAATCGTATGGTTATAAGTTGAATAGAAAAGGCAGTCTTTCCCTTTTCTACCGATATCAAAAACGATACGGTAATAGTCGCACACATCCTTCATCTTACCGACAAAACCTGTATGAGCTTTTTCTTGGCGAGGCTCTATATCATGCACCCCTTTTGTGTATGGTAAGCGGTAGTACACGGCTCTTTTATTCGTAAAATAGGACTCTTGTATCAAGTACCCTGCCGAATAGTGCTCCGCTATCACAATTAATGCATTGATTTCATATCCTATATCTTCAAGATAAAACAACAAGGCATCAATACTCAACGCATTCCATTGGGTTACAGCCATTGCAACAAAATTGATGGTACAATCATTTCGCACCAACTCAAGGGCTTCATTCCATGATTTTACGGTCTTTCCGTCCATTTCTTAATGCCTAATGCGGATTCAGTTTTCAATTATCTTGCTGGTACCTAATACCTTCCTGAATCAGCCACTGTTCCGTCTTCTTCAAATCTTCTTCATCATGTACATCAAAACTTTCCTGCACAACAATCGGCTTAATATTATTCCCCATGAATGTCCAAGGCTGTTGACCTTCTTCCTCCGAATAGATGGAATTAGCTAAACGCAGTGTCCAGAAGTTGTGACACAAAACAAAGTTCATCGGCAGGTCCTGCCGATTGGTCGAGATGTTTTGTCCCTTAAAATCGAACCATGTGTCCAAACATCCATCTGCCCGCAAACGTTTAGAACGGTAAGGGTGATTATCCATCTCCAACAAAACAGGGCATGAGGCAGATAGATAGTCATTATGAATCAAGTTGTGTATGGACTCTTCTATCCATTCTTTCTTGACAATACCTGAGTTTGCCAATAAAACGACCAAAATGTCAGGCACACAACCATCTTCTTTCATAACTCCCAATGCATGTATGATAGCATCTACATGTTGTGAAGTTGGCAAAGCAAGAGCGTCTGGTCTTCGAATCTTTTTATAGCCACACGCTTCTGCCGCATTGAGGATTTTCTCATCATCACTGCTGACATAGAAATCTGTAATCAAATCACAAGATTTCGCCGCCATCGCAGGATAATACAACAATGGCTTTCCCAATACCAAACGGACATTCTT
Source organism: Bacteroidaceae bacterium (assembly GCA_017448965.1). Classification (GTDB taxonomy): domain Bacteria; phylum Bacteroidota; class Bacteroidia; order Bacteroidales; family Bacteroidaceae; genus Minthosoma. The sequence goes on along the minus strand of JAFSKK010000063.1, from coordinate 58,436 downwards.
GTCTTTCATCGTGTTATTTCCACGACCTGTCAGAAGTGCTGCAACTTTCATCTGCTTACAATTTATATGTTAAATGAGACAAATACAAAATCAGAATAATGTATCAAAATCCACTCTCTCAAACACTTCCAACTTTCCGCCACGAGTGGCATTATATATCTTTATGCCATGTGAATCAGCATACTTTCGAGCTGCCATAAACGTCAGGGTGCTACGGTCGGTGTTGGGAACATATAGGTTTTCCTTGTCCTGATTGTATGCGTCTGTGAAGTAGTCCTTAACTGTTGGGTCAATGACAATCTCTCCTTTGTCATTTTGAGAAATATGGAAATGGTGGTCTACACCTATCAGATAAATCTCACGAATGCCCATATATACAGCAAACTGAATGGCTGTATAGACAACCGTCTTGGAATTTGCCACATATTTAGCAATATCTTCACTAAAATCTATCCCATCCTCTTCTTCCTTAACAATATGAAATGGAGTGGTACCAGACACATGAATGCCATAGTACCACTCCATTTCTATCGGAACGAATTTATGTCTTGCTGGAATTGCGTTGACCTCTGCGACACTAGCCGCCAACATCTTCTCATCCTGAGAGATGTAATAGGTTGGCCTCCACGGTGTCTTAGGAAAGATATGGAATATGCGATTAAAAGCAAAGGATATATCCCCATGCTCGTATATCTTTGTAAGGTCTTCCGCACGAAGGCTTGGTCCATTTCCTATAATAAAGCAACGCTTTCCCTGATGGACATCTCGAAAAGAACCCAATTTACGCCCTTCAAAAAAATCAAAATGCGCTATCTTGAAATTGCGACAACGTGCTTGTATGGATTTCAACATGTTCATATCACTTATATTGCTATATATGATTAAGAGAAAGATAGAATCCCAAGAGTCTCAAGCTGCAATCGGGGTCTCCACATCTAACATTATATATATTTGTTTCATTATCTTCGATGACTCATAAACAGCAATAGTATTTCTGCCATTCTCCACCATATCTTGTAGTAAAATCTTCTCACGACACAGTTTCTCTATTGTACTTGCTGCCACTCCCACTTCTGCGACAATCATTATACCATTCACACCATTTTCTATAAACTCTTTTGGTCCAGCCGACTCCACCACCACAACTGGTGTTCCCAATGCCATTGCCTCCAGCACCGTGAGTCCCTGAGATTCGACCAAAGAAGGATGAAACAACAAATCAGCCGATTGGATGTAGGGATAAGGATTGGGAAGGTTGCCCGTTATCGTAAACCAATCGGTCAGATTGTTTTTCTCGATTTTTCTTTTGACAAGTTCCATGTCCACTCCATCTCCCACCATATACCAATGGAAAGAGAACATTCTTTCTCGAAGTTCCCAAGCCACATCCACACAGAATGCCATGTTTTTTTCTGGCGACATACGCCCCACTGATATTATATTGCAGCAAGCAGAAGACATGTTGATGACCTCTGATTGAGCTTTCTCCCTTATCTCTTCCACACACAACATGTTGGGTATCACCCGTACTTTCTCCTTAATGTCAGGAAATGTCTCTTTGACAAGCTGAGCGCTACTTTCGGAAACAGCTATAACAGCATCCATCCTTTCATACTCATGAGCCAATTCTATTCTGTGACGACCACAAATGTTCATCTCCCCATGATGCCACCACGCCAAACGTCGATCCGCATGAAATGTATAGGCAGCAAAAGTGGTAGCCATATTCGGACGATAACCAATCACTACATTGTACCGTCTATTTCCATTACAGAACATGGGACGTGCCCATCTCATCACTTCGTTCCCTCTCTTCGAGCTAAGCAACATCAGAAAGCGGTAAAAAAGCAGAACCCATCTACCATGAACAAGATTTTTCCAACATGTCGACAACAAAGGACCGCCTGCATCATTCAAAGAGTACATGATTACATTGACATTTTGGGGGATCTCCTCCAAATAATCGCCCGTTCCCTCTAACAACAAAAGATCCACTTCATATTTGCCATAATCAAAGTGTCGCAAAACGTCCACCAAAGAACGCTCCACTCCTCCAGCATTCAAATGACCATTGATAAAGAGAATCTTCTTTTTATCCATTTCCTAAAAGCACCTCCTCAATGCCATCACTTTCAGCCCTACGAGCAAATGAGGATTGAAAAGGATACTCACCATGTGACCACGCAAGAATTGCTGCATCTGTTTCTTTTCTGCTTGAAAAGTGGTAGAGATAATCTTTCCTAACAACTTGATACATGTTTCCGTCAATTGGGCTTCTGCTTGTTTTATATAAAAAGGATTATTCTTTTTGTAGAAATCCACAACCCAACATTTATTATAAAACTCATCAAACATTCGAGGACTCAACGTTTGATGTGACAAACTCATTTCATGCATCATGTAATGATACAAACCTATGGGTACATACGCCATCTGTTTGTATTGATGGAAAAGTTGAGCCATCACCACATAATCTTCATTGACAGTATATTGCGGGAAATAAATATTATCAAAAACAGAACGATGGTAGATTTTTCCCCAAAAACCCCAAAATTGATAGTTAAAGAACCGATCATGTATAGCTTGATCATCAAGAAGCATCACATCTCCACTTTTATCAACAACCAATTCTGTTCCTTCTTGGTGTTTAATCTGGTCACATGCGGCTATTTTCACTCCATATTGATTGATTGCATTAAACAATCTCTCCAAATAATCATCCTCTACGATATCATCACTATCCACAAAGACCAGCCACTCTCCTTTTGCAAAATCTATTCCATTCTTTCTTGCAATAGATGCTCCCTGATTCTCTTGATGATATACTTTCACACGAGAATCTCGTATCGCATAGTTATCACATATAATGCCTGATTCATCTGTACTCCCATCATCAATCAGAACGATCTCTATATCTGAATACGTCTGTCGAGAAATAGTTTCAAGACATCGCTGCAAATATTGAGCTGCATTATATACAGGAATGATGACTGAGACCATTATGCCATCAAAAGATTCTCGTATGGCACCATTAAAGCCTCGATATCGAAGTCCCAACCACGGGCTTCTCCCTTTTGCCTGTATTGCTTGAGCAACTGAGGATCATCCAAAAGTTTCTTGATGCCATTATATAGTGCAGTTTCGTTGTTAGCGACAATCAGTCCGCTTTCACCGTTTTTCAGGAGTTCACAGAGCTCAGGAGTTTCGGTTGCAATGACGGGCAATCCCAAAATGAGTGCCTTAATGACTGCGGAACCGTAAGAAGAACAAACAAAGAGATTTCCCTTTACCATGAAACGGTAGGGATTTGGATGCGCTCCGAAAAGCTTCACCCGGTCCTGCAAATTGTTTTCTGTGATATAGTGGTCGAGAATACCACGCTCTGATCCATCTCCAAAAACCCATAATCCTATATCATAACCTTCTTTGACGAGACGATTGACCACACGCAGAAGGCGGCCATATTCATTTTGTGCTTCCAGACGGCCTTGAGCGACCAAACGAATCTTCACGTTATCCTCGTTCTCGCTACCAGCATTCAACGACTTCAGACGCACTGACAAAGAATCAATCGGGTCATTGATGGTTTCCATGGACTTCTTTACATCTGGAAGAGCTTTTTTGAAAGCCTCACAAATCAAATTGGTCACTCCAATGATGCCATCATAATTATTGTAAGCATCTGTTTCTTCTTTCACGCTGCTGAAGACCTCTTTTGTCCAATGGTTCTTATACAAATCTGTATGTACCCAAGCATATCTCTTCGCCTTACCAGAAGCGCGGCTTAACAACTTTGTGGCAAACCCCTCTGTATAGGCAATTTCCACATCGTTTCCCTGTGGTATGTACATCTTGTACACTAACGAAAGAGGCAAGTTTTTATACACCATCTTTCGCTTCATTCCACTCGAACTATCCAATACAGCTTTGTAATTGACATTTTCTCTGATGGTAGACTCATATTGTCCCCCACCATTGATGGAACAAACAGTCACATCAAACTTGGTTTTGTCAATGTACTGCACTAAAGTGGCCAATGCTTTAGAAGCATCTCCTCCTTCAAGAGATTCCACCAAGAAAAGAACTTTACGTTTAGTGTTACTCATAGTCTTATTCTATTTTTTCATTATTATTATCAATACAACGTCTTGTAAGTTCTCTCAATCATCGTCCTTCGTGTATCCACCATAAGCACCAGAACCACCATAGTAACCATAACGAGTTCCATAGCGGTGATAACCATAGTAGGAGAAGGAATCCGTAGTTCCATTCAGAATAACAGACATCTTCGGTAAACGATTCTCGTCATAATATTTCTGGATATCAGGCAGCAAGCCTCTATCAAGCACTTCTGCACGAATGATGAAGAGCGTCGTGTCTGCACATCGACCCACAATCGTAGCATCTGCCACAATCTCCACTGGTGGACAGTCAAGAACAATGTACGAATACTGATTACGCAACTCTTCCAACAACTTTGCCAAACGATCATCAAAGAGCAATTCTGTCGGGTTCGGTGGTATTGTTCCCACAGGTACCACATCCAGATACTCATGAGTCGCATCACGCACCACAATATCGTCGAAACTATCCGTCACACCCGACAGGTAATCCGCGATACCAATCTTGGGCTTGTCCACCATGGCTGACAGCGAGGCCTTACGAAGGTCGAGGTCGATAGCCAATACTCGCTGACGTTTAATGGCAAATGAGGTGATCAGGTTGGTCACCACAAACGTCTTACCTGAGTTCGGATTAAACGATGTTAGCATGATAACCTTTCCACGACTGCCTTTGGCTGTCATGAATTCAATATTGGTACGAATGACACGGAAAGCTTCATTAATGACATTTCGTGAATGGTCTTTCACTAAGATATGCAATGTCTTGTCCTCTTTCTCTTCACGAAGCTTCAATGCAACCAGAATATTGTTCCACAACTTCTGCCATGGACCAATTAGTTTCTCCTTAAACGTACGGTGGTGACGATGGGTCGGAATCTCACCAATAAACGGAATGGAGAGTTCATCGAGATCCTTGCGACCACGCACCTTGTTATTGATAGCTTCCATCAAGAAAATAATCAAGCCTGGCAATGCAATTCCCAGCACTGCACCAATCAGCCATATCATACCTGGAACTGGTGCTGTTGGAGCGTTGGAACCTGTAGGTGGATTGATGACACGATTGTTATAAGCTGTGAATGCTTGTGAAAGCTCATTCTCTTCACGCTTCTGCAACAAATACAGATAAAGATTTTCTTTTACTTTCTGTTGACGCTCCACATTCAACAGATATTTTGATTGGTCGGGAGAAGATGCAATTTTACGATTCGCCTGTCCCTGAAGAGCCTGCGCTGACTGCAATGCCACATTCAACGAAGCAATGTGGTTGTCCACCGAAGCGATGAGTGCATTACGCAACTCTTCCAACTGAAGATCTTTCTCCTGGATGAGAGGATTCTGCATCGAGCTGGCGCTCAACAAATTATTTCTTGAAAGCAACAACGTGTTGTATTCCGTAATCTGACTACTGATATTCGGGCTATTCACGCCCTGATTGGCTGGGATAAGCGTAAACTTATTGTTTGGATTTGTCAAATAACCACGTACATAACGTGCCATCTGCAACTGGTTGTTCAGCTCCGTCGTCTGTGCAGAAGCCGTTGTTGCCTGTGACACGTAAATATCAGCCACATCGTTGCTTCCTGCCGGAATAAGATTGGCAGCCTTAAATTCTGAAATGTCATCTTCCACTGAACCCAATTCTTTTTCTATCACCTCTAGACGTTTCCCGATAAATTCAGAAGTGGAAACAGCACGTCGGTTACAATCTTCTACCCACCGTTCGTTATACACATTGATGATTGTTGACAATACATTTTCAGCACGTTGTGGACTAGTATCCATATACGTCATCTTGATGATTGTGGACACTTCACTCACAGCACTCACACTCAAACTTGATGTCACTTTGTTAACCGCTGTCTGAATTGCAGTACGTTCCACTCTCAGCACCAAATCCTGAGGCATATAATTGGGTGATTCAGCCACATCCACTCGTCCGATGGGTGTCTTCACGGCTGTGTTCACTCGCCCTCTAAGAGCCCCCTGCATTCTCTTCCCGTTTCGAACGAAATGGGTCATTATGTACGTACCGTCAGGTTTCAATTCAAACATGAATTCCGCAGATTCCGTATCGTTCAAATCTCTTGGAATAATCTGAACCGGCAAAGAGGTTCCATACATAATCTCTTCGTGGAAACGCCCTTGTGCATAGCAGTTCACCTCTAAATTCAATGCTCGAACTGTAGCTTCAGCAATGTGAGGTGCTTTCAAGGTAAACAATTCATTATTCACATCCACATTGCCGCCAAACATATTCATACTTGCCGCTGCACCACTTCCACCACTAGCGGACTGGAATTCATTCTTGATCAAGATAGACGCTTCGCGCTCGTAAACAGGCGGAGTCACTTGCAAATACATATATGAGCCAGCCAATCCTAATGCCAAACATAGAACGAACCAGTACCACTTTGACGCAAATACTGTCAACATATCCAATACTTTCGCATAGGCTGAAGCACCACCAGGCTTCGCAGCCGATGACGCTGGTGCTTTACTTCCCTGCTGATAGCCAGCGTTGGCTGATTGAGTGTTATCCAGAGGTAACATATTAAATTGATAATTGATAATTGGTAATTGATAATTGAAGGAGAGGGTTATTTATTAAACCACGAAAGGGCTGACACGATGAAAGTCGCCAAACCCATCCAGAAGGAAGGCTGAACAGTCGAGTTACCCATCACCGTTGAATTTCTCTTCTCCTTCTTGTTCATCTCGACATAAATCACGTCATTTTGCTGTAAATAATATACTGGCGAAGCGTACAAATCTTCAGCAGAACATAGATTCACTTCATACACCGTCTTTTTGCCATAATTCTCACGAATCACCTTCACATTCGTGCGCTGTCCTGTAATTTTCAGGTCACCCGATGACCCAATAGCATCCAAGATAGTGAATTTATCACGATCTATCTGAACACGTCCCGTGCCCACATCTCCTAAAATGATGACATACAGATTCGAGTAATCCACCGTCACAATCGGGTCTCGAATCAGTCCTCTTGCCATGATTTCATCACGAATCACCTCCTGTAACTCCTGACGGTTCAGACCAGCCACGTGAATCTTTCCAAGCATCGGAAAACGTATATACCCTTCTGTGTCAATCGTATAACGAGAACCTTCATCTCCACTAGAACCTCCCGATTTAAGACTAAATTGAGCGTCAAGTTCTGGTTTTCCCGAACTCACCGAGATACGAATCTCATCATCAGCTTTGAACTTAATTTCAACGGGGTTCTGTACCATAATAGACTTGCCCATGTTAAAGTCTTGGAAATAGGCAATGTCCTTCGGTGTGGAGCAAGAGCTCAACATGGCCAGCACAGTCACAACGACCGTCCCCAAAAGGAGAAGCTTTCTTTTCATATTTAATATTTTTTAACTTTTCAAAAAGGCTACACACTCACCTTTTGAAGGAGAATGCGCACAATTGGCCATTTTAGGGAAAGCACACACCTTTACTTCACCCCTCCTTGCGTAGAAGCGTGTTAGTCAGCGTGTTAGAGGTATTTCCCCTTGGAATTACACTAGTAAAAGCCATCTTTTCAGGATGCTTTTTTACAAATATTCGTCAAATGTACGGAAAAAACTTAATAAAACAAACAAAAATTAACAAAAAAAATTACTGGCAAAGAACCCTCTCCGAATTCTCTGCCAGTACGCTAGTGGCAACGGCGTTGCTCATGAATTGAAACTTCCGTTACCTATTCATTCATTTCCCCAGTGCTTATTCATTAGAAACGACAGTTCCATTTTCACATCTTCTCCATCAGTTACCATCAGGCTTCACAATATCTATGAAGGGGCCATCATTCCAATGGAAAAGTTTCCAGTCATCTGGCTCAGAAGGAGAGAAAGGCTCGAAATCGTCACGAAGATGCTGAAGAACGGGGAGGTCAAGTTGCTTCATACCCATCACTACCATTTTGGAGATTTCATAAGCACCATAAGGATTGAAGTGTGTATTGTCCTCAAACGCCTTGGTCTGCCCTGGATAAGTGCCTGCAGGATAATGCACCAGAGCATGCTTGCTACCCTCCACTCCCAACGTCTCATAGAAAGTGCGTGTCATGTCGTGCAGTTCTATCACCTGCACACCCAAATCCTTGGCCACCCAGCGCATAGCCTCAGGATAATTCGCATGTGTTTCATTTATCTTACCATCCTTTCCGAAAGATCTGCGTTGTGTTGGAGTAATGAAAATGGGGGTGACTTCCTTAGCACGAGCTTCATCTACAAATTGTTTGAGCGCATAAGCATAATTGTAGAAAGCTCCACTGCCCGGACGTTTCTCTTTCTGGTCATTATGTCCAAACTCCATGAAAATGTAATCACCTGGTTTCATCAACGAAACAATCTTCTTCAATCGTCCTGCACCAATAAAAGAGGTTGCCGTCTCACCACTTTCCGCATAATTGGCCACAGCCACTTGGTCGGTAAGCCATCGTGTTATCATCTGTCCCCACGATGCCCAAGGCTCATAGTCCTGGTCAACAACAGTGGAATTACCACATAACCACAATGTTGGCACATCGTTGGCTGGCTCTATCTTGATGGAAGAAATTGCAGGGGCATCGCCATTCACCTCAATGGTCAGTTTATCATCCCAGTTCATTTTCGTTTCCTCACGTTTCTTGATGCGTACACGATCCGTTTTCCCATCAGACATCACGATTATGGTGTTGCGCTTGTTGACCACGAAGGAATAGGTCTTAAATTCGCCCTTTTTCGTCAAAGCATTCTGTACAAAGAGTCGTCGGGACTCAGCCCGAACTGTTGTATTACCCTTAGCTTTCTTGGAGCCCAAAGTAACCGTGACACGGTAGTTCCCATCTGGAAGGGCACACGAGAAATAGAAGATTCCATCCGAGAGATGAAATGTTTCGTTCTGAGCCTTTTTAGCTTCCTCTATGACAGACTGAAAGTCGTAACCGTACCCTCGTTCAGGGGTAAACACATCGTCAGGTTTCACTTGGATAGCAGTCTTGTCTCGACCATCAAACGAGTAGGTTTGTGCTTGAAGGGATGGGAATGAGAGGACTGCATACAGAAACAACATAATTGTTTGCTTCATCATTTCTTATTGGGTTTTAATGGAATTATCTAATGCAAGGTTACATAACCTGCTTCCGATCGGCAATGGATAAGCGAGCTTCTCCATTGCTCTCACTTAATCGCAGGTTTCAGTTCATCAGGCGAATCATTTGTGTACATATCTACTTCACCCGCCACTTTCGTAAATAGGTCAGCCACAAGTTGAGCATCAATCGTCCATTGTGGATTAAAGTTATCCGACTGCATGTAATGGAGGATAGACTCTCGCATCTGACGCGCCACAACACGTGTTTCGAGGTTGTGCGTGATGTCCATGGTGGTCATCACCAATTTCCCCTTGCCAACATTGGCTTCAAAAAGCATGCCTATCTTGCGCGAAACGAACCATGTGTCTATACTTTGCACAAGAGGCTGAAAATCGGATGGAAAATCCGTAAACTGCATCACTTGGGCACGGTTGACAAGCTCCCACCACTGCATGTCGGAGTGATAATCGGTAGGGAAGAGTTCGAAGATGGAATGGGTGTTCTCCACAAAAATGCCTGTGGTATGTGGTGGACGCATCTTGAACCATGAGGTGTTCCAGAACACTGGGGTAAATTGCTGCACGACCTCCTTGCCATAAGTCACCTTACCAGCAGCACAAATAAGCACATTACCTCCTTTTTTCAATGTCTTTATGGCTTTTTCGTCAAGTGAATCTGTCACATAGACGTTCTCCGGGTAAAGTTTCTTGTCATACTTTACCAGACCAGTTTGGGGAGCAGGGTACACCCATACATCCCAATGGTTTTGGGCATCTGTCCCAGGAATGGTGACGGTCAGCGTCATCTTCGCCGCCTCCTTCACTCCTTGGAGTGGAACGACAATCTTTCCCAGTTCCACATTACCGCCTATAGGGATATCTCGTGTAGGCAAGTCTCCTGCAGCATAAATACCGTCGTTTTCCGAAGAGGTCTGGCTTGCATTAATGAGCGTCCAATGCGGAGTCACATCCTTCAGTTCCTTCTCAGAGAACTGGCTCAGCTCCACATCAGCCTCCAGCGTCTCGTTGGCCTGATAAGTGAACTTCGGCAGCTTTGCCAACGGAACGATGGGAGAACAAAACTCACGGAACTCACGATCTGAGATGTAACCCTTATTGTCGAAGAACACATCAGTCACACCCACAAGTGCAGTTCCTTGCCCTGAATAATCATTGAGCGACAGGAGCTGGAAACCAGCATAATTCGGTGTACGCAATGTGCGCTCTATCTCAGCCTTGTAGCAGAGTGCCTGCAACTTACCAGAAGCCATCATGAAATCATGTGCCCGAGACGCCATGCCATTGTCACTCAGCAAGTCACGGAAAATCTCAAAGTTTTTAGCCTTATTCACTCCTGTGTACTTGCTTATTTCATCGAAATTCGGGAAAGCGCACCATTGTCCTGTCTCATGACTCACAAATGGCATGGTGATAGGTGTGTTCGGCATATCCTTCCCATTGTATGTGGTGATGTTTCCCTCAAAATTCACAATTGACTCGGGACGGCGAGTCATCCACTCGTTCAAGCCACGTGCACCTGCCTTCACAGCATATTCACTGCCAGGTTGCCATGCCCAACCACCTCCAACAGAAAATCCACAATAGAGATGGCGTGGGTCATGTGCCTTCATTTTTGCCACATGTTCTGTCGACCACTTCACCCAGTTGCCGGCAGGTTCGTTGCCAAAGGCGAAGAACGTAAAAGAGGGATGATTGCCATATTCGTTGGTGATAGCGACGCTTTCTTCCATCAAGTATGTGTCAATGGGTTCTCCTCGTCCCAACCTCACGCCGTGGTTTGGCCATGAAGGTCCCTCGGGCTGAAGATAGAATCCAGTCATATCAGCAGCGAGGAATGCCGCTTCTGGCGGACAATAGGAGTGGAAACGCATGTGATTAAGACCATAGGCCTTACATGTCTTAAAAAGTTTCATCCATGAATCCACGTCCATCGGAGGATATCCCGTGTTGGGGAAATCGCAGTTCTCAACAGTACCCCGCAGAACAGTCTTGCGACCATTCACATAGAACATCTTATCTCGTATCTCCATCTTACGCATGCCGAAAACCGTTTCCTTACGGTTAACAACACCTTCCTTTGTCTTCACTTCCACCTCAAGACGATATAGTTGCGGTTGGAATTCATCCCACAACAGCATGCCATCACCCATCAACAGCGTGACGTCAAGCGGCACCGACGTTGAATTGTTGAGCGTCACCTCCACAGGCTTGCTTGCCACGATATGATGCTTATCAGTGTTAAAGGCCGTGGCTTTCAGCGCGACCGTGACTTTCCTTTTCGGGGAACAATCAAGCATCTCCAAATGTACCCGAGCGGTTTTCGTGTCAACATCGGGATAAACCGCCACATAGTCAATGAGATTAAGAGGTCTCAGTTCCATCTTCCCCACGATGCCGTTCCAGTCACCCTGTGTCTGGTCTGTCACCGAGTGGGAGTCCTGCCCCACTTTCACCGTTTCAGGGTCATTGTCCACACAGATGGCAATGGTGTTCTCTCCTGGCTTCAAAAGACCATAAAGATAATACTCGTGAGGAACAGAAAGTGAACGCAGCCCTTCATTCACCTTCTCACCATTCACCCACACTGCCGTAGTGATGTGAGGCCGCTCCAGATAGAGTGTGTACATGGGCACCGCCTCGTTCTCTGGCAGCATCACAACCTTCTTGTACCAAGCCTTACCCACATAGTGTTTGTCTGGCGTAAGAAAGAACTGCAACTTCATATCCTTTCCCGGCTGCCTATACTTCTTCATGTATGGATTGAAGAAGTAACTGGAATCGTAGAGGGAACCCACCCACTGAGTGTTCACACTAATGTCATCACCCTTACCCTGCTGGGGCATCGAAGCTGGAAGCGTCATCCTGTCATTCAGTTGGTAGTCGGATTTATACCACCTTTCTTCCACACCTCTGCCTTCCCTGTCCAACTGGAACTGCCATTCACCGCTCAAATCAATCGACTGAGCCATCAAGCATGATGACACACACAAAAGGGCTAATGCCCAAAAAAGTTTAGGGTAATAAAACGTAGGTCTCATAAATAGTTAGTTGAATTTGGGGGCGAAGGTACAAAAAAAGCGACAAACTCGCAAAGAGAATGTCGCTAAATCAAAAGAAACGGTCTGAAAAACACGTTCTAAGCAGTTTCTATCACTCGCCTGGAGCAATAGCACCTGCTGGACAAGCGTCAGCACAAGTGCCGCAGTCCACACAAGCATCTGCATCAATTACATACTTGCCATCACCTTCGCTGATAGCACCTGATGGGCACTCGCCAGCGCAAGTTCCACACATCACACAATCGTCGCTAATTACGTAAGCCATAAAACATTTACAATTTAATTATTTACTATTTACAATTTATGATCTCTCATTGATTGTGCAAAAGTAGGAAAACTTTTCCTTACCTACCAAATTTTAGGTAGAGAAAATCGTGTTTCAGTTCGAAAATAGTACCCAAATGTGAGTAGGCACCTATTTCTCGCTCTCAAAAGTCACTGTTTGCAATGCAGATTCCAACTGACGGACGATAAGACGTTTCTTCTCTTCGGGGGCAAAAGCAAAGCCCTCTGCCACCAGCAGACGGTCATGCGCATAGTCTGGATAAACATAGCACACAAAGGGGCCGCCCATGGCATCATTCTTCATATCCCACAATCCACGAACCGACAATATCTCCTTGCCGTCAAACCGAACCATACTGGCCGACACCGTCCGTGAGTCCGTCTCCATCCACTGGTCCTCTCTGCCGCCAGGGATATTCACCTTCATCACCGAGTCACGCACCTCCACCAAGCGTTCCATCGTCATGTCCTGCATCGGCAGTGTATATACACAAACATTCTGACGAAACTCCTGCTTGCTATCCGAAGCCCAAAGGAAATTTTCCCCTTTCTTTAAGTCATCAATATTCTTAGGTGCATGAAGAGTGACCCCAAACATTTTCTTCACCTGATCAGTCACCGTCTTATCATGATGTTTGCTCAACAAAGCACGTTCGCGCTGAAACTCGTTCATGTTCAGTTTTTCGAGAATCAACGCACGATTCTTCTCCACATACTCTACAAAGGTCCTGTCATCAGGTGCTTCCAGATAGAGCAGCACCTGTGGTTGAGCATACACATCACACTGCATCACCATCCCTGCCCTTTCCAGATATTTCCTTCCAATCCTGACCACCACGATATTAGCGTAAGTCTTAAATGTGCCATTGAAAGCGTATGGATTGATGTACGTCACCCTGAAGTTCGGCTCCACCTGCGGAAGCCCCTCAATCGGAGCCTCCACCACATCCACCAGCGCCTGACCCGCCCCTGTCTTCAGCCACTCCTTGTCGGCCACCACCAGCAACTCGTATGGCGCGCTCTGCACTTTCGCGGTCACTTTACCCTTACCCTTCTTCTCGGGAGAGCATGAAGCCACAAGGCACATACACATTATTATATATAATACAGATTTTTTCATACGTCAACACTTTAAATTTTCAGGAGTTACCGCTTCGCTCAGAAGTTATAGAAGTTATCGCTTCGCTTAGAAGTTAAAGACGATACCACCATGCGGGATGTAAAAGACTATCTGTTGTACCAAACATCCGTCTCTAACCTCTTTAACTTCTCTAACTTCTTTAACTCCAAACAAGTTCTGAAGTCATCTGTTCAGCAGCCTCACCACCTCGGTGCCGCACAACAAAAAGCAACCCAGACCATAGTCGTCAAAGTCTGGTTCTTTGTCCCATGTCACAGGCTGCGAGTCTTTCGGTTCCTTACCCGTTCCCTGCACATATCCCAGAAAACCATCGTCGTGCAAACAAGTCTTCACCATTGCTTCCCAAGTACGATAGATGATAGGAGCATATTTGTTCTTCGGAAGATAGCCGTGACGTACTCCCCATGCCATGCCATAAATGAATAAAGCCGTGCCTGACAGTTCCACACCGCCATAGTTGCTTTCATCATGAAGCGAAACATTCCAGAACCCATCCTTTCGCTGGCACTTCACCAAAGCCTCTGTCATGGCCAGATAATCATTTTTATAGTCATAAAAGTGTGCATCTTCCCCTATATTTCTCCACTTTTTAGTACCCAATGGCTCCCAACATTGTGGTTCTTTCGTCCCCTTCGCCACAAGCATCGCATCCATCGCCCTCACCAACGCAGCATACACCCATCCATTACCGCGACTCCAATAGCAGTCCTCTCCATTCGGTTCCGTATAAGGAGGCACAAAATCCTTGTCTCTCCACCACAAGCTATCCTCCACATTCAGAAGTCCTCCTCCAATCTCATTACGGGAAGTTTCATACATAGCCCACCCCTGTATTGCATAGCGCGACGCATTTGTATCACCTTCAAAATGATACAGTCGGGTCAATTTCGACAACACCGGAAGCCCCATCTGGATAGCATCAATCCATGTCCAATCGCCATTGCTGCCCTCCGACTTTGTCTGTCCTCCAGCCACCCACGGTGTTCCATGTGCCGCTATGACATTGTCCATACACTCCACCGTTGGCACCACCATGTCGGCATGATCCACAAGAAAATCCGCATGAGCCTTAGCAGACTTTTCCCCAGACACATCGGATTTCCAATCCACCCCTTTCAAGTTTACACCCAGTTCGTGCATATACATGTCCAGATAGGTCTGACAACAACAATAATCATCAGCATCCCTTGTGGTCACGCCATTACGCGGTGTCCACTTATGCGCTTCTCCCCAATCTCGAATATATTTCCTGTAAGGTTCATACATGGCTCCCTTCGTCAGATATTCCAGTTCCGTCAACGCCATCAGCCCTTCAAAATAGACTCCGCGTGTCCAAAGATTCGACGGACGCTCCTTCTTCACGAAAGTCGGCTTTCCTGGGTCGGGATATTTCGCCATGAAGTGTGCATTAGCCCGTTCCATCGCCTCCATCACCTCTCGCCAATTAGGTTGAGCACACAGCAAGAGGCTTGTCGCCATCAACACGCATAGAAAAACGATTCTCTTCATATCGGAAAAATGTCTATAGTTATTTTTGGTTTTTGGTTTCACTTCATTTTCGGGAACAAAGATATGGAAAAAATGCGTTACCAACCGAAAAGTAAGTGAAAAAGTGCGCTTTCACTCCGAAAAACCATCAAAACTCATACTGAACAACCCCGAATCATCCCACACATAGTGCTCGTGCAACGTCACAAACACAGTCACTGGACGCTTCTTTTCCAACACCGAGCAGCGCACATAAGGATGAAAAGCATCTGGACAATCTGTGATATATACACTTTTCACTTCATCCACATAGATTGGCATCGAACGTCGCGTGGGACGCATGACCTGAAAGTCCGTAATTTCCTTCTTCAGCCCTGTCACCAGGCGATATGCCCCGTTGACAATCCACACGATAGGACGTCCTTGAAAACACGGGCCATCCACACACACTGTACGTGGGTCGTTCGAGTCATGCCCCATCAAGTTGATATCCATATACTTATTATAGGCACTATCACGCGCCACATTCAAGATTGTGGGCGAAGCCACACCTACTGTACGTTCAAAGCGGCGATCCACCTTTCCCAGATAAGCATAAAACCCTAAAGAAACAGCTCCCCAATTCTTCATCCTCGTGCTGGCCTCATCACTATTCAAGAAGCGTGACATCCACTTTTCTCTTGACGAGTCATTCTTCCACTTCTTCACGCCATACAGGACAGGAGCCAACTCCGACGCCCTCAAAGGCCGAGGTGCTGGAGCAAATATACAATCCACCATTACATAATGACGATTCAGAACCCGCTGTCCTTTCTGTTCACGGATTCTCAACGTCCAATCCCCCTGCACATCAGGAAAGAGCAAAGCATATCGACCCAACGAATCAGTCTCAGCATCACCCACATAAACCGTCTTTCCCTGTTGGATGGACACTTTCATCCCACGTCCTTCCAAACGTTTGTCATCTTCCGTTTGTTGTTTCCACTTCGGTTCTATGTGTCCGAAGACCATCAGGTTCTTCTCTACAGGCTGAACGAGCGAATACACCGTATCAGAGTATGTCAACAACCTCTGTGCGGCAGGACTACGATCATCCACAGTCCTTGTTGTCTGCGTCCAGATGATTCTCTCCTCCTTCACCTCCCCTTTTCGATCCGTCTTTTCCACCGCAAAGACAGGAATCACCCGAGTGAAATACTTCACATCCTTCCAATTCGTCATGTAACGGGTGTATGCCCTCAGTTCATAGAAACCTGAGCCATACAACGAATCCACCCATATTGCACCCTTGGCACGTCCATCCTCCAATCGAAGTATTTTCCTTGCCGTCACACTGGCCCGTGGATTCAGCAACTCCACATACAACACACGGCTGTAATCCGTTCCTCCCTCCTTGCCTTCCCGCATCACCAGAGCCTCAAAGTGAATGGTGTCGCCCAAATCATACCCTTGAGGCTTGTCATATTTCAACGCCACCATTTCCCTTAGCAATGGCTGCCGTCCGAGCGAGTCCTGTGCTTCCATATTCAGGAAACCAGCCACGAAGACCATCAATAGGATAATCACCTGTCGCATTCGCCTATTCATTGGTTAAGACTGTACCTTCTGCCGTCATCCCTTCTGCCGATATATAGAGCCGACGGGCTGACGAATTGTTCCAAAACTCCACCGTAGCATGTCCTGTGGCATCCGTCTTGATGTTTGGTGACCAGAATATTGTACGACGGAAATCCTCCATGGGTGGCAACTTGCTGTAGTCGTCCATCTCGAAGGTGTCAGGCTTGTCAAATGCCTGAAAATGGGTTCGACGCGATCCATTCTTCTTCCAATTGAATTGATGATGCGTATAGACAAAGAGAGTCACCGGACTTCTTCCTTTCAAATCAGAACTATAGATATAGCGGTCAGCGGCATTGACATTCTCCGTCAGATAGATGGACTTCACCTCATCCAGGAAATAAGGGAAGTCTTCCATTGTGGCCTGATGCACTATCAAATCCCGTATCCTCAGATTCGTTGTGCTGGTGATGCCTGCAAAACCATTGTTCAATATCCAGATAATGGGTCTTCCCTTATAACTCAGTCCATCATCATAGATTTGTGCCCCTTGTTTCGAGCGTTTCACCTTCGTTCCCTCTGCATGCACCTGATAGATGGTGCCATCCTTATATGCATTCAGATTCTCGAAGGGATTGCCAAACTCATTCACCGTCAACGTCTGCTCACCTTCCATCTTTACCGATTCGATATTGCTGTTCAGCTGCGTAGGCAGGAATCTGTCGCTGCCCGCTGCTCGGAAAAGCGGATTGCGCTCATACAGCCATTCATACAAACCAGGAATGGCACCACCATTGTCGTAGATGCGGTCAACTTCCTTGTCCACATCATAATAGATACTTGCCCAATGTTGTCCCTCGCTCTCACTCTCCCATGCCGCACGGGCATCCTCGAAGATGCGACGATAAGCCTTCACTTTCACCTCTGGCAACACATGTGCACGTTTCCGTATCTGTATATCCTGCAAAGCCTCAAACACTGAGTCTGGCACATCGGCATAGAGATTCGGGCTGACACCAGTTAACGTGTCCGTCTCTTCAGGCGACAACCATCGAGGCTGAGGCGAGAAATTCCTGTCCAGCATCACCCTGTATTCCAGACGGCGGTCGTTCACTCCCAGCTTCGCTCCCTTATATTTGCCTGAGTTGTCCATACCAAAATCATACGCATCTCTCACGACAATTTGAAGGTTCCACTCAAACCACGCATTGGGCATGGCAAAGGCAAAACCGCCCACACTGTCCGTCACGCAGTCGCCATACACCCACGAGGCTGTTTTGTCCTCTCTGTTCATCCAAATCAGATAGGCACGCAACTTCTCATTCGTCACGGGCACATCTCTTTTAGCCTGCATCAATTTACCGTGAATGTAGAGTTTATCCTCTATACGATGAATGCGCTTAAATCGCTCATTTCCAGCCATCAACTGCCACCTATAGCGTCGCCACCCCTGCACCATCATCAGCACATCTGCCGCAACACGGTGTTCCCTATCATCGCTCTCAAAGTAATAGTCAGGATGAGCAATGTAGCCCTTCACCTCGCTCGACAGCAACATCCATGTCAGCATATTTCCCTCCTTGCCATTCGTCATGGTGGCCATGTCCATAGCAGACAGCGACAAACTGGCATTCGGCTCTGCCTGCAAATCCAGCTGCACCTTTCCACATGGCACCATGTGATCCGTAGGTGTCGTCACTTCCACCCTATTCGCGACATTCACTTTCGGACAGATGAAGAACAAACGTTCAGCCAGCACATGCCCCTCCGCATCAAACAGTGTCAGTTGGTTCACCCCGGCAGGCAGCACCTCTCGTGCCCATTTCAGCACCGTCACGGGACGGCATGTCAACGTGTCACAATCCACAATGCGACCATCGTGCATCAGCGTATAGCCCAACAGTCTGTCTTGCATTGCCATCGAAGCCGAAAGCGTTGCCGTCACATCAGGGTCATTCAGCACGTTCACAGTCATCACCACCCCTTCCGTCAGAGCCTCCGGCAACTCAAACTCCAGCTTCTTCCCGTCAGCCGTGGTCAGTTGCAGATACTTCGGTTCATCATCAGGCGTAAGGCTGAAATAGCCACGTCCATCCTTGTAGGTCACTGTTCCCTGCACCAATTCCTTGTTCTCGTCCAAAATCACGCCCTGCACATCGAACATACGTCCCTCGTCATCATTCACCGCAAATGCAACACGCGATGTCAAATCCTCCACCAAATTACCGCCCTCTGGATAGAAGTTTACATGTACCTTTCCATGCGGCAATCTATTCATTGTCAGCTGGTTCTTATTCTTCTTCTGATTATCCTCCGTTAACACCTCGTAGGGAACCTCGCGATAGTTTGGCTGCCGCTTACGATAAGAGAACTTATCTATCTCCATCCGAGAATAGTCACCCTCATGCTTAGGTTGCTTGAAGATGGGGAACACACGGGAGTAAATGCCTGTTCCGCCCCAGTTCAGCATGTAGCGCGTATAGGCACGTACTTCGTAGAATCCCGTCGTATATAGCGTGTCGAGCGAGAAATCGCCTACCGCCTCACCTTTCTCAATAAATACCTTCCTGCTCTGAACCACCTCTCCACTTGGATTGACCAACTCCACATACAAAACGGAACTCATATCCGTGGGTTTACCCGTATCCGTTCGGATGACATACCCCTTGAACCACATCTTCTCCCCCTTGAAGTAACCCGTGTTGTCAAAGTGCAGATACACTTTCTCTTGTGGAATCTCATGGTTGAAAGTCCACACCTTCTGCATCAGGCGCACAAGGTTCACATACTCTTCCGTCCCTGTCACGATGGAATCAGACAGATTCAAGTGCTGCGCATGGAGCATTCCTCCAGCATCCAGCGCCAAAACCAACAATATCATCAGGTGTTTCATCCGTTTTGCCACTTTTAAGTTCCAGATTTTTTCTTTTCGTTGCAAAAATACGGTTTTTCCACTACACTCACAAACTTTTAACTTTTTTCTTCTTACTCTCATTTTTTTCTGTTACCTTTGCACCCGTCAACACACATCAATGTGTCAATCGGCAAAACGTATAACCTCTAAATATTTATCGACCATGTTTTTACAAAAACTCTTTGGCTTCGACCCTGTGAAGCACAGTATCAAGACGGAAATGATGGCTGGCTTGACTTCGTTTCTGACAATGGCCTACATTCTTGCCGTCAATCCCAACATCTTCTCAGCACTGGCTTCGCAAGGCATGGACACCAATGCCGTGTTCACGGCCACAGTGATTGCCGCCGTTATTGGCACGCTGGTTATGTCGCTCTATGCAAAGATGCCGTTCGGACTTGCCCCTGGCATGGGTCTGAACGCTTTTTTTGTGTACACCGTCTGCCTCACCATGGGCTACTCGTGGCAGTTTGCCTTGACAGCCATTCTGATTGAGGGCATCATCTTCATTATCATGAGTGTCACGAAGGTACGTGCCCTCATTGTCAACTCCATTCCTGTGCAACTGAAGGCATCCATATCGGTGGGTATCGGTCTGTTCATTGCCTCATTAGGTCTGAAGAACTCGGGCATCATCGGGCAGAGCGACGCCACCCTCATCACACTGGGACAGATTACCTCAGGCCCAGCCCTTCTCTGCATCATCGGTCTCCTCATCACCACGGCAATGCTCATTTACAAGGTGAAGGGCGCCATCCTGATTGGCATTCTGCTGACCACCTTCATCGGCATCCCCTTTGGCGAGACAGAACTCAATGGAGTGATTGGCTTACCGCCAGATGTGTCGCCCTTATGCATGCAGTTTGAGTGGCACAACATCTTCTCGCTCGACATGCTCTTGGTGGTCATCACCTTCCTCTTTATCGACATGTTCGACACCATTGGCACCCTCATTGGCGTGATGGGATCAGCAGGAATGGTACAGAAGGACGGCAAGATTCCTCATGTGAATGAAGCCCTCCTGTCCGATGCCGTCGCCACAACGATTGGTGCCTGTGTGGGTGCATCCACCACCACTACCTACGTGGAGTCCGCTTCGGGTGTATCAGAAGGTGGCCGCACGGGGCTTACCTCATTCACCATCGCCATGCTATTTCTTGTTTCATTGTTCTTCTCGCCACTCTTCTTGGCCATCCCGTCGGCAGCCACCAGTCCCGCACTGATCATCGTGGGTCTGATGATGTTTATGCGTGTGGTGCACATCGACTTCAACTCTTACGAAGAAGGTCTTCCAGCCTTCATCACGCTGTTCTTCATGGCTATGGCAAGTTCCATCTCCGATGGTATCCTTTTGGGTATCATCTCCTACGTGCTACTCAATGCCATTGCCCGCAAGTGGGAGAATCTGAACTGGACACTGGTGATACTGGCCATCCTGTTCATCGCCAGATATGCACTTTTGTGATCATTCAATAAACTTTACAAGACCATACGGTCTTCATGACACAATGGAAACACAATCACAACAGGGCATTTATGATGCCCGCACTTTAGGGCCTGTCAAGTTTGGCATCCTGGGCATCCAGCACCTCTTCGCCATGTTTGGTGCCACCATCCTTGTTCCCGTCATCACTGGCCTGAACGTGTCTGCCACCCTGCTCTTTGCAGGCATCGGCACCCTGCTCTTCCACTTCATTGCCAAGTGGAAAGTTCCAGCCTTCCTTGGCAGTTCCTTCGCTTTCATCGGTGGCTACTTGTCCATCAAACAACTCGGCATGGATCAAGGGTTGCCCGATTATCTCTCGCTCGACTACGCCTGCATCGGTGTGGCCTGTGCAGGTCTCTGCTACTTCGTCATGGCAGGACTCATCAAGTGGTTCGGGTCTGAGCGTGTTCTCAAATACTTCCCACCCGTCGTCACGGGGCCTATGGTCATTTCCATTGGTTTGTGCCTCTCCGGCTCTGCTATCAGCAGTGCCAGCGAGGACTGGCTCGTCTCGCTGGTGGCCATCGTCGTGGTGATTGTGAGCAACATGTGGGGACGTGGCATCATCCGCATCGTACCCATCCTGCTCGGTGTGTTCTCCTCCTTTACCGTGGCAGCCTGCATGGGGAAGATTGACTTCACCACGCTGCACGAGGCTGCGTGGATAGGACTGCCCGTAGCACGTCAGAACACCGTATTGGCTGTGTTCGACAATCCCGACTACACGCTCATCACCTCCAGCATCATTGCCATCATGCCCATCGCCTTCGCCACCATCATGGAACACATTGGCGACATGTGCGCCATCTCGGGCACCGTGGGCAAATTCTTCCTCGTCGATCCGGGCTTGCATCGCACCCTGACAGGCGATGGTGTCGCCACCACTCTCGCTTCCCTTTTCGGTGCGCCAGCCAACACCACCTATGGTGAGAACACCGGTGTGCTCAACATCACGAAGGTGTACGACCCGCGCGTCATTCGTCTGGCAGCCATCTTGGCCATCCTGCTGAGTTTCTGCCCCAAGTTTGCTGCCATCATCGGACTGATGCCTGCCGCCACCATTGGCGGTGTGTCGCTCATCCTCTACGGCATGATATCCGCTGTAGGTGTCCGCAACATGGTCGAGGCAAGCATTGACTTTGTGCAGATGCGCAACATCATCATCGCCGCCCTCATCCTCGTCATCGCCATCGGAGTGAAGTATGGTGCCAACGACTCAGTAGCCATCGGTTCCATCCACTTCTCAGGCTTGGCACTGGCAGCCATCGTCGGCATCCTCCTCAATGCTATCCTGCCCAACCGCGTTGACATCGACATCGAACAATTCACCAACTAACCAGCCCACGCACTGGGCGATTCAAAAACCAAAAACAATGAAAAAAGTGATTTTTATGGCAATGGCTCTCGTTGCCACCATCAGTGCCAACGCACAAGACATTCAGCTGCACTACGACTTCGGTCGTAACATCTATCCCGACGAGGAAGCAGGTCGCCAGAAAGTGACCATGACCGTCGAGCAGTTCAAAGCCGATCAGTGGGGTTCATGGTTCTACTTCGTCGATGTGGACTTCAGCCGCAAGTTCACCGAAGGAGCCTACACCGAGGTTTCCCGTGAGTTCAATCTCGGCAAGAAGTCACCCTTCGCCGCCCACATCGAGTATGATGGTGGCCTTAACCGCTTCGGCAGTTTCCAGCAGGCAGCCCTCATCGGTCCCGCATGGAACGGACACAATGCCGACTTCTCCAAGACCTACTCCGTGCAGTTGATGTACAAGCACTACTTCAAGAGCTACGAGAACACCAATTCCTATGCCAGCGTGCAGCTCACTGGCGTTTGGGGCATCACCTTCGCCCACAAAGCCTGCACCTTCTCTGGTTTCATCGACTTTTGGCGTGGTGAACAAGCCAATGGACACGGCCAACTCGTCCTCCTCTCCGAGCCACAACTCTGGTACAACTTCAACAGCATCAAGGGACTGGAGAACACCAACCTGAGCATTGGCACCGAGGTGGAAATCAGCCACAACTTCATCTACAACACCTACAACAACCGCGATACATTCATCAATCCAACGCTGGCATTGAAATGGACATTCTGAGACGAAGAACTAAAGAGTGTTCTTCGTCTCAGAATGGGGGATGGAAGTAGCTTTTCGGGAGGCTAAGAACACGTAAGTTCTTACACCGAACTCACGTTATTTTATGGTATATTTCCAGATGCTTTTTGATCACCTCTTCAATCGGGAACTCCCGTTCAGCTTTCTCTCTTGCAGCTTTGCCCATTTTGACTCGTAAATCTTTGTCCTCAATCAGAATCTGAAGTTTCTCTGCCAAGGCATCGCTGTCTTTGATTGGAACCAAAAAGCCATTTACGCCATCATCCACCACGTCCTTGCACCCGACGGACTTGGTGGTAACGATAGGCCTGCCAATGGCACATGCATCAATGAGCGACTTGGGCACACCCTCGCGGTAATAACTCGGGAACGCCATGATGTGGCTTTGTTCCAGCACAGACTTCATGTCCTTCTGGAAATCCAGCCATTTGATGTATCTCCCGTCACAACGCGCTTCCAGTTCTTTCTGCGGCACGGCATCAACATTCACAGCCATACGCCCACAGAGCCAGAACTCCACCTTCCCTTCATAATCCTTCCGCAGTTTCTCTGCCGCCTCAATCAACACAAGGACTCCCTTCTCTTTCACCATTCTGGCAGAGAAAACCACTTTCAGCGTGTCGCTTTCTTGCTCTGGCACATACTTGAAGATGTTCAGGTCAACACCTGAGCCTTTGATAAACTCAGCCTGGCTTTCATCCATGACACCATGCTGCAGAAACAGATCATGGTCTTCATGGTTCTGGAATATGACCTTCACTCTCTCCCTATGGTTCGAGAAACGCATCACAGCCAGCACCCCCTTCACCATGAGACCACTATCACCTTTTGAGAACATTACCCCAAGTCCGCTCACCGCATTCACCACGCCCTGCACACGAGCCATCTTGGCAGCAAGTCCTCCCCAGAGAATGTTCTTCAGCCCCACATGATGGACGACAGCATCCTTGTTCTTTTTATATAATGTATATAGGAACCACCATGTCCTTAGTTCCTGTATCAGATTCTTCTTCGTGGGATTGATGGGCAGTTCCATCACTTTCAGCCCCATCTTCTCCAGATCACTCCGTCGGCCAGTGTCCTTGCACACCACCGTGACATCCCATCCTGCTCTCTGTGCAGCCAGTGCTATGTCCTTCCGGTGCGAAAGCACAAACCTGTCCTCGTTGATAATCATCAATAGTTTCATCTCATCATGCTTTATTTCTGACGTATGCCATTCTCCACAATGCTTGGGAAGAACCGCAAGGTGTCCATCGGGAAAATTCGGGAAATGCTTGCCAGGTCACAAGCCCGATGTCCAGACGATTCCACCTTTCTCGTCAGGAACGATTCTTTTTCCCCATTCTTTTCCATTTTCATTTTCATTCTTTGATATCCCACACTCCCCGACTTGATGATAAACTCATGGATCAGCTGAGCCTTTTGCTTCCATTTATCACTGTCATCGAAGAGCGGCATCGCATGTTCGGGCATACCCAAATATTCTACAGCATACATCCCGAAGGCTTTCCACTCACTCATCAATCCCATGTCCCTCAGGCGAGATTCAATATACTGGAGGTCAAGAGAATCCCGGAAAGACCACAACAGCCTGCTCCAGTCACTAATCTGTCTTACGCCTATTCCTCCCTTGAAAAAGTGATTCAAGAAATGAGTAAACACATAAAGAACGTCGTTCTCTTCTCTCATCATGAACACCTCCACCTTTCTATTCATCCACGACCTCCATTTACCGCCCAGCATTGTGTCCTCATACACCTTATCCAGTTCCCTGTCTATGCGGGACGAGAAGCCACAACGAAGGCTGCCATGCAGCTCCACCAGCCATCCGCCAATCGTTATTCCGACATGCTTTTTAAACTTATCTTCAGGATCCGAACATGACACAAATGGCAGCAGAAAGTCCTTGGCTTTCTGATAATCCTTTTCACTCAAGAGCAAATCCACATCTCCACAAACCCTCCAAAGGGGCTTCTCATAACTCTGAGCAACTCCTTGGCCTTTCAACAAGAGAGAATTGATCCCATTTTTTCGCAGTTTATTCACCAATCCAGCCACAAATCGGTTCATGGTCTGGTTGAGCT
Source organism: Bacteroidaceae bacterium (assembly GCA_017448965.1). Taxonomy (GTDB): domain Bacteria; phylum Bacteroidota; class Bacteroidia; order Bacteroidales; family Bacteroidaceae; genus Minthosoma. Next base: position 33,069 of record JAFSKK010000063.1, on the reverse strand, counting down.
TTTCCATCTGCAACGTAACACTTACAAACTTCACAGTCCATGCCTGTGGAACTAACGGAGCACTACATTCGTGTTGAAGAATCTCCATTCCCTCGGTGACCAGCCCAATCACCCTCTGTTCCAGCGCCAGCTGATAAACCTCAGCCCAGTCCACATGATCCGGCAAAAGTCCACCCGCGCCTTCTATGCGACCAAACAGTCCAGCCCTTATCAATATGAAAAAGGCTTCTATACTGCTGTTTTGTTTCACACTTTGTATCATTGACATTATTGTTTAACCGTTCTTTTCAATCTTCCCCTCAATCTTTCTCGATTGTCTTGACCACACGAGCTGGAACGCCGGCAGCAATCGTCCATGCTGGCACGTCCTTGGTGACAAGGGCGCAGGCACCTATCACCGCCCCTTCGCCAATATGCACGCCCGGCATGATGGTAACGTTGAGCCCAATGTAGCAACCTTTTCCCAAATGGATGTCCCCATATTTAGCAGGCTGATCCATCGGTTTCATTCCAACACGATAATTCGTCATGTCGCGTTTATGGCACCACAGGGTCACGCCATTGGCCAGAACTACGTCATCCTCAACGGTAATCCGTTTAGCATTTCCGAAGTCAAACCTTACCTGATGACCTATATGTACATTTTTGCCCACATTGCATCCTATTGCTCTCCAAATAACAGGACGCAAATGCTTCTTGTTCAGGAACTCAAACACATACCCTTGATAAGCATAGTCGAAAATAAAGCGTTTCCACAACGTGCTGAACGCAAAACCAATCAAAGAGAATGGATTGATTCTCCCGTGTTTCTCCTCGTCATTAATCAGATGGAGCTTCTTCAGCAAACGAAATGTAAGTGTGGTCTTTTGAGTGTTATTTTTCATCATCTTGTATTGGTAAAAAAGTTTTCAACTGCTCGAAAAACAATGCGGTAAAGGCATGAGCGCCATCGTCGTTCATGTGATTGCCATTGTAGAAAAGTTCAGGATGGCTGTTGAACTTGGGCGTGTCGTAAAAATCAATGAACGGAACGCCATATTTGTAGCAAAGTTCAGCCAATCGTTTGTTATTGTCTTTGGGACGAAAATGCGGAGAACATACGATAACCAAAGGAACTTTTTCCGATGTGTATTTTTTCAGGACATTCTCAAAATTGCTCACGGTATAGGTGTCTAGCTCTTTTGCTGTCTCTGAAACTTTTGGCACATTCTTGGCTTTCGTAGTGTCAATGGCTGTTCCGAACTTAGGCTTGTATCCATCATCAGCAACCGACGGACTCATATAGCAGGAAAGAATACGGAGTAACTTGCCGCTATAGCGGTACATACTTGATTTCATTAATATGCGTTCTTTCAATCCGATGTCGTCAAGATACCGACGTACGATGGTGTCTGTCCAATAGAACGGAGCAGAAAACTCGATGTCAGCACCTTGGTTGTCATCACACAGTTGGCTTTCTGACAGGTCGTAAATGACGAGCCGGGGACGATAGCGTGAGAGTATGACCTCCGCAGCACATGAGTTGCTGTTGGCAGTCTTGCCTGCGATAGCTGCATTATATATAGAAAGGTGTTTGCCGAAATAAGCATCGAGGCTGTCGCTGAGTTGCTGGGTGACATAATGGTTGCACCCGCGTGACGAACCAATAATGACCACTTCCGAGTTCAGCTGGTGGAGGCGGTAGTTGTCTTTTGCCAAATCTTCTTTGCTGTAAGGCAATTTTTCCATCAGCCTGTCGGCAACCACTCCGACAGTAATATCCACTGCTACAAGCATCACTATGACAAGGAGTATTGTTTTCCAAAAACGAGCCGTTTCTTTTTTCATAATGATCAGAATTGGAAGTAAATAAACTGGCCACCGGAAAAGGAGCCGAACAAAATAATGTATGCGATGAGTGCTATTGTTGAAATATAGCGCACCACAATATGTTTGGAGTGCATGAAATTCACTTTCCAGTTAAACTCGTCTTTAGCATCTTTAAAAATCAGGATGGCTAAGGCTGTGAGACCGTAAACAAAAACCGAATTGTCCACAAATAGCGGACCACAATCTGTGATAATCTTTCCGATGATTGTGATTGCATCGGCCACATCGTTTGCCCGGAAGAATAACACCGCAAAGCAGAACAAACAAAAGGTGACGACTGTGCCTGTCAGACGTGAGATGGTGGTTTTGTATTGAGGCTCATGAACATATTTACGCCACAGATTACCAACAACTAGAAAAATCCCGTGCAGTCCTCCCCAACAAACATACGTCCAGTTCGCTCCATGCCACAAACCGCTGAGAAGGAAGGTTGTCATCAGGTTGAGCTGGTAGCGGGCGTATTTTACCCTACTGCCTCCCAGTGGGATATAGACGTAGTCCATAAACCATGAAGACAGTGATATATGCCATCGTTTCCAGAATTCCCTCATGTTGGGCGAGAAAAATGGGCGGCGGAAGTTCTCCATCAGGCGGAATCCCATCACCCGTGCAGCTCCGATAGCGATATTGCTGTAGCCGGCAAAATCGCAATAAACCTGGAATACAAAGAACAGTGTGGCAAGAACCAGGCTCGTCCCCGTGTGCCGTCCCACATGATCATAGACAGCAGTTACATATTCTCCGATGACGTCTGCCACACATAGTTTCATGAAGAAGCCCCACAACATCTGTTTCAACCCGTCGATAGCTTCGTTGTAATTGAATCGGTGCTCCCTCTCACGGAATTGCGGCAGTAGGTTCTTTGCTCGTTCTATTGGCCCAGCCACCAATTGAGGGAAGAAGCTGACAAACAAGGCGTAGGTCATGAAATTACGCTCTGCTTTGATGGTGCCTCGGTATACATCAATGGAATAGCCTACCGCCTGGAAGGTATAAAACGAGATACCCACGGGCAGCAGTATGTTGAGGTTGGGCACATTCCATCGCAGTCCCGACATCTCCAACAGAGTGAATACCGATTCATTGATAAAGTTGAAATACTTGAAGACAAACAAGATGGCGAAATTAATCACCAGGCTGGTCACCAGAAAAGCCTTCTGCTTAGGCTTGTTGCCGGCATGTTTTTCCACTAACAGACCGCATAAATAGGTCAGCATCGTGGAAGTCATGATGAGCACTGCATAAACAGGCTTCCAGTTCATGTAAAAATAGTAACTGGCGATGAGCAGGAACGGTATGCGCCAACGGTTGTCCTTCAACAGGAAGTACACGATGCATACTAACGGGAAGAATACGAGAAACTCAAACGAATTGAATAACATAGCTTAAAAAAACTTCGATTATCAATGCTTTCTTATCATCTTGTCATACAGCGACGAGACGAATTGCGCTCCTGAACGGACATTGTATTTTGTATCGGTCAACACCTTGTTATAGCTTTGGCGGTCGTCATACTTCAAGCTGCATATTGTTTTGGCCCACTTCGATGCTTGATCATTCAAAGAGTGGCGGTGAACCAAATTTGTGAGGTCAATCTCTGTTGTGATAGTGTCACTCATCACCACAGGCAATCCTGTTGCTTCTGCCTCGATGATGGTGACTGGGAAACCTTCGTTGAACGAGGGGAATACCATCACGTCCATCGCCATCATGTATTCGTTAGCTTTAACCACTCCAGCGAAGATGACATGGTCTTCAATTCCTAGCAGGCGTGCTTTCTCCTTCACCTTGTCCATCAGCGGCCCCGCTCCGCAACAAACGAGTCGAGCCTTTGGGACGATCTTCACCACCTCGGCCATAATCTCCATCAGGAAGTCGTGATTTTTCTGTGGCATGAGGGTGCCCACATGACCGCATAGCAGTTCGTCATCGTCCACCTTCAACAAGGCTCTTACACGCTGCCTCGTCTCGCTGTTAAAGCAGAATGCGTCCATGTTGATGGCATTGGGGATGTTATAATAGTGCGGATAGCTCTTGTAGGCATCACCGTAGAGTCGCTGGGCAGCAATGTCCGAGCAGGCAAACCAATAGTCGGAAACCTTGCCGGCACCTTTAGCAAACAAACTCTTGAACAGGCGTGGAAGAAAGCCTCCCCGATAACCAGCATTATGACTGTGAGCGATGGTTGCACAGCCCATCTCCTTGGCAATCTTTAGGTAGATGACTGCCGAATTGGACGAGTGGCCATGCACGATGTCGTAATGATGTTCACGCAAAAACTGTCTCCAAGCCTTGACATATCCGAAGTAGTTGTACACCTTGAAGTAAGGCAGAAAGTATATATTGCATCCCAAGTCCTTAAGTCTCTTACCGATACCCGTTCCGTCGTCACCTCTGTCAACAGCAAAGTCCACCTGAAACTTTGTCCGGTCCATGTTCTCCACCAGGTTGAGAACAAACATCTGGGTTCCCGCCATTCCGGTACTTCCCATCACCATGAGGATTTTTGTCTTTTCCATCTTTTCCAAATTACTCATTTTTTCATGAACTTCTCGTCTGGCAATGACAGCAGGACTTTCTTTTTCTCAGCATTACTCAATCCGTATGTTCCTATATCATATTTCTTGTTACGTTCATAATATTCCTCGGTAGTACAGATATATCGTGCAGGGTTTCCACCCACCACCGTATGAGGGGCTACCGATTTGGTCACGATGCTGCCTGCTGCCACTAATGCACCTTCACCGATGGTCACACCAGGCATGATTTGAGAGTAAGCCCCTATATAAGCCCAGTCTTCTATCACCACCTTGCCGAACACGTCAAAATTAGGATGTTCAGCCCTGGCCACACGTCCTCCACCATGTGTGTGTACAAAAACATCATTCGTTACGGCAACATTGTCGCCAATGGAAATCAAATACGGTTCGCCACCCCAGTTACGGGTTTTGATGCGGCAGTTTTTTCCTATTGTCACCCCTATATGGCGGGCATATTTTTGCGGTGAAGCTATATTGAGCCAATAAAACAGCTTGATTTTTTTTAATAATCCCTTCATTTCGTTTATCAGTTTATTGGTAATTCATTTTTTCAATCAGACTCATGTATTGATGGACAAAAGTGTCTTTGGAGAACCTTGCCACGGCCAGTTCCCTGCTGCGCCTGCCCCATTGTTCCATCCTGTCTTTTGGCATCAGCAGCATCTTCTCAAGCTTCTCTGCAATGTCTTCTGCACTTTTGGGGTCAAACAGCAAAGCGTTCTCACCTTCACCGACTATGCTTTCGTTGTCGCACACACGGCTGCAGACAATAGGTTTGCCACACCCCATGGCCTCGCAAACCACATTGGGGAAGCCCTCATAGAGCGACGGCAGGCAGAAAATGTCACATTGCTGGTAGACGGGAAGAATGTTGCTTGTTGCGGGATGAAGTTCGAACACGTCGGCTAAGTCCATTGCTGTGATAGCCTCATTGCATTTGCGTGCGTAGTCGGCTTCGCCTATCTGGACATTGCCAAACCATTGGAATCTTACGTTCAGCCCCTTCTCCTTAACCACCTTTGCAGCCTCGAGATAGGCCAGGACATTCTTTTGCTTGGCAACACGGGCTGTGGTGAGTATAATAGGAACCCTATTTGCGGCTGTATCTGCTGGGCTGAAAAAATCGGTATCCGTAAAATTCGTGATGATTACAGTCTTACCGGCCAGTTCAGGATAATGTCCTTTGATGAACTCTGCTTGTGCGTATGAGTTGGGTACAACAAAATCCGCATACCTGTATAACCAGAATTTCAGTTTCTCCCTCTTCGTCAACACTTGTGTGGTATTTCTCTCAGAGACAATCAACCAGAACTGCCCTCCCAACTTCTTCAGGAGACAAGCCATCATGGTTACACCCGACTTATAGGCAATCACCACATCATACCGCCGCTTGTTTATCAAACTCCGCACAGCCAGCAGTTTTGAGAGAGGATTGCCTTTCTGGCTGATGCGATGCAGCAGAATGTTGTTCGCCTCAAGGACTTCTGTGCTGAAGTCAAAATCATGGTAGGTCGCCATCTCCACGTCATAGCCCTTCTGCTTCAACAGTACGGCAAGTCCTATGAGCTGGCGTTCTGCACCGCCAAAACTGAGGCGGTCAATCAAACAGAGAATCTTTTTCATACGGGGTTGTTGATATATCCTTCAGTGGCATTGTCACGGTGCTTGATGATGCACGGGTTTCCATACACTACACTGTGGCTTGGCACATCGCAGTTGACATGAGTCAGCGGGGCAATCAGCACATCGTCGCCTATCGTGATGTTGCCCACTACTACCGCATTGATTCCCACCCACACACGGCTGCCTATCTTGGGTGCGCCTTTCCGTTTTCCTCGGTTTTGCTGACCAATGACTGCCCCCTTGTGGATGTTGAAGTTCTCACCAATGACACTCTTCGGATGGATATTGATATTAAAAGCATGACCGATGTACAGGCCTCGGCCTATTTCTCCTTCGGGTTTTATTTCCAGGCCATATTTCATTCTGTAATGTTTGATGCGCCACTTGTAGTACATCCACAAAAACCGGTTCTTGCAGAAATGGGCCTTGCGCAGGTACTTCTGAAATTTCAGAATCGGTGCCCCCGACTTTCCGTATCGGTGGACATCAGCGCTATAATATTCCTTCCAGCTTTCCATATATTTATTTGTTAAGTTCTGATATATAATCTCACTCGGAATCGTATTACTTTTCAACTATTCTATTGTTTACTACATCCTTGGTAGATGAATGATCAACACGGATAGGAGCATAGGCATCGAGACCAACAATTTCCTTCGTCTTGTTGATGACAGATGAAGATAATTGCACAGAAACGTTTAAAGTATTATTTCTTACCCTTAGATGATCCACATAATTGGCGTAGATACTAGGTCGGTCGTTCGTCCCATCTATGATGCAATGCTCGACCTTGGCTTGCCTGCACCTGTTTAAATGAATGGGGTATCTCGATTTGGCCGATACGCTGCAATTGCGTATCTCCACACTGCCAATCAAGGCATGGCGTTCATCCACTTTATATGTTAAAGCCCTGAACCCTCCCTCGCAATTAACCACATCCACATGATCTATCAACACATCATTTATCGTGCAATTTTCATTGGGTTCTATGTCAATGGCATATTGTGGGTTCGTACCATGAACGTTGGCTATGGTGCAGTTCCTGATCATGACACCTTGGGCAGAAGTGACAGAGATTCCCTGTCGCCGCCCATTGTCCAAGTGGCAATTCTCAATCGTTATCTTCTCTGATTTTTTACCCACGTAAACGCAGTCCCCCCAGCAATTCTTGATGGTCAGTCCACGCAATGTGGCATTGGAGGCACCACGGAAACTGATACCCATTCCCCATTCGCCTTCAGAGCCGGTATGGGTGAACTTGTCTCCGACAATACTGCCTTTCCCGTGGATTTGCACGTTACGACCTGTGACTCTGATGATGTCGCATTGACTAAAACCATTACCTTCCAACAGGACATTGCCCTCGATTACGAGCTCAGTATTATCGCCAACTGTCAGCCAGGCTTTTTTTCCAGGCACTATTCTAACAATATGATTTCCTGCAGGTATCACATAACGGCCGTTGGCAATGTGACCTCCCTCAGAAGAAACCACAGTGGCTTGAACATTTAAGGCGGCGAATATACAATTCAAAAGAAGAATAAAACTTGTATTCATATCAAATGGAATTAATGAGTCGGACACTATTCGTAAGAAAAGCCCAAAAGAGCATAATGACAAGCTGATACTTCTTGAAGAAACCCTGATTGTAGCAGTATGCAATCATGATGGACAGAGGAATCGTTGTAATGTACAGCACACGATAGGCGTAAACGCTGCGTTCTCCTGACACGATAAAGAAGGCAACCGTCACCATCAAGAGAACGAAAGTTATGCGATACATCCCAGCAACGGCCTTACGACGGCGTTTATGCTTGTGAAAGAACAGAGTGATGAGGGTGAAGGGATAGAAAATATTGAGATAATTTATGAGGGTACTCATTCTGAACACTCTTTGTTCCTGTTCGTTAAAGTGTTCTATCTTATCGGCTAATTCATCATTACCGAAAACATCCTCCAAGAATCCAAGATTTGAGTTAATAAAAATGATACCCGCAATGATAATGGCAAACAGAATCAATGAATATTTTTTTGCCCTTTTCCACTCGAAAGGCAGCAGCATGCAGGGTAGCAAGGCAATGCCGATAAGCAATTCGTGATGAAAAAAATAAGAGCATATCGCCACCCCTACCCCAAGTATTTTTGCTAAAGGATGCTTTACCCACATACAGATACCCACACCCATGAGGAACATAGCCATAGCCAGCGAAGCACGGGCGTATGAGAAATGGCCGCTGAAGAATACGAACAAACATAGCACGACCAACCCTGGATTCAGGAATCTGCGCCCCATCTGCGTGATCCCAAACACCAAGAGAAGAGCTCCACCCCAAACAATCAGCCGGAACACTTCGAAAGCGTGGCGAGTAGGAAGCGACCGACAGAACATAATGATATAGGCATAGACCTGCTCTTTATGCCAATCGACAAGAGTTGGAACTCTCAACCAGGAACGATAACTGAAATAGTCATCATTGACACAGTAGAACACGGCGAATACAATAAAATAGGGAAGAATCCAATAACTGGCATTCACATGCCGCTTGTTCTTGGGTGCAGTAAGCAGCAACTTCCATACAGCATAAACGAACACGACCATATAGAGGCCCCAGAAAAGAGCCTTTATCCACAGAGGTATGGAAAACTCGTCAAAACTGTAGAAGTCGGTCATCATATTATAATATCAATTCTTGTTCAGTTCCAAGATAATTCTCTTAGCTACAGCGACAGAGGAACAACCCGTTTCCTTGGTTCCGTAGAAACGATTAATCTTATGGGCAATGGCCTGATGGTCGTAGGAATAGAGATGAGAGAGTATTTGATTCAGTTCATCTTGGTCATTAGCCACCAAATAGCCAGCCTCTTCAGGGTTGATCCATAGGTTACGGTCGCGGGATTCGTATTCATTCCTGTCAAAATGTGCCAACACAAGAGGTCTGCCAGTGAGAATGAAATCACCTGCACTGCTGGAATAGTCGGTAATCAGCAGATCGGCAATCAACAGCAGGTCGGCCATGTCGGGATAGGAGGTCACGTCTTTATAGTTGAGGGTTGAAAGTTGGGAGTTAAAAGTTGTGTTTTCTTTCTTCCCAGCATGGGCGCGTATCAGGCACAGCCATTTATCTCCGTTAGCCTCTAAGCTTGCTATGGACGCATCGAGGTCAAGGTCACACAACTGATTGTCTGAATTGTCTCTGAATGTTGGGGCGTATAGCATCACCTTCTCGTCTTCTCCTATCCCCAAACTCTTTCGTATCTCAGCCTTTTCGTTTTGGTTTTCGTTTTGGCTTTGTTTTTCGTTTACTAACTTATCATTGCGGGGCATACCTTCAACAATGACTTCGCCACCGTAGCGGAAAGCCTGCCGTGCTTTGCGGACACCATAGTCCGAGCCGGCCACATAGAGGTCACATTCTGACATGTCGAAGCCGAAAAGCCTCTTTCCCTTGACATCCTTGGCAAGGTAGCCGACGGCTTTCAGTCCCCGATCGCCGTGCCAGGTCTGGATATAGAATTGGTCATGGCCTTTGTACACTCCCTGACTCTTTTTATAGGGGAAATTCAGCACCCACACATTGGACCATGCCTGTGCCTTAACCGATGAACGTACAGAGGGTGAAACGGCTTTGACATAGTCTGGTAGATATTTCTTGAATTTCGGTTGGACCATCCATACGATTTTCACGTCGGGTGCTATCTGATGCAAGCACTCACTGATAGCACGTGGGTTATCGGAGTACTGTCCTCGGAAAGAAGCGAAATAAACCGACTTCTCATTCCGTGACCGAGTGATGTAACAGAGATACATGTAACTCCGACGAACCCATTTCTTGATGATTGCTGAAATCTTCATGTCTAATCAATGATTTTATTTTTTTCTCTATCCCGCAGGAGCGACGAGCTCACCCCATCGGTATGCTGCAAATAAACCACCTCAGCTCCAAAAGGTTTCAAATCTTTCTCCGTCTGTTTCCACCGTTCGTTGCCCTTCCAATCGCTGCCGATGAAGATGGCATCGAAACGCAGTCGCTGCCAGGCTTCTGTTTTCTTCAGTGTATCGCACAACACCACTCGGTCCACGCACCGCAGTTCACTGATGATGGCTACACGGTCACGCTCCTTAACAACAGGCACCTTATGCTTATATTCGTTCACCAATTGGTCGGTATTCACGCCGACAATCAATTCTTCACACAATTCCTTTGCCTGGTGAAGAAGGTTCAGATGACCGATATGAAACATATCGAATGTTCCCTGTGTATATCCTATTTTATATTTTTTCATCAATCTTCAATCCTTCATTTCTTATACTTCTCTGGTATCTCTTCAGGTCTCTTCGGACGTATCTGGTTGAGACCTTTCACCACACTATGAGAGGGCACGTCTTTGGTGACAATGGCGCAAGCTCCGATGGTGACATCATCACCAATGGTGACGGGGCCTATCACAGTGGCCTTGGCACCAAGGATACAGTCGTTACCGAACTTGGCATGACGACGGATGTGATTTAGATTTCTTTCTCTGTCACCCTTCAGAACCGCCATTGACACAAAGTAAGGATAGACCTTGCAGTTGTCGCCTATCTCAGCCGTTGGACCGATTCCGATGCTATTCGGATGGCGAATCTCGAAGTTCTTGCCAATCTTCACCGTGCATGGTAAGCGTAGCTGATACTTCTCTAACAGTTCGTTCTCCATACGCTTGGCACGTTTGCGATTGATATAGCCACCCTTTTCATAGAGACGGCGCATCTTCCAGAACTTACGCTCGGCCTTTCGATCCCAATTGCTGATGCACAGAAGGTCTGTCAACCAAATCTTGATGTCATTTAACAAACTCATTTTTTTTGGATTTTTAGTTTTATTTTCTTTGTAAACGGCTTTGCTGCCTCACAAAACAATTGATATGCCTCGAGACGGAACAGTACCGAACATACAGCATACAGTGCCACAAAGATGGCGAACTTCAGGACTCCGTCGGCATAAAGCGGAAGGGAGCAGAGGGTCCCTATGGCATAGGTGAATGCAGCAATGGCTGAGGACACCAACAGAACAGGTGAAACGTCAAGGAGTTGTTTCTGCCAGCGATAACCAATGTGCTTGGACACAAGCCAAATATTAACAAAATAAGAGAACCACGTGTTGAGCACCATGCCCACTAACAACCCCCTCATGCCATCAAGCATCAAACCCGCAACAACGAAGAGGATGCCCACAGCTCGCTTCACGAACGTCCACACAAACATCGTCCTACTTTTGCCTATAGCTGCCACCGACTGATAGTTCACGGATTGCAAACTGTAGGCCAAGCCTGCGATACAAAGCACCTGAAAATAAGGTACGCTGTCCGTCCATCTGTCAGAATAGAGCAGTATGAAAAGGGGCTTGGCGCAAAGCAAGAGAAGGAACATGAGCGGGAAGGTGACGTAGGACAACGTCAATGTGATCTTCCTGATCATGTCGCCCAGTGCAGTTTTATCGTGCTGGAGTTCAGCATAAAGGGGATATGTCACCTGCGACATCACTTTCGAAATGCTGGTTGATGCCAGTCGCTCTGTGCTATTTGCCTTGGAATAATAACCCATCGTGTCTGCATTATAGAACTTACCAATCAGCAAGCCCTGTATCTGGTGACCGAACTGGTTTAGCAGGTTTGTCAAGAACATATAGAAACCAAAGCTGAACAACTCATGGAACGACTGCCAGGAGAAAACCAACTGAGGACGCCACTTGACGTAGAACCAGAACACAAGGGCAGGAATAGCTGCTGTCAGCATATTCTGCGCCACCAATGCCCAGACACCGAAGCCGTGATAGGCCATGATGATGGTGACCGAAAGGGCTGTAATGGATGTCAGGATGGTGACGATGGAAAGAATTTTGAAGTTTAGTTGCTTTTGTAGCTGATTCCGCTGTACAATGTTGAAGGCATAGACAAATAAGACAAGCCCTTGAACTCTCAATATATCACTCAACAGGGGAATATCATAGAATCTTGCAATAGCAGGAGCCGCCAAATAGAGAACGGCATACAGCACCCCCGACAGTCCCATGTTCCAAAAGAAGATAGTTGAATAGTCGGTCTGCGTGGGGTTCTTTTTCTGGATCAGCGCTGATCCAAACCCTCCGTCTATAAAAGATTCAGCCAAAAGCATAAAAATCATCAGCATGCCGATGCAGCCATAATCGTGGGGAGTAAGCAGACGCGCAAGAATGATGCCCGACACGAACTGTATCAGCATCGTCGAGTATTTCTGCAACGCCGTCCACAGGATGCCTGATGTAGCTTTTTGCTTCAGACCCTGAATCATAACATGTTTAATTTTTGAATCATTTTATGCCCAATAGCCCCATTCATCCTCAGTGGTCATGATGACCGCTCTGGCGAATGGACGTGCAAAGATACAAACTTTTTTTTAATCAGCCAAAAGGCAAATGAAGTTTTGTATATTTTGAAACTCACTCCTGCTATTTTTGTAAATTTTGAAACTCGCCGCAACCCTTTTTGCTCTTTTTTGTACTTAACACGCAATCGTCAAACAACAACAATCATTCTTCACTCTCCACTGCCTCTTGTCCCTTCACTCCACTGCCGCCTCCCACCCCCTGGAAGAACAGAAGTCGTCCTTTTCCCCATTTTTTCCAAGAAATGTTTGGAGACGTGGCTGTTTTGTCGTAACTTTGCAACGATGAAGGCTTCTGTGCCATACACGCTCAATGTGCGGGGAAGGTTGTTCAACCTCTCCACGCCTCAAGTGATGGGCATCCTCAACGTGACACCTGACTCGTTCTATGCAGCGAGCCGCGTGGAGACGGAGGAGTCCATTCGTGTGCGTGTGCGCCAAATCGTGGCTGAAGGAGGAAGCATGATTGATGTGGGTGCCTACTCGTCTCGTCCGGGGGCTGATGATGTGTCAGCGGAGGAAGAAATGGAGCGATTGCGACGGGGTGTGCGCATCGTGAGGGAGGAAGCGCCCGAGGTGCCTGTGAGCATCGACACCTTCCGTGCCGATGTGGCGAAAATGGCCATCGAGGAACTGGGCGCTGACATCATCAACGACATTTCGGGCGGAGAACTGGACAAGAGGATGTTCGCAACGGTGGCGAAACTGGGAGTGCCTTACATCCTGATGCACATGAAGGGAACGCCACAAACCATGCAACAGGCTCCTCACTACGATGACCTGATGAAGGAGGTGCTGCTCTATTTTGCGGAGAAGATTCAGCAGTTGAGAGACCTGGGGCAGAAGGACATCATCATCGACCCTGGCTATGGGTTTGCGAAGACGCTCGACCACAACTACGAACTGCTGCAACATCAGGACATGTTGCAGGTGTTTGAACTGCCCATTCTGGTGGGCGTGTCGCGCAAGAGCATGATTTACCGTCTGCTGGGATGCGCACCCGACGAGGCACTGAACGGCACTACGGTGGTGAACACCATCGCTCTGCAAAAGGGAGCGAGCATCCTGCGGGTGCATGACGTGAAGGAGGCGGTGGAAGTGGTCACACTATATCAAAAAACAGTAAATAGTAAATCGTCAAATAGTAAATAAACGTTGTGTTTGAATTTGGCATAAAAGACGCTATCGACATCTTGTTGGTCGCCCTGCTACTCTACTACGCATGGCGGCTGATGAAGTCGTCGGGATCGCTCAACATCTTCTACGGCATCCTGGTGTTTGTGGTGACGTGGATTGTGGTGTCGCAGATGCTGGAGATGAAACTCTTGGGCAGCATCTTCGACAAACTGGTGAGCGTGGGTGTCATTGCCCTCATCATCCTGTTTCAGGAGGAAATCAGGCGTTTCTTCCTCACTCTGGGTTCGCAACGGCGGCTCCATTTCATCACTCGTTTCTTCGTCAAACGCAAGGCGGGCACCGATCAGGAGCATCTGGATCAGCAGTTGATGCGCATCGTGCTGGCTTGCGACAACATGAGCAAGAACATGGTGGGTGCGCTGATTATTCTGGAACGCGAGATGTCGTTGAGCGACATCATCAAGTCGGGTGAGATGATTGATGCCAACATCAGCACGGAACTCATCAAGAATATCTTTTTCAAGAACTCTCCTCTGCACGACGGAGCCATGATTATCAGCCACAACCGCATCATGGCGGCTGGCTGCATCTTGCCCGTGAGCCACAACCTCAACATTCCGAAGGAACTGGGATTGCGCCACCGCGCCGCACTGGGTATCACCTCGCAGAGCGATGCCATCGCCATCATCGTGAGCGAAGAGACAGGCGCCATCAGTGTGGCACAGGGCGGAGAGTTCCATCTGCGACTGGCCAGCAACGAATTGGAGAGCTATCTGATCAATGCACTGAAATAAAGACCCTCACCCCCACCCCTCCCCCATGATGGGGAGGGGAGACCATGCGGAATGTTAGGATTATAAAAAATAAACAAAAGGTTCACCCTCGACCGACACGCCGAATGGCTCTCCCCATTATGGGGGAGATGTCCGAAGGACAGAGAGGGTCTATTATTATGGAACTGAAGAATTTATACGAACACTTCCTGCAACATCCGACCATCACCACCGATAGCCGCGATGTGCCAGAGGGTTCGATGTTTTTTGCCCTGAAAGGGGAAACTTTCGATGGCAATGCCTATGCAAAAGCTGCTTTGGAACAGGGAGCTGCATACGCCATCATCGATGAAAAGGAGTATGCAGAGGAAGGGAACCAACGGTTGATTCTGGTGGACGACGTGCTCACCACCCTTCAGCAACTGGCAAGATATCACCGTGAACAACTCGGCACCACCATCGTCGGCATCACGGGCACAAACGGCAAGACAACCACAAAGGAACTGATTGCCGCCGTGCTGAAGAAGAAGTATAACGTGCTCTACACACAGGGCAACTTCAACAACCACATCGGTGTGCCCAAGACCTTGCTGCAACTGACCAAGGAACACGAGATGGCCGTCATTGAGATGGGAGCCAACCATCCGGGCGAAATCAAGACGCTGGTGGAGATTGTGCGCCCTAACTATGGCATCATCACCAATGTGGGAAGGGCGCACCTACTGGGATTCGGCTCGTTCGAGGGTGTCATACGCACGAAAGGTGAACTCTACGATTTCCTCAGGGAGACGAAAGGCACAGCATTCATCAACAACGACAATCCGCATCTGCTGGGCATCAGCGAGGGGCTGAAACTGGTGAAGTATGGACAGACGGATGCTCCCGACCTGCTGGTGAAAGGCCAACTGGTGGAGTGCAACCCCTTCCTGAAACTGGAGTGGACAGAAGGAGAGGTACAAACCCGACTCATCGGTTCCTACAACCTCGACAACGCCTTGGCTGCCGCCTGCATCGGCACGTTCTTCCAGGTGCCTGCCAACGACATCTGTGCGGCACTGGAGGAATATACACCATCGAACAACCGCAGCCAATTGACCATCACGAAAGACAACCGCCTTGTGGTGGATGCCTACAACGCCAACCCTACCAGCATGAAGGCAGCGCTGGACAATTTCCGATACATCAAGGACGACCACAAGATGTGCATCCTCGGACAGATGGGCGAACTGGGCGATGTGTCAGAAGAAGAGCACCAGAAGGTGATTGACCAGATTGGTGAAGGCGGCTTCGAACAGGTGTGGCTGGTGGGCGAGAACTTTGCCAAGACGAACCACCCTTCCGACTATCGCCTCTTTGCCAATGTGGACGAGGTGAAAGCAGCCCTTGCCGCAAAAAAGCCTAAAGGGTTCCTCATCCTCATCAAAGGCTCGAACAGCAACAAACTCGTGCAGACTGTTGAACTGCTGTAGCAAGCATGCACAGACAATGAAAACCTACCCCCTGTTGCAATCCCAGATAGGAGTCTATCACGCCTGGACAGCCGACCCCACATCTGTAGCATACAACCTGCCAGCGGTTGTTCCCTTCTCGCTGAACATCGACATCGGCAGGTTGGAACAGGCATTGCACACAATCTGGGAAACACGACAGGAACTGCACACACAATTCACCATCAACTCCAAAGGAGAGCCTTGCCAATGGGCTGACTCTTCTTTGGAGTTTCCTTTTACCTGCCGACAAAGCACGGAGGAAGAGGCGCTACAATATATCGAGAAGGGCTTTGTGCGCCCCTTCGAGACATTGAACGGGCAACCTCTGGTGCGCTTCGAAGTCATCAAAACCGAAGTGCATCACTATCTGCTCTTCGACATGCACCACCTCATCTGCGATGGTTTAACGCTCTCGCTCGCCTTTCTCAACAACGACCTGCCCACTGCCTACGAAGGGAAACCGCTGGCACCTCATCCATACGGCCTCTATCAGCATGCCGAAGCAGAACAGGCATCGTTCAACAGCGACAACTACCAGCGCGATGCCCTCTTCTATCAGGAGCACTTCCACAACATCGACTTCATCAGCCTTTCCGACAAGGTGGCTGATCCGTGGGGACAACGGATAGAAGCGAGTGCCACGCTCGACATCGACACCATCAACCTTTGGTGCCAACATCAGAACACCACTCCCAACCATCTCTTCATGGCTGCCTTCAGCATCGTGTTGGCATGTCTCAGCGGAAATCAGAAGGTGGCATTCATCGCTCTCCATCACGGCAGAACTGATCATCGATTGGCGCAGGCATACGGCATGTTCGTGAGTTCCTTCCCCGTCTTGGTGCAGATTGACGAGGGACAGCGCGTCTCTGACTTCATTAGTCAGTTGCGACGATGGACAATGAGCACCATCCGTCACCAAACCTACCCAATCACCCATCTGTGCCGCGACCTTCGCAAGACTCCGTCCACCACCTTCGCTTTTCAAGGCAGCAACATTCTTGAACAAACCACCACAGGAGGGGAGGTCACACAAGGCTACCAACCCGTGCAAGGCATCACCAAGAATGACCTGAGCTGCACCATCTACACGAAAGGAAAGCACTACGAAATACGGACGGAAGCCAGCGCATCACTTTGGAGCCAACAACGGTTGCAACGGATGGCAAATGCTGTTGCCGCCTGTGTGCAGAACCTGATGGAACATCCCAACGGCACACTTGCCGACATCGACATCATCACCAACGCCCAAAAAGCAGAACTCCTGCAAATGGGACAAGGAAAGCGACTCGACTATGACCTCAGCCAGACCTTCGTCAGCCTCTTCCTCAATCAGGTGAAACGCACACCTCAAGCCCTCGCCGTCACCGATGGAGAGACCTCCCTCACATACGAGGAACTGAACTGCCGTTCTGCTGCTTTGGCCACCTATATGATGCAGAATCAATCCGTGAAGCCAGGAGACCACGTGGCCATCGCTACAGGTCAGCACACAGCATTTCTTGTGGCAGCTATCGCCGTCGCGCGTATAGGTGCCGCTTACGTTCCAATCGACACGGATTGGCCAGAAAGCAGGAAACGATACATCATGGAGGATGCCCAAGTGGTTGCCACCATTGACGGACACGAGGATCTTTCATCCACCACGCCCATCAGCCTTGATTTCAACAGGACCTCTCCTTCTTATCTTGCCTACATCATCTACACCTCTGGCACCACAGGGCAGCCGAAAGGCGTGATGATACCCCATCATGCCCTGCTCAACTTCGTCCACTCCATCGTGAACCTTTTTGGCCTCACTGCCGAGAGCCGCATCAGTTGTCACTCGTCCGTCGCTTTCGATGCATCGGTGGAAGACCTCTTTCCGGCACTCACGGTGGGAGGAAGCGTCCACATCATGCCAGAAAGCATCCGACGCGATTTGCCAAAGATGCACCAGTTCATTCTCGATCACCACATTACAGGCGGTTGCTACACGACTCATCTGGGTGTGATGCTGGCACAACAATTCCAACTCCCCCTCGACTACCTCTGCTTAGGTGGCGAGAGGCTATCTACTTGTCCAGACACCTCGCTGCGAGTCTTCAACACTTATGGCCCCACAGAGTTCACCGTCGATGCAACATATTGTCTGCTGCAAGGGCAGACACCTCCCCCCATCGGACGCCCTCTGCCTAATCTCAAGGCATACGTAGTCGATAACCAAGGTCACCTCTTGCCAAGAGGAGAAGTGGGAGAACTGCAACTGGCTGGCCCACAGATGGCCAAAGGCTACTGGAAACAACCTCTGCTGACCCAAGAAGCCTTTGTGGAAAACCCACACGTTCAAGCCCAAACTTACCGTACAGGCGACCTTGTGCGTTGGAACGAGGAGGGGCAACTGGAATATATCGGAAGAAAAGACCGCCAACTCAAACTGCACGGTTACCGCATTGAGCCAGATGAGATAGAACAACAGCTGCTCCAAATTGATGGTATCCGCCATGCTGCCGTCACAATCATCCATCCTCACGACAAGCCACAACTCTGTGCCTACTTCACGGCAGAAGGCACCCTTACGGAAGACTTTCTCACAGAGCAATTGAACCGCAACCTCCCTCCCTACATGGTGCCCTCCCTGTTCTGTCAACTGTCGGAAATGCCCCTCACCACAGCAGGCAAGACCGACTACCTCCGCCTTCCCCAACCCACCCTTAATGCTCCTGCCGATGTCGCCCCCGCCAATGAGGAGGAACGCCTCTGGTGCGACCTCTTCGCTCAAGTGACAGGAGCTGCGCACGTGGGAGCCACAGACAATTTTTTCCACATCGGCGGCACCTCCATCTTGGTCGCCTCCCTGCAAGCCGAGGCACTCCGACACGGCATCCATCTCGCCTACGGCGATGTGTTCGCTTACCCCACCCCACAAGCACTGACTCAACACTTCAACAACCACCAAACCGACGTCCCCGATGTCGGTCAACCGATGTCCCCGACGTCGGTCAACCGACGTCCCCGATGTCGGCAAAGAGGTAGTGGAAGCGCCCCAATCGGGGATATTCTTCTCACGGGTGCCACAGGCTTCCTTGGCCGTCACGTGCTCATCGAGTATCTCAACACAGAAACAGGAACAGCCTACTGCCTTGTTCGCTCCTCCGACGAGGCGCATGCCTACCAACGTCTGCTCGAAACCCTTGACGGCACAGGGGTTGCGTCTCATCTCGGCACACGCATCATCCCCATCGCAGGAGATCTCCAATCCTTCACGCCCCATCAACTGCCAGCCACTATCAACAGCGTCATCCATTGTGCTGCCGACACACGCCACTTCGCTGCCGACAACATCATCGAAGACACCAACATCTACGGCACCGACCGCATCATCAGTTTCTGTCTTGCCAAGTCGGCACGGCTCATCCACATCTCCACACTCAGCGTCGCCCTTCTGCCTCAAGAAGACGCCAAACCCAACAGGCATACAGGATTACACAATCCTTACATTCAATCCAAAGCGATAGCTGAACAGCACATTCTGAAGGCCATCGCTCACCAAGGATTGCAAGCCACCATCATGCGCATCGGCAACCTCGCCACTCCACAGGGACAGGCACATGGAGGGCTGCTCGACGCGCTCGACACATTCCGTTTCCTCGGAGCATACCCACAATCTATTGCCGACCTCCCCATCGACATCTCCCCTGTCCAGTTGACCGCACGTGCCATACTCCTGCTGGCTACTCATGCCACCAACGGCACCATCCTTCATCCCTACAATCCACACACCACCACACTGGCTGCCTATCTCCAACAGCACGGAAACCCCAAACCCGTTAGCGACACACAATTCCAAAACACCCTCCAACAGGCCATGAACAACCCCGAACGACTGGCCATGCTGGTTCCCCTGCTCCACTATCAAGCCATGAACACCACTCAAGGCATCATACCCGCCTTGCCCGACAACTCCCAAGAATGCCAACTGCTTGAAGAGTTGGGTTTTGTATGGTAGGAGCACCTTTTTTGACACCTAAGCGATAATTTTATCCATGATAAGCCATGATTTATGGTATAAAATCCCTACTTTTGCACACAGAAACCACCAAACAACACTGATAATGAACGGGAAAATCATCCTATCACTTTTGCTGGCATTGGCTTTGAACATCAACATGACAGCCCAAACCCAAGCACCCACTCCCACCACAAACGAAGACGTGGTGCAGGATCTGAAGACACGTATCAGAACGGCCAAAGAGAAGGTGCGCGCCAGCCGTACACAACTGAAAGCCGACGAACGTGAAGTGACAAGACTGACACGCGACCTGGAACGTACACGCCGACAAATCCAAAAAGACAAACTTGCCGCAAGAAAGGCAAAAGCCAAGGGAAAGACCTACACACCCAAAGTGGTCACCCCTCCAACAACCACCCCGAAAACAAGCGCACCAAAAACAAGCGCACCAAAAACAAGCGCAGCAAAAGCAAGTGCAGCAAAAGCAAGTGCACCAAAGACTAATACGCCCCAAACTGTTGTAGAAAGAAGAAAAGCCAGCCTTGCCGCCTCAAAATCAGCCAAGGAAGAAAAAAAGCCAAAGGCTGAAAAGGCACCTAAAGAAGCAAAGGCACCCAAGGCTGAAAAGACTCCTAAAGTAGTGAAAGCCCCAAAAGCTGAAAAGGCTCCTAAGGCTGAAAAGACTCCTAAAGTAGAGAAAGCCCCTAAGACTGAAAAGGCTCCAAAAGCAGAAAAAGCTCCTAAAACTGAAAAGGCTCCTAAGGCACAAAAGAAAGAAGAAAGCGAGAGCAAAGTCACCCCCAAGAAGCACAATGTGAAAGTCAGCGTGAGACGTAAACGCGACATGAAGAGTGACGACACGGAGGAGGACACAGATACCGATGAATAAAAAAAAGGTGAAGAGCATCAAACTCTTCACCTTTTTCTATTTCAATATCTCACCAATATCTTTCCGTTTCTTTTCCTTGGCTTCATCCGCAGCATAACCCAACGGGATAAGAACTGCTGGCTCCTCATTCTCGGCACAGGGGAAAAGGCTCTGGCATAAGGCTGCATCGAAATTGCACACCCAACAAGTGGCCAATCCCTGCTCTGTCGCTGCCAGACAAAGATGCTCCACAGCAATAGCAATGTCGATGTTTCCATGTGGTTTACCGTCGGAACGCACCCAAGCCTCATCATGCAAGATGGAAGCAATGATATACATCGGTGCCGTAGCAAACCAGTCGCGATGATAGCATTGGCACAACTTTGCCCGTTCCTCTTCGTTTTTCACGATACGGAACTTCCAAGGTTGACGGTTAACCGCTGACGGCGCAAACCGAACACACTCCATGATGTAGTCAACCTTTTCCTGTTCTACATCACGGCTCTGATAGTCACGACAACTATACCTTTCCTTTACAAGAGCTAAAAAGTTCTTCATATTTCTTCCAATAAAAGGGTTTCTTTCAACCTTCTCAACAAAGATTTGTGCGCCTGACAGGACTCGAACCTGCACATCAGAGATACTAGATCCTAAGTCTAGCGCGTCTACCAATTCCGCCACAAGCGCTTTGTGAGTGCAAAGGTAAGAATAAAAACCGAATACAAAAAACTAAAAACTAAAAATCAGGAGATTTTCATTTTTCGGCCCCTAAATAAGCCCGTGCTTTTTCGATGTAGGTGTCCTTTTTCTGTGCGATGTCTGCTCCTGACATGCTAAGGGCAATGTGAGGTTCTATGCCAAACTCGGTCTGCTGCATATCCGCATCGTAGAAGATGACGGCACTATAGCGAACCGTCCATCCGTTAGGAAGTTCACTACAGAACGGCATGCCAGAGCCACCACCTGTGCGGTCGCCCATGATGGTGACATGGGGGCACAACTTCATGCACTTCACAAAATCGTTGGCAGCAGAATAGACAACTCGGTTGGTCAACACCACAACTGGTTTCTGCCATCGGAATCCATCGGAAGCAGGATCAAGATAGACAGCCTTGGGTGTGGAGAAGTCGTTGCGGCCCTTCCCCGTTTTATGAGAGACATAACCCACCAGCAGTTTCTTGTTGGTGAAGTGGGAAGCCAGGGTTTGAGCCTTTGTGAGTTGTCCACCACCATTGCCACGCACATCGATGATGAGTCCATTGCAATTCGCCAACGCATTGAGCATGGAACTGACATTTCCATCACCAATGCCGTCCTCAAAACTCTCACATCGCACATAGCCGATGTTGTCGTCAAGGGTAATGTATTTAAGCCCTGAGGCAATGGAGTAGTTATGTCCCAAATAGAGTTTGGCAATGCTGTCGTTATAGTTCTCAGGATAATCTTCGTAGAAACTCCAATTGCGTCCGAAATCGAAAGAGGCGCTGAGGTTGACATGACCGTCTTTCAGTTCAGAAAGCATGGCTGTGAGCACCTCGAAAAGTTGGGTGTTGTCCATGCCCTCATTCACCTTGGCTGCATAACGCGCATGCACTTCATCCCAGTCAACACCCAGTTCTCCTTTCTTGTAATCGAAGAAACAATAGTGCTCGTCCATGATTTTCCACAAAGCCTCGAAGTTACCCCGCTTAGAGTTATCATAGTCATCTTCCTGCACACAAGAATGGAAAACCATGAGTGACAAGCCTAAAACGATCAATGAAAGTATCTTTTTCATCTGCGGTAGAAGTATTTGTTGAAGCCTATCATGAAGTCATGCGTGTAACTATGGTACTTCAAGTGATTAAACGTAGATTGATTAAACTGTGCCACATAACCCACACGAAGAATCGTGCGACGAATGGGGATGTCGAGAGTGAGACGATGGCGCATGGAAGGCATGTTGCCAGGATAGGCAAAGACCACATTGTGGTCACTTTGTCCGAGACTGAAGGCCTCATAGTAACTCTGCCCGTAGTTGGGCGAGAAAGCAATGCCCATGAGAGGAACAGCCACCTGATAACGCCAAAGATAATGATGTTTAGCAATGACCATATCGTAGGTAGCCATTGCACTCAGGTCAATCATGAGGTCAGCTTTGGCTTGTGCTGGGTTGTTACCACTTCTGTCAATGTAAATACCGCCAAGATAACCAGAGGCAGCAAGTCCTGCAGCAAGGTTCCATGGCGAGGATGAACGTTCCACGGGATTGACAGTATTACCACCTGCGAACTGATAGAACCATCCTTGGGAATAACGGATACCTCCAGCATATTCCTTAATATTGCGGACATGGTTCTTGTTAATGGCTCCATTCACATCTATCAACAGCTGGTTAGATACCCTTCCACCCCACAATGTCGTCATGCGCTGAGTCTCGCGCTGAATTCGGATGTCAGTTCCCGTGTAGTTGTAGGGCGACAAGTATGTGTCCAGGATGTTCGCTCCTCCCACACCTATCATAGTTGAATGGAGCGATTCCTTGTTAAGCGGCAGGGTGATGGTTTCCTGCCCATAAACACAAAGGCTCAGCAACAGCATTACTACTGTTGCCAAGCCTTTACACATTATTATATTATATAAGTGTCTCATCGTGTCAGCTTCGAATGGTTCCCCCTCAGAACTGGAGCCTTAGAATAGTTTCAGTTGTCCTGTGATTTCGTCACGGATATCACCATCGCTTTTTCCCTCATCAGGGTCTATCACTTCTTCCAATTTCTCTTCCAGTTCTTCTTCCACCTCCGGCTCTGGAATTCGAGTCGGCTCAAGTTCCGTCACTTGATCGAGAGCATAGGTGGTAAGCCGCTTGCCCTTGGCCTTGAATCCCTTGACTGCGATATACTCATCAGCATCCACCTCAAGCGGACCACGGAAGGTGTCGGGTTCACAGAAGGTGAGTTCGAAGCGAGGATATGACGTGTCGGTCAGAAGAATGAGCTTACTTTCTGGATTCTCTCCGAGGAAACTCTGCTTCTTTTTCGAATCCTCGAACATGAAACGTTTGATGTAGGGCTGGTTCTGGTTGTCGGCATCCCACAAGATGGCCGTCCACACTTTCTTTGCCTTGAACTTCTCTATACGCAGGATGTTCTGCTCGTAATGGTTGTTGGAATCGAAGTTGGTCAAGTAATACTCGCCCGTCTGCAAGACAACAAGGATTTGGTCGTTGTTCTGGAACTCACCCAGATACTCTCCATGTTCATCGTAGTTGATACGCTGAACATCGGGATCCCACCAAACCTTACGACCACCAAGCGTACTGCCACCATGAGCCTTGAGTTGGATGCGGAAAATCTCGTGCTTGGTCAACTGGTTGCCCCTTGCCATTCGGCCTTTGATATCAATTTCACTGAAATCCTTCTCGAAGACCAGTTTCTTCAGCTTTTCTTGGGGTTTCAACGTCACCTTAATGATTTCCGCCTCACCATTACTGTTGGCAGAGAACCATGTCACTCGAGACTTGGGTGTACCCATCGTCAAGTCATACTCACGGTCACGCGTAACACTCGGCACATTGAATCGCTTGATGTAGGTGACACCTGTTGCGCCATCTTTGTAGGTGGCGTTGTAAATGGTTCGTGTGTCATTCTTCTTGAACACCGCCACATGAATCACCTCCACCTTGCGCTTCTCTGCTTTGCAACGCTCCGTCTCACCGATGAAGACTTTCTCTGCCACCTTGATGACCTTGTAAGTACCATCCTTGTAGAAAATGATGATGTCATCGATATCGGAACAGTTACAGATGAACTCATCCTTCTTCAAACCTGTACCGATGAAACCTTCAGCACGATTGATGTAAAGTTTCTGGTTGGCCTCTGCCACAGTGGCTGCCTGGATAGTGTCGAAGTTGCGAATCTCTGTGAGACGCGGATGCTCGGCACCATATTTCTTCTGAAGGAAACGGAACCATTCGGCAGTCACCTCCACCAGATTTGCGAGGTCACGTTCTATCTGTTCCAGTTCTGCTCTCAAGCGAGCAATCAACTCGTCGGCTTTATCTTTGTTGAACTTCAAGATGCGAGCCATCTTAATCTCCATCAACTTCAAGATATCGTCCTTGGTCACCTCACGCACAAACAGCTCATAGAAAGGCTTCAAACGGGAATCGACATACTCACAGGCAATATCCATCGTCTTGGCATTCTCGAACTCCTTGGCCTTATAGATGCGTTCCTCAATGAAGATTTTCTCCAAAGAGCAGAAGTGAAGCTGCTCGAGCAATTCTCCGCGACGAATCTCCAGTTCCCGCTTAATGAGATGCTTCGTGTAATCCACACTCTTCCGCAACACATCACTAACCGTCAAGAATTTCGGCATGCGGTCATCAATGACACAGCAGTTCGGAGAGATGCTGATTTCGCAGTCAGTAAAGGCATAGAGAGCATCAATGGTCTTATCACTCGATGCACCGGGCATCAGATGAATGACAATTTCCACACCTGCTGCCGTCAAGTCCTCCACCTTACGTGCCTTGATCTTGCCTTTCTCTATCGCCTTGAGGATAGAGTCAATGAACTGGCTGGGCTTCGATGGTGAACCCGTCGTCTTTCCATAAGGTATCTCGGTGATGGCCAAGGTCTTGCTGTCACGCTTCTCAATCTTGGCACGTACACGCACTGAACCTCCACGTTGACCGTCGTTGTATTTCGACACATCAATGGAGCCACCTGTCTGAAAGTCAGGATAGAGTTGGAAAGGCTCATCATGCAGGTAATGCACTGCCGCATCACAAAGTTCGTTGAAGTTATGGGGCAGAATCTTAGAACTCAAACCCACTGCAATGCCTTCCACTCCCTGAGCGAGGAGGAGCGGGAACTTGACAGGCAAGGAGATTGGTTCCTTGTTACGTCCGTCGTATGAAAGTTTCCACTCGGTAGTCTTGGGGTTGAACAAGACATCGAGTGCCAACTTCGAAAGTCGAGCCTCAATATAACGACCAGCGGCAGCATCATCACCTGTGAGGATGTTACCCCAGTTTCCTTGGCAGTCGATGAGCAGATTCTTCTGTCCCATCTGCACCAACGCATCCTTGATGGAGGCATCACCATGAGGGTGGAACTGCATCGTATGTCCCACGATATTCGCCACCTTGTTGTAGCGTCCATCATCCATCCGCTTCATCGAGTGGAGAATGCGTCGCTGCACAGGTTTCAGACCGTCCATAATGTGGGGAACAGCACGTTCCAGAATCACGTATGAAGCGTAATCCAGGAACCAGTTCTGGTACATGCCACTCAGATGGTGAGTGATGCTGTCTTTCATCAAGGTGGGGTCATAGTCACTCTTCGGCGGTTGTCCCGAAGGAGGAGATGCGTCCAACGCCTCATCCTCCAATGGCTCCTCCATGATTTCTTCGTTGTCGTTATATTCTTCGCTCATTTTTCCTTTTTAACTTACTTCGTTAATTCCAGTGTATCCAACGCAATCATCAGTTCCTCGTCCGTAGGGATGCAGCAGATGGTCACTTGCGAGTCATCGGCAGATAGAATAGCCTCTTTCGCACGACAAGCCTTGTTCTTGGCATCGTCGAGCTTGATACCCATGAACTCCAAACCCTTTGTGGCACCCTCACGCACCTCGTACTGATTCTCGCCAGCACCACCTGTGAAGAGGATGATGTCCACACCTCCCATAGCGGCTGCGTACTCACCGATGTACTTCTTGATGCGATAGCAATACATATCCTTGGCCAAACGAGCTTTGTCATTGCCAGCAGCAATACCTGCAAGGATATCGCGGAAGTCAGAGAAACCTTCACTCACACCCAGCAAACCAGACTTTTTGTTCAGAAGGTTGCTGATACCCTTCGTGTCAAGTCCCAACTTATCCATCAAGAAGGTCACTGCACCTGCATCAATATCACCAGAACGAGTACCCATGATAAGACCCTCCAGTGGTGTCAAACCCATTGAAGTATCTACACACTTGCCATCCTTCACAGCTGCGATAGAAGCACCATTACCAATGTGACAAGTGATGATCTTCTTTCCTTCAGGCTTCACACCAAGGAACTCGCACACACGCTGCGAAACATAGCGATGGCTCGTACCATGGAAACCATAACGACGCACTCCATACTTGCTATAGAGTTCGTAAGGCAAAGCGTACATATAGGCATAATCAGGCATTGTCTGATGGAAAGCTGTATCAAACACACCTACCTGTGGAATGTTGGGCAACAAAGCGCTCACAGCATTCACACCCTTGATGTTGGCAGGGTTGTGGAGTGGAGCCAAATCATTACAAGCAGCAAAAGCCTCCATCACATCGGGTGTGAGCAGCACAGACTTATTGAACTTTTCACCACCATGCACCATACGATGACCCACAGCATCCAGTTCGTCAAGGCTCTTCAACACAGCATACTCACCTGTCGTAAGCACTTCAAAAATCCACTGAACACCAGCGGTATGCTCCTTGACTGGCTTTTCCATCTTATGCTTCTCGCCATTCAGCTTCACAGTAATAAATGAGTCAGGAAGGCCAATCTTCTCGATGCCTCCCGACGTGATGACCGACTGGTCGGCCATATCATACAAAGCGTATTTAATTGAACTGCTACCACAGTTCAGCACTAAAATCTTCTTCATAAACTCTCTAAACTTTAAACTCTAAACTTTAAACTTTATTTTGCGTCCATTGCCTGACAAGCCGTAATAGCTACCATCTTATAAATATCATCCACCGAGCAACCACGACTCAAGTCGTTCACCGGACGAGCAATACCCTGAAGGATGGGGCCAATCGCATCAGCATTTCCCAATCGCTGCACGAGTTTATAGGCGATGTTGCCCACTTCGAGGCAAGGAGCCACCAACACGTTCGCCTTTCCTGCGATTTCACTACCAGGTGCCTTCTTCTGACCTACAGAGGGAACGAGTGCCGCATCAGCCTGCAGTTCGCCATCAATCTTGAGTGCGGGATCAAGTTCCTTTGCCAAACGAGTGGCTTCAACCACTTTGTCCACCACCTCATGCTTCGCGCTCCCCTTCGTCGAGAATGACAGCATCGCCACGCGAGGATCTGCAAAGCCTGCCACACTCTTGGCTGTTTGTGCGGTACATACAGCAATCTGTGCCAACTGAGCAGCATCAGGCATCGGAGTCACCGCCACATCGCCCATCACAAGCACTCCCTCTTCACCATACTGCGGTGTCTGGGTAATGAGCAGCATTGCACCACTCACACAGGTGATGCCAGGCGCACACTTGATAATCTGAAGTGCCGGGCGCAACGTATCACCCGTCGTGGACAACGCACCACTTATCTGTCCGTCAGCATCACCACTCTTGATGATAAGACATCCGAAATACAATGGATTCAGCACTTGCTCACGAGCCTTCTCAATCGTCATGCCCTTCTTCTGGCGGAGTTGGAACAACAACTGAGCATACTCTTCCGTCTTCTCCGAAGTAGCAGGGTCAATGATGGTCGCCTTGCCAACGTTCTTCAGCCCCAATTTTTCTGCCTGAGCAAAAATCTCATCCTTGTTGCCGATAAGAATAATCTCGGCTATGTCGTCGGCCAGACACTTGTCGGCGGCAGTCAGAGTGCGCTCCTCCAGTGACTCCGGGAGCACAATGCGCTGCTTATTTGCTTTTGCACGCGCAATAATACTTTCAATTAAAGCCATAATAATTATAATTTGACGTTTATTTCAAACCAACAGGGCGCATCTTGACCACGAACCCGCCCGAATGTTGCAAAGATACGGGTTTCTTGCAACTTTACAAAATGGCAGGTCGAAAAACGCATCTTTTCTGCCTCGCATGTGCCCAAAAGAGATGTTTTGGCACGAAAGAATGCAATTTATTTGGATTCATTTGTTTCATAATCGTTTTTATCAGTATCTTTGTGAAAAATTTATTTCACAACCATCCTCCACGAGGAAAGAACATTCTTTTTGAATTACAACAAAGAAAAAGCACTGACATTGATCAACGCACGCGACTGGAACGGATTGGAGCGGATGTTGAAGAGCCTGAGCAACATGGAGTTTAGGCGCATGGAGCGTGTGATGAGGGAAGAAGTGCTGACCGACTTGGAGAATGATCTGTTTTGGGAAACCTTTTTGCACATTATTATATTTAAGCGAGCCGCATTCATCAGCGGGGCAACAGCCGTCAAGCATCTGGCAGAAGAGGGAACGCTCAATTTCAACACTGAGAGCGTGGAGAAACTGTACGGACACCTAAAGGAAACCAACACGGAATCCATCGTAAAACTCTGCAACATGATGACGCCAGCAATGCAGACAGAGAAACAAATGACCAGCATGTTTCAGGCTTTCCACATAGACAACGAGGTGACCCAACTGTCCATGCTTCTCAAAATGGACACCCCTCTTTCCTACTACCTCATCTTCAAGACACTCAAGCTGATAGAAGACAAGGTCATAGCGAGAAAATGCTGCATGGTCATCATCAAGCGAAGAGACGACAGAGCGTTCAATGCCGTGTGCCTCATCAAAGCTTATTTTGACTTGGACGACCTGCCTGCACGATTCTCGCTCAAGATAGAACAATACGAACTAAGCCACATCGACAGGAACTATGAGACGTTTCTGCATGTGTTAGAAGGGAAACGCCCCAGTGTGTAAAGCCGAAAATGAAAGCATTGACACTACACGAACTGAACGGGCTTGTCAGACAGACACTGGAACTGACGCTAAGCGATGCCTATTGGGTGCAGGCGGAAATCAACGAACTGCGCACAAACCGCCATTGCTACATGGAATTGGTGCAGAAAGACACACGCGGAAATGGCATTATAGCCAAAGCACGAGCACAAGCATGGGCAAGTCAATGGGGACTCATCAAGGCCACCTTTGAGCACACGACAGGACAAACGCTGGCGGCAGGCATGCAAGTCCTGATGAAAGTGGAAGTCACTTTCCATGAACTCTACGGCTATTCGCTGAACGTGATTGACATCGACCCGACTTACACGCTGGGGGACATTGCCAGACGGAGACAGGAGATTCTACAGCAACTGAAAGAGGAAGGCATTGACACCATGAACAAAGAACTCCCTCTGCCACGACTTCTGCAACGTATCGCCGTCATCTCTTCCGCCTCTGCTGCCGGGTATGGAGACTTCTGCAACCAACTGCACCAGAACAAACGGGGTTTGGCTTTCAAGACAGCTCTGTTTCAAGCCAGCATGCAGGGCAACGAGGTGGAAAGCAGCGTGATAGCCGCACTCGACCGCATCATGGAGCAACAAGGCGAATGGGATGTGGTGGTCATCATCCGAGGCGGTGGTGCCACATCAGACTTGCAAGGTTTTGACTCGCTTGCCTTAGCTGAAAACATCGCACAATTCCCTCTGCCCATCATCACCGGCATCGGACATGAGCGAGACGACACCGTGATTGACATGATTTCCCACACACGTGTAAAAACCCCCACGGCTGCAGCCGAGTTTCTCATCCATCACCAAGAAGAAGAACTCGACACGGTAGAAGACTTGGCACTCCGAATCACCACCTACACAAATCAGCGTCTTCTCAACGAGACCGCACGGGTCAAAATGCTGGCGAACCAACTCCCCATGCTCTTCTCCATCATCAAAACAAGGGAAGACTTACGCATGGGACGCATGACCACGACATTGATTCGCAATTGCACCCAGCACTTCGAAAAAGCCAAAAGCCGCATCTCCTTACTCGACCAACGAATCACGTTGCACGTCCCCCTTTCCCTCAGCAACGAGCGAAAACGCATTGAATTGATGGAGAATAAGTTAAGCAATGCAGAACCCGAAAGAATCCTACGTCTGGGCTTCAGCATCTCACGGATAGGAGGCAAGGCCATCAAAGACGCCAACGAGATAAAAGAAGGCGACGAAATAGAAACAACTTTAGCATCTGGAACCCTCAAATCAACCGTAACATGGAAAAAAACATGACCTACGAACAGGCGATGAAACGCCTCGAACAAATTGTGGCAAAAACCGAAAGCGGAGAGATGGACATCGACTCCCTGGCCGCCAATTTGAAAGAAGCCAAGGCTTTAGTGGCTTATTGCAAAGAAAAGTTGACAAACGTCGAAGCAGAGGTGAAAAAGTGTCTCGATATGTGAAAAAAGTGTAAAAACATGGCCATATCCTTGTGAAACTCAAAAAAAAGCCATATCTTTGCACCGAGAATTGAATTTGATAGCAACTGTGAGTGTGTCCATCAGGGCAAAACTCCAAATATCAACGCGAAAAGAGACAATCGGAAAAAAACAATGGAGAAAACTCTTGTAATCTTGAAGCCAGGTGCAGTACAGCGCGCACTCGTAGGCGAAGTGACAGCCCGTTTTGAGCGCAAAGGTCTGCGTTTGGCTGGCATGAAGATGATGCAACTGACAGACGAGTTACTGAATGAGCATTACGCTCACTTGGCAGGCAAGCCCTTCTTTCAGCGCATCAAGAACTCCATGATGGCTTCTCCTGTTATTTGCTGCTGCTACGAAGGTGTTGATGCTGTGGAAACAGTACGTTCGATGACAGGTAGCACAAACTCCAGAAAAGCCGCGCCGGGCACCATCCGTGGTGACTTCGGTATGAGTTTCCAAGAGAACATCATCCACACCTCCGATTCTCCCGAAAACGCAGTGATTGAGCTAAACAGGTTCTTCAAGCCAGAGGAAATCTTCGATTACACTCCTGGCGTATTCCAGTACTTATACGCTAATGATGAGTACTAACAAATTATTAAACAAACCCCTAAAATTAAAAGAATCGTGAATTTTTCAAGCATCAAGAAAACAGTCGGAATAGCAGTGCTTTCCATGGTTTCCATCAGTGGTTTCGCTCAGGACAACATCGCACGTCAGGCTCCATCCGACAAGAGACTCAAAGACATCCACAACGTAAGACTCAACAATACCGCAGCTATCTCTGCAGACCTCAACGAGCCTGCTGCACACATCTATCAAGATTGGACTGACAACATCAGAAGTTGCGCTGGCTCCGTGCCATCCAACTACAAAATAGACTTGAGAGGCTTCCACATGCCTACCCCAAGCCGTAAAATCAACTCTCCATTTGGTCCTCGCTGGGGACGTATGCATGAGGGATTAGACGTCAAGGTCTACATTGGCGACACCATCCGCGCTGCTTTTGACGGCAAGGTGCGTATCTGCAAATACAACGGCGGTGGCTATGGCTACTACCTCGTGATTCGTCACCCTAATGGTTTGGAGACACTCTACGGCCACCTCAGCAAGCAACTCGTAAAGAAGAATCAGGTTGTCCGCGCTGGCGAACCTATCGGATTGGGCGGTAACACAGGTAAGTCATTTGGTTCTCACCTGCACTTCGAGACCCGCGTGTTGGGCAAGCCTATCAACCCTGCTCTGATGTTTGACTTTGTCAACCAAGACGTAACAGGCGACTACTTCGTGCTGAACAGCGGCATCTCCAATGGCAATGCTGTTGCAGCAGCAACTCGCAGTGCCAACCACATTGAAGCAGAGAACACTCAAAGAGAAACTGTAGTAGCCGCTGCACCTAAGGCTGAAGTTGCTGCAGAACCTGCAAAAACTGCCGCTAAGCCCGCAACAACTGCCAAGCCAAAGGCTAAAGCAAAATCAAAGGCTGTTTCCTACTCCGTGAAATCTGGCGACACCCTTTACTCTATCGCCCGCAAGCACAACACAACTGTTGACAAGTTGCGCAAGCTGAATGGTCTCAAGTCTAACGCTGTCCTGAAAACTGGCCAGCGCATCAAATGCTCATAAACAAAGAAACTCCATAACACGTGAAAGAGGCAGTGTCAAATTCGACGCTGCCTCTTTTTTTCGCCAAAGCCCCAACACCCTCAAACCAACCACCACCAAGACCCCTCTGTAAGAGTCTCAAAAACGGTCTGAGTCACACCGACCCTACCGGTGTGACTCAGACCGCCGCCCTCGGTGTGACTCACACCGATTTTGAGGCAGTGCAGGTTGCGTTGGCGCATTTACGATTATTACTTTCACGTGATTACGTTAGTGGAGTCGGCATGATTACGTCAGTATTACATGGTACAGACACAAATACAGAAAGTAAGAAAGTAGGAAAGTAGACATGAAGCTGTTTGGGCAGCGAGAGAAGGACGGAAGAAGGACATTATATGTATAAGTTTTTAATATTATAATAATAATTAATTAACTCAACTTTCGGAAGTTACCGGTTCTTTGCGAGCAAAGCGCTACGCGATGGCGCTCAGGAGTTAAAGGAGTTATAGGAGTTAAAGCCTATACTCTGTCAACTGTGGAGAGGAGTTCTCACGCCAGCATTACATTCGGCTTTAACTCCTCTAACTCCTTTAACTTCTTTAACTCCAAGAAAGTGGAGCTTGCG